>NZ_JALDUF010000010.1:0-46385 GCF_023109315.1 Streptococcus oralis
TATCTTCATAACTCAATTTCATAATAAAACACCCCAAAAGTTAGATTCTTTCTGTCTAACTTTTGGGGTGCAGTTCATTTCGATGGGAAGTACAAAATAAAAAGATTGCTAGAGTTGAGCAATCCTTTTACATCAATGGTTTTTATCCATAAGTTTTAATTCTTTTGGAGAAATATGGAGATACTTTTTAAAAACTTTGGCAAAATATTTATAGTCTGAAAATCCAACTTGTTCAGAGATATCGCTTAAGGGAGAATTAGGGGATTCAGCCATTTTATCTATAGCTTGCTTGAGGCGGTAGCGTAAGATATATTCATTTAGCGTCATTGGGAAGTCTTCTTTGATAACCTTATATAGATAACTTTCGCTATACCCTAGATTCTCTGCAATGGTAGAAATGGTAAAGTGCATGCAGTAGTGTTGATGCACAAATTCCAGAATTTGCTGAATGATTTGGTTTTGTGTATCGACTTGTTGGATAGAGGTGAGTAAAGTTTGATATTCTTCTAAAAAAGGAGTTTCTTGATAAGTGCTAACTCGTAATCGCAAAACAATTTTTTGAAGACATTCTGTCAATTCCTTGGTATCAATTGGTTTGGATAGAAAATCAACTGCCCCATATTGCATGGCTTTTTTGGCATTTTGAAAATCGTTATAACCTGATAAGATAACTTTTTCATAGGAGAGAGTACGAGTGGCTTCAAACATCATAAAAGCATCCATAATTGGCATGGTGATGTCTGTTAAGACAATATGAGGTTCTTTTTCTTGGATGAGTTTCATACCCTCTTGACCGTGACTGGCAGTTCCTACGACTTGGATGCCTAAGGCAGAGTAGTCTACGGCAATCTCTAGCCATTTTCGAATGAGGTGTTCATCTTCTACGATGATGAGCTTAAACATGAGTTAGTCCTTTCGTTACAAATTTTACCCAAGTTTCTCCATGGCGATTGACTCCTAAATCTAGCTGGACATCAGAAAAGAAATTGCTCAATCGTTTGTAGCTGTTAACGATACCATGCTGGGTATGAGGGCTTTCTAAAGAATCTAAAATAGCGAGTCGCTCTTGTTTTGTGAGCCCTCCGGCATTATCCTTGACTAAAAAAGTCAGAGAATCTTCTTCCAAGGTAATGTGGATATCTATATGAAGATCAATACGGTATTGCATCCCATATTTTATAGCATTTTCTACTAGAGGAAGCAAGAAAAGCTTAGGGATAGGCTGATTGTCGACAGTTTCTGGACAGACAATATCATAAGAAAAGTGCTTAAAACGAATCTTATGGATCGTAAGGTAATCCTCTATAATCTTTAAATCCTGACAAATGGTTGTTTCTTTTTCTAAATCGGTGATACTGTAGCGAAGAATGCGCGTGAGATTTTGAATTAGGTCTTGTGTAAGAGCGGCATCCATTAAAGAAGTGATTTTAATTGTCTCAAGTGTATTGTAGAGAAAATGAGGATTGAACTGAGCTTCCAGCATTTTTCTTTCAAAAATCCACTTTTCTTTTTCTATGGTCAACATTTTCTGATGAAGTTGATCTAATTCGTACAACATATTGTTGATTTTTTCTGCCATAAACTCAAACTCATCACCTGTTTGTAGAGAAAGCCTTTTTTCTGCTTGTTTAGGAATTTCTTGAAGTTGGTAAACCAAACTTTCAATAGGAACAGCATTGTGTGTGGCGATTTTATGAGCAATTCGCCTTGCTTGCCAGAAGTAGAGGAAGAATATACATAAGGTGAGAATGGAGGCTAGACCGAGTAAGCTAGGAATGGGAAAGAAGGATTGAAAAGTATAGATTGAAAAAATAGCACCGACTTTTTCTTTTTGAACAATAAGCGGTTCATTCGCATACCAGTGGGTGCGAGAGTGTAGGAGTTTTTCATCAAATTTTTCAAGAGTGGAACGAGTGAACTGATTTGTATTGTTAGAAAACATATTTCCAAAACTATCGGTAATGATGTATTTGGAATTGATCATTGGAAAACTTGAGATGAAATCATTCTCATTTACGAAAGCAATAGTATAGGACTTAACTCGTTGGTTTTGAAGTAGTGGTTTGATAAAGAGTGTGTAGTGTTGCTTGTCTGAAGAGAGTGCAATTTTTTCTGTCACTTTTTCTTGAGAAGGATTTTGAATGAGCAGTTTTAGATAGTAGGGAGATAAAATACTTTCTTGATGATTTCGATTGGTACTAAATAGTAATTCACCTGTATCACTTAGGATAATGAGGTCAGAACTAAGTTTTAATTTAGCTTTTGTCTCGTAAAATAAGCTAAAGACTTCTCGTTCTGTGTGTTTACCATCCAAAAATCCAGGAATCATTTTATGGTTCATAGTAGTCAGGAGTTCATTATTTGCTTCTTTCATTTCTTGAACCTGTTTGACAATCTGTCTCGTATCTTTGGAGAGTTGTTGCTTTTGTAAAAAATAGGAAAAACCAAAAAGTAAAATGAGTAGTAAAAGAGAGGTCACAAAGGCTGCGATAGAGCTTCTATGGAGAATTTCTTTTTGGAGAGATTTTTTAAAGGAATGAGACATCCGCTACCTCCTTGGAAGGGTTTTCTGTTATAAGTATAGCAGTTTAAAAATTCTAGAGCAAGGTAAAATAGAAAAGTATAGAATAGAACGAGACCAAATTCCCTCAAAAATGGTATAATAGTAACATCACAAAATTGGAGAGAGACCATGAGTTTTTACAATCATAAAGAAATTGAGCCTAAGTGGCAGGGCTACTGGGCAGAACATCATACATTTAAGACAGGAACAGATGCCTCAAAACCGAAGTTTTATGCGCTTGACATGTTCCCTTACCCGTCTGGAGCAGGTCTGCACGTAGGACACCCAGAAGGCTACACAGCGACTGATATCCTTAGCCGTTACAAACGTGCCCAAGGTTACAATGTCCTTCACCCAATGGGGTGGGATGCTTTTGGTTTGCCTGCAGAGCAATACGCCATGGATACAGGGAATGACCCAGCTGACTTTACAGCGGAAAACATTGCCAACTTCAAACGTCAAATCAATGCGCTTGGCTTCTCTTACGACTGGGATCGTGAAGTCAACACAACAGATCCAAACTACTACAAATGGACCCAGTGGATTTTCACCAAACTTTACGAAAAAGGATTGGCCTATGAAGCCGAAGTACCAGTAAACTGGGTGGAAGAATTGGGAACGGCCATTGCCAACGAAGAAGTCCTTCCTGACGGAACTTCTGAGCGTGGTGGCTATCCAGTTGTCCGCAAACCAATGCGCCAATGGATGCTTAAAATCACGGCCTATGCAGAGCGCTTGCTCAATGACTTGGATGAGTTGGATTGGCCAGAGTCTATCAAGGACATGCAACGCAACTGGATTGGTAAATCAACTGGTGCTAATGTAACTTTCAAAGTGAAAGGGACTGACAAGGAATTTACCGTCTTTACCACTCGTCCTGATACGCTTTTCGGTGCGACTTTCACCGTTTTGGCTCCTGAGCATGAACTAGTAGATGCCATCACAAGTCCAGAGCAAGCTGAGGCAGTAGCTGACTACAAACACCAAGCTAGCCTCAAGTCAGACTTGGCTCGTACCGACCTTGCCAAAGAAAAAACAGGGGTTTGGACGGGTGCTTATGCCATCAACCCTGTCAATGGCAAAGAAATTCCAATCTGGATTGCCGACTATGTTCTTGCTAGCTATGGTACAGGCGCGGTAATGGCTGTTCCAGCCCACGACCAACGTGACTGGGAATTCGCCAAACAATTTGACCTTCCAATCGTAGAAGT
Source organism: Streptococcus oralis (assembly GCF_023109315.1). Classification (GTDB taxonomy): domain Bacteria; phylum Bacillota; class Bacilli; order Lactobacillales; family Streptococcaceae; genus Streptococcus; species Streptococcus oralis_BS. The sequence goes on from NZ_JALDUF010000010.1 coordinate 3,775, forward strand.
GCTTGAAGGTGGAAACGTTGAAGAATCTGCCTATACTGAAGATGGTCTTCATGTCAATTCAGACTTCCTAGATGGACTAAACAAAGAAGAAGCGATTGCTAAAATTGTGGCTTGGTTGGAAGAAAAAGGCTGCGGTCAAGAAAAAGTCACCTACCGTCTCCGCGACTGGCTCTTTAGCCGTCAACGTTACTGGGGTGAGCCAATTCCAATCATTCATTGGGAAGATGGAACTTCAACAGCCGTTCCTGAAAGTGAATTGCCACTTGTCTTACCAGTAACCAAGGATATCCGCCCTTCAGGTACTGGGGAAAGCCCATTGGCTAACTTGACTGACTGGCTTGAAGTGACTCGTGAAGATGGTGTCAAAGGTCGTCGTGAAACCAACACCATGCCACAATGGGCTGGTTCAAGCTGGTACTACCTCCGTTATATTGACCCACACAATACTGAGAAATTGGCTGATGAGGATCTCCTCAAACAATGGTTGCCAGTCGATATCTACGTGGGTGGTGCAGAACACGCCGTGCTTCACTTGCTTTACGCTCGTTTCTGGCACAAATTCCTCTATGACCTCGGTGTTGTTCCGACTAAGGAACCATTCCAAAAACTCTTTAACCAAGGAATGATTTTGGGAACAAGCTACCGTGACCACCGTGGGGCTCTTGTGGCGACTGATAAGGTTGAAAAACGTGACGGATCCTTCTTCCATGTGGAAACAGGAGAAGAGTTGGAGCAAGCGCCAGCCAAGATGTCTAAATCTCTCAAAAACGTGGTTAACCCAGACGATGTGGTGGAACAATATGGTGCCGATACCCTTCGTGTTTATGAAATGTTCATGGGACCACTCGATGCTTCGATCGCTTGGTCAGAAGAAGGCTTGGAAGGAAGTCGTAAATTCCTTGACCGTGTGTACCGTTTGATCACAAGTAAGGAAATCGTTGGGGAAAACAATGGCGCTCTTGACAAGGTTTACAACGAAACTGTTAAAGCTGTCACAGAGCAAATCGAGTCCATGAAATTCAACACAGCCATTGCCCAGCTCATGGTCTTTGTCAACGCAGCTAACAAGGAAGACAAACTCTATGTAGACTACGCTAAAGGCTTTATCCAATTGATCGCCCCATTTGCGCCTCACTTGGCAGAAGAACTCTGGCAAACAGTCGCAGCAACAGGTGAGTCCATCTCTTATGTAGCTTGGCCAACATGGGACGAAAGCAAATTGGTTGAAGACGAAATCGAAATCGTCGTCCAAATCAAAGGTAAAGTTCGTGCCAAACTCATGGTCGCTAAAGACCTGTCACGCGAAGAATTGCAAGAAATTGCTTTCGCTGACGAAAAAGTCAAAGCAGAAATTGACGGTAAGGAAATCGTGAAAGTGATTAGTGTCCCTAACAAGCTTGTGAATATTGTGGTGAAATAACCAATTTATTTGCTCATTTGCAACCTCAAACAGTTCCCCAAACTGTTTGAGCCAACTAAACTCGTTAATATCGTTGTGAAATAAGATAGGAATCCTTCAGAGTAGAATCTGGAGGATTTTTAAATTGGATTATGCTATAATAGTCCCAACTAAGATAAAAACACAGTTCTGGTTGGTAGTCCAGACGTAGGCAAGCCTATCAGTAACCTTCCTCCTTGGTTGTCCATTCTTAGGGATAGATTTAAGGAGGTGCTGTCGTGGAAATCGTTTCAATTGGCTTGACAGTTTATTTTGAAGATGGATTTTGGCATGGATTGTTTGAACAAGAGTACGAGGGAACTTATCAAGTTTGTCGAGTGACATTTGGTCAGGAACCAAAAGAGGATGAAATTTTGAAACTTTTACAGACTCAGTTTGTTCGGTTATCTTTTAGTCCAGAGGCAACAGTCAAACAGCATGTGAAGATTAAGAATCCGAAGCGTCTGCAGCGAGCTGTAAAGAAACAGGTGAAGCAGAAAGTTTCTTCTAAGTCACAAGAACTTTTACAGTTGCAGTTTGAGGAACGAAAAAAGCATTCAAAACAACAGTCTAGTCTCCAAAAGCAATTGCTCAAGCAAGAGAAATTTGAACGCAAACAGCAAAAACGTAGAGAGAAGCACAAGGGTCACTAGTGACTCTCTCTTTCATAAAATAGAACAGCTCTTCTTGGATAACAAGAGCTGTTTTTGCTTGTATTGAAAATTCCTCTCCTAATAGCTCTACTTATCGTCAAAAATTTTACTAATGGCAGTTTCAAATTCAGGACAATACTTGCTTGCTTTAAATTCAATCCTGTCCTATTCAGCAGTTTCATTTTGCTAGAAGGGAGTGTGTGTCATGATTTCTGATTCATTTTTTATTGTTTGGTTTAGCGAGAACAATACTACCGACTCTTGGATTTTTCTGCCGGATGCTATAAAACACCTCTTTTATAGTGCATGTTTAAAAATATAATGTGTGGTTGTAAGTGATTTTCCACTTCCTCTAGTGATTCGATAGGAGAAAAACGGTTGCAGCCTGAACCACTTTAACTTAGCCCCCATTATTTTACCACTTGTCCTTTCATTTTAACTGTTTATCTCAAAAGTCGATTTTTCTTTCATTCTTTTTGTTAAACTAGTGAGGTAAAGAGGAGGGGAAAATATGATTTTACAAGCTAAACATTTGACTAAACGGTACGGTAATCATATGGCTGTCGATGATATTCAGTTAGAGTTTGAAAAAGGAAGTTTCAATGCTATTTTGGGACCCAATGGTGCAGGGAAATCAACCACTATTTCCATGTTAATCGGTTTGAAAAATCCGACACAAGGTCAGATTCGATATGCGCCAAATACGAAAATTGGAGTTGTTTTTCAAGCTAGTGTACTGGATGAGATGTTGACGGTTAGGGAAAATCTCACGATTCGTGCTCAACAGTATAAGGAGATTGCAGCAAGTCGTGTGGATGATTTGATCCATCAACTGGGTTTGACGGCTTTCCAGAAACAACTCTATGGAACCTTGTCAGGTGGACAAAAACGTCGGGTTGATATTGCGCGTGCTCTTCTTTCGCGACCAGATATTCTTTTCTTGGATGAACCAACGACAGGTCTTGATATTCAGACTCGCAAATCCATCTGGGATCTACTGTATCGACTACAAAAGGATGAAGGGATGACTATTATCTTAACGACTCATTATCTGGATGAAGCAGATGAAGCGGATCAGATCTATATCGTTGATCATGGGAAAGTGATTGCGCAAGGTTCTGCGACTGCTATCAAAAGTCAGTATGCATCTAATATCCTAAAAATTCGTTTTAAGGAAATGAAAGATTTAGAAAAGTTGCTACAGACTGGAATGACAGTAGAGGAAGAAAACAAGTTGGAATATCTTTTTTATCCAAGGACGTCACAGGAAGCCATTGAATATTTGGCAAAAGTTCGAGAAGAAATTGATTCTTTTGAGTTTCGCCCAGGTACTATGGATGATGCCTTTATTGCACTTACAGGAAGAGAGGTTCGCTAATGCTAGCTTTATTGAAACGGAATTTTATCTTATATTTTCGTAATCGTTCGGGAGTATTTTTCTCATTATTGGGGGCATTGATTTCCTTCCTCCTTTATATCATTTTTTTGCAGAAGAACTTGACGGATGCTTGGTCCCAACTCCCTGATAATACGAACCTTTTAAATAACTGGCTGATGGGTGGGACCTTGGCTGTGACTGGGATGACAACCAGTTTTACGGCTCTTACACAAATGGTACAGGATCGTGAAAATCAAGTGGATCAAGATCTCTTCTTGACAGATTTAGGTAACTGGGGCTTACAGACGTCCTATCTAATCAGTAGTATTGTCATTTCTTTTGTCATGCAGGTGTTTATGTATGCTGTTATGAGTTTTTATTTTAAAGAGAGCCCAGTTATCAGTCATTTACCGGAAATCGCTTTGATTATGTTGTTAAGCAGTCTGCTTTCAAGTTTGGTAAATGTTCTCTTGATTTACCGTTTTCAATCTGTAGATAGCCTTGGGAAACTGGCAACGATAGTGGGAACTGCTTCTGGATTTTTAGTAGGAACTTATATCCCTATTGGAGTATTACCTGATTCTGCACAGCTTTTCATGAAATGTACCCCTGCAACTTATATTGCTTCTCTTTATCGACAAGTCTTGATGAAAGATCGGTTAGAGACCGCATTTTCAGGAAACAACAGTCTGTTACAGGAATTTCAAGAAAAAATGGGAATCCAAATCAACTGGCAAGAACTATTGACAAAGGGAGAAACATACTTTATAGTGGTTATTATCAGTCTCGTCGCTATTCTTCTTTGGCTTTTATTTGTTAAAGTGTTTAGCAAGAGAAAATAAAGATGTATTGGAGAGAAAATGAAGATTCGTTTTGAAATGAAGACAGAGTTTTCAGAAAAAGACCCACACATTTTAATTCAGGCAGCTCAGTTAACTGACCAAGCAAGAGAAGTCATGGAGTATTTAGAACAATTTTCAACGACTAATCAGGTGGTCATTCCTATTCGAACGGATGATCATCTGGTTATGGTAAAAATTGAGGATCTTATTCTAGCAGATATCGATAAGAATTTGTTGACCATTTATACGGTAGACGGGATTTATAAAACTAAGGAAACATTGACAAACTTTCAGAATCGGATTAACCGGCGTAACTTTATACAGATATCACGTCATTCAATTATAAACATTGACCATCTAGAGTCATTATCGGATAGTTTTTCAGGAAACATGATGGCTAAGATGACTCGGGGTATCAAATCTAGTGTGAGTCGGAAATACGTTAAGTCCTTAATGGATTATCTAGGTTTATAGGAGAAAATCATGAAGCGATTGATTGCTTATTTTGTATCGGGAATGCGTACGGCCTCCTTTGTTTATTTGAGTTTGGTGTTATTGGCTCAGTTTTATTCAGGTATTACCTATCCCACACCAACGACAAAAAATATTCTAGCTTTGTTTTTGATGAGCGGAATTATGGGGGTATTGACCTTAATCCTTGAAAGGCTAGAGTTTCTTGCTTATAGTATGCGTGTAGGAGTTCATTTGTTAGCGACAGCTACTATTTTAGTATTAACCTACCTATTTTTTGGCTGGGGTTCAGCATTGTTGAGTCCCTTGCTTTGGTTCTTTTTCTTATTAATTTATGGACTGATATGGTTGTACCAGATCTGGCAAACTCACAAGCTCACCCAACGGATTAATCAAGCCTTAGAAGATAAAAGAAAGAAAACGAATCACTAATGTAGTGAGTGGATGAGGTTTGAGGAGAGTGCTAGTTTCCATATAGAGCAAATTATGATATAGTATTTTCAGCGTAAAGCAAGGAGAAAAACGATGCCAGTAAATGAATATGGTCAGATAATTGGTGAGTCAATGGAAGGTTATACTCCAGGAGAATTGCCTTCCATTGATTTCTTAGAAGGGCGCTACGCTCGGATAGAGGCTCTTTCGGTGGAAAAGCATGCGGAGGATTTATTAGCTGTTTATGGTCCAGGTACTCCTCGGGAGATGTGGACCTACCTCTTTCAGGAACCAGTGGCAGATATGGAGGAACTGGTTAGCCTTTTAAATCAGATGTTGGCTCGTAAGGATCGCTTTTACTATGCGATTGTAGACAAGGCAACTGGTAAGGCCTTGGGAACTTTTTCTCTCATGCGCATTGACCAGAATAACCGAGTAATAGAAGTGGGTGCCGTCACTTTTTCTCCAGAGCTCAGGGGAACACGTATAGGGACAGAGGCTCAGTATCTCCTAGCGCGATATGTTTTTGAGGAGCTTAACTATCGTCGCTACGAATGGAAATGTGATTCTCTTAATCTGCCATCCAGACGAGCTGCGGAGCGTTTGGGCTTTGTCTATGAAGGAACCTTCCGTCAGGCAGTCGTTTATAAGGGGCGTACGAGAGATACGGATTGGTTGTCTATGATTGATAAGGACTGGCCTCAAGTTAAAGCTCGTTTGGAAGTATGGTTGGCTCCTGAAAATTTTGATAAAAATGGACGGCAGTACAAGAGCTTGAGAGAACTTTAAGAGGTGTTGACATGATCACTATTAAAAAGCAAGAAATTGTCAAGTTAGAGGATGTTTTGCATCTCTATCAGGCTGTCGGTTGGACAAATTATACACATCAACCTCAGATGTTGGAGAAGGCCTTATCTAACTCATTAGCAATTTATCTAGCACTTGATGGCGATGCCGTGGTGGGCTTGGTCCGTTTGGTCGGAGATGGTTTTTTATCGATTTTTGTCCAGGATTTGATCGTTTTGCCTAGCTATCAGCGCCAAGGGATTGGTAGCAACTTGATGAAAGAGGCTTTAGGTGACTTCAAAGATGCCTATCAAGTCCAACTAGTGACCGAACAGACAGAAAAAAACTTGGGATTCTATCGTTCTCTAGGATTTGAAACCTTATCTACTTATGATTGTACAGGAATGATTTGGGTGGATCGAAAAAGATAAAAAAATTATTTTTTCTTAAGTAAAGTTTAAGCCTTTTCCTGTATTATATAATCATTAAATAAAGACCTCCTAACTTTATTTAATGAAATCCTAAACTTTTCTTTTTCATAATAATCTCCCTAAAAAAGCCACCTGATTAGGTGGCTTTTTTGTTTGAAAAAACTCCTTAGAAAAGACTAAGGAGAAAGAATTATGTTTTCTTTTTAAGTTGTTGGTTTCGATACTGTCTAGGTGTTAGGTGATAGTGCTGCTTAAATTGACGGTTGAAGTTTGAAAGGTTGGTGAAACCGACTTGGCTTGCAATTTCTTGAATGCTGAGGTTGGTTTGGACGAGTTTCTCACAGGATTTCTCAAGACGTAACTGGAGCAGGTAGTCCATACAACTGGCTCCAGTATGTTGCTTGAAAATACTCATAAAGTGATTTTTACTATATCCAAATGTTGCAGCCAGTTGCTCAATATGAATGGGTTCTGCGTAGTGCTGTTCAAGGTAGCAAATCACTTCTTTTAGTTTTTGGTATTTTTGGTAGGTATCATCTGTATAGTGTCGATTGACATATCGATACTTGAAGAGAAGATGAAGCAATTCGTATAGTTTAGATTTTATGAGTAGATCGTAGTATATGCCTTTTTCTTCAAGGATAGAAAAGAGGGAAAGAAGGCAGGATTGAATTTGATCATAGGCCTTATCGCCTGGTGATATTTGGGGAGTAAGGCAAAAGTGACCAGAGTGGAGGGGTTGGATATAGCGTTGGCTAAAACTGTCAATTTGACTTCTACCTAGGAAATCTAAATGGATACGAAAAACTGCTGAAATTTGTTCTTGATTTTCAATAGGGTAGATAGCGTGAGGAGACGTTGGCTGAATTAGAAAAATATCACCCTCATGACTTTCAAAGCGCTCAGAGTTGATATAGAAGGTAGCAGTTCCTTTTTTGACATAGATTATCTCGAGTTCAGGATGCCAATGGTAAATTGTATTAGAAGATTGCTTGGACAGGATTTGTTTTTCAAAATCATATGGGAAGTCAGATGGGTTATCTCGTAAGAAACGTGAACGGTCTGCCATGGTAAATCCTCCCAATATACTATTACTACTTTTATTATACCAAAAAAACTTCCTTATATAGGAAGTTCTCTTTTTTTAGCCTTTTTTCTTCATATATAGGAGGTTAAGGAGAAGCCCAACAGCTGCGAGAGCGATAGCCACATAAAAAGCTACACTATAATTTCCATTATTAGCCATTGCCATTTGAACAGCGACTTTGGGAGCGAAAAATGCTGCTAAAGAATATCCAGTGAAGACGATGCCGTAGTTGACCCCTTGATTTGCAGGACCGTAATTTTCCATGACGATAGATGGGAAGACCCCCATAACACCACCAAAGCAGATACCAAGCCCAATAATTCCTAAGGTAAACCCGAATTGACCAGGAACGATAGTTAGGGAGAATAAAGCTAGGACAATGACAGAGTAGATAATCAATAAGGTCTTTGAACGGCCAATTTTATCAGAAAGTGATCCCCAGATAAAACGACCACTAGAATTTGCGATTGAATAAAGAGAGACATAGAGAGCTGCAGTACCAGCAGAGAGTCCAAACATTGATTGACCGATTGGTGATGCTTGAGAGGCAATCATCAAACCAGAAAAGGCTCCAACAAAGAACATACTAATGATAATGTAAAACAGAGGACTTTGTAGCATTTGTTTCCAGTTTTTATTAGTAGCTCCTTGCTTGGTTGGGATAGGAGCTTTCCAGCCTGCTGGTTGGTAGCCGCTTGGAGCTGCCTTGATAAAGAAAATTGCACAGATGATAACAACAATATAGACTAGTCCAATTGTACGAAAAGCAAAGAAGGCGTCTTGTTGTTGAATGAGATTGCTTGCGACTGGAGAAGCGATGACTGCGGCAAATCCCATGCCGCCTGTCAGAATTCCAGAGGCTAAGCCACGTTTATCAGGGAAGAGGCGAAGTGAATTGGAGAGGGCACCCGAATAGGCAAAACCTTGACCAAGCCCGGCCATTAATCCATAGGTCAAATAAAGCATGGCTGGTGAATTGGCATAGCCGGTTAAGTAAAATCCGCTAGCAAATAGGAGAGCACCGAGGGCGATGGTCCATTTTACGTAACCTTTGTCAACTAAATAACCTCCAAGAATCATGGGGATAGGACCGATTGCAGAGTTGATAGCAAATGCTAACATAATATCAGACATGGACCAGCCTGTTGAACTGCTAAGTGGTCCGGCAAAAACAGAAAAGGAATAGACGGCACCTGTGCAAAGAAGAATGGCTGTAGACGCGACTAAAATCCTCCAACGATTGAATGTCTCTTTCATAAAAACATCCTCCTTAAATGTATATTTTTTCACCAAGACTATATCATAGTTAAGGAAGCCGGTCAATAGTTTATGAAGATATTTTGTTAATTTTTTCACGAACTTGTACTAAAGTACGATAATCTGATAGAATAACACGGTCTTTATTATCAAGGATTTACAAGATTTTCTAAAGTAGTATAATGAAAGTAGATTAAATAAATGAAAGGGGTACCAAGATGAAACTAGTTGCTATCGTTGGAACCAATTCGGATCGCTCAACCAATCGGAAACTCTTGAAATTTATGCAAAAGCATTTTTCGGATAAAGCCGACATTGAGGTATTGGAAATCAAACAATTGCCAGCATTTAACGAACCTGAGGACAAGCTAGCGCCAGCTGAAGTTCAAGCTTTTTCAGAAAAAATTCTTGCTGCAGATGGTGTGATTATTTCAACCCCGGAATACGATCACACAATACCAGCACCTTTGGCCTCTGCTTTAGAGTGGATTGCTTATACCAGTCGTGCCTTGGTTAACAAACCAACTATGATTGTCGGAGCTTCTCTCGGTTTGCTAGGAACATCTAGAGCGCAGGCGCACTTGCGTCAGATTTTAGATGCGCCGGAGCTTAAAGCAAGAGTTATGCCGGGTACAGAGTTCTTTCTAGGTCATTCTGAGCAAGTCCTAGATGATGAGTGTCATTTGAACAATCCTGAAAAGGTTGCAGAACTAGAAGAACATTTTTCAGAGTTTCAAAATTTTGTTGAATTAACAAAAGCTTTAGTAAAACCTGAAGATACAAATCGAAAAAAATCATTCATCTGGGAAGAATGGTTAAAAGCCTAGGGAATTAATGAAAGGAGAAGAGTCAATGAAATTAGTAGCTATTGTTGGGACTAATGCAAAAAAATCCTATAATCGCAACCTGTTGCAATTTATGAAAAGACATTTTGTTTCAAAAGCGGATATGGAGATTTTAGAAATAACAGATGTACCGATGTTCAATGAAACAGATGATCAAACAGATACACCTATTATTCAGAAGTTTAATCAAGCTATTTCAGAAGCTGATGGTGTCATTATCTCGACACCCGAGCACAATCATACGATTCCATCAAGTTTGAATAGTTTGCTCGAGTGGTTGTCTTTTAACATTCATCCACTAGATGGAAAGCCGACAATGATTGTCGGAGCTTCCTACGATATTCAAGGTTCTTCACGTGCCCAACTTCATCTTCGTCAGATTTTGGATGCTCCTGGGGTAAATGCAACAGTTATGCCAGGTAGTGAGTTTTTACTTGGTCGAGCTCATCGAGCATTTGATGATAATGGAGATTTGATTGAGGAGCGAACTGTTGATTTCTTAGATAGCTGTTTCTATCGTTTCCTTCGCTTTGTATCCGTTGCAAACCAAATAAATCTTCCTGAAGAAGTTCGCTTTGAACCGGGGACTTACCATGTTACAACTGAAGGCCATAATGGTAAATTACCGATGGATGTAACGGTTTCTGAGGACCGTATTGAAAAAATCGAAATCGATTCTTCTGGAGAATCTTCAGGAATCGCAGATGTCGTCTTTACCCGTATTCCAGCAGAAATCATTGAGGGACAAACCTTAAATGTTGATGCGGTGTCAGGAGCTTCTGTGACTTCAAATGGTGTTTTAGATGGAGTTGCGCGTGCAGTCAAACAAGCCGGTGCAAATCCAGATGTTTTACGGAAACGCTCAAAAGCACCATCCGCCTTAGATAAAGAAGATAAAACCTATCAGGCAGACGTTGTCATCGTCGGAGGCGGAGGAGCTGGATTAGCTGCAGCAGCTGCAGTCTTACAAGCTGGTAAGAAGCCAATTGTTGTTGAGAAATTTCCTGCAATTGGAGGAAATACTGTTCGTGCAGGTGGTCCAATGAATGCACCAGATCCAGCATGGCAAGGAACCTTCGCAGCTCATCCAGGTGAGGCGCATACGCTTCAAGAATTGATTGCGACAGATGAATCAACGATTGATCCAGAATATCTAGAGGACTTTAGAGCCTTGAAAGTTGAGGTTGAACAGTATTTGCAGAACCCGAGCTATTTGTTCGATTCTACCTTACTTTACCGTATCCAAACCTATATTGGTGGGAAACGAAAAGATTTACAAGGAAATGAAATTCATGGCCAATACGATTTGGTTTCTGTATTAACCGAGCGAGCCCTAGAGTCTGTTCGTTGGTTGGAAGACATCGGCGTTGAATTTGTTCGTAGTGAAGTGACAATGCCAGTTGGAGCCCTTTGGCGTCGTGGCCATAAGCCGGTTCAACCAATGGGGTATGCCTTTATATCTGTCCTACAAAAATATGTTCTAGAACATGGTGGCAAGATCTTGACTGACTCTCCAGTTAAAGAATTGCTTGTAAAAGACGGGGCTGTCAAGGGTGTCAGAGCAGAAGGTCGAAACGGTCAAACCATCATTGTCAATGCAGATGCCGTTGTTCTAGCTTCTGGAGGATTTGGTGCCAATACAAAGATGCTACAAAAATACAATACCTACTGGACTGAAATTGCAGATGATATTGCTACATCTAATACACCAGCTGTAACAGGAGATGGTATTCTTTTAGGGCAAAGTGTAGGTGCAGATTTAGTGGGTATGGGCTTTAGTCAAATGATGCCAGTATCCGATCCAGTGACAGGAGCTCTTTTCTCAGGACTTCAAGTTCCTCCAGCAAACTTCATCATGGTAAATACTGAAGGGAAGCGCTTTGTAGATGAGTACGGTAGCCGAGATAAGCTATCTCAAGCGGCGATTGATAATGGAGGCTTGTTCTATCTAATCGCAGATGAACGTATCAAGGAAACTGCCTACAATACTAGCCAAGAAAAAATCGATGCCCAAGTCAAAGCAGGTACTCTCTATCGTGCAGATACGATAGAAGAGTTGGCGGTTCAGATTGGTGTAGATCCACAAGTTCTAGTGGAAACGATTAAGAATTACAATTCCTATGTAGATGCAGGTTTTGATCCTGAATTTAATAAAGGTAGTTTTGATCTCAAGTGTGAGGTTGCGCCATTTTACGCAACACCGAGAAAACCAGCCGTTCACCATACAATGGGTGGACTCAAGATTGATACTTCAACACACGTTTTGAATCAAAACGGTCAGATTATCCCTGGTTTGTATGCTGCCGGAGAAGTCGCAGGTGGACTCCATGCAGGTAACCGTCTAGGAGGAAATTCGCTTACGGATATCTTTACTTTTGGACGTATTGCAGGTCAAACAGCTGTTCAAGAAAATTGTTAGTGATTGATTTAAAAATTAAGGGAATTTTAAGTCTCCTTGTGTATCATATAATCATTAAATAAAGACCTCCTAATACTCTTCGAAAATCTCACCAACCTTCGTTAGAGTCGACTTAGCTAACTATAGTTATGCTTGCGTCTATCTGCCTAGTCTGATTTCGATTTTCATTGAGTACCCTTTATTTAATGAAATCCTAAACTTTTCTTTTTCATAATAATCTCCCTAAAGAGGCCACCCAATCAGGTGGCTTTTTTGTTTGTGGCTTGGATTTTTGATATAATAGAGCCATGAGTAGAATTTTAGATAATGAAATCATGGGTGATGAGGAGTTGGTAGAACGTACCCTCCGTCCCCAGTATTTACGTGAATATATTGGGCAGGATAAGGTCAAGGACCAGCTGCAAATCTTTATCGAGGCTGCCAAAATGCGGGATGAAGCACTGGACCATGTTCTTTTATTTGGTCCTCCAGGTTTGGGGAAAACAACCATGGCTTTTGTTATTGCCAATGAATTGGGTGTCAATCTCAAGCAAACATCAGGTCCTGTCATTGAAAAAGCTGGTGATCTGGTAGCGATTTTGAATGATTTGGAGCCTGGAGACGTTCTCTTTATTGATGAGATTCATCGCTTGCCCATGTCGGTGGAAGAGGTGCTCTATAGTGCCATGGAAGACTTTTACATTGACATCATGATTGGCGCTGGAGAGGGCAGTCGCAGTGTCCATTTGGACTTGCCGCCTTTTACCTTGATTGGTGCAACGACACGTGCGGGGATGCTCTCAAATCCTCTACGGGCACGTTTTGGGATTACAGGTCATATGGAATACTATACCCATGCTGACTTGACAGAGATTGTTGAGCGGACGGCAGATATTTTTGAGATGGAAATCACTCATGAGGCAGCTTCAGAGTTGGCCTTACGTAGTCGAGGAACCCCTCGTATCGCCAATCGTCTCCTCAAGCGCGTGCGTGATTTTGCCCAGATTATGGGGAATGGGGTTATTGATGATGTGATTACCGATAAAGCTTTGATCATGCTGGATGTTGACCGTGAAGGCTTGGACTATGTGGATCAAAAAATCCTCCGTACCATGATTGAGATGTACGGTGGTGGTCCTGTCGGGCTGGGAACTCTCTCCGTTAATATTGCCGAGGAGCGCGAAACGGTCGAAGACATGTACGAACCCTACCTGATCCAGAAAGGCTTTATCATGCGAACACGGTCTGGACGGGTAGCGACTGCTAAGGCATATGAGCATTTAGGGTATGAATACAATGAAAAATGAACAAGAAATTCTAGATGCTTTCAGAGAAAATCCGGATATGATGACCATTCTGACCATCATTCGTGATCTTGATCTGAAAGATTCGTGGTTGGCAGCGGGTTCGGTTAGGAATTTCATCTGGAATCTCTTGTCAGACAAATCCCCTTTTGACCGTGAAACGGATGTGGATGTGATTTTCTTTGATCCAGATGTTTCTTATGAGGAAACAGTATCCCTAGAGAACAAGCTGAGAGAAGATTTCCCTCAGTATCAGTGGGAGTTGAAAAATCAGGTCTATATGCATCTACACAGTCCCCACACTGCGCCTTACACAAGCTCTCGTGATGCCATGAGTAAGTATCCAGAACGCTGTACGGCGATAGGCCTTCGCTTGCATGCCGATGCAACTTTAGAGCTCTTTGCGCCTTATGGTTTAGAGGATATTTTTAACTTTCACGTATCCCCAACTCCTCATTTTTTAGAGAATGAGGACCGGATGGAGCTCTATCAAGAACGCCTGTCCAAGAAAAATTGGCAAGAAAAATGGGAAAATCTCACTTTTTCAAAAAACTTAAGAAAAATTTAAGTTAGGAACGGTATACTAAGTCCATAAGTTAAGAGAAACTTAACTTAAACTCCTAAAACTTTTTCATAATAATCTCCCTATAAAATAAAGTCGCCCAATCAGGCGGCTTATTTTTTGTTACTTACAAGTAATGATAGTAACTTAGCAATAGAAGAAAATAGGGAAGTATGGTATAATAAAACGATAGATTTTTGAATAGGAATAAGATCATGTTTGGATTTTTTAAGAAAGATAAAGCTGTAGAAGTTGAGGTTCCAACACAGGTTCCTGCTCACATTGGCATCATCATGGATGGAAATGGTCGCTGGGCTAAAAAACGGATGCAACCACGGGTTTTTGGTCATAAGGCAGGGATGGAAGCCCTCCAAAAGGTGACCAAGGCAGCTAATAAGATGGGAGTTAAGGTCATCACAGTCTATGCCTTTTCAACGGAAAATTGGACACGTCCGGATCAGGAAGTCAAGTTTATCATGAACTTACCAGTCGAGTTTTATGATAACTATGTTCCTGAATTGCATGCAAATAATGTTAAAATTCAGATGATTGGTGAGACGGACCGTCTGCCTAAGCCGACTTTTGAAGCTTTGACAAAAGCAGAGGAATTGACTAAGAACAATACGGGTTTGATTCTCAATTTTGCTCTTAACTATGGTGGACGTGCTGAGATTACACAGGCTGTTAAGCTGATTTCTCAGGATGTTTTAGATGCGAAAATCAATCCGGGTGATATCACAGAGAAATTGATTGGCAACTATCTCTTCACCCAACATTTGCCTAAGGATGTGCGAGATCCGGACTTGATTATTCGTACCAGTGGAGAATTACGCTTGAGCAATTTCCTTCCATGGCAGGGAGCTTATAGTGAGCTCTATTTTACGGATACCCTGTGGCCTGATTTTGACGAGGCAGCCTTGCAGGAAGCAATTCTTGCCTACAATCGTCGACAACGCCGATTTGGAGGAGTTTAGGAGAAAATATGACCAAGGATTTACAAGAGAGAACACTGTTTGCCGGACTGGCTCTGCTTATCTTCCTTCCCGTCTTGTTTGTTGGCGGGCTCCTGTTGCAGATAGGGATTGGCTTGTTAGCAATGCTAGGCGTCCATGAGCTCCTGCACATGAAGGGACTAAAGACTATGACCATTGAGGGCACCTTGACCCTCCTTGCAACCTTTGCCCTCACAATCCCCTTAGAAAATTACCTAACTTTTTTGCCGGTTGATGGCAATGTAGTTGTCTACAGTGTTTTGATTACAATAATGTTAGGGACAACCGTTTTCAGTAAAAACTATACGATTGAAGATGCTGCCTTTCCGATTGCTGTGAGTTTCTATGTTGGTTTTGGCTTCAATGCCTTACTAGATGCTCGTATAGCTGGATTTGATAAGGTTCTCCTGGCTCTCTTTATCGTTTGGGCGACAGATAGTGCAGCTTATCTGACGGGGGTGAATTTTGGCAAGCATAAGTTAGCCCCGAGAGTTTCTCCTAATAAGAGTATTGAGGGCTTTGTTGGGGGTATTCTAGGTGCGGTACTGATAACAGTACTCTTCATGCTAGTGGACAGTACAGTTGCTCTTCCCTATGGAATTTATAGGATGAGTCTTTTTGCCGCCTTCTTCAGTGTAGCAGGCCAGTTTGGTGACTTGATTGAGAGTGCCATGAAACGCCATTTTGGTGTCAAGGATTCTGGAAAATTTATCCCTGGACATGGCGGTGTGTTGGATCGCTTTGACAGCATGCTGATTGTGTTTCCAATGATGCACTTATTTGGCCTGTTTTAAAGAAAGGAAGATTGAATGATTGGATTGCTAACCTTTATCCTCGTTTTTGGGATTATAGTGGTGGTGCATGAGTTTGGACATTTTTATTTTGCCAAGAAATCAGGCATTCTAGTTCGTGAATTTGCCATTGGTATGGGGCCCAAGATTTTTTCCCATATCGGTAAGGATGGCACTGCTTATACCATTCGGATCCTTCCTCTAGGAGGCTATGTTCGTATGGCAGGCTGGGGTGATGATGCGACAGAGATCAAGACAGGAACTCCAGTCAGTTTAACACTTGCCGACGATGGCAAGGTCAAACGGATCAACCTCTCAGGAAAGAAGTTGGATCAAACGGCCCTTCCTATGCAGGTAACCCAGTTTGACTTTGAAGACAAGCTCTTTATCAAGGGGTTGGTCTTGGAAGAAGAAAAGACTTTTGCAGTGGATCATGATGCGACGGTTGTTGAAGAAGACGGAACCGAAGTACGCATCGCTCCTCTGGATGTACAGTATCAAAATGCTTCTATCTGGGGTAAGCTTATC
The DNA here is from genome assembly GCF_023109315.1 of Streptococcus oralis. Taxonomy (GTDB): domain Bacteria; phylum Bacillota; class Bacilli; order Lactobacillales; family Streptococcaceae; genus Streptococcus; species Streptococcus oralis_BS. The sequence goes on from NZ_JALDUF010000010.1 coordinate 19,970, forward strand.
ACCAACTTTGCAGGTCCTATGAATAACTTTATCTTAGGTGTTGTTGTTTTTTGGATCCTGATCTTTTTGCAAGGCGGTGTTAGAGATACTCAGACCAATCTCTTTCATGTCATGCCAGAGGGAGCTTTGGCTAAGGTAGGTGTAGCTGAGACCGCTCAAATTACCAAGGTCGGCTCGCATGAGGTTAAGAATTGGCAAGACTTGACCCAGGCTGTGGAAGCCGATACCAAGGACAAGACCTCTCCGACCTTAGATGTGACCATTTCTGAAAATGGTAGCGAAAAACAAGTCACGGTGACTCCAGAAGAGAATCAAGGGCGTTACATTCTCGGGGTTCAACCGGGAGTCAAGTCAGACTTTCTATCCATGTTTGTTGGTGGATTTACAACTGCTGCTGACTCAGGGCTCCGTATCCTTTCGGCTCTGAAAAACTTGATTTTCCATCCAGATTTGAACAAACTCGGTGGTCCCGTTGCTATTTTTAAGGCAAGTAGCGATGCTGCTAAAAATGGTCTTGAGAATGTCCTTTACTTCTTAGCTATGATTTCCATCAATATCGGGATTTTTAACTTGATCCCTATCCCAGCTTTGGATGGTGGAAAGATTGTGCTCAATATCCTAGAGGCTATCCGCCGGAAACCCCTTAAACAAGAAATTGAAACCTATGTCACCATGGCTGGTGTAGTTATCATGGTTGCCTTGATGCTAGCTGTGACCTGGAATGACATTATGCGACTCTTCTTTTAGATAATCGAGGAATATTATGAAACAAAGTAAAATGCTAATCCCAACGCTTCGCGAAATGCCAAGCGATGCTCAAGTTATCAGCCACGCCCTTATGTTGCGTGCTGGTTATGTTCGTCAAGTTTCTGCCGGTGTTTATTCTTACCTACCACTCGCTAACCGTGTGATTGAAAAGGCTAAGAATATCATGCGCCAAGAGTTTGATAAGATTGGTGCGGTGGAGATGTTGGCTCCTGCCCTTCTCAGTGCTGATCTTTGGCGTGAATCAGGCCGTTATGAAACCTATGGTGAAGACCTTTATAAACTGAAAAACCGTGAAAAGTCAGACTTTATCCTAGGTCCGACACACGAAGAAACTTTTACAGCTATTGTTCGTGACTCTGTCAAGTCTTACAAGCAATTGCCACTCAACCTTTACCAAATCCAACCGAAATACCGTGATGAAAAACGTCCACGTAACGGTCTTCTCCGTACGCGTGAATTTATCATGAAAGATGGTTATAGTTTCCATGCTAATTACAATAGTTTGGATGTGACTTATGACGAGTACAAGGCGGCCTACGAACGTATCTTCACTCGCAGTGGTTTGGATTTCAAGGCTATCATCGGTGACGGTGGTGCCATGGGTGGTAAGGATAGCCAAGAATTTATGGCCATCACTCCTGCTCGTACAGACCTTGACCGCTGGGTTGTCTTGGACAAGTCAGTTGCATCATTTGATGAAATTCCTGCAGAAGTACAAGAAGAAATCAAGGCAGAATTGCTCAAATGGATGGTTTCTGGTGAAGACACCATTGCCTACTCAAGTGAGTCTAGCTATGCAGCTAACTTAGAAATGGCAACAAACGAGTACAAACCAAGCAACCGTGTCGTTGCGGAAGAAGAAGTGACTCGAATGGAAACTCCAGGTGTTAAATCCATCGATGAAGTCGCAGCCTTCCTTAACGTGCCAGAAGAACAAACGATCAAAACCCTCTTCTACATGGCAGATGGTGAGCTTGTTGCAGCCCTTCTAGTTGGAAATGACCAACTTAATGAAGTCAAGTTGAAAAACCATTTGGGTGCAGATTTCTTTGATGTGGCTAGCGAAGAAGAAGTAGCAAGTGTTATCCCAGCAGGATTTGGTTCGCTTGGCCCAGTTGCTTTGCCAGAGAATGTGAAAATCATTGCAGACCGTAAGGTGCAAGATGTTCGCAATGCTGTTGTGGGGGCTAATGAAGATGGCTATCACTTGACGGGCGTGAACCCAGGTCGTGACTTCACTGCAGAATATGTGGATATCCGTGAAGTTCGTGAGGGTGAAATTTCACCAGACGGACAAGGTGTTCTTAACTTCGCGCGTGGTATCGAGATTGGTCATATTTTCAAACTCGGAACTCGCTACTCAGCAAGTATGGGTGCAGATGTTTTGGATGAAAATGGTCGTGCTGTGCCAATCATCATGGGATGTTACGGTATCGGTGTTAGCCGCCTCCTTTCAGCCGTTATAGAGCAACACGCTCGCCTCTTTGTTAACAAAACGCCAAAAGGTGAATACCGTTATGCTTGGGGAGTTAACTTTCCTAAAGAATTGGCACCATTTGATGTGCATTTGATCACTGTCAATGTCAAAGATGAAGAAGCGCAAGCCTTAACAGAAAAACTTGAAGCAAGCTTGATGGAAGCTGGTTACGAAGTCTTGACAGATGACCGTAACGAACGTGTCGGAGTGAAGTTTAGCGATAGCGATTTGATTGGTCTTCCAATCCGTATCACCGTTGGGAAGAAAGCGGCTGATGGTATCGTAGAAGTTAAGATTAAGGCGACTGGTGACACCATTGAAGTTCATGCAGATAACTTGCTCGAAACCCTTGAAATCCTAAGCAAGAAATAAAAACTATAATCAGAAGAAAAACAAGGCAAAAATGTAACTAGTTTTTACCTTGTTTTTTCTATATAATGGGAATGAATAAATACATAATCAAGTTAAGAGGTATAAGTATGCTAAAATTTCCAAAGGACTTTGTCTGGGGCTCCTCGACTTCTGGCCCACAGACAGAAGGACGTGTAGCTGGTGATGGTAAGGGAGATAATCTCTGGGATTATTGGTACCAAGTAGAACCCAATCGCTACTATAATGAGATTGGTCCAGATAAAACATCAACCTTTTACGAAAACTGGGAAAAGGATATCGAGCTCCTGGTAGAAACAGGTCATACGGCCTTTCGCACTTCTATTCAGTGGTCTCGACTTTTCCCGCAAGGCCGTGGAGAGATCAATCCTCAAGGAGTGGCTTTCTACCGTCAGGTCTTTGAAGCCATTAAGGCCAAGGGGATTCGTCTTTTAGTCAATCTCTATCACTTTGACCTTCCTTTTGCCCTGCAAGAAGATGGGGATGGTTGGGAAAATAAGGCAACTATCAAGGCTTACGAAGACTATGCGCGTTTCTGTTTTGAGACCTACGGTGACTTGGTGGACCAATGGATTACCTTCAATGAGCCTATCGTTCCTGTTGAGTTTGGTTATTTTTATGATGCCCATTATCCACACAAGGTAGATGCCAAAGCAGCGGTTCAGGTAGCCTATAATACGCAACTGGCTAGTAGTCTTGCGGTGAAGGCCTGTCATGAGCTTTTACCTGATTCCAAGATTGGGATTGTCCTCAACTTGACACCAGCCTACCCACGTAGTCAACATCCTGCGGATGTGAAAGCAGCTCGTATTGCGGATCTTTTTCAAGCCCAATCTTTCCTAGACCCGTCTGTCTTGGGAGCTTATCCAGAGGAATTGGTGGAAATTTTAGCTGAGCATGATTTACTACCAGATTCTACAGAAGAAGAGTTGGAAGTCATTCGGGAGCACGCAGTGGACTTTCTTGGAGTCAATTACTACCAACCTTTGCGCGTTATGGCGCCGCGTTTTGCTAAACATCCAGACAGTCCCCTCTTGCCAGAACATTTTTACGAGCCTTATATCATGCCGGGCCGTAAAATCAATCCTCACCGCGGTTGGGAAATCTACGAGCAGGGAATTTATGATATCGCCCAAAATATCAAGGAAAACTATGGTAATATCGAGTGGATGTTGACAGAGAATGGCATGGGTGTTGAAGGGGAAGAAAAATTCCGTGAGAATGGCATGATTCAAGACGACTATCGTATCGACTTTGTCAAAGGGCATCTTCGTGAACTATACCGTGCGATTGAAGACGGTGCTAACTGTAAGGGCTACTTAATCTGGACCTTTATTGATTGCTGGTCATGGCTCAATAGCTATAAAAACCGCTATGGTTTGGTTGAATTAGACTTGGAAACACAAGAACGCCGTCTGAAGAAATCAGGGCACTGGTTCAAGGAACTCAGCGATCATAATGGATTTTAAAAATAAAAAAAGTGAGATGGTGTTCATCTCACTTTTTATTACAATATCATCACCAAGGTTCCGATCGTAATCAGGATACAGCCAACAATTGTTTTAAACGTCAGGATATCTTGTAGGAAGAAAAAGGCTAGAACGAGGGTAATGACGAGACTGAATTTATCGACAGCAGATACCTCAGTCGCATTGCCCATCTGTAGGGCCTTGTAGTAGCAGAGCCAGGAGGCGCCAGTGGCCAAGCCTGATAAGATGAGAAAGAGCCAACTTTTTCTACTGATGTTGACAATTTCGGTCTGACTATTGGTCAAGAAAACCATGGCCCAGGCCATAAGAATGACAACGACCGTACGAATAGCGGTTGCTAGATTGGATGGAACTCCCTCAATCCCAATCTTGGCTAAAATTGACGTTAAGGCTGCAAAGACAGCTGATAAAAGTGCGAAGAAAAACCACATGGCAAATACCTCCTCTTTTTATTATAAGTAATTGATGCTGACTTGTCAGGTATCAAGTGAAATTCTGATAAAATATCAGATAGAAAACTATACCAATTTTTATCCTTGACAAGTGATAAAAACAAGTATATACTGTCTTTGCTGGTTCTGTAAAACGAAAATCAGACTATACCAATTTAAGGAGAAAGCACAGCTGGTCTGTGTCGTATATACTATGTGTGGAATTGTTGGTGTTGTTGGAAACACAAATGCAACTGATATTTTGATTCAAGGGCTTGAAAAGCTCGAATACCGTGGCTATGATTCTGCGGGGATTTTTGTCCTAGGTGGTGCTGAAAATCATCTAGTTAAGGCTGTTGGTCGTATTGCAGAATTGTCTGCTAAGACAGCTGGTGTTGAGGGAACAACTGGTATCGGGCATACGCGTTGGGCAACTCATGGGAAACCAACTGAGGACAATGCTCACCCACACCGCTCTGAGACAGGACGTTTTGTCTTGGTGCACAATGGGGTGATTGAAAACTATCTCGAAATCAAGGAAGAATACCTTGCAGGTCACCACTTCAAGGGGCAAACAGATACGGAAATCGCCGTTCACTTGATTGGGAAATTTGCAGAAGAAGATGGTCTTTCAGTTCTTGAAGCCTTCAAAAAAGCTCTTCACATCATCCGTGGTTCTTATGCCTTTGCCTTGGTTGACTCTGAAAATCCAGATGTCATCTATGTCGCTAAGAACAAATCACCACTCTTGATTGGTCTTGGAGAAGGCTACAACATGGTCTGCTCAGATGCCATGGCTATGATTCGTGAGACCAACCAATACATGGAAATTCATGACCAAGAGTTGGTAATCGTCAAGGCTGATAGTGTCGAAGTTCAAGACTATGATGGCAATCGCCGTGAGCGCGCTAGCTACACTGCTGAGCTAGACTTGTCAGATATCGGTAAGGGGACTTACCCTTACTACATGCTCAAGGAAATCGATGAGCAACCAACTGTTATGCGTAAACTCATCCAAGCCTACACAGATGAGGCAGGTCAAGTTGTCGTAGATCCAGCTATCATCAAGGCTGTTCAAGACGCAGATCGCATCTACATCCTTGCAGCTGGAACATCTTACCACGCAGGATTTGCTTCTAAGAAGATGCTGGAAGAATTGACGGATACACCAGTTGAACTTGGAATTTCATCTGAGTGGGGCTACGGTATGCCACTTCTCAGCAAGAAACCGCTCTTCATCTTTATCAGCCAGTCTGGTGAAACAGCTGACAGCCGTCAGGTTTTGGTTAAGGCTAATGAAATGGGCATTCCGAGTTTGACAGTGACAAACGTGCCAGGTTCAACTCTTTCACGTGAAGCCAACCATACCATGCTTCTTCACGCGGGTCCTGAAATTGCCGTAGCATCAACAAAGGCCTATACGGCGCAAATCGCAGCCCTTGCCTTCCTTGCAAAAGCAGTTGGAGAAGCAAACGGCAATGCCAAAGCCCAAGCCTTTGACCTGGTTCATGAGTTGTCAATCGTAGCTCAGTCTATCGAATCAACTCTTTCTGAGAAAGAAACCATTGATGCTAAAGTTCGTGACCTTCTTGAAACAACTCGCAACGCCTTTTACATCGGACGTGGTCAAGACTACTATGTAGCCATGGAAGCCAGTCTTAAGCTAAAAGAGATTTCTTACATCCAGTGTGAAGGTTTTGCGGCTGGAGAACTCAAGCATGGAACCATTGCCTTGATTGAAGAAGGAACGCCTGTCTTGGCCCTCTTATCAGATTCAGTCCTTGCCAACCATACTCGTGGAAATATCCAAGAGGTCGCAGCCCGTGGTGCCAAGGTTCTCACTATCGCAGAAGAGAATGTTGCTAAAGAGACAGACGATATCGTCCTTACGACTGTACACCCATACCTTTCACCAATCTCAATGGTCGTACCAACGCAATTGGTCGCTTACTTTGCAACTCTACACCGTGGACTCGATGTGGACAAACCACGTAACCTTGCTAAGTCAGTAACAGTAGAATAAGCTAAGAAAGTCTAGTTGATCTAGGCTTTTTCTAATGAGCAAATTCATTGAAAATAAAACTAATTAGTGATAAAATACCCTAAAAACTAAAAGAGATAGCGAGGAAATAGGATGGTAGAATTAGGAATTTCAACATTTGGTGAAACAACTGCTCTGGAAGCAACTAGGCAGATTTATAGTCATGATGAACGCATTCGTCAGTTGGTGGCAGAGATAGAGCTAGCTGATAAGGTTGGTTTGGATGTGTACGGGATTGGGGAGCATCATCGGGAGGACTTTGCGGTATCGGCGCCAGAGATTGTTCTTGCAGCTGGTGCGGTTAATACCAAGAAGATTCGTTTGACCAGTGCAGTCAGCATTCTCTCGAGTATGGATCCGATTCGCTTGTTCCAACAATATGCTACCATCGATGCCTTGTCAAATGGTCGTGCAGAGATTATGGCAGGGCGTGGTTCATTCACGGAATCATTTCCTCTGTTTGGCTATGACTTGAAAGACTACGAAACTCTTTTTGATGAAAAGTTAGACCTGCTTCAGCTGGCAAATGAAAGCACCAAAGTGAATTGGCAGGGGCAATTGACCCAAAGCATTGCTGGAAAAGAAGTCTATCCTCGTCCTGTTCAGGACAAATTGCCATTGTGGGTGGCGACAGGTGGTCATGTAGAGTCAACAGTGAAGATTGCTCAGGCGGGGTTGCCGATTGTCTATGCCATTATCGGTGGCAATCCGCGTTATTTTAAAAAGTTGATTCAGGCTTATCGTGAGATTGGGAGCGAAGCCGGTCATGCGGATAAAGACCTGAAAGTGGGAGCTCATTCTTGGGGCTGGATTGCTGAGGATGGCGAACAGGCTGTAAAAGATTATTTCCATCCGACCAAGCAAGTGGTGGATGCGATTTCCAAGGACCGTCCACACTGGCAGGAGTTGATCTATGAGCAATATTTGGAGCAAGTTGGTCCAAATGGTGCCATGTTTGTGGGAAATCCAGATCAGGTAGCAGAAAAATTGATTCGCATGATTGAGGATTTAGACTTGGACCGTTTTATGCTCCATCTACCGCTTGGTTCTATGCCACATGATCAAGTTTTGAGAGCTATTGAACTCTTCGGCACACAAGTGGCGCCCAAAATACGTGCTTACTTTGCCATGAAAGAGGGGTTATAAAAAATTCAATCAGTTGAGTCTATTGGTGAGGAACACCTATGGATTCAGCAACAGGTGGAAGTGGTACAAGCGATTCGAGAGACCTTTACCGAAGAGATTGCTTCTTTCTACAATCTCTTTGCAAATAAAACTGCTCTGGAAAATATTCTAGAAGGCCTAATTATAGCTCGTAGAGTTCCCAAGGAAGAAGCGCTCAAACGTGCAGAATCTGCCTTAGAAAAAGTTGGTTTACTGGCCTACAAAGACTACTACCCTTCCCAGCTATCTGGAGGGCAACAACAACGAATAGGAATTGCGCGTGCCATTGCCGTCAAGCCCGAGGTCATTTTGCTAGATGAACCAACATCGGCACTAGATTCTGAGTTGGTTGGAGATGTTTTGGATGTTCTGAAACAGTTGGCGGGAGAAGGTGTGACCATGGTGATCGTCACGCATGAGATGGGATTTGCTAGAGATGTCGCTAACCACGTTATTTTCATGGACAGAGGCCGTATCGTAGAGGAGAACAATCCCCACGATTTCTTTAGTCGTCCACAAGAAGAACGAACCAAGCAGTTCCTGGCTCGTATCTTATCAGATGCTAGCTATAGTGTAGAATATATGATTTGATAGATAAGTGTATCATAAAAACAACACCCCATGACTAGAAGATTCTTCTGACCATGGGGTGTTTTCTCTATAGGAGGGCTAGGTTATATTCTTTGAAAATATCTTCAAACCAGGTCAACTTCGCCTTATCTACAACCTCAAAGCTGTGCTTTGAGCAGCCTGTGGCTAGCTTTCTAGTTTACTCTTTGATTTTCATTGAGTATCAGTTCTCTTTCTTGTTTTTTATCAACCATCCAAGTCCGAGAAGGGCAAGGATACTGAATCCAGCAAGGACAAGGAGGGATTTACTCTCAGTTCCTGTGTTAGGAAGGACTTTCCGAGAAAGAGCCTCTGCAGCAGTTTCTTGAGTTTCAGGATTGGCTACTAGGTTTTGAGCTTGGCCTTGTTCTGGTTCAACTTCCAAGCTAGAAAGATCAAATTCTGGTTTTTCTTCCACAGCTGGAGCGACGATGGCGCCACCTTGAGACAAGCGGAGAACAACGGCAGTGAGAGCGTTCAATTTCAAGCCTTTTTCAGTCCATTCGATACCTTGAGGGTTAGCAATTCCTACTGGTCCGGCTTGGTTTTCGTCTGCCAGGACTTCAGCCTTTCTCAAGTGAGCAAAGGCAGTTCCTAGAGTAAATTCGCGAGCCTTATCATCCGCATTGACAAAGACAGCGTAGACATCACCGTTTGGAGCAGTGATTTGGTAGCCGATGACCACGTCTTCTTTTTCAACGCCATTTTGGCCTGGGACAGTAATGAGTTGGACGCGCTCTTTGATATCTTGTAGACTCTTGAGTCGGAAGGCGTCTGTAGATTGACGAAGGGCAATCAGACCTTTCATGTAGTCACGGCTCTTGACATTTTCAGGATATGCTTCGCCATCTGTAGCCTTAGTCCAATCAAACTTGTTGACAGCATCACTAGAGTCGTAAGAGTCATGGATAAAGTAAGGATAGACAAATGGCTTGCCGTCCTTGTCACGCAACAAGTGAGACTTGTTTGGAACCTTATCCTCTGGAACAGGAGTCTTATAGGCTGGATCAAGGAATTGTTTGGTACGTCCATATTCTTGACCAGAGTGGATAAACGGAGTTCCTTGAGCAGTCAAGACCATGAGATTTCCAAGTCGCAAACGGCGATGAATCTCAGCGTAGTTTTCCGCCTTGCTAGGGTCTTTTTTGATAGACTGGGCAATGATGTCAAAGAGGGTCAAGTTATCATGGGCTGCGATATACTGGATAACATCTCCAGGATTGTCAGCCTCAAAGTTAGTTGGTTGGGCAATGAGATTTTTAAAGATGGTATTGATATCGCGTTTGCCACCTGTGATAAAGGCAGGTTGACCTTCGTTTGGATAGCCAGACTTGAGGTTGTTACGGATGTCGTCTGAAAAGACAGCGACAGTATCTGTTTTCTTCATCCAATCTTGGTCAGCAGGTTGTACAGGCGTATTTTCATCACCAGTATAGGTTCTCCAGCCTTCACCTAGCATGATAAGATTTGGATTGAGGGCGCGTGCAGCCTTGTAAGCTTCTTCAATAGAAGCTGCATCGTGATCACCCATCATATCGAAGCGGAAACCATCCACTTTGTAGGTTTCAACCAGATACTTGATAGAGTCTACCAAGACACGTTTAGACATGTAGTGGGTAGTTCCCAAACGTCCACCACCAAAGCTAGTACGTGGAGTTCCGTCTGCGTCCATAAAGTGATAGTAGTTTGGCTCAATATCCTCAAAAATATCAACGTTGGCAGTATGGTTGTAGACCACGTCCAAGATAGCCCCCATGCCACGTTTGTGGATTTCGTTGATGAGGTTTTTGAATTCGGCAATACGTTTTTCTGGATCCTTAGGATCGCTTGAGTACATACCAGTCAAGGAGAAGTAGTTTTGAGGGTCATATCCCCAGTTGTAGTTGCTGTTGCTTGAAGCATAGGCAGACAAACGTTCTTGGTTCTTCAATTCGTTGACAAAGTAGTAGGACAAGACTGGAAGGAGTTGGATATGAGTCACACCCAAGTCTTTTAGATAGTCTAGTTTTTCGATAAAGGCTTCAAAGGTACCAAATGGCTTGGTCAAGTCTTTTGCGATGGCAGGATCCGAAGTGAAGTCACGAACATGAGCTTCGTAGATAACGGCATCTTCACGCGATTTGAAGTTTCGAATCTTCCCATAGGTCAAGTCTTGCGGACCTAACTTTGCTGGATCGACGAAGGCAGCTTTAGCGACCTTATGAGCGGCATCTGTTTTTGCTAGGTCGCTATTCCAAGCCGCTAATGATTTGGCATAAGGGTCAAGAACGAGGACAGTTTTACCTTGGCGCTCGATTTGGTAGTGGTAGTAGTAGCCAGTGTAGTTGCTGATACCTAGACCTGAGTTTGCGTCCAAAGTTTGTTTCCAGGTTCCTTTTTCTCCTTTTTCAAGAGCGACAGTTCCGACCACTTTTTCAGGGTCTTTCTTGTCATAGACGACAACGGAAACCTTATCAGCACTTGGAGACCAGAGGGTAAGGTCGACACGCTTGCCATCTTCTTTTAGGGTTGCGCCGAGTGGACCGTCATAACTGTAGGTCTCATCCTTGAGGCGCCAGCTTGAACGTGTGGTAAAACGGTCTGAATTGTAGCTGACAGTGTAAGGGTGTTGGGTATCAGAGAAGTCGCCAATGTAGGTCACTTTCTTACCAGCTTCATCTACTTCCACGTCTGTGATGGCTACTTTGTTCCCTTGATGGTCAGTGATGTTGGAGTGCTTAAGAATGTCTTCTTTCTTGGCTCCGACTAGGGTAGAAAAGCTGCTTTCAATACGAGACTTAGCTACGTGTTGAGCACCAGTCATGCGGATGTCGTGCACGTAATAGGGGTTGGTGTAGATGGTTTCGTCATCATCTTTGAGAAAGATTTGACTGTGATTTTTCAAATCTGTAAATTTGTAATCCTCTTTTCGGATTTTCACATCATCGCCTTTCTTGCTTTCGTCTAGTAATAAAAATCCAAATTCTCTTGCAGCTTCATTGAGTGGAATATCAATGTAACGGCCATATTTTCCAGTTGCAGTAAAGTCTGTCCCGTCAGGCCATTCTCCACTGCTTGGATTCTTGACATCGCCCCAATACCAGAGAGATTTTTTGTCATAGTTCCCGTCGGTGCGATAGTAGTTGACACGGACAGTTCCTGCTGGTTGAGGACGGTAGTTGTATACCTTGTAGTTTTCATCTAGCCAGGCCTCGTTCATTTTTGGAGAGAGGCGCTCTACCGAACGGTCCCCTGTCAGGTTATCCCCCTTGGTATTGTTGATAAGGAAGCTGACTTTCTTGGCTTGCTCATTTTTGAGTTTGACATCTAGATAATAGCCGTAGTCATCTTGCTTGGCATCCTTGAAGGACTTGGCTCCATTGGGCCAGTTTTCAGAAGGTTTTTCAACATCGTCCCAAGTCCAAAGACCTTGGGAATCCTTGTTTTCCTCAGGAAGTTTTTTCACATGAATGCGGAAGTAGTTGTCTTCGATTGGTTCTTCAGAACTAGTGTCTGCTTGTGGTTTTTGATCAGAACTTGGCGTCGAAGTGCTAGTATCTACTTTCTCTTCTTTGCTGTTGGGCTGGCTTGTAGTAGCGTCTTCTTTTTTAGGTGTTTCAGCTGCTAGAGCAGTGTCAGTTGCTAGGGCTTCCTTTTTAGTGTCAAGGGAAGCGTTTGCATTCTTTTGTTCAGAAATAGGCGTTTCCTTTTGAGTTTGACTCGTTTCAGTCTCAGTAGGGGCCTTGGTCACAGCGCTAGTATTTTCCTGAGTTTGAGGAAGGTTTTCGTTAGCTGAAATAGTTGGCATTGCAGCAGAAAGCAAGACAATGCTGGCACCAATAAGGATAGAACCAGTTCCGTTCTTCAAGGAACGGATACCATAAATCATTTTTTTCTCAGTTTGAGATGGGATCTTTTTCATCACAATTCTCCTTGTGTAGTTGTTCCCTAACAGTATAGCACGAGGTAAACATTAGTGCAAGCGTTTTCCTAGTTTTGAAGAGAAAATATAATGCTTCATTCTCTTGAAATTTTAAAATAATATATAGGAAAAGATTGTTTAAAAAGTAGTAAAAAAACCTTGAAAAATCTGGCTAAATAAGGTATAATATGAGTAATCATTTGTCGTAGGTTTTGTCTGAAATATTGTCCAGACAAGGCTCACAGCAGTTAAATCTTCTGAAAAAGTCAGATTTAGCTGCTCTTTTTGTGCTTTTTTTCAGGTTTTTGAGTGCTTGTAACAAAGATTTAAAGATTCTGAAAATTCATCAAAGGGACACGGTGATAGGGGTTTTTAAAACCATATGACGATTAGAAAAGCCTGATTGATAAGGCTTGGAATTTATTTACAAAGGAGAATCATCTTGGCAGGACATGACGTTCAATACGGGAAACATCGTACCCGTCGTAGTTTTTCAAGAATCAAAGAAGTTCTTGACTTACCAAATTTGATTGAAATTCAAACGGATTCATTCAAAGATTTCCTAGACCACGGACTTAAGGAAGTATTTGAAGATGTATTGCCAATTTCAAACTTCACAGACACAATGGAGTTGGAATTTGTTGGCTATGAAATCAAGGAACCAAAATACACGCTCGAAGAAGCTCGTATCCACGATGCTAGCTACTCAGCACCAATTTTTGTAACCTTCCGCTTGATCAATAAGGAAACTGGCGAAATCAAGACCCAAGAAGTCTTCTTTGGTGATTTCCCAATCATGACTGAGATGGGTACTTTCATCATCAATGGTGGTGAACGTATTATCGTTTCTCAGTTGGTTCGCTCACCAGGTGTTTACTTTAATGACAAAGTAGACAAGAACGGTAAAGTGGGTTACGGTTCTACTGTTATCCCTAACCGTGGAGCTTGGTTGGAACTTGAAAGCGACTCAAAAGACATCGCTTATACTCGTATCGACCGTACTCGTAAGATTCCATTTACGACCTTGGTTCGTGCGCTTGGTTTCTCAGGTGATGATGAAATCTTTGACATCTTTGGTGATAGCGAATTGGTTCGCAATACTGTTGAAAAAGATATCCACAAGAATCCAATGGACTCTCGTACAGACGAAGCCTTGAAAGAAATTTACGAACGCCTTCGTCCAGGTGAGCCTAAAACTGCTGAAAGCTCACGTAGCTTGCTTGTGGCACGTTTCTTTGATCCACGTCGCTATGACTTAGCAGCCGTTGGTCGTTACAAGATTAATAAAAAATTGAACATCAAAACACGCTTGCTCAACCAAACCATCGCTGAGCCATTGGTAGATCCTGAAACCGGTGAAATTTTGGTAGAAGCTAATACAGTTATGACTCGTAGCGTGATTGAAAGCATCGAGCACCACTTGGATGGCGACTTGAACAAGATTGTTTATATTCCAAACGATGCAGCTGTTTTGACTGAACCGGTTGTCCTTCAAAAATTCAAGGTTGTTGCGCCAACGGATCCAGACCGCGTCGTGACCATCATCGGGAATGCCAACCCTGATGACAAGGTTCGTGTTGTAACTCCTGCGGATATCCTTGCTGAAATGAGCTACTTCCTCAACTTGGCAGAAGGTATCGGACGTGTGGATGATATTGACCACCTTGGAAACCGTCGTATCCGTGCAGTTGGTGAATTGCTTGCCAACCAAGTACGTCTTGGACTTTCTCGTATGGAACGTAATGTCCGTGAACGCATGTCTGTTCAGGACAATGAAGTTTTAACACCACAACAAATTATCAATATCCGTCCTGTAACAGCTGCAGTTAAAGAATTCTTTGGTTCCTCACAGTTGTCCCAGTTCATGGACCAACACAACCCGCTTTCTGAGTTGTCTCACAAACGCCGTTTGTCAGCCTTGGGACCTGGTGGTTTGACACGTGACCGTGCTGGATATGAAGTACGTGACGTGCATTACACTCACTATGGTCGTATGTGTCCAATTGAGACACCTGAAGGACCTAACATCGGTTTGATCAATAACTTGTCATCTTACGGACACTTGAACAAGTATGGATTTGTTCAAACACCATACCGTAAGGTTGACCGTGAAACAGGTGTTGTGACCAACGAAATCGTTTGGTTGACAGCCGATGAAGAAGATGAATTTACTGTAGCACAGGCTAACTCTCGCCTCAACGAAGATGGTACTTTTGCTGAGAAGGTTGTCATGGGACGTCACCAAGGGGTCAACCAAGAGTATCCAGCAGAAGTAGTTGACTACATGGACGTTTCACCAAAACAGGTAGTTGCCGTTGCGACTGCATGTATTCCTTTCTTGGAAAACGATGACTCCAACCGTGCCCTCATGGGTGCCAACATGCAACGTCAGGCTGTGCCGTTGATTGATCCAAAAGCACCTTACGTTGGTACTGGTATGGAATACCAAGCAGCCCATGACTCTGGAGCTGCGGTTATTGCTCAGCATGATGGTAAAGTTACCTACGCAGATGCGGACAAGGTAGAAGTTCGCCGTGAAGATGGTTCCCTAGATGTTTATCACATTCAAAAATTCCGTCGTTCAAACTCAGGTACTGCCTACAACCAACGGACTCTCGTTAAAGTTGGTGATGTCGTTGAAAAAGGCGACTTTATCGCTGACGGACCTTCTATGGAAAATGGAGAAATGGCGCTTGGACAAAACCCAATCGTTGCCTACATGACTTGGGAAGGTTACAACTTCGAAGATGCCGTTATCATGAGCGAACGCTTGGTGAAAGACGATGTCTACACATCTGTCCACCTTGAAGAATACGAATCAGAAACGCGCGATACAAAGCTTGGGCCTGAAGAAATTACTCGTGAGATTCCAAACGTTGGGGAAGATGCCCTTAAAAACCTTGACGAAATGGGGATTATCCGTATCGGTGCTGAGGTTAAAGAAGGCGATATCCTTGTAGGTAAAGTAACGCCTAAAGGTGAAAAAGATCTTTCAGCTGAAGAACGCCTCTTGCACGCTATCTTCGGAGACAAGTCTCGTGAGGTGCGTGATACTTCTCTTCGTGTACCACACGGTGCCGATGGTGTCGTTCGTGATGTTAAGATCTTTACACGTGCAAATGGAGATGAGTTGCAATCAGGCGTTAACATGCTGGTTCGCGTCTACATCGCTCAAAAACGTAAGATCAAGGTCGGAGATAAGATGGCCGGACGTCACGGAAACAAAGGGGTTGTCTCTCGTATCGTTCCTGTAGAAGACATGCCTTACCTTCCAGACGGAACTCCAGTTGATATCATGTTGAACCCACTTGGGGTACCATCACGTATGAATATCGGTCAGGTTATGGAGCTTCACCTTGGTATGGCAGCACGTACTCTTGGTATCCACATCGCAACACCAGTCTTTGACGGAGCAAGTTCTGAAGACCTTTGGGACACTGTTAAAGAAGCAGGTATGGATAGCGATGCCAAGACAATCCTTTACGATGGCCGTACTGGTGAACCATTTGACAACCGTGTATCAGTTGGTGTCATGTACATGATCAAACTCCACCACATGGTTGATGATAAATTGCACGCGCGTTCAGTCGGGCCTTACTCAACCGTTACCCAACAGCCACTTGGAGGTAAAGCTCAGTTTGGTGGACAACGTTTCGGTGAGATGGAGGTTTGGGCCCTTGAAGCCTACGGTGCGTCAAATGTCCTTCAAGAAATCTTGACTTACAAGTCTGACGATATTAACGGACGTTTGAGAGCTTATGAAGCTATTACAAAAGGAAAACCAATTCCAAAACCAGGTGTTCCAGAATCATTCCGAGTTCTTGTGAAAGAATTGCAATCTCTTGGTCTTGACATGCGTGTCCTTGACGAAGATGACCAAGAAGTGGAACTTCGCGACTTGGATGAAGGAATGGACGAAGATGTCATCCACGTAGATGACCTTGAAAAAGCCCGCGAAAAAGCAGCCCAAGAGGCTAAAGCAGCCTTTGAAGCTGAAGAAGCAGAGAAAGCAACAAAAGCGGAAGCAACAGAAGAAGCTGCTGAACAAGAATAAGCAGTTCACTTAGAATAGAAAGGGAAGAAATAGTGGTTGATGTAAATCGTTTTAAAAGTATGCAAATCACCCTAGCTTCTCCAAGCAAAGTCCGTTCATGGTCTTATGGAGAAGTCAAAAAACCTGAAACAATCAATTACCGTACCTTGAAACCAGAACGTGAAGGACTCTTTGACGAAGTCATCTTTGGTCCTACAAAAGACTGGGAATGTGCTTGTGGTAAGTACAAACGCATTCGTTACAGAGGGATTGTTTGTGACCGTTGTGGGGTTGAAGTAACGCGTACAAAAGTTCGTCGTGAGCGTATGGGGCACATCGAGTTGAAAGCTCCTGTATCTCACATCTGGTATTTCAAGGGAATTCCAAGCCGTATGGGCTTGACCCTTGATATGAGCCCTCGTGCCCTCGAGGAAGTTATCTACTTTGCGGCTTATGTGGTGATTGATCCTAAGGATACACCACTTGAGCACAAGTCTATCATGACAGAGCGCGAATACCGTGAGCGCTTGCGTGAGTATGGTTATGGATCATTCGTTGCCAAGATGGGTGCCGAAGCCATCCAAGACCTTTTGAAACAAGTAGATCTTGAAAAAGAAATTACTGAACTCAAAGAAGAGTTGAAAACAGCTACTGGACAAAAACGTGTCAAAGCCATCCGTCGTTTGGATGTTTTGGATGCCTTTTACAAGTCTGGAAACAAACCTGAATGGATGATTCTCAATATCCTTCCGGTTATTCCACCAGACCTTCGTCCAATGTTGCAGTTGGATGGTGGCCGCTTTGCCTCATCTGACTTGAACGACCTTTACCGCCGTGTTATTAACCGTAACAACCGTTTGGCTCGCTTGCTTGAGTTGAATGCACCAGGTATCATTGTTCAAAATGAGAAGCGTATGCTTCAAGAAGCGGTTGACGCTTTGATTGACAATGGTCGTCGTGGCCGACCAATCACAGGACCAGGTAGCCGTCCGCTGAAATCATTGAGCCACATGCTCAAAGGTAAACAAGGACGCTTCCGTCAAAACTTGCTCGGTAAACGTGTTGACTTCTCAGGACGTTCCGTTATCGCCGTTGGTCCAACTCTTAAGATGTACCAATGTGGTGTGCCACGTGAAATGGCGATCGAGCTCTTTAAACCATTTGTGATGCGTGAAATCGTTGCCCGCGACATCGTGCAAAACGTCAAAGCAGCTAAACGCTTGGTAGAACGCGGAGATGAACGTATCTGGGACATCCTTGAAGAAGTAATCAAAGAACACCCAGTACTTTTGAACCGCGCACCGACCCTTCACCGTTTGGGTATCCAAGCTTTCGAGCCAGTCTTGATCGATGGTAAGGCCCTTCGTTTGCACCCGCTTGTCTGTGAAGCCTACAATGCCGACTTTGACGGGGACCAAATGGCCATCCACGTACCGCTTTCAGAAGAAGCTCAAGCAGAAGCTCGTATCTTGATGTTGGCTGCTGAGCATATCTTGAACCCGAAAGATGGTAAACCAGTTGTTACTCCATCTCAGGACATGGTTTTGGGTAACTACTACTTGACTATGGAAGAAGCTGGCCGTGAAGGTGAAGGAATGGTCTTCAAAGATCGGGACGAAGCTGTTATGGCTTATCGCAATGGCTATGTTCACCTCCACTCACGTGTTGGTATCGCGACAGACAGCCTCAACAAACCATGGACAGAAGAGCAAAAGCACAAGGTCTTGCTTACAACAGTTGGTAAAATCCTCTTCAACGACATCATGCCAGAGGGTCTACCTTACTTGCAAGAACCAAATAATGCGAACTTGACAGAAGGGCTTCCGGCTAAGTACTTCTTGCCACTAGGTGGCGATATCAAGGAAGCCATTCGCAACCTTGAACTCAATCCTCCATTCAAGAAGAAAAACCTTGGAAATATCATCGCTGAGATTTTCAAACGTTTCCGTACAACAGAAACCTCTGCATTCTTGGACCGATTGAAAGACTTAGGCTATCATCATTCAACACTTGCTGGATTGACAGTGGGGATTGCTGATATCCCAGTGGTTGAAGACAAGGCTGAAATCATTGAAGAATCTCATAAGCGTGTAGAACAAATCACAAAACAGTTCCGTCGTGGTTTGATCACTGATGATGAACGTTACAATGCTGTTACAGCTGAATGGCGTGCAGCTCGTGAGAAATTGGAAAAACGCTTGGTCGATAACCAAGATCCGAAGAACCCAATCGTTATGATGATGGACTCAGGAGCTCGTGGTAACATCTCGAACTTCTCACAACTTGCCGGTATGCGTGGTCTGATGGCCGCTCCGAACGGACGTATCATGGAATTGCCAATCCTTTCAAACTTCCGCGAAGGTTTGTCAGTACTCGAAATGTTCTTCTCAACTCACGGTGCCCGTAAAGGTATGACCGATACGGCCCTTAAGACAGCCGACTCAGGTTACTTGACTCGTCGTTTGGTTGACGTCGCCCAAGACGTTATCATCCGTGAGGACGACTGTGGAACAGACCGTGGTCTCTTGATCCGCTCTATCGCGGAAGGAAAAGAGATGATCGAGTCTCTTGAAGAACGTCTCAATGGTCGTTACACTAAGAAAACTGTTAAACACCCAGAAACTGGCGAAGTTATCATTGGTCCAAATGAGTTAATCACAGAAGACAAGGCACGCGAGATTGTCAATGCTGGTGTGGAAGAAGTGACTATCCGTTCCGTATTTACATGTAACACTCGTCATGGTGTTTGCCGTCACTGTTACGGTATCAACTTGGCGACTGGTGATGCGGTTGAAGTTGGTGAAGCAGTTGGTACAATCGCTGCCCAATCTATCGGGGAACCTGGTACACAGCTTACAATGCGTACCTTCCACACGGGTGGGGTTGCCTCAAATACCGATATCACTCAAGGTCTTCCTCGTGTCCAAGAAATCTTTGAAGCCCGCAATCCTAAAGGGGAAGCGGTCATCACAGAGGTCAAAGGACAAGTTACAGCTATCGAAGAAGACGCGTCAACCCGTACCAAGAAAGTCTTTGTTAAGGGTGAAACTGGCGAAGGTGAGTACGTGGTTCCATTTACAGCACGTATGCGTGTCGAAGTTGGAGACCAAGTCTCTCGCGGTGCAGCATTGACAGAAGGTTCTATCCAACCAAAACGTCTCCTTGCTGTTCGTGATGTCTTATCAGTTGAAACTTACCTCCTCGGTGAAGTCCAAAAAGTTTACCGTAGCCAAGGGGTAGAAATCGGTGACAAACACATCGAGGTTATGGTTCGTCAAATGATCCGTAAAGTCCGTGTCATGGATCCAGGTGATACAGATCTTCTCATGGGTACCCTTTTAGACATCAACGATTTTACAGATGCGAACAAAGATGTCCTTATCGCCGGTGGAGTTCCAGCGACTGGTCGCCCAGTCCTTATGGGAATCACCAAAGCCTCACTTGAAACAAACAGTTTCTTGTCAGCGGCTTCCTTCCAGGAAACAACTCGTGTCCTTACAGATGCAGCCATCCGTGGTAAGAAAGACCATCTCCTTGGACTTAAGGAAAATGTTATCATCGGTAAGATCATCCCAGCAGGTACTGGTATGGCTCGCTACCGTAACCTTGAACCACAGGCAATCAATGACGCAGAATATCTGGCTCCTGAACAAGAGGAGGCAGAACTTGCTCCAGTGGATGAAACTGTGGAAATCCAATCTGAAGAAACTGTAGAATAAAAAGTAAACAAGAGAACCTTCGGGTTCTCTTTTGTTTGGCCTCTTTTTCAACTGTAGTGGGCAACATATAACTAAGTACGAGAGAGAATCATATTGGTTCTTTCTTTTGTAATGTTGAAAGCGACAAGAATTTTAGTTTTAATGTTTTTAAAGTTTCAAAAATCGAATGCATGACGTCTCATGTTCTTGACGAGCGTGTTGGTCGCCTCCAATTTTATTTCGAGCAATTCTGTGGTGCTTTCATTATAGTTTTTGTGCTACTTTTTGTCTGCGTTTAAAAAGCTCCATAATATCTGAGGAGGTGTTATCCACTACAAATATTATAGAGCTAAAATGAATGAAAAAGGTAGATTTTTCAAACTGTTCTTGGTATAATATTCAATGCTTAAACTGCTATAGATATGCTATATTTATAGGCATTTAATTACTATCTAAAAATAAATTTTTATTTTCAAGATTGAAATATAAAATATTTTAATATGGATTTGAGTGGAGAAGATTTGATGAATAATAGGATGACATTGCAAAAAGTAACAGCTTTTTTCTTAGTTGTTATAATACTATTAGGGATAATTGTTCCGAATACTATTGCTTTTGCAGAGGGAGTAATAGCTAAAGATACAATTACAGATGTCAAAAAAACTGATAAGGAAACTAAAGAAAAGATAGATCCTGAGGAACAAGCAGATAAACGGGACAATAAAACAGATTCTAAAAAAAATGATAAGGAAGCTGAAGAAAAGATAAATCCTGAAGAACAAGAAGATAAAAAGGACAATCAAGCTGAAGTAAAAGATGAGGAGTCAGAAGTTAAAGAAGAAACAATTAAGCCTAAATTTAATAACTCTTTAACGAAATCAGTTTCTTTGAATCCCGGAGCTCCAATGGATAATGGTAAACTTATGGTATATGATGACAATCATAAGATTAAAGATACATCAAATGGAGATGGAACATCAGTAAATCCATATAATTTGGCAACTATGACGGATACATTGTTTACCATAAACTATACTCCTTTTTTCCGTACAAAAGATGATGGGAGTAATGAGTTTGGAGATCAAAAAATTGTTGTCGATTTACCAACTTACGGATTTAAATTAGCGAATCCCGGAATTGAAGGAGTTCAGTTTGAAAAAATTACATTGCTTGATGCAAGGGGGAATGTAATACCATTAGATTCAGCAGCACAAACTAATTATGATAAAGTTACAAAAATTATCTATGATATCAATGATAATTTCCTTCGATCTTTGGGCGGAGGTTCAAGTTTGGTATTTAATATCGCCTTTAATAGACGTAGTTTAACAGATGAAGAATGTAAAAAGTGGATTGCTGAAGGAAAACTTGAAACAAAACTGAATGTTACTGCCTGTGAAGGAGAAAATAACACACCGATTAATAGTACAGGAAATTCATCAGAATATAAATGGAGAATGTCACCAACAAATTATGACGATCCTAAAACTACAGTAACAGGAAATCGTCATCTAAATGCAAGTAGTCTGGCGAAGATTGCGAATTCTGGATTCATAAGATTTTATGATACAGATCCTGCAAGTGGTCCATTTACTGGTAACAAAGATTACTATTATTATAAGCAAGGAACAATTCATGACGCGGATACTCCTCTAATGAGTTTAAAACATATCAAGGTTTATGTTCCGAAAAATGGAAGTGTTGAAGGAAATTTCATTTTACAAAAATTACAAATCAGAAATGGTTTATATGATTTAGATCTTGCTTATTATGCGACAGTCAGTGAAATGAAAAATGATGGTGATGGAAAGGGAAATTATTATCTCATAACACCAAGGAAACCTCTCTATAATAATGGAAGTGACCACAAATGGAACGATGCATTTACAAAGGGATTTTCACCTATTTGGCAAGTTCCTGATGGAATCGACAATATTGGTTCAGATACTTTATATGAAGCTACAACACCTGAATTTGTTTTTGAAACTCCAAATGGTACAGACGGCAAAAAGGAAGTTGTTATCAGTGCTGATGGACAAGGCGTAAAGATTAAAACTATGAAAGCCAATACTGTCGATGGATATGAAATTCATAGTTTTGCTGGACCTGGATATCAACTTTATAAAAATGCAGGAGGATTTTATACTGCAAATGCAGTTTCTGCAGATGCAAAGTATTCTGATGTTGGCTATACACGTTTAAGTAATGAATATTATATTCTAAAAGATGCTAACGGAGAATGGAATGAGTATTTTCCAAAGAATAAGACTGGTGCGACAGTTGAAACTTATGAGTTTCCTGAAGAAATTCAACCTACTGCATGGAAAGGAACTGCTCAAACATGGAATACAGATTCTTATAAAGTAGCAAAAGTAGTTTATACTACAGCAGATGGTAATGAACATACAGCAGAAGTTAACTCTCCTATTCATTTAGCAAATAAAGTCCATAATTTTCCGGAAGTCAAGTTTGATACTTCTGGTGGAAGAGTAACTAAGGTTGACGTTCATTGGGAGTATTTGAATAACGACACCTTTAATGCTAGTACACATTTTGCAGGAAGATATAACGAAAATGTTAGAAGACAGTCATTTGCTCAAAGTAAATTTGATATTTATGTTACTCCTACAGCTACAGGACATTTGCAGGTGAAATATGCTGCAAAATCAACTGATCCAACTGCGGATGCAAATGATAATTTTGATTATGAAGCTAATAAAGCTGTGAAAAGTCCTGTTAATAATGTGAGTGGAAAAGCAAAGGATGATTTCTTCTGGACAACTGTAACTCAAAAGAAATGTACACCTTTGAAAGCTGAGAGTACTGGTGATAGATTAAAGGAAAATGTATTATATCCAAACCAAGCGGAGAATGGGACTTTTTATGATACTTGGAAGTTGTTCTTTGATTATGGAACGAAGAAAGAATTTTCTCCAGTAACGAAAAATCCTAGAATTGATATGACAGTAGGAACTTTGAATGTCAAAGGACTTGATACTAAGGCTGACAAAACTGGACTTTTGACTGGGAAATTTACAGCAAATAAATCCTTAAGTGGTTGGAAAATCATTTATAAAACTGCGGATAATGTACTTGGAATAGAGGGTACAGAAAAAGTATATAATATTGGAAATATCGAAGATGGAACAAAAATAGACCTTGGAATTAATAGGGATATTGAACATCTATCAAGTATTGTTTTAACTTATGATGGAGTATATAATATTGAGCCATTTGCCGATAAAGAAACAGGAGAAGCAGTATTATTTTCCAATATTGAATATGAACTTAGAAATACTGATTTTAAAGGCAATCCATTGACGATAGAGAAGGAAAAGGGAGTTGCTTGGTATGGACCTAATTACTTTATTCAGAATTTAGAAGGTAAATACTATAATGAAAGTTGTAGAGATTCAAATCATATTCATGATGCAGGAAAAGGGCAAGACTTTGGTGGTAGAACATGGAATAGTATAAAACTACCGCAACGTTATGGTATTCTTACTAGAACTTATATCGTTACAAATAAGACTGCCGATAATGTGATTGAGCCTTCAGGTAATGATACAAATAATTCTATTTCTCAATCAGGAACAAGTACTCAAAAGGTTAAATTTAATACAAAAGCTTACGCTTATGCTATGAACTCAGACATGCCTGAAGCGGGTAAGATGCCTTATGGAATTCCTGAATCCGCTTATGTAGAAATAAAAGATAAACAATTTGCTGCAGATGTAGATAAGTGTAAGTTTTTAGGATTTGATAATGCATCTGGCAATGTTATTATTAAACAAGTTACAGATGCTGATGGTAGAGTATGGATTAAAATGTCTATTACAGAAGCGGGCATACAAGCTTTAAATAGACAATTTAGAGAAATTACTAAGAATAAAGCTTTTTCTTACTATTATTACTACAATGATAGTGTACTTAAATTTATGGAAGCTCCAGTTGTCATTGCACTGAAGAGTTTTAGATACACAAGTGTTACATCTCCAGGAGAAAATGAGCATCGTCCATATGGAATGGTTTATTATGATATGAGCCCACTTGAAACGAAGCTGGATGGAAGTAAAAATGAATATTATAGCCATGCAAAGCTTGAAGGAGATTTATTCCAACTTTCTGAAAATGCTGCAAAAGCTCTTGATGCTACGAAGGAAAAGAAATTATTTGGAATTGATTTGAGCAAGGTGGAAGTTGTTGTATCCAAGAATACGGCGGTAGGATCAAATATATTCCCTGGGAAATATGATAATATCGTCTATGGAACAGCGGGAAGTAAATTTCCTACACAGACTTTCTATCCAGATGAAAGAGATAATTTACGTGGAGACTTCTTCGTTCAAGCTCCAGACTCAGATGGATTTAAGGACTTTAAGGCTATCTTAGAAATTCCTAAAAAGGATAAATCTATATCCTATACACAAAATAATGAAACTGTTCAAACACCAAAAACACAAGTGGATATGTATTTGACTGGTGAAGTTGAGGTAATGGGAGATAGTCGTCCTGGTAAACAAGAATTTAGTTATAGCATAGATGGTGGAAATACATTTATTTCTGCAGCGGATGTAAAAGATTGGGGAAAAGTAACCCATGTTAAACTTGATTTGGGAGAACTTCCTAAAGGTAGTCAAGTAAATATTAAATTACCACTTAAGACTCATGAAAAAACTACTATTGATGAGCTTGAAGCATACATTGGTGGAAGTTTTGAAACGACTGATTATACAGGAGTTAAAACGAGTGGATATATAAATCCTGCAAAATATATTTATGGGAATTATGCAGTTATTTCATCAGATGTATGGTGGGATAAAAATGAAAATGGAAAACTTGATGAGGGGGAAACAAAAGCAAAAGGTGTTAAACTTGAACTATATTCTCCTAATCATGATATGACTATTAATAACAAGTTAATTCCTGCTAATACTTTGATTCATAGTTCAACTACAGATGAAAATGGAAAATATGAATTAAAGAGTTTTATGAATGAGGCTGGTCAATGGGTAAAAGTTACGATGCCAGATGGCGAAACTAAACTAACATTGAAAGCAAATCATTCTGATATGGAAGAAACAAAAAATTCTGACTTTGATAGAACAAGCTATATAACAGCTGAATTACCTGAATTAGTAAAAGAAAAACCTCTTGAAATTATAGGTTGCGGACTTATAAGAGTACCCAAGATAAAAACAGAGCCTGTTAAGATACATGTTGGAGAAGAGTCAGAAGAAGGAGCGGCAAAAGCTGTTGCAACAAGTGATCATCCTACTGTATCTCCTGAATTAAAATATATTGAGTTGCAAAATGATGTGGCTGATGTTGATGGTGGTGGTAAAATAAGAGGAAAGTCTACGGGAAAAATTAAAGCTGAAGTTACAACAACAAACACATTAGCTAGTAGCGATCAGGCAATACCTGAAGATACCGTAAAGGCGGAGTACGATATTATTGTTTATGGAAAGGTAAATTATAATAAAAATCACGCTGATGTAACTGGAGAAGCACCAAAGGATAATAACGAATACTATCCATCCATTACAGAAAATGGAAATGATGCCGATACTGATAAGGTAACTGTCTTAGATGCAGGTACGATGAAACGATCTGGATATCTCTTCAAGGGATGGAATACACAAGCTGACGGTAAAGGCACTATGTATTCAAAGGGAGATACATTTAAGACAGGAACAATTGATAAAGATGTAGAGTTATATGCAATTTGGTCTTTAATATGGGCACCAATGGAAATTCCAACCCGAGCGATCACGGTCACAAAAGAGTGGCAAGACTCAGCTGGTAACGATGTATCCGCGCCTGTAGATAGTGTCAAAGTAGAACTCTATAAAGACGGCGTAGCCACAGGTCAAGTACAAGAGTTGAAGTCAGCCAATAACTGGACAGCCACCTTTGAGCAATTACCAGTATCCGCGATTTTGGGTGGAGCGGCTCATGAATATACCATTAAAGAAGTTGGCGAAATCTTAAACAACATTTCACTTGCAGGCAAGTGGTATGGAGTCGGTTACGCAGGAAGCATGAAAGATGGCTTCACGATTAGCAATAAAGAAAAGACTCCGTGGGCTCCAATGGTCCCACCAACCCGATCTATCACCGTCACAAAAGAATGGAAAGATTCAGCTGGTAACGATGTATCCGCGCCTGTAGACAGTGTCACAGTCGAACTCTATAAAGACGGCGTGGCCACAGGTCAAGTACAAGAGTTGACCAAAGCCAACAACTGGACAGCCAGCTTTGAGCAACAGCCAGTCTCTGCGATCCTCGGTGGCGAAGTTCATCAGTACACCGTCAAAGAAGTTGGCGAAATCTTAAACAACATTCAAGTGACAGGCAAATGGTATGGAGTCGGTTACGCAGGAAGCATGAAAGAAGGCTTCACCATCATCA
>NZ_JALDUF010000011.1:0-37021 GCF_023109315.1 Streptococcus oralis
TTATCGTAAGTGATTCCTGCTTCAGAGCCCTCAACTTCTGAGATAGTGTACTTGTGAGTTCCCACTTGGCTCTCATCATATGAGATTGGTGCGAAAGTAACACTTCCATCAACAGCATTTGTTACTGTTTCGACAACACTACCGTCTTCTTTCTTCAAGACAAAGCTATATTTGCCCGCTTCAAGAGCTTTTCCTTCAAGAACTTTCTTAGCCCCAAGAGTTACACTTGTAGCCCCTGCTGGAGTGTATTTGTTTGTAAATACAAGATCGTTAGCTTCTTTTGAAGCAGTTGCTTTCAATTCAGTTGCGCTTACTTTCTCAACAGTTACTTCAACTTCTTGAACTGTCTTATCGTAAATGATGCCTATTTCAGTTCCAGCAACTTCAGAGATGGTGTACTTGTGAGTTCCCACTTGGCTCTCATCATATGAGATTGGTGAGAAGGTCACTGTTCCATTAGCAGCGTTTGTCACTGTTTCGACAACACTACCATCTTCTTTCTTCAATTCAAAGCTGTATTTACCAGCTTCAAGGTCTTTACCTTCAAGAACTTTCTTAGCCCCAAGAGTTACACTTGTAGCCCCTGCTGGAGTGTAAGTGTTCTCGAATGCTTTTTCATCGTCGTAAGTAACAGTTGCTTCAAGGGCACCTTTACCATTGTCCGCTACAGTAACTGTAGCAGTGATTGTTTTTGTGTCGTACGTGATGCCTGTAGCAGTTCCAGTTTTTTCAGCAATCTTGTAAGTGAAAATTCCAGCTTTATCGAATTCCAAGGCTGAGAACTTAACGTTTCCATCTTTGTCATTCTTGACTGTTTCTTTCACGTTACCATCTTGGTCTGTCAAAGTAAATTCAAACTCATCGGCTTTCAACTCACGACCAGTAAGTGTTTTCTTAACTGCAAGAGTAGCTGAAGTTTTTGAAGCTCCGTAGCTGTTGTTAAATTCTTTGTCCGCTGGGTATGTTACGTTAGCAGTAAGATTTCCTTCACCATCGTCTGTAACTTCTACTATGACTTTAACTTCGAGACTATCGTATGTTACACCGTCAATAGTTTGTCCAGCATTTGTTTCAACGATAGTGTACTTGTATGTACCAGCTTTAGTGTATTCGATTGGTGCAAATACGACCTTACCATCAGCAGTGTTCTTCACTTTTTGAACTTCTGAGCCATCTTCGTCATTCTTCAAGACAAACTCAAACTCATCAGCTTTCAAGGTACGACCTGAAAGAGCTTTTGTCACTTCAAGACTAGCTGAAGTTTTCTTAGTTGTGTATGTGTTGTTAAAGGTTTGGTTATTATCCTTATAACTAGTTTTGGCTTTAAGTTGGCCAGAACCGTCATCCGTTACTTCAATAGTTGCAGTAACTTGATGTGTGTCATAGGAAATACCACCTAGATTCCCTTTTGTTTCGCTAATAGTGTAAACATAAGTACCCGTCTTAGTAAACTCTAAAGCTCTGAAGTTTACTTGGCCATCGGCTGTGTTTTTCACCGTTTCAACAGTCTTGCCGGCTTTGTCTTTCAAGACAAATTCAAACTCGCCTGCCTTTAACTCGCGACCAGTCAGCTTCTTAGTTACAGAAAGAGGAACGTTCACTGGCTTGGCTGTATATTTATTTTTAAAGACAAGCGCTTCTGGACTTCTAGTGATGGTTGCTGTTAGTTTACGTCCAAACGCTTTCTCAACTTTGATTTTGACTTTAAATTCTGTCTTGTCATAAGTTACTCCAGCTTCTTTTTCGTTATCTGCTGGAATGACCTCACGGACAACATAGTCGTGTTCTCCGACTTCATCTTCATTAAAGGTAAGAGGAGTGAAGGTGATACTACCATCCTGCTTATTGGTAACTGTCTCTACTTCCTGCTCAGTGCCATTTGTAACTTTGAAAAGTTTAAACTGATACTTATTCGCCTCAAGTAGCTTCCCTTCTAATACTTTCTCAGCAACAAGTGGAACTTGAATAGGGTCAGCAGGAATATATGTATTGGTGATAGTGAAGCCAGTGTTGGCATCACCTGCGATCTCACTCTTAAAGCCTTCTACTGGAACTTCTTTTACAGTGTAGTGGATCTTACCGCCATCTGCATTATACTTCGGCAAATCTGTGAACTCACCTGACCAGTTGGTTGCGGCAGTTAACTCAACTTTTTTCTCACTCTCTTTACCATCAATAACTAGTTTAACTATTACCGAATTTTTCTCAGGTCCATTCCACTTTTTATTAACTTTTACTGTAACTTTTTCTGTATTCGTATTTGTAACGATAAAGCCTTTATCTACATCCCCAGTTATCTTACTACTATAGTTGTTAACTTTTACTTCAGCTAAAGAATATTTGTACTCATGACCGTCCTCAAGGCTGTACTTCAACAATTTGTCAAAAGTATATGACCAGCCTGTAGTTTTATTTAAGGTTACCGTGTGATCTGCATCATTCACTACCTTGCCGTCAACCAAAATGTTAAAAGTTGCGGACTCAGCTACTGGACCAACCCACTTTTTCTCAATAGAAATCTTCTTATAAGCCTTTAGAACCCAAATACCAATAAAGTGTACATCTGCACCATCAATGGTCTTTTCTTTTTCCGTGTACCCCTTGAAAACCCATGTTCCTTCTGGAACGGTGACTTCCGTTTGCTTGGGCTGATCTGGTGTTACGGTTGTCCCATTTGGAATTTTTGATACCTTAGGTGGTGTTAGATCAGTTACCTCTTTAGGTAGAGTCATTCCTGGAGTTCCGCTTTGGAACTCATGTGTTTTATTGTAAAGGAGAGTTGTTTTGACCTTATTAGAAGGGACTAGGACATTATCAACTTTCAATGTTACGGTATTTTCGATAACACCCGATGTTTTCTGCTCTACTTTTTCATTTGTTACCGTATTATATGTAACTTTTATCGTATCAGCTCCACTTGCTCGCTGAAGATACTTTTCTGCCATTTTAACAGTAACGGTCTGTCCTGATACAGTAACAGTGTAATCCGTATGTTCCGTCAAAACCTTGCCATCTGCTTCGACTTTAAGGTCTTGATAGGTTAGTCGTTCATCAAATGTATCAATCAAATCTAAGCTGTCAAGTGAGCCAATAACATCTTTTCCGGGTGTCGGTACCTTGAAAGTTCCCGTATAAGTGATCTTCTGTCCTTTTTTAGCTGGAGCTTGTGTGGGGTCAACCGTTTTAACTGGTGCCGGAATCTTTCCTTCTACAAAAAGTCCAAATACTGCTGAGCAGTAGGCAGTTGACTGGTAGCCAAATTCTAAACTATTGTTAACCGAACGAACAGCTAGACCACCAACATTGTAGGAAGCATCGCCGTCTGTTCCTTTAGTAGCTCGCCAAATTGTTTTGTCGCCACTTACTTCCTTTTTGAGAGCATTTGCGGTATTCATTACCGTCTTATCTACTTGGGATGTATAGTTTTTAATATAGAATGATTCTGTCCCGTCAACAGTCACATCCACATCAGATGGGACCATTACAAGCTTCAAATCCGTATTTGATCCGTCTGAATATTTCAGCTCGGCCGTTACATCTGCGTCAATCCAATAGGCGTGGTCAATTATATCATTATGGGCAGCATCCACATATGGGATATTCCCCAGTTCAAATGCCCCATTTTCCCAAATCTCTGAAACATTAAAAAACTGGACATTTTTCTTAGTAGGATCCTTCAGTGATGCTTCACCTAGTGTTGTATTATTATAATGAACTGTCACACGATTAATGGTTAGATAAGCATCAACCTTTTTTCCATAAACCTCACCAACATTTGAAAATTTTAATTTTAAAGGTTGTTCAAATACTTGAGTGCTTTTATTGGTTTTATCAACTTTGAGGGTAAAATTCTCCATAGGTTTATGATAAATCTGACCACTTAAAGATTGGTAGTAAGGATTATTCAATCGTGCTTGATTAACAGCATTCGATTTTGAAATTACCTCCATATTATTCACATTTAAGTTAAATTTATATGTATCTAAATGTGCAAGGTCAGTATTATCTTTAATTTCTTGCACAGCAAAAAAACTTTTAATCGGTAATAAAAGGAATGTTAGAATAAGACATAGCATTCCAGTAATAATCTTTTTATATTTAGTTTTGAATTTCATTGTCACTCCTAAAATATTTACAGCAAAAAATAATACCTAAGATTATTGTAACAGTAAAAATGATTTTAAGCAATAAGTTTGTTACTAAAAAGGTTAATCCTTTCAAATTTTATTAAATAAAAATATATCTACAGCATTTTTGCTAATTTATCTTTGGATAAAGATTAATAATCCTCTCAACATCCCGTATGTTTGACCTAGTTCTTGATAATCTCTAAAAGCTGTTACGCCCTTCAAATATCTCCTGATAGTTCTCATATTTTTCAGCACGTACTGAAAAATCATCCTTGACTTTACGAAGGACTTTCTTGAGTTTCCGACGCTGGGTTTTACGTTCATCCTTTCCTTTAACGGGTGTCTCCTCCATGTCTTGGTTCAGTTTTTCCAATTCTTCTTCAAGGACTTGAGCGAACTCGGTCAACTGTTCTGAGGTAATCGATTCTTTTTCATCCAGCGCAATCGCCTGATGGATCAGGGGAGTGATTTCTTCTTGAAAATAGGCCTGTATCTGTTCTTGAAGTTTGGCTGAAAACTTATCCGTTGCCTTTTTCCACACGAAACTATACTTGTTGGCGTTGGCTTCAATCTTCGTCCCGTCAATAAACAAGCAATCTAAGGTCACTAACTCTTCCATTTTTAAACGAAGATTGAGGTCGATGAACAGATCACGAATGAGTTCTTCCATCCCTTCAGCGATACGAAAACGATTGATAGTGCGATAGCTGACAACCAACTGTCCTGTTAGGTACTGTATAGCGAGATTTTCAATCATCATTTTTTCAATTTTTCGACCAGAGAAGATCCCTTGTGAATAGGCAAATAGAAGAGTAGACACAAGCATTTTAGGGTGATAAGACGGGCGACCAAAGGCATGATAGAAGGTGTGGAAGTGACTATCCTCCAAGGTATTCACCACTTTTTCAATCGTAAAGACAAGATGGTCTTGTGGCAAGAAAGAACTGATTTCTAGTGGTAAAGTTGTTTGATTTGTGTTATAGTGAACATGCATGGGATAGCCTTTCTAAATGGTTTATTAAGCAATTCTATTTTACCAAGGCTATCGCAACCATGCAAAAAAGCAACGGGAAATCTGAACTGCACCCCAAAAGTTAGACAGAAAAAATCTAACTTTTGGGGTGTTTTTACTATGAAATTGAGTTATGAGGATAAAGTTCAGATCTATGAACTTAGAAAACAAGGATATAGCTTAGAGCAGCTTTCAAATAAATTTGGGATAAACAATTCTAATCTTAGGTACATGATTAAATTGATTGATCGTTACGGAATAGAATTCGTCAAAAAAGGAAAAAATCGTTACTATTCCCCTGAATTAAAACAAGAAATCATTGATAAAGTCCTACTTGAGGGGCGATCGCAACTAAGCGTATCTCTGGATTATACTCTCCCAAGTAGTGGATTACTTCCAAATTGGCTGGCACAATACAAGAAAAACGGGTATACTATTGTTGAGAAAACAAGAGGGAGATCAGCTAAAATGGGACGTAAACGAAAGAAAACTTGGGAAGAAATGACAGAATTAGAACGACTCCAGGAGGAGAATGAACGCTTACGGACTGAGGTGGCCTACCTAAAAAAGTTAAAAGAGTTAGAGGAAAGGGACGAAGCCCTAGAGCGAGAAAGGCAGAAACAGTTAGAGAAATGGCTTCAGGAGGATTTCGACTAGATTTACTTCTTGAAGTGGCTCGTTTAGCTCGCTCAACTTACTACTATCAGTTGAAGGAACTAGATGGGCTTGATAAAGATAAAGATCTTAAAAACCGAAATTCAGGCCATTTATAATGAACATAAAGGAAATTATGGCTATCGCCGAGTTACTCTCTAACTCAGAAATCGTGGTTTTGTAGTGAATCATAAGAAAGTTCAACGTCTGATGACGGTCCTTGGTCTAACGGCTCGAATTCGTCGTAAACGGAAGTATTCTTCCTACCGAGGAGAGATTGGCAAGAAAGCAGATAATCTCATTCAACGCCAATTTGAAGCAGCTAAACCAATGGAAAAGTGCTATACAGATGTAACGGAGTTTGCCATTCCAGCAAGTACTCAAAAGCTTTACTTATCACCAGTTTTAGATGGCTTTAATAGCGAAATTATCGCCTATAATCTTTCAACTTCACCAAACTTAGAACAAGTGAAAACAATGTTAGAACAGGCATTCACAGAGAAACACTATGAAAATACCATTTTACACAGAGACCAGGGCTGGCAATACCAACACGATTCTTATCATCGGTTCCTAGAGAGTAAGGGAATTCAAGCATCCATGTCACGCAAGGAGAACAGCCCAGACAACGGCATGATGGAGTCCTTCTTTGGCATCTTGAAATCGGAAATGTTTTATGGCTATGAGAAGCACTTTAGGTCTTTAGAGGACCTTGAACAAGCCATTGTAGACTATATTGATTATTACAACAACAAACGAATTAAGGTAAAACTAAAAGGACTTAGTCCCGTGCAGTACAGAACTAAATCCTTTGGATAAATTATTTGTCTAACTTTTTGGGGTCAGTACAATCCGTTGCTTTTTTTGGAGATAAGGGACTATTGTCCCAGGTTCAGGTTGTAACTTTTTATCAACCCACTACAGTTGACAAAGAGCCTAAATTTATTTTTCTTCACTCATCTTTGATTTTACTTCATCATAAGATAGGGCGTGAGATTCCTCTTCTACAGTCTCAGGCATTTTTCCTGTTTCGTAAAGAGATTTAATTTGAGTACTATCCAATGTTTCGTATTTCAACAATGCTTCTGCAATCAGTTTGTGGGTTTCACGATTTGATTGGATAATTTCAGCAGCTTTGTTTCGTGCCTCATTCAATAATGAACGAACTTCCTCATCAATCTCATAGGCTGTTTGTTCTGAAATTGATTTTTGAGGACTTTGTGCACCAAACATAGCATGATTTCCTTCGTATTGAACTGGGCCAAGTTTTTCACTCATACCGTATTCAGTGACCATTGCACGCGCCATCTGTGTAGCTTGTTCAAAGTCATTGGAAGCTCCTGTCGTTTGGACATTAAAGATAATCTCTTCAGCTACACGACCACCCATCAGACCTGCTAATTGTTCTTTCATATCTTCTTTGGAAAGAAGCATTTGGTCTTCTTTAGGAAGGGCAATCATGTATCCGCCTGCACGTCCACGTGGTACGATGGTCACTTTATGAACAACTCGGGCATTTGACAAGACTAAACCAACAATTGTATGTCCAGCCTCGTGATATGCAACCAATTCACGTTCTCTTTGTGATACTGTTTTATCCTTCTTAGATGGTCCAGCAATCACTCTGTCCTCTGCCTCATCAATATCTGAAGCATCAATAATTGATTTGTTGCGACGGGCTGCAACCAAGGCTGCCTCGTTTAGAACATTTTCTAAGTCAGCTCCCACAAAGCCTGGGGTTTGTTGGGCAACTAGTTTCAAATCAACATCGTCTGCCAGAGGTTTATTTTTAGCGTGAACTTTCAAGATTGCTTCACGACCTTTAACATCAGGGCGACCAACCAAGACTTTTCTATCAAAACGTCCTGGACGGAGAAGAGCTGGATCTAGAACATCTGAACGGTTCGTCGCAGCGATAACAATGATCCCTTCATTTCCCTCAAAACCATCCATCTCAATCAAGAGTTGGTTCAAGGTTTGTTCACGTTCATCATTACCTCCACCAAGACCGACACCGCGTTGGCGACCAACAGCATCAATTTCATCGATAAAGATAATGGCTGGTGCGGCTTTTTTAGCATCCTCAAAAAGAGAACGAACACGACTTGCACCAACTCCGACAAACATTTCTACAAAGTCCGATCCTGAGATGCTAAAGAATGGAACTCCTGCTTCTCCGGCAACCGCCTTAGCAAGCAAAGTCTTACCTGTTCCCGGAGGTCCCTCTAAAAGAACACCCGCAGGAATACGCGCGCCAAGTTTGGTAAATCGTTTTGGATCTTTTAGGAATTCAACAACTTCAACTAATTCTTGTTTTTCTTCCTCGGCACCTGCAACATCTGAAAATCGTACCTTGATATCTTCTTTGTTAGCAGCCTTGGCCTTGCTACGTCCAAAACTCATTGGATTTCTACTATTGTTTCCTCCCATATTTCCCATCATAGAGAATAGGAAGAAGAAAAGAATAGCAAATGGTACAACAGAAACAAGGATATTGATCCACATACCACTTGAACTCTCATGTTTAACCGTTACCTCTGCCTTATGTTCAGAAGCAAGTTTTTGCAATTCTGCAACTGTTGAATCAGACGGAAGAATGGTACTTGAGAATCTTTCTACTGTTGTAGCAGCAGGAGTGAAAAATTGAATTCCTGTTTCTTCTTTACTAGTCTTAGGATTTTTATAAACACCAGACACCTCAATGATGCTACCATTCGGCTGATAGGTTAATTCTTTTACATTGTCTGCTGTAATTTCTTTTACCAATTCTGTATAGTTAATTTTTTCGCTTCGTCCTGCAGTATTTCCAGAATAAAAATACTGGAATCCTGTTACAAGGAAGAAGATAATTAACAAGTATAGAAATGGATTTCTAACTAAACCGTTATTTTGTTTTTTCATTAAAGATAGATCTTTCTAATTTGAATAAACTTCTTCTTTCAATACTCCAACATAAGGAAGGTTACGATAATTCTCTTTATAATCTAGACCATAACCTACTACAAACTCATTTGGAATAGT
This sequence comes from Streptococcus oralis, assembly GCF_023109315.1. Classification (GTDB taxonomy): domain Bacteria; phylum Bacillota; class Bacilli; order Lactobacillales; family Streptococcaceae; genus Streptococcus; species Streptococcus oralis_BS. Next base: position 8,818 of record NZ_JALDUF010000011.1, read on the forward strand.
AAAGCAGGTATAATCTGCCTCAATTTCAACAATACGCCCTTCTGGTTTATCCAACAAGGTTGCAATCTTAACAGAAGCCGCTTCTCTTTCAATAAACATATCTCGCAAATTTTTCAAGGTTTGACCTGTATCGATGATGTCTTCTACAAATAGAACATGTCTTCCTTTGATATCTTGAGTCACGTCTTGCTTGATATTGATTACACCACTACTTGCAGTTCCACCATGGTAGCTAGATACCATCATGAAGTCCATCTCAATATGCGTATCAATATGCTTAACCAATTCAGCCATAAAAGGAATCGATCCTTTCAAAATTCCAATAAGAATTGGATTTTTCCCCTCATATTCTTTTGTTAATTGTGCACCTAGCTTTTTAGCTGCTTCTGTAATTTCATCATGTGAAACGAGAATTTTTTTTATATCGTGTTCTAACATCTTTTTACCTATCTATTTTTTCTATATAAATTACAGTGTTCATTATATCATTTTTCGTGTTTTTACTCAAATCACTGGTCGCAATTCCTAAAATTGAGACAATTTCTCCAAATTGCTCAATAATAGGGGTTGTTTTTCGTTTTTCAATAGGGAGTTTCAAATCTATAAATAAACGTCTCAGTTTCTTTCGATGACCATTTAGGATAATAACATCGCCAGGTTTTCGACATCTAATATGTACAGATGTTTCCCGTGAAACCGTTACTTTTTGAACAAAATCCCCTTCAACAGGGATACCAAAGGAAAATAAATAGCCCATATATCGAACTTGATTTTGATAGTGTAACACAAGTTCATCTTCCTTTTCATCGGCCTGAGGACTGATTTTACAAACTCGAAAATTCTGATACTCTTTTATCAATTCATAACCATTTTTCAGTGAGTGACGATACTGACTTTTAGTTGCTAAAATCTGTCGAACTTCAGCAAACTGAGCCTTTGTCAAATTTAAGTCTGGGAATTGATTCAGATAGTTCTGGAATAAGATTTCTTGAGTTTGTTGGGAGTATGAAAAGAGCTCATTCAAATCTTCCACATCAATTTGTTTAGAAAGCTCCGTTATGGCTACTTGGTAATCTGAAATCTCCCTTCCAAAATCTAAAAGAGCGGATTTAAGACGAGGATTTTCTTTTTCAAGCTCTGGTAAATACCTATTTCGAATGCGATTGCGAAAATAGGTATTTTCCTGATTTGTTTGATCTTCGAAATGAAGAATTGGTGGAAAATCCTTTTTATGAAAATGAAATAAAGGACGGATGATTTCAATTCCATCAACTACTTGACTTTCTTTTATTCCTGTTAAATGACGTAGCCGACTTCCTCGAATCAAGCGCATCAAAATCGTTTCAACCTGATCATCTGCATGGTGAGCAGTAACCAAGGCAGTCGCTCCAGCCTCTTTTATAATTTTCCTAAAAAAATCATAACGAAACTCTCGAGCACGCGCTTCTGAAAAGTCTCCTGAAAAACTTGTGATATAAATAGGAAGTTCAGCTGCATCAGCTAACTTCCTTAGTTCATTTTCCTCCCAGTCAGACTCACTTCTCTGCTTATGATTTACATGTGCTAAAATCAACTCAATTTCCAACTCTTTTTGGTAAGTAGACAATAGCTGGAATAAAAACATTGAATCCAGTCCACCAGATAAAGCTAACACGACTTTAGAATGTTTTTTGAAATACTCTTTTTGGAGAAAATGATTTAAAAAATCCTGATCCCTCATTTTAGAACCTCATAGACATCCTTGGCTATCTTAGCAATGGTGTCATAATCAGAATTTTTAGTGAAAATGGAAAGAACGAAAGGAGAATCAGTATAGACAATGGCAGTGTCATGTTTAAACTCGTCGGCATCTCCAATTTTATGAGCTACCTTAACCGAAACACCTTTTGCGATTCGTTGGTTGTCAAAATCAGTCTTACCTAGAGACTCTAGGACAAAACCATTCTGATTATAAATAGCTTCCATAAGTTTTCCAGCCATTTTTGAAGAAGTCAATTTGTCATTCACATCCCAATCTTCACCCATAATGGTGGACATTTTTTCTTTGAAAGCCCCGTCAGATTGATTGGTCACATAATAACCTAAAATATTATGAGCAACATTGTCAGACTCTTTTGTTACCTTGGTAATCAACTGTTGAAGACTGTATTCTTTGTTATCTTCTTTTTTAGGTAAGCTACCACTACCTTCTGGTTTATAGGATCCAGGGAAACTATTTACTTCTGGGATATACTTGAAGCTACTGTCTAGCGTATATTCCCCTTGATTTATCTTATCTTGAGCATAATAAAGATAGGCTAGTTTCAAGATGCTAGCTGCATAGAGTTTACTGTCTTCATTCACCCCAGCCTCTTTACCCGTAGTCAGTTGTTTAACATAAATAGAATAATTTTCGTTCTGATAGTTGCTTGATAAAACTTCTTGAACCTTCTGGATGCGATTGTCTTCTTCTGAGGTGAACTCTTTTGATACCCACCCAACTTGATCAATATGAAGAAATTCTTGTCCCTCAGCAAAAAGGGTTCTATCCACTGTTACGCGTTGATAGGGAGAGAAAGAGGAAGAAATTTCTTTCGCATCATAGGGGCTGTTGTAGATAACAAACCCTGGCTCCAACCATACTTGCCTATTTTGAGTTTGAACTTGACTTTGATCATAGACCAAGCGCTTATCTGCAAGGATAAACTGGTGATTATCTAATTTAAAAACAGGAACACCTTGTCTATTCAAACGCCATTCTACTATTTTAAAGGTGGTTTCAGGAGTCAATTTACCAGACTCCTTGACAAGATCCTCATTAGCATAGACAGCTGTTTCTCCATATACCATTGGGGATTCCAGAGTTTCTTTATAGTAGAATCCATAATCAGACTCGGTTAGATAATAAATTTCTTGCGAAGAGTAAGGAAGCTGTTTTTCTGTGCTAACTACTCTTGAGGTTATGATAAAAGCAGGTAGCAATAAAACTACTAAGAACTTACGCATTCTTCTCTTCCCTTTCTTCTTGTAATCGTAATAAATGGTTTTTAGCTGCCAATTCCTCTAATTTTTCATCTGATAAACTTAAAAATTGTTCAACAACTTCCAATAAATTTTCCATGACATTACCTCGGAAGCAAATCAGGAATTGTGTAAATTGCTTCTCGTTTCTTTGAGTAATAGTACTTGGCGCGTGCATATTTTGCTACATAGTCTTCATCTTTCAACTTCGCAGCAAAAGCAGATTCCTTATCCTTTTCGTCACTAAGAGTTTGGTACTGCTCTTTCAACTCTTTCAATTGCTGGCGGCGTTGCAGTAACTGATCATAGCTTTGGGCCAAGTTATAAGTTGGTAAAATAAACAACAAAATCATCAAAATAAGAACCCAACCCATAAAGCGATTCCTCTTTTGTCTCTCCTTCATCAAGTAACGACGACGTTGGTGTTCATTTTGAATAAAAGAATTATTCATCTGTACAATATTTTTAGACATTTTTTTCTACCCGTGTTTCACTGATAATTTCATACATGCCTGCTGCATCTTCTTTTTTTGTACTATCTTTCATCTCTAGTACTTTAACAAGCAACAATTTATTTCCAAAGCGAATTTCAACTTGGTCATCAACTTTCAAATCCGTTGAACTTTTGGCCAAGATTCCATTCACCTTGATTCTACCTTTATCTGCTACCTCTTTTGCGACTGTGCGGCGCTTAATAATTCGTGATACTTTTAAATACTTGTCTAATCTCATTTTTATTACCTCAAATTATTATTGTACCATTTTTATCCCTCTTATAGAAGAAAAACATCAAAGAGAATTAGCTTCCTTTGATTCTTTTATCTCTAGCAAACTTTCTCCAAAAATCAGCAGACCTTCTAAAATTTCATAATTCTTCTTGTTCCGGATATCAAATAAAACTTCCATTAATCCCTTATTCTCAGCTATGGTTGCTTTTAAGTTCGTTTCGGATAAGGCTTTAAAATAATCTTGAGCCAAAAATAGTCGTTGAGTGACTTTTTCAAATTGAACTGTAATCTTATTTTCTTTTCTTTCCACACGTTCTACAAAGACCTTGTCAAAATATGATTTGACCAAACCAATCTCTAAAAGATAGGCCACCACATCTGGATACTCCCCAAAACGGTCCATCAACTCTTCTTGTAATTCTTCATAGTTGACACGGTTGTCAATTTGACGAATTTTCTTGTAAATTTCAATCTTATGTCGTTGATCAGAAATATAAATGTCAGGAAGATAAGCATCAATTTGTAAAATCAACTCAGCATTTCCTTTATTTCTTGTGTTCTCAGTGCCATTGCGTTTAGCAATAGCTTCTTCTAGTAACTGAGAATACAATTCAAAACCAACAGAATCAATGAAGCCTGATTGGGATTTTCCTAAGAGGTTTCCTGCTCCACGAATTGAAAGATCTCGCATAGCAATCTTAAAACCAAATCCCAATTCTGTAAATCCTTTGATTGCTTCTAATCTCTTTTCAGAGACTTCACTAATTGATTTTTCTGGACGATACATGAGATAGGCATAGGCAATGCGATTGCTCCGACCAACTCTTCCCCTTAATTGATACAAGGTTGACAAGCCCATATGGTCTGCATTTTCAATAAATAAGGTATTGGCATTTGGAATATCTACCCCTGTCTCAATAATAGTAGTTGTCACCAAAATATCATACTGACCTTCAATAAAGTCCAGTAGAGTATTTTCTAACTGAATTTCACTCATTTGTCCATGAACATATCCAATCGAAGCCTCTGGAATCAACTCCTGTAATTCTGAAACCTTTTGGTCAATCGTGTCAACCTTATTGTAAAGATAGTAAACTTGACCTCCACGCTCCATTTCACGCAAGACAGCATCACGAATCACACTATCATTCTTTTCTAAAACATAGGTTTGCACTGGATAACGATTGGTCGGAGGTGTTTCAATAACAGATAAATCTCGGATTCCCAACATAGACATATGAAGAGTACGAGGTATTGGAGTAGCTGTCAATGTTAAGACATCCACTTGTTTTTTCAGTTCTTTCAAAGTTTCCTTATGTTTGACACCAAATCGTTGCTCTTCGTCAATAATCATCAAGCCCAAATCAGAAAACACAACATCCTTTGACAAAACACGATGCGTTCCAATCAAAATATCAATTTGACCATTCTTTAATCTTTCAAGTGTCTCTGCCTGCTCTTTTTTACTTCTAAAGCGACTCAACACATCAATATTAACTGCAAAATTTTGGAATCGTTCCTTAAAATTCGTATAGTGTTGTTGTGCTAAAACCGTCGTTGGAACTAGAACGACCACCTGTTTGTGATCATTGACTGCCTTAAAGGCTGCACGCATTGCTACTTCAGTCTTCCCAAAACCAACATCTCCAACTAGAAGTCGATCCATGGGATGAGAATCCTGCATATCTCTCTTGATTTCCTCAATACTGCGAAGTTGATCATCCGTTTCAACATAAGGGAAAGCATCATCAAAAGCATGTTGCTCATCATCATCAGCTGAGAAAGCAAACCCCTTCAACTGACTACGCTCAGAATAAAGCTTGATTAAATCGTCAGCTATATCCTCTACCTGGTTCTTAACTTTTTGCTTGGCCTTTTTGAAATGACCATCATTTAATTTATTAAGTTTTGGCGCTTTCCCATCACTTGAAACATATTTTGACAGTAACTGAATCTGCTCTACTGGGATGGAGATTTGGTCCCCATTTTGATACTGTACACTAACATAATCACGGTGAATGCCTTTGATTTCAATTGTTTCGATTCCTAGATATTGACCAATTCCATGGATATGGTGAACAACGTAGTCTCCTTTTTCAAGTTCATTATAATCTTTTAATCGCTCTGCATTTGACGCATGTTGTCTTCTAAAACGACGTTTTAATTTCTTTTGAAAAATCTCATGTTCAGTAATCAAGAGAATTTTTTCATCCACAAAATGAAAACCATGTCTTAGATTACCCTCAATCAAGTTTACAGATTCTTTACAAATACTTGACTTGTCTCTGGAATCCAATTTAATCTGGTATTCCTCTAAAACATCCTCCAATGTTTTACTTCCCATTGAATTGCTAGACTGTAGAACAATAGTGTAGTCCATTTTTTTATATCGCTCAATTTCTTCTTTAAGAAAAGAAAATTGATTGAAAAATTCCTGCATAGGATATTGATTAAATTGATAAATGTGATCAAACTTGAGATTTCCTAAACCCTTTTGCAGATTGGAGAAAAAGGTAACTGGACTTTGTTTTTTATAGCTTTGCTCTGTATCTGCAAAATACTGCATATCAGAAAATGATTTACCATTCTGTAAATCTTCTGTAAAGTATTGCGCTAACTCTCTTTCAAAGGCTTCATACTGATTCATCAATTTTTGGTAATCATCAAAAAACACTGGTGTATCTTTTTCAATATAATCAAATATAGTCCATGTTTTATCGTAACATAAAGATAAAAACTTTCGACTATCTGAATGTACTTGTTTTTGATGAAAACTTGACAAAATCTCTTCCAAGTATGATTTTAAAATTGGTGATAAGGTCTTCGAAATTTGTTTTTCTAAAGCAGACTGACCTCGTAGATAGTTCTTTTCCCTCAAGAGCATATCACTTGCTGGAAAGATGGTAAGTTCTGTTTGATTTTCTTTTGATAATTGTGTTTCTACTTCAAAAGTCCGAATTCCATCTACTTCATCACCAAAAAACTCGATTCGGAAAGGTTCTAACTGAGACATCTCAAAAATATCTAAAATATCTCCTCGAATACTAAACTCACCTTGAGTTTGTACTTGCGTAACTTTGCGATAGCCTATTTCCTTTAATTTGTGAAGAAGGTCATGTTGATCATATTCTTCACCGACTGCAATCCTTATAATACTTTCTTTAAATCCAGTTGGAGAAGGTAAAATCAAGCGACTTGCTGCGATATTACAAACTAAAATCCCTTTCTTAGATGAATCAGTTAAAAAACGCAAGGCTTCAACTCGCGAAATGATTTTTTCTTGTGAAGACATCAAAAACTCTACCATAGGAGAGTCATCTACCAAAAATGGATAGACTAATTCCTCTCCTAAGATAGAAAGAAAATCACTGATAATTCTTTCTGCTTCTCCATAAGTCGATGTCAATAATACAATCTTATTTTCTTTTTTTAGACTACTCGCAATTGCAAGAGCCTTGGTAGAAGTTGACAGACCTAGTATTAGTTGTCTTTTCTTATCTGTCAGATTTTGATGCCATTTTTCTATCTGATTATTTTCTGAGAATAAATCTAATAAAGTCACCATTTATCCATTATACCTCTGCATTGTTTTCTCAAAGTTTTTCTCTTGTAAATAGTATTTTACAGCATTGTCAACCTTGTCAATCGACTGTAAAACACCTAGATAGTCATCCTGATCAAACTTACTTAAAACATGGTGAACCACTGACATACCTTTTTTAGGTCTTCCGATACCTATTTTAACACGATTAAAGACCTGAGTACCTATATGTTGAATAATAGATTTGATCCCATTATGACCACCTGCTGAGCCCTTTGCTCTTAAACGAATTTTTCCAACTTCCATGTCAAGGTCGTCGTAAATAACGAGTAAATCTTCAATATCCAAACCATAGTAAGTCAATAAAGCATGGACCGCTTTTCCGCTTTCATTCATAAACGTCGTTGGTTTGACAAGATAAATTTTTTCACCATTAAGAAAAAAAGATGCTAGGTCAGCTTGAAATATCTTATCATGTGTAAAAGTGACATTTTGTTTTTTAGCTAATTGGTCAATCAACATAAATCCAACGTTGTGCTTGGTTTCAAAATATTTATCCCCTGGATTTCCTAATCCAACAAGTAATTTAGTCATTTATTTTCCTTTCAAAAGCCAAAAGGGTTGGAATTTTTTTTCCAACCTAATTGACACTATTTATTAAATGTTATTAAACATTAAAGCGGAATTCCATGATATCGCCATCTTGAACGATATATTCTTTTCCTTCTTCACGTAAGCGTCCAGCTTCTTTTACAGCCTTTTCAGATCCGTATTTCACTAAATCCTCATATGACATGGTTACTGCACGAATAAAACCTTTTTCAAAGTCTGAGTGGATAATACCAGCTGCTTGAGGAGCTTTCATACCACGTTTAAAGGTCCAAGCGCGAACTTCTTTTTCACCAGCTGTGAAATAAGTTCCAAGTCCAAGTAAGTGGTAAGCTGCACGAGTCAACTTGTCAACGCCTGATTCTGTCAATCCAAGTGCTTCAAGAAACTCTTGTTTATCTTCATCATCTAACTCAGAAATTTCTTCCTCAGCACGCGCGGAAATAACTACTACTTCAGCATTCTCTGTCGCTGCGAATTCACGAATTTGCTTCACATATTCGATAGAATCTGGATCTCCAACAACATCCTCATCCACATTAGCAACATAAAGAACTGGTTTAGTGGTCAAAAGGAAGAGACCTTTGACAACCTTTTGTTCCTCATCTGTGAATTCAATGGTACGAGCTGATTTTCCATCTTCAAGGACTGGTTTAATTTTTTGAAGAACGTTAAACTCCGCTACTGATTCTTTATCTTTTTGTGAACGTGCCATCTTTTCTACACGCGCATAGCGTTTATTAACTGATTCTAAGTCAGCAAGAATTAACTCTAGGTTAATGGTATCAATATCTGCAAGTGGATCCACAAAGGCGTCTTCACGTCCTTGCTCGCGCATAACATTTTCATCATCAAAAGCACGAACTACGTGAACAATCGCATCTACTTCACGAATATTGGCCAAGAATTTATTTCCTAGACCTTCTCCTTTTGATGCTCCTTTTACAATCCCTGCAATATCTGTAAATTCAAAGGTTGTTGGAACTGTCTTTTTAGGTGTAATCATTTCCGTTAGTTTTTGTAGGCGTTCATCTGGAACTTCCACCATCCCAACATTTGGATCGATAGTCGCAAATGGGTAGTTTGCCGCCTCTGCTCCTGCTTTTGTAATTGCATTAAAAAGGGTTGATTTACCAACGTTTGGCAAACCAACGATACCTGCTGTTAAAGCCATAGTTTCTCATTCTCCGTTCTCATTTCAATCCCTAACATTATAACACAAAAAGGGAAAACTTGCTAACCCTCTAACTAAGGGTTCTTAGTCAACAATCTTATTCATTTTTCGTTCAAAATCATAGCGACTCATCATAACAACATGATCACAATTGCTACATTTGATTTTGATATCTGCCCCTACACGTGTAATTTCCCAACGATTGGCCTTTTTACCTGTTGACTTGATGGTGCAAGCATGTGGTTTTTTCATTTCAACAAAATTTCCAACTTGATACATACTATTCTCCTTTTCTTTTTCGATTATATCATAAAAGAGGCGAGCCAGGCTCAACCTCTTTTACTTAATTTGTACGAACTGGTGTAATGAGCTGCATGAAATCTTCGTCAGTATCTGCTGGCACAAGAGTAAATGGACGAACAGCTGAGATAAAGCTAATAGTTACCTTTTCGCTATTTAAAGCCTTGAGGGAATCAATCAAGTAAGTTGGGTTAAAACTAATAGTCAAATCATCACCAGTAACCTGCTCCGTATCGATTTCTTCGTTTACTTTACCAACTTCTGGAGAGTGAACATGGGCGCTAACAACCCCACCTTTAATTTCAAGCTTCACAGTACCATTTTGAGTCGCACTTGATAAGAGACGTGCACGTTCCATAGATTGACGTAAATTAACAACATCAAAAGTAATTGTAGTGTTAAAGTCTGTTGGAATCAAGCGATCTGTATCAGGATAATTACCTTCTAGTAGACGAGTGTAGAAGCTAATATTTTCGCTTCTAAAGAGGATTTGATTATTTGCAAAGAAAATCTCTACAGTTTCAATATCATCTGTAAATACCGCTGAAAATTCGCGTAGAGAACGACTAGGAATTACCACATCGAAATCATCTCCATTTTTTTCAAGAGTCAATTTTTTCTGGCTAAGGCGGTGTGAGTCTGTCGCAACTGTTTTTAGTTCTTTGTGTTGGCTCAATACAAAATGAACACCTGTTAAAATTGGACGACTTTCTTGCGTACTTGCAGCAAAAGCTGTTTCATTGATAATTTTCTTGAGTAGTTTGATTTCAAGAACCAAAGGTGTGCTTGCTGAAATTTCTTGGATTCGTGGGTACTGTTCGCTATCTTTTCCTTTTAGGGTAATTTCTGATTTGCCACTGGTTAAGACAATTTGTTTTTGTTCAATCTCTTTGAAATCTAGCGTTACATCTGGAAGACTAGATACCACATTGATAAAGAAAGAAGCTTCAAGAAGAATTGAACCCAAAGAAGTGATCAAGAGACCAGCATCTTCATTCTTTTGAGAAATGAAATTTTCAATAGAAATTTGACCGTTTGATCCAATTAAAGTAATTCCTTCATTAGTAACGTCAATTTTGATTGTTGATAAAATTGGAATAGCATTTTTAGAGCTGATTGCCCGTTTTGTGGTATTTAAGGCTTGTAGAAATAAATTTTTATTGATTGAAAAATGAATCATGGATTCTCCTTTATTTATTTTTAGTATTAGAAAGTTAATAGTAATAATAGAGTCTGTGAATTCTGTGGAAAACTGAGTGCTATTTAGTGAACTTAAGCTTCTAAGCTTGTTTAAAAAATGTGGATAAAAAAGATAAGAAAGGAAAAGTTATCCACAAGCTACTTAATTTTCTTTTTGATTGTTTCTATTTCTAAACGTAAATTATCGTCTTCGTCAATCAATGATTTGATTTTAGCATGGGCATGAATAACGGTGGTGTGATCCTTTCCGCCAAATTCTTTTCCGATTTTCGGAAGACTGTTATCTGTCAGTTCTCTAGCTAGATACATGGCAACCTGACGTGCCAAAACGATGTTTTGAACTCGTCTGGTTCCCTTCATTTCTTTGACACTCACTCCATAAAAATTACCAACTTCAGTTTGGATTTTCTCAATTGGAATAACAAGTATCTGGCGGGCGTCTTGTTTACGTGCTCTAATAGCTTTCGCAGCAATATCAATAGTGATATCCTTAATTTTCTTTACTCTGGCAATTAAAGTGATATCGTTGATTGCTCCTTCTAATTCTCGAACATTTGAATCAAATTGGCCAGCCAAGTATTCCAGAGTATCACTTTGGAAATGGTAATCCAAGTGCTCTGTTTTACTTTGAAGAATGGCGATACGTGTCTCAAAGTCAGGAGGAGTGATATTTTGCGTCAATCCCCAGCTAAAGCGCGTGACAAGTCTTTCCTCAAGGCCTTCTAGGTGTTTAGGACTTCGATCACTGGTTAGGACAATCTGTTTCTGCTTATCATGAAGAGCATTGAAGGTATTGAAAAATTCTTCCTGGGTTGCGACTTTTTTACCGCTGAGAGATTGGATATCATCAATCAACAAGAGATCAAGACTACGGTAAGTTTTTTTGAACTTTTCCATTTCCCCAAGTCTTAAGTGCTCAAGAAAGTCATTGATAAAGCTTTCGGCAGGAATGTACTTGACACGCGCATCAGGAATATTTTTCAAAATCTCATTTCCAATCGCATTGAGCAAGTGAGTCTTTCCAAGACCAGGTCCTCCATAGATAAAAAGAGGATTGTAGGTTAGAGCTAAATCTTCTGATACAGCTAACGCAGCAGACACCGCCCAAACATTCCCATCACCTTGAATAAAGTTATCAAAGGTATATTTTTCTTTTAATCCTGTTTCAGAATAAGGAATCGTTGGTAGTGCAGGTGTGTAATTGTAAGTAGAGACACTATTCGTATCATTTACTTGAGGAGATTCTGTACTCTGAGGTTTAGTGAAAATATAGTGAGGTTTGATTTCAGAATCATAAATTTCAAAACCAGCAGCAATGATAATATCTTTTAATTGCTTTTCCCACACCATTTCCATCTCTGATCTCGGTAGAAATATAGTAGCTGTATTTTCTTCTACTTTGATGAGTTCAGCAGGTGTAGCATAGAAATCATACATAGATCGAGTCAATCTTTCTTGAGCAAATTCTAAAATACGATTCCAAAATTGCTTTTCTTTCAACTATTTTTCCTCCTTTACTATGATTTTAGTAGTTTAGTGCTAGACTTATTTTACCATAGATAGTAGGAATTTTCCACAGATTGTGGAAAAGAATCCACAATGTTAGTAGTATTTATCCACAGGTTGGGGATAAATAGCTATTTCCTTGATTCAATAGGGTTTTTGATAAAAAAATTAGTGGATAAATTTGTGGGTTAAGAAAATAAAAGAACAGCCTTATTTCAGGCTGTTAATAATTCTATCGTATTCTTCTTGACTTGAAAAGGAGATAATAATCTTTCCTGTATCTTTTTTTGAAAGTTTAATTTCTACACTTAAACCTAGTAGTTTTTTTAATTTATCTTCTTCATCTTTGATGAAAGAATCACTTTTTTTCTGCTTCTTGTGTTTTTTTTCTGTAAGAAGTGCTTCCAACTTTCTCACAGAGATGTCTTCATTTTTGATTAGTTGGAAGAAATAGTCTTGCTGCTCTTTGTCCAAACCAACTAGGGAACGTGCATGCGCTTGAGAAATTTTTCCATTTTCTACTTCAGTTAAGATATATTCTGGTAGGGAAAGTAAACGAATAAAATTAGTGATATAAGGACGAGATTTCCCCATTTTATCCGCTATCTCAGTGTGAGTAAATCCTTTTTCTACTAAAGATTCGTAGGCGCGTGCTTCTTCAACAGGATTTAAGTTTTCTCTCTGCAAATTCTCAATGATTGATTGAACCATCATTTCCTGATCTGAGAGGTGCTTTACAACGGCTGGGATAGAGGTCAGACCAGCCAAGAGAGAAGCTCGATATCGTCTCTCTCCTGCAAGGATTTCATAACCAATTACAGGAGATTGACGAACGATGATTGGTTGGATGAGCCCATTTTCTTTGATTGACTGAGCCAATTCCTTTAATTTTTCTACATCAAATTCTTTCCGAGGTTGGTAAGGATTTTTTTGTATTTCAGAGATAGAAATCATTTCAAATTTTTCCATGATTCTACACTAACATATCTTTTACTTTCTGTAAAGTTTTCTTTACACTGATGTCAATTAACGTTCCAAATCACCAGAATTCTTATCTAGTTTTATAGAGGTTGTTTCCTCCTTACCATTACGGTAGTAGGTTATTTTTATAGTGTCTCCAATAGCATGGTTGTAAAGAGCATGTTGTAAGTCTGTTGATGAAGTAATCTCTTTGTCGTCAACTTTAGTAATGACATCGTATTTTTGAAGATGTCCATTTGCAGGCATATTACTTTGAACAGATCGAACAACTACACCTGAAGTGAGGCCACTTGGAATGTTTAGTTTTCTAAGATCATTAGCTCCAACGTTAGACAGATTGACCATTTGGATTCCAAGAGCAGGACGAGTCACTTTACCATCACTTTCAAGCTGTTTAATAATATTTTGTACATCGTTTGAAGGAATTGCAAAACCAAGACCTTCTACAGATGTTCCACCATTACTTGCAATCTTACTTGATGTAATACCAATTACTTGTCCTTGAATATTTACAAGCGGACCACCAGAGTTACCAGGGTTAATGGCCGTATCTGTTTGAATGGCTTTTGTTGAAATAGCTTGACCATCTTCAGATTTTAGAGAAACATTTCGATTAAGACTTGAGATGATTCCCTGTGTAACTGTATTAGCATATTCTGAACCTAAAGGACTACCAATAGCAATCGCTGTTTCTCCAACATTAAGTTGGCTTGAATCACCAAATTCTGCTACTGTTGTAACTTTTTCTGAAGAAATTTTAACGACAGCAATATCAGAGAAGGTATCTGATCCAATAATTTCACCAGGAACTTTTGTACCATCAGCTAAACGGATATCAACTTTTGAAGCTCCGTTAATAACGTGAGTATTTGTTACAATATAAGCATCATTTTCGTTCTTTTTATAGATAACACCTGATCCTTCACTTGCAATCTGTTGATTATCCGTATCAGAATTTGATTCTTCCGTTCCAAATACACTACTTTGTTTATTAGCAGAGTAAGTAATGACTGATACAACAGCATCCTTAATTTTATTCACTGCTTGAGTAGTTGAGTTTTCATTCTTGTATGATGTTTGAGTTACAGTGCCAGAATTATTATTTGTAGCTTGATTTCCTTGTTTTTGATAAAGTTGCAATGTTACAAAACTTCCTAGTGCACCACTCAAAAATCCTATTAGAATAATTACAAGAAAAGTAACTCCTTTTTTGTAAAATTTTTGTAAGTGTTTCATAAACGCCTCCGTTTGTTATTGTTTGTCAAGATTATAAACCTATTAACTTAATCTAAGCTTAAAAGTTTTACACAAGTTGTGGATAACTCACCTTATTCTGTGAATTTAATAGTATTTTTGGATGATTTTCATGTGTATAAGATGTGAAATGAAGTGTGGATATGATAAAATAGAAGAATGAAAATAAAAATTGTAACAGTAGGAAAATTAAAAGAAAAATACCTTAAAGATGGCATTGCAGAATATACCAAAAGAATTTCACGTTTCGCCAAATTAGAAATGATTGAGCTTGCTGATGAGAAAACACCTGATAAAGCCAGTGAATCAGAAAATCAAAAAATCTTGGAAACAGAAGGTGAAAGAATTCTTTCTAAGGTTGGAGAAAGAGACTTTGCCGTTGTACTAGCAATTGAAGGAGAAACTTTCTCCTCAGAGGAATTTAGTAAGCAACTAGAGCAAGCTTCTATCAAAGGATACTCAACTCTTACTTTTATCATTGGAGGAAGTTTGGGTCTAGCTCCTGTTGTAAAAAATAGGGCTAATCTTTCTGTCAGTTTCGGACGTCTAACCTTACCACATCAGTTAATGAGATTGGTTTTAGTTGAACAAATTTACCGAGCTTTTACAATTCAGCAGGGTTCTCCTTACCACAAATAGAAGATTGACTTAGCTCTTGTTTTTTGATAGAATGTTCATGTTAGGTCTCATAGCTCAGCTGGATAGAGCATTCGCCTTCTAAGCGAACGGTCGCAGGTTCGAATCCTGCTGGGATCAATTTTAGATGCAAAGCTGGGATTTATCCCAGCTTTTTTCTTAAAAAAGTGCGTTTCAGGTGCAAAAATGTACAGTTGGGAAGAATTTTTTCTTACATGGTCTTCATTTTGTATAATAGGTGTGTAAGTTAACTTACAAGAAAAAATAATACAGGAGATTTCATTATGAAAAATACAGTAAAGTTGGAACAATTTAAAGAAGTAACAGAGGCAGAATTGCAGAAGATTCGGGGTGGAGATTGGAGAATTTCAGAATCGATTCGTAATCTTATTTTTCCAAGAAAAAAGTAATGAAATAAAGGTAGTGAGTAATGGATTTATTTGGATTAGGGATAGCTATTTTTTATTTTCTCATCATTAGCAAAAGTTATGAATGGATTTGTAAAGTAAATAGAAAAGAACAAATTGTTTTTTTGTGTTACACATGCATATCAGTTTTGATACTTGAAGAAATTATTACTCTAGTATATTCTGATAGTTTTGCTTTGTCTAAATTTTTATTTCCTTTGGTTGTGTACCTTTATTTAAGAAAGTTAAAGAAGTATGAAAAATATAAAGGAATTTTTATTAGTTTACTACTATCCTTATTATATCATAGTACCCATACTTTTATATCCGTAACATTATCTTCTATAATGGGTGATGGTCTTGTATTACAATATAAAAGTATATTCTTTTTAGTAGTATTATTGTTGACTTATTTTATTATTATAAAAATAAGTCGTTATTTCCACTTAGAAATAACATATTTTGACAAAGATTACCTCTACCCTTTTTTAAAAAAAGTGATAGTTGCTTTTTTCGGATTGCATATCTTATTGTTTTTTTCAGATATAGTAAGTACGATTCATCACTTAAATAGTTTTGGAAGTATTTTATCAACCATTGTTTTTATTTGCTTGTTATTGATTTTCTTTGCAATGAATTCTCACAAGGTTCAAATTGAAAAAGAGATTGCCCTAAAGCAGAAGAAATTTGAACAAAAGTATTTACAAACGTATACAGATGAGATTGTGGGTTTGTATAATGAAATTCGAGGTTTTCGTCATGACTATGCAGGTATGCTTGTCAGCATGCAAATGGCGATTGACAGCGGAGATTTACACGAAATTGACAGGATTTACAACGAGGTCTTAGTAAAAGCAAATCAGAAATTGAGGTCAGACAAATATACTTACTTTGATTTAAACAACATAGAAGATTCGGCTTTACGAAGTTTAATTGCTCAATCGATTGTATATGCACGAAATAATGATGTAGAGTTTACATTGGAAGTAAAAGATGTCATTACTAGATTGTCAATGGATTTACTTGATCTTGTTCGCATCATGAGCATTCTATTAAATAATGCTGTTGAAGGTGCCGCAGATAGTTACTTGAAACAAATGGAAGTTGCAGTCATTAAAATGGATTTTGAAACAGTTATAGTTATCCAGAATTCATGTAAAATCACTATGACGCCTTCAGAGGATCTATTTGCCTTAGGTTTTTCTACCAAGGGAAGAAATAGAGGTTTAGGACTTAATAATGTCAAAGAGATTTTAGATAAGTATGACAACATTATTTTAGAAACAGAGATGGAAGACAACACATTTAGACAAATTATTAGATTTAAGAGGGAATTCGAATGAAAGTATTAATTTTAGAAGATGTTATTGAACATCAAGTGAGACTAGAGAGAATATTAAATGAAATCTCGGAAGAATCGAATATTCCTATTTCATATAAGACAACAGGAAAAGTTCGTGAGTTTAAGGAATATATCGAAAATGATGAAGTAAACCAACTTTATTTCCTAGATATCGATATTCATGGAATCGAGAAAAAAGGATTTGAAGTGGCTCAGTTTATCCGTCATCACAATCCCTATGCTATTATTGTTTTTATTACTAGTCGATCTGAATTTGCTACTTTAACTTATAAGTATCAGGTATCAGCTTTAGATTTTGTAGATAAGGACATCAATGATGAATTGTTCAAAAAACGTATCGAGCAGAGTATCTTCTATACCAAAAGCATGCTGCTTGAAAACGAAGATGTTGTAGACTATTTTGATTACAACTATAAGGGAAATGATTTGAAAATTCCTTACCATGATATTCTGTATATCGAAACAACAGGTGTTTCTCATAAATTGCGAATTATTGGTAAGAATTTTGCCAAAGAGTTTTATGGAACTATGACAGATATTCAGGAGAAGGACAAACATACTCAGCGATTTTATTGCTCCCATAAATCTTTCCTTGTCAATGTGGGAAATGTGAGAGAAATTGATCGAAAGAATTTAGAAGTTGTTTTTTATGAAGATCATCGTTGTCCCATTACCCGTTTAAAAGTCCGCAAACTAAAAGATATTCTAGAGAAAAAATCTAAAAAGTGATTGACAATTAGTAAGAAATTGATATAATGGTTATATCTGCTACAGATAGATGGTCCGTTGGTCAAGGGGTTAAGACACCGCCTTTTCACGGCGGTAACACGGGTTCGAATCCCGTACGGACTATTTTATCCGCCATAGCTCAGTTGGTAGTAGCGCATGACTGTTAATCATGATGTCGTAGGTTCGAGTCCTACTGGCGGAGTTAGATAAAAAAACACCATCTGGTGTTCTTTTTCTTTTAGTTGACATCACCTAGCATTTTCATAAGGAAGTCTGTCATTTCTTGCGGACTTTCTTTTTTTCCATGAGCAATCCAAGTTTGACAAACTCCAAATAGGGCATTTGTCAGATAAATGCTACTATATTCTAATTCAATTGAATTTAGTTGTAGTTGCATAAAGCGCTTCTGAAGGTCCGTGCTCAGCATGATATGAAGCTTATTTCTTAAGAAATTTTGGATTTCTTTGGTACCATTTTCAGATAAAAGAGCAGCTAATAATGGTTCAGACTCTAAATAATCAAATACTTCTAAAATGGCATCTTTTTTATGATGAGCATGTTTTTGGAAGATATACTCAAATGTATGAAATAACTTACTTTGATAGTGTTCAATCATATCATACTTATCCTTGTAATGGGTATAGAAGCTAGAACGACTAATTCCAGCTTTTTCTGCTAATTTAATTGTAGTAATTTGATCGAAGGGGTGATCCATCAATAATTGAACCATGGCATTTTCAATATTTCTCTTTGTTTTTAATCGTTTGTTACTTTCTTTCATAGTTTTTCCTTATGAACAATTTAGACTATATGTCTAAAAAAATATTTTTTATCTTGTAATTTAGATTTTTTAATGTATAATCTATTATATCAAAAATTTAGACAATATGTTTAAAAAAGGAGGAAATATGTTTAAAGAATGGAAAGCAATTTTTAAAAAACCGACATTCATTATTGTAATGATAGGAATTTCTCTTATTCCAGCTTTATACAATATCATATTTTTATCGTCAATGTGGGATCCATATGGTCAAGTATCGGAGTTACCTGTAGCAGTTGTTAATAATGACAAGGAAGCTTCTTATAATGGAAATACAATGGCCATAGGAAAAGACATGGTGTCTAATTTAAAAGAAAATAAGGCTTTAGATTTTCATTTTGTCAATGAAGAAGAGGGGAAAAAGGGGCTAGAGGATGGCGAATATTATATGGTAGTAACTTTACCAAGTGATCTATCTGAAAAAGCTACTTCGATCCTAACAAATCACCCTGAACAGATGCAAATTGATTATCAAACTTCAAGTGGCCGTAGCTTTATTGCAAGTAAGATGAGTGATTCTGCAATGACACAATTAAAACAAACCGTCTCTACGAATGTAACTGAAACATACACCAAGGCACTATTTCAAAAAATGAGTGACTTGAAGTCTGGGATAAATAAAGCAGCTGATGGAAGTGAGCAACTGGCTAATGGAACTAATCAGTTAGCAAAAGGAAGTCAAACATTGACGACAAATCTCAATACTCTAGCTAACTCAAGTGTAACTTTTTCAAATGGAGCTAATCAATTTACAAAGGGATTGTCTGCCTATGTATCTGCTATAGAGCAATTACATCTTGGTTTAGGAACTTTTAATAGTGGTTTACAAAGTTATACAAATGCAGTTTCACAGGTTGACACTGGACTTGGTCAATTGGCCTCAAGAACTCCTGAATTGGTGGCAGGTGTAAATCAGTTGAATACAGGTATAAAGTCCTATACAGGTGGGGTTTCACAATTGGATATAGGTCTCAATCAATTTTCAGTTGGTGTAAATGCTTATACAAGTAGTGTAGAAAAACTTTCTAATGGAACAAATCAATTATCAAATCAATCAGATGCACTAAGAGATGGAATGGAGCAATTAAATACTGGTATTAAAGAAATTTCAAATCAACTGAATTCCTCATCTCAACAGAATGAACAAATAACTCAATTAGCAACTAGTCTAGGAGAACTAAATAAAACACTACAAGCTCTTACAATGTCAGATAATACTCAACTGAAAGGTACATTGTCAGAAGCTTTGCAAAATCTAACAACTCTTGCTCAGGATATTGTGACCAAAAGTCAGACAGAACAAGAGAAAACTATTGCTAACCTTCAATCAACAGCTACTTATCAATCTCTCACAGAGGAACAAAAGAAAGAACTGATAGAAGCTATTTCTAAAAATTCTAATTCTACTATTGAGTCAGCAAAAACAATTTTAACGACAGTAGGAGGATTGAAAGAAAGTATAGAGAATTCAGAACAACAAGTAACCAATCTATCTGATGTACAGACGAAAGCAAATCAACTCTTACCTGTAGCATCTAGCTCCTTGACAACATTGTCAAATGGATTTACAAAATTACAAACTACTGTAGACAATCAGTTAGTTCCTGGAAGTCAGTCAATTGAAAAAGGAGTTGTAAACTACACTAAGGGACTAGATACTATTTCTATAGGTGCTAATAAACTAAGTGAAAAGAATGAAAATTTAACAACTAGTCTAGATCAATTAGTTTCTGGATCCAGTAAGTTGACAGAAAATACATCAACCTTGACAGCTGGAGTAGATGCGTTAGCTGGAAAAGCTCCAGAATTAGTATCAGGTATAGAAAGTTTGTCATCTGGTTCTGCTCAATTGAATAATAAGAGCCCAGAGCTAATAGCAGGTCTCACTAAATTACAATTTGGCTCTGGTCAATTAACAGATAAATCAACACAGTTACTTTCTGCGGCATCTCAACTAGGAAGTGGCGCTATGAAGATTGCAGATGGTGCTGGAAAACTAGCAGATGGTGGAACAAGCTTAACCTCTGGTCTTGAAGATTTACAGACAGGAGTTGGTTCATTAGGACAAGGATTAGGAAATGCTAATAATCAGCTCAAATCAGCATCAACAGAATCTGAAAATGCAGAAACATTATCTAATCCTCTAGTTCTCTCAAAAACAGATAATGACCAAGTTCCTGTAAATGGGATTGCCATGGCTCCTTATATGATATCAGTTGCTCTTTTTGTTGCTGCTATATCTACTAATATGATTTTTGCTAAGTTGCCTTCTGGACGTCATCCAGAGAGCCGCTGGGCTTGGTTGAAGTCTCGCTCTGAAATAAATGGGATTATAGCTGTCTTAGCAGGTGTTTTAGTTTATGGAGGTGTCCATCTTATTGGATTGACTGCGAACCATGAGATGAGGACCTTGATTCTAATTATAATCACAAGTTTAGCTTTCATGTCTATGGTTACAGCTTTAACAACTTGGAATAGCCGTATAGGAGCTTTCTTCTCTCTTATTTTACTTTTATTACAGTTAGCATCAAGTGCAGGGACCTATCCACTTGCTTTGACAAATGATTTCTTTAAGGGTGTCAATCCTTGGTTACCAATGAGTTACTCTGTATCAGGTTTACGACAAACAATCTCTATGACAGGAAATATTCATCACCAAGTGATTTTCCTTATTATAACACTAGCTTTCTTTACTGCTTTAGGTATGCTAGCTTATCAACCTAAGAAAATGGAAGAAGATTAAAAAGATTGGCCAAGGAATTGGTCAATCTTTTTCTGTCTTAGATAAATTTCGTCTGTGATTATAGATTCCAAAAAGAAGAAGGGCAGTTAGTGAGCAGGCTGCTCCAATAACAAAACCATTAGGGATAAAGGAAAGTGTAATGGTACCTTTTCCCTTTGGAACATCAACCTTCATAAAACCAGTTTGAGCCTGCTTAATTTCAAGTTTTTTTCCATCTTGGTATGCAGACCAACCTTTGTCATAAGGAATAGTGAAGAAAATAGAGGTATCTTGTTTTACTTCATATGTAGCAAAGACTTTATTTTTAGAGGTGGATACTTCTACAGGTTGTTCTTCAATTTTTTGGATTGCCTCAGTTAGGGCCTGAGTATCTAAACGATAGAAGGCTGGAGATTCAAATGATACCTGAGAATTTCCAGGGAAGCTAACACTGATATTGAAAGTTTTTTGTTCTTCAGTATAACCCAAATTAAAGAAGTTAAAGGTATTGTCAGTTGTAAAAGACTTTTTTTCACCGTTGACAATGATGTCAACTTTCTTTTGCTTATCGTTTGTAAAATGAAGATTTGAAAAAGAGAGATAGACTTGGCTATTTTGAGGAACCTTAATTTGATAATCAATTTGGGCATCTTCATTCGTAGAACCTGTGATACTTGTTAAACCTTCAGAATTATCTGTTTTATCATATGTTATTTGGGAGAAATAATCTAAGTTGAGATTAGCAAGCTGGTTTATAAATAAAGCTTGATTATCTAGAGTGTGATTGTTAAAGTTTACATCAGTGTAAATAGATTGAGTAGCAAAGGCAATGGGTAAAGAGAGTTGATTTTTATATAAGGTTAAATGATCCTTTTGATAGATCTCTTGAAAGCCATACTTATCAAGCGAAGTTTCAGAAATATTGTACTGGATTCCAAATAAACTGTCTGCTAAAAGACTATTATTTGCATAACGGAGATTGAGGTTGGTTCCAGAGGATTTGAATCCAAGTTTGTCCAAACTAGTGCTAGTTGAACGATTTCGTACAGATGAGAATTGAGAGATTCCATTGTAGTTAAATTTCATACTGTCATTTCCAGTCTGAATTTGCAGTTTTTCAGTACGTGTAAATGGATTGTCAATTTGGTTTAGAATGGATTCCATAGCAGTGATATCTCTATTATAGGCGCTACGAGAAGCAAAGGCCCATTCTTTAGCTATTCCTTCCATTTGAGATGAAGCATTTAAGCTTATCTCAGCTATTATAAATAAAGACAAAAGAATTGCAAATAGATTTACAGAGATAAATTTTCTAATGACTGCAAGAAGTAAAAGAGCATAAACTAGAAGAAATTCAAGAGTGAGTAGGATATTCAAATCAGTTAAAAAAGAATAGTGTGATTTAAAATAGACAGTAGCCAAAAATCCTGTTAGTACCAGAAAAAGTGAGACAAATAGATTCCATAGCTTCAGTTCTTTCAGACGATTTAAGACTTCTGCTGCAGTATAAATTAACAGAGTGGAAAAAATCCAAGCATAGCGATGCAAAAACATATTTGGGGTATGCATCCCTTGCCAAAATAAATCGAGGGCTTCTATGTAAAAGCTTGTTATTAAAAAAGTAAAGAAAATTGCATAGGTAAGTTTCACGTGAAACTTAATGGATTTTATTGTGAAAAATAGAATGGTCAAAATAAAAGGAAGCAATCCAACAAAAATCATTGGTATAGATCCATACTTAGTTGTATCAAAAGATCCAATGAATTGTTTTGCGAAAATATCCAGATACCAACTACTATCTGTCTTTATTTTTGTGATTACAGTTAACTTCTCCCCATGAGTTTGTAAATCAAACAATGTAGGAAGAGTCATAATCAAACTAGCCATTCCTGCTAAAAAGGAGGTAACAACAAAATCAAGAAAAGATGATTTTCTAGTTTTAAAGTCCCAAGAAATTTGGCAGAGATACCAGAAAATAAGAAACAATGCTGTCATATATCCAAAATAATAATTTTGGATAAACAAGATTGACAGACTTGTAAAGTACAGTAGGCGCTTCTTTTGTGTTATAAGTAGGTGTAAACCAGTTATAATTAAAGGAATTAAGATAAAAACATCTAGCCAAGTTTTTATCTCTAACTGACTGACAGTGAAGCTCATTAAAGCATAGGAAGTAGATAAGGTAAGTTTTAAAAATTTTGGGATATCTTTAAATAATCTATTCAAACTAAAGAAGGTTGACAGACCAATCAACCCAAATTTTAAGAGAGTGGTCAGATAGACAGCATCTGGCATATTTGACAGATTAAAAAAGTAAACCAGGGGTGAAAGAAAACTACCTAAGTAATAACTAGATAGAGCATAGAAATTCAGTCCGAGGCCACTTGTAAAGGTGTAAAATAAACTGCCATTTCCATGTAGAATATTTCGTAAAGCTACATCAAAAATAACGTATTGATGGAAACCGTCTCCTAATAGTGGAGATACATCGCTATTCCAGTAGATACCTTGAGTTAGGTATACTCCAGTCATAATTACTAAAGGAATGATGAAAGAAACAAAATAGGTCCAATATGTTTTAAAAAATGATTTCATGTTACCTCGTAGAATGATAGAAAACTCAGTTGGTTACCCCAACTGAGTTTTGAAGTCTTATTTAGTCTTTCCAAAGTTCTTTAACTTTTGCTTGTACTTCTGCATTTTCTAGGAATTCATCATAGGTTTCATCAATACGATCAATGACGCCATTCTTAGACAAAACAATGATGTGGTTTGCCAAAGTTTGGATAAACTCGTGGTCATGACTGGCAAAGATGATTGATTCTTTAAAGTTTTTCAATCCATCGTTCAAGCTTGAGATAGATTCCAAGTCCAAGTGATTGGTTGGATCATCAAGGACAAGGACATTTGATTTCAAGAGCATGAGTTTTGAAAGCATGACACGTACTTTTTCTCCCCCTGACAAGACGTTTACAGGTTTGTTAACCTCATCTCCAGAAAAGAGCATACGACCAAGGAAACCACGTAGAAAGGTATTGTCATCTTCTTCTTTACTTGCAAATTGACGCAACCAGTCAAGGATTGACTCTCCTCCTGCAAAATCAGCTGAGTTGTCTTTTGGCAAGTAAGAACGGCTAGTAGTAACTCCCCACTTGACAGTTCCTTCATAGTCGATGTCACCCATAATTGCACGAATTAATGCAGTCGTTTGGATGTCATTTTGTCCAATAAGAGCTGTCTTATCACCTGGACGCAAGATGAAACTAATATTGTCTAGAATAGTTTCGCCATCAATCTTTACAGTTAGATTTTCTACTGTCAAGAGATCATTACCAATTTCACGTTCTGCTTTAAAGTTGATAAATGGATATTTACGACTAGATGGCACAATCTCTTCTAATTCAATCTTGTCAAGCATTTTTTTACGAGACGTTGCTTGTCTTGACTTAGAAGCGTTGGCAGAGAAGCGAGCAACGAATTCTTGCAATTGCTTAATTTTTTCTTCTGCCTTGGCATTACGGTCTGCTAGCAATTTAGCAGCAAGCTCAGAAGATTCCTTCCAGAAGTCGTAGTTTCCGACATAGAGTTTGATTTTTCCAAAGTCAAGGTCGGCCATATGAGTACATACTTTGTTTAAGAAGTGGCGGTCATGGGATACAACGATAACGGTGTTATCAAAGTCAATCAAGAAGTCTTCTAGCCAAGTAATAGACTGGATATCCAAACCGTTGGTTGGCTCGTCCAAAAGAAGGACGTCTGGTTTACCAAATAGAGCTTTAGCAAGGAGAACCTTCACCTTGTCACCATTGGCCAATTCGCTCATGTTTTGATAGTGCAATTCTTCTGGAATGTTTAGGTTTTGAAGTAATTGAGACGCTTCACTTTCTGCCTCCCAACCTCCAAGTTCGGCAAATTCACCTTCGAGTTCGGCTGCACGAACACCATCTTCATCGGAAAAATCTTCCTTCATATAAATAGCATCTTTCTCCTTCATGATGCTATAAAGTTTTTCATTTCCCATAATGACGACATCAATGACACGCTCATCTTCATAGTCAAAATGATTTTGACGGAGAACAGAGAGACGTTCATCTGGACCAAGAGAGATGTGACCAGTTGTTGGCTCAATATCACCAGCCAAGATTTTTAAGAATGTAGACTTCCCAGCACCATTAGCACCAATTAATCCGTATGTATTTCCTTCTGTAAATTTGATATTGACATCATCAAAAAGTTTGCGATCACTAAAACGTAGTGAAACATCAGATACTGTAAGCAATGTTTTTCTCCTATAATATGTAATACATTTATTCTACTAGAAAAGAGAGAAATATTCAAATTTTTGTTTGTCAATTTTATGTCAATTAAATTTACAACTTTGTTTACAGCGTATTGGCTATTTGATTTAAAAAATTTTCTGTTATTTTAACAAAAAAATGCTATAATTGAAGAGACCATTTCGAAGGAGAAAAAAATGACGAAACCCATTATTTTAACAGGAGATCGCCCAACAGGGAAATTGCATATTGGACATTATGTTGGAAGTCTCAAAAATAGAGTATTACTGCAGGAAGAAGACAAGTATGAGATGTTTGTTTTTTTGGCGGACCAACAAGCATTGACAGATCACGCCAAAGATCCTCAAACGATTGTAGAATCAATTGGGAATGTTGCCTTGGATTATCTAGCAGTTGGATTGGATCCAAGCAAATCAACTATCTTTATTCAAAGCCAGATTCCAGAGTTGGCTGAACTATCTATGTACTATATGAATTTGGTTTCACTAGCTCGTTTGGAGCGCAATCCTACGGTGAAAACAGAGATTGCTCAAAAAGGGTTTGGAGAAAGTATTCCGACAGGATTTTTGGTTTATCCGATTGCGCAAGCAGCAGATATTACTGCCTTTAAGGCTAATTATGTTCCTGTTGGGACAGATCAGAAACCAATGATTGAGCAAACTCGTGAAATTGTTCGTTCTTTTAACAACGCATACAACTGTGATGTTTTGGTGGAACCGGAAGGTATTTATCCAGAAAATGAGAGGGCAGGACGTTTGCCTGGTCTAGATGGAAATGCTAAAATGTCTAAATCCCTTAATAATGGTATTTATCTAGCAGATGATGCGGATACTTTGCGTAAAAAAGTCATGAGCATGTATACTGATCCAAACCATATTCGAGTGGAGGATCCAGGTAAGATTGAAGGAAACATGGTTTTCCATTATCTAGATGTGTTTGGTCGTCCAGAAGATGCTCAAGAAATTGCGAATATGAAAGAATATTATCAACGTGGTGGTCTTGGTGATGTGAAGACGAAACGTTATCTACTTGAAATATTAGAACGCGAACTTGGTCCTATTCGTAAGCGCCGTATCGAATTTGCTCAGGATATGGGAGAAGTGTATAATATGCTTCAAAAAGGAAGCGAAAAAGCTCGTGAGGTTGCGGGGCAAACTCTATCTGAAGTTAAGGGAGCAATGGGACTAAATTATTTTAAATAATAGATAAAATATGAATCGTAAAACTATCTCTTCCATAGGATCTCAGGGATAGTTTTTTTATGATTTCTACCATAAATATAATTGACAAATTTTCATAGAATGGTATGATAGATACAATACAAAAAGAGTCAAGCTCAAAAAGAAAGAAAAGAGGAAACTTCAATGTCTAATTGGGATACTAAATTTTTAAAAAAAGGTTTTACCTTTGATGATGTATTGCTCATTCCAGCAGAAAGTCATGTGTTGCCTAATGATGCAGATTTAACAACAAAATTGGCAGATAATTTGACTTTAAATATCCCAATTATAACAGCCGCCATGGATACAGTCACAGAAAGTCAAATGGCTATTGCCATTGCTCGTGCGGGTGGTCTTGGAGTAATTCATAAAAATATGTCTATTGCGCAACAGGCAGATGAAGTTCGCAAGGTAAAACGTTCTGAAAATGGTGTTATTATTGATCCATTCTTCTTGACTCCAGAACATACCATTGCTGAAGCAGATGAACTGATGGGACGTTACCGTATCAGTGGTGTTCCAGTTGTGGAGACACTTGAAAATCGTAAATTGGTTGGTATTCTAACAAACCGAGATCTTCGCTTTATTTCAGATTATAACCAGCCAATCTCAAACCATATGACCAGTGAAAATCTTGTCACTGCTCCTGTGGGTACAGATCTTGCAACAGCTGAGAGCATTCTTCAAGAACACCGTATTGAAAAACTTCCTTTAGTAGATGAAGAAGGTCGTCTTTCTGGTTTGATTACTATCAAAGATATTGAAAAGGTTATTGAGTTTCCAAATGCTGCTAAAGATGAGTTTGGTCGTCTTCTAGTTGCAGGTGCAGTAGGTGTTACTTCAGATACATTTGAACGTGCAGAGGCACTTTTTGAGGCAGGGGCGGATGCGATTGTTATTGATACTGCACATGGTCATTCTGCAGGTGTCTTGCGTAAAATTGCTGAGATTCGTGCTCACTTCCCAGATCGTACTTTGATTGCTGGAAATATTGCTACTGCTGAGGGAGCGCGTGCTCTTTACGAAGCAGGTGTAGATGTTGTCAAAGTTGGAATTGGACCAGGTTCTATCTGTACCACTCGTGTGATTGCAGGTGTTGGTGTACCACAAGTGACAGCAATCTATGATGCTGCAGCTGTTGCGCGTGAATATGGAAAAACGATCATTGCTGACGGTGGAATCAAGTATTCTGGAGATATTGTAAAAGCCCTTGCTGCAGGTGGAAATGCTGTTATGCTTGGATCAATGTTTGCTGGAACAGACGAAGCACCAGGTGAAACTGAAATCTTCCAAGGACGTAAATTCAAGACTTACCGTGGTATGGGATCAATCGCAGCAATGAAGAAAGGTTCAAGCGATCGTTACTTCCAAGGTTCTGTCAATGAAGCAAACAAACTTGTTCCAGAAGGAATTGAAGGTCGTGTTGCTTATAAAGGAGCGGCAGCTGATATTGTCTTCCAAATGATTGGTGGTATCCGCTCTGGTATGGGTTACTGTGGTGCAGCTAACCTTAAAGAACTACACGATAATGCTCAATTTATTGAAATGTCTGGTGCTGGTTTGAAAGAAAGCCACCCTCATGATGTACAAATTACTAATGAGGCACCAAATTATTCTATGTAAAAGAGATAAAAAGAACTCCTGAAAATGAATTTGTACTGACCCCAAAAAGTTAGACAAATAATTATTGAAAGGATTTAGTTCTGTACTGCACAG
>NZ_JALDUF010000012.1:0-13270 GCF_023109315.1 Streptococcus oralis
AAATCCAACAACTAAAAAACCAATTTGCTTAAAAGCATCTGAAATTAAACCTTGTAGTTTTTTTCCTTCAACATCTTTATCATATCTTATAGATTCTTCAATTGAAAAGTCTAAATCCTGAGATGAGCGATCAGTTATATTGTGCAGCTTTAAAGCAGTACCACCTTTTAGAACTAGATTTTCCTTCAGATCACTATCTGAAAAAATTGCTTTTAAAATGGTGTTTCTAATATCATCTGGTTTCATAAGTACCTCTATCATATTACTAGTGTTGTTAGTTTATTATACCATGTATAACTTGCGATCGATCTTAATTTCTTGTTTTTTATTTTTTAAACTGCTATACTAAAGCTATGGTATATATACCATAGCTTTTAAATAAATTAAAACATACTTAAGGTATGGTATATATACCATACCTTAGTGGTAAAATCTTAACTAGTATATTGGAGGGATAATAGTAATGGTCCTTACAGACAATGAAATTGAGAAAATATTAATCAAACATCAAATCAAAAAAGATACTTATGGTTTAATAAAATATTCTGATGAAATTGTTCAAAAATCTAAAAAAGAATTTGGAAATATTTTAAATAGGACCTCTATCATTCAAATTATTCAGAAATTAAAAGAAGAAGGAAAACTTAAGTCTAGAGCTACCCTTAATAAGTTTACTGATATTATTATTGATAAACTAAAACTTTTTAAACCAGTTAAAATTATGAACGAATACAAAGGGGATTATGTTATTCGCTATATAACCTCAGATATATACGTTTCTCCTTACGAAATTGCTTTATCGTTATTATCTCGTTCATTTCTATCTCATTATAGTGCTATGTACGTTCATGATCTAACTATTAATAGCCCTAAAGACATATATATTAACAAAGAACAATCCCAAAAACGCTCTACTTTAGGTGATAGACTGGCTATAACTCAAGGACGTATCGATTATGCCTTCTCCAAAAGTATGAGACGAACAAATATGATCTACTCTTTTGAATATGACGGAACATCTTATAAAGTGCATGTTCTAAATTCGAAAAGTACTCACAATACAGGAGTTATAACTAAGGAAGTTGTTGGGTTTTCAAAGCCTATTAAAACAACAAATGTTGAGAGAACACTAATCGATGCTATGGTAAGACCTGGGTATAGCGGGGGCGTTTCTGAAATTCTTGATGCATTTATTCGAGCTAAAAATATAAATGTCAGAAAGATTTGGGAATATCTAGAAAAATTTAATTATTCTTATCCATACTATAAATCACTTGCATTTTACTTAAGGAATGCAAAATATGAATATAAATCTGAGCTTAAACGATACCAGAATGACCCTCGCAATAATTTGACTTTTTATCTAGACTATCAAATGATATACCCTAATAAAGATAAAGAGTTAGGAGTGTTCTATCCAAGAAGCGTTCACAACATTTCCAAAAAATACTAATTTTTCGCAAAGAAATTTAGTCAAAAACTCAGTTTTTCTTGTATTATTTAATAATACTGTGTGTTATAATATGTATTATATTAGCTAACGGGGTGAAAGTTTTGACTGAAAAAATGACTGTCCTAAACATCAGGATGAGCGTTGGAGAAAAAGAAGAATTAAAGGAAAGAGCTACAGAATTTGGAGATTCGATCAGTTCATATGCTAGAAAAATACTCTTCCAAGAGAATAATACAATCGATTACGTAGATAATACAAATGTATTACAAGAGAAAGATGATCGTATATCAGACCTTAAAACTCAAATAGACGACTACAAGAAGCAAATTGAGCAACTGCATACGATTATTTTGGCAACTCAAAAAGATAATCAGTTGCTGATTGAACAGAAAACGAAGAGATGGTGGAAGTTTTGGGAGTGAGAATTCATTTCTGGACTAACTACACTTTTGGAAACGCACCCTTTACTAAAGGAGTTTATGAATGATGATCCGATTTTACATTATTATTTTTTTTGATGTTTGGTTATAATTCTTAATAAATCACCAAAAAAAGTCTAGGCATTTTCGGAACACCGGAGGGTGAAGCTGAGCTTGCTAAAGTAAAAAAAGAAATTGAAGAAGAACGGGCAAGCTTTGAAAATCAAAAACAAAGCCTCAAAGAACAATTAGATAACCTTTATAAATAGAAAGGGGTAACACTATGTTTTGGGCGAAAATTTTTTATATATTTTTATTTTTGATCGTTGTCGAAACTACAGGCTTGTTGTTTTTGAAAAGAGGTCTCGAAATGGGTTATTTAGATACAGGAGCTATCATCCTCACAGTTTTTTCATTTGCTTTTTACAACCTCTGTTCATTCGCTTGGGTTTACTTTACAATAAAAAATAAATAGACGTATTTTCAAAAAAGATTGCATATTTATCATAGTAAAACGACAATTTAAATCGTCGTTTTTTTGTATAACTCCCCTGATATTTATTTTAATTATGCAAATTTCACGCATTTTTGATGCTGACAGGACAATTCTGAGCATTTTTCAGATTTTTTCGTAAGTAAAATATCACTAAAACCCTTAGAGCCTCAAGGATATGCGCAGTTTTATTAAAACAACTTTCCGAAAAAGACCAATTTTCCTGAAAGATATTTAACCAGTTGCAATGCTAGTGCTTTTCTATATAAATGGGATGATTTTGATAATACATAATCCTAAATTAAGTTTAAAAAATTATATAATTTATTTCATTCTCAAACTATTTTTTGTGTTATAATGAAAATATGTTAAAATGCACGGTGTATAGGTAATATCTTTTATTTTAAAATATATGTATTTTTTCAGAGGCAACAGATGAATAATTTAGATATAGGAAAGCGAATTCGTACATTACGAACTGAAAAAAAACTAAGTAGAGAAGCATTTTGTGGGGATGAAAAAAAACTAACAGTTCGTCAGTTAGGGAGAATTGAAACAGGAAACAACTTGCCCAGCCTAGCAAAACTAGACTATATAGCTGAAGTGTTAGGAGTTCCGATATCTCAGTTAATTGATGAACGATTGCTAATTGTTCCTAAAGAATATTTAAAATTAAAAACAAAATTGATTCGTCAATCTATTCATGGAGATGAAGAAAAAATCCACCAACGTGAAGCTATCTTTGAAGACATTCAAGAACGTTTTTATGATCAACTCCCTGAGGATGAACAAATAGCAGTTGAGGTTCTACAAGCTATTGATGATGTATATGTTTCTGAAAATGCCGAATTTGGAGAGGGTTTAATTGAGGAATATTTTGAACAAACAATGTTACGAACAGAATATTCGACAAATGATTTACTACTGTTGTACTTGTATTTTTTGTCTCTAGCTGTTAATTCAGAACGAGATGAAATAACTTTAAAAAAAGTTTGTCTAAATATTGTATCTCAAACAAATTACGAAGATGCCAGTTATACTCATCTATTGCAAAGGGTACTTATAGGATTAGTTCTTTATCAAATCGATATTGATTATCATGAATTTATTCCTGAAATATTGAGTATGTTAAGAGAAATTATGATTGAAATAGGAGACACTAGTTTAAAACCCACAGTTGATTATTTAGAAGCAAAGTATTACCTCTATGGTAAAGGAAATGAAGAAAAAGCCCTACAGTATTACGACAAAGCTATTATGGGAGCAGAGTTTTTAAATGATAATTTATTTAAAAACCAAGTTTTAGAGGAAAAAAATCTAGACTTCCCAAACATTTGATTTGTACATAATAGATATTATTTTCAATAACTGAAACAACAGGACATAAATGTCAGTAGACAAAGATGTCCTGTTGTTTTTTATTGTAGAGGATTACAATAGACAATGTAAGGAATAACAATAATACAGAGAAGGAGATAGTATGTTTTTATCAGCATTAGCTACTATTACAGCCACTATTTTGTTTTGGAGATAACATGGAAAATATTAACTATTATTTAGAAGAAAAAGAAGTTAAGTCAAATTATTTAATAATAAAAAACTGTCTAGACAGTCGAAGGTTATGTAAAGTGACAATAGATGACAAACTATTTAAATTACTTTTGTTACTTCCAAATGAGGTTAAAGAAATTAAACTCTCACCAGAATTTAAGAGCAAAGTAAAAGTTATTGATATAACAAACTAGAAAGGAAATGCTATGATATTTATTCCAATGCCTATGTTATGGTGGTTGTGGTTCAAAAAATAAAGGAGAAAGAGGCTGAAAGATGATTAAAGTAGAGAGAGTTACTAAAAGTTTTGAAGATAAAGTTGCTTTAAACAATATTAGTTTTGTAGTAAATGAAGGAGAGATTTTTGGATTCCTAGGTCCGTCTGGTTCAGGAAAAACAACAATGATCAATATCTTGACAGGACAGCTACCTGCTAATAGCGGAAAGACAGAATTGTTGGGTAAAGATTCTCAAAAATTGCTCCCTTCAGATTTTGAAGAGTTAGGCTTAGTGGGAGATACAAGCGGTTACTATGAAAAATTGAGCTTGTACAAAAATTTGCTATTTTTCGCAAAACTATATGATACTTCAACAAATCGAATTGAGGAAATTCTCAAACAAGTTGATCTGTATGATAGCAAAGATACTCCAGCTGAAAAACTTTCTACAGGCATGCGTCAACGAATGCTTTTAGCTCGTGCCTTAATCAACTATCCTAAGGTATTATTTTTAGATGAGCCTACGAGTGGATTAGATCCTACTACATCAAAGAAAATTCATAAACTATTACAAGAATTGAAAGAAAAAGGAACAACAATCTTTTTAACCACTCATGATATGAATGAGGCAACTCTTTTATGCGATGATTTGGCTCTTTTGAATAAAGGTCATCTTGTTGAGCAGGGAAGCCCTAAAGATATCATCCAAAAATATAACACGGAAAAGAAAGTCGAACTTACTTATAGCGATACAAGTAGAGAAATAATCAACTTCGAGGCCTTGAAAGAAGAGAACTACCAAAAAATTATGATGATTCACTCATGTGAACCAACACTTGAAGATATTTTTATTAAATTGACAGGAGAAAAATTAGATGCTTAAACGAATTTTAGCCCTTATTTGGTTGAGGACACAAGTATTATTGAATAACAAAAACACTTTAGTACAGGTAATATTCCCGTTCTTTCTAGTTCTGCTTTTCCAAAATTTCATGAATACTGATGGAACTCAAGGGAAAACATTGCTATATAGTAGTTTAACAATGGCCTTCTCATTCTCTTCAGGTTCAATGATTTCAAGTTCGATTGCAGAAGAAAAAGAGAAAAGAATTTTTAAAACTCTTGTTTTAAGTGGGGTTCGCCGTGGAGAATATCTTGTTTCTGTTCTATTTTATCCTGTAATCTTTGCCTCAGCAGCAATTATTGCCTTCCCTATAATGGTTGAATTTGATTTTGGAACAGATTACCCTGTATATCTTGCTGTAGTTTCGTTAGTAGCCTTATGTACTATACTTCTGAATTTAGTTATTGGCTCTATATCAGAAACACAAACACAGGCTCAAGTGTATGGTTTAATTCCCATGTTAGCTTTATCATTCTTACCAATGTTTTCACAAGTTAGTTCAGAAATTAAGAATTTTATGGATACAACTTTCTTAGGTATTTATGTTGATTTCTTTAATAAAGCTGATTTTAAATTAAATTTTGATAGTTTAATCGTATCTCTTTTATGGATTGTTGGATTATTTGGGCTAAGTTATTGGGCTCTCAAAAATACAAAAAGACCAAAACTTCGAAAACTAACCATCGATAAACTTCATAAACTGTCACTGCTAAAAGTATAGGATAGGAGGGAAAATGAATATAATTAGGTGGAGGAGGCGCCTCGGGCGCAGATTTCTACATTAATTTTATATAACATTAATAACAAGGAGAAAGGAGAAAAATATGCCACTTTTATTGCTACCCATTATCTGGTATTTGTATTTCCGTTAAATTGTGAAATAAAAATTAATTAAATAAAAACATAAGGAGGAAAGTAATATGCCATTTCTATTAGGTGTTGCATACGGAATTTATCTATACACGCGTCTTCGTTAATAAAATATGAAACTTTCATTATAAAAAAAAGAGAAAGGAGATATCAAATGTTTGCATTGGGTATTGTTGTAGGATTTGGAATTGCTTGGTATGCATCCGCATCTCGTCGTTAAAAAAAAGGGCAAATTCGCCCTTTTTTTTTAGAAAAATCACTGTCACCAATTTTTTCATTTCAATTTTTAGCTAAACAATAAAATCACTTGACTTTTTTTCTAGATAGGTATATACTAGTACATAAGTAGTAGCTACTAGCATAGGCTAGTTTATAGGGTGATACTAATCAAACTCGCTCTTAATTGGTTTTGCTAGCATATCTACAAATAAATATTTATTTACCGGAGGTCTAAATTATGGCGGTTACGTATAGCGTTGCTCTCCCTGTCGT
The DNA here is from genome assembly GCF_023109315.1 of Streptococcus oralis. Taxonomy (GTDB): domain Bacteria; phylum Bacillota; class Bacilli; order Lactobacillales; family Streptococcaceae; genus Streptococcus; species Streptococcus oralis_BS. The sequence continues at coordinate 6,401 of NZ_JALDUF010000012.1, forward strand.
AGGGATTGATATTTGCTCGGCAAAAGAGGTACTGGATGCTCACTTAGAGAAAGCTAACGAAGTAGGTTCTGTATACTTCAGCACAAGTAACAGAATGGACCCTAAAAAACTCACGAAAGTAAGTACAGTATTGCTTGTGAGTAAGGAATTTACTTATATTGCTGATTTGGTACTTTACCAATATTTTAATAAAAAATCAGCTCCTTTGGATGCTGCTGAGTATGCTCCAAGCCTTTTTGCGGACGATCAAGATTATCACTGGTTGAGACTTAAAAATATCAGAGAAATTAGCTTGGATGAATTGAATACTTTTCAAATGATAAACAAGGTAGCCCAAGAAAAATACAACGGTGTTGGGAACTATATTGAAAATACAGGGCGCTTACAAGTGTTCTATGCAAAAAAAATAAGCTAATTGTAACCAACAACTAGAAAAGAGCATTTCGTGTAAACGAGATGCTTTTTTATCTGTAAAATTTGTAGCCTATTAAACTAGAAACTCGGCTTCTCGATGGCTCGAATCAAGTTTTCCCTATCATACTTTGATTTGCCCATGATTTTCTGTTACTCTAGTAATAGATAAAATTACAAGGTGAAATCATGACAAAATTAGAGAAAAAATATGACGGATTAGAGGTTTTTTGGTCTCCTGCCGTTCGATTATATGTAAATTATTTTTTTACTACAAATACAAAAGACTTATACAACTACCGTAAGTTAAATAGCTTGAAAAAATTCCTTGATTTCTACGCGAATGACCATCTTAAAAAGGCTACTAATGAATTAACCATGGATGATTTAGAGCAAACACCTGTAGAAGTTGTTGCAGATTATGTCAACTCTTTAGAGCTAAAACCAGACGGTAAAAAACGATTTATTAGTGTCTTAAACTCATTCTGGAACTACTACACTGTTGTATCCTTCTCAGGTGATAGAAAAGCCCCATACTTCTACCGCAATGTTATGAACGAGTGGATCAATGAGTATGGCATACTTTCTATTTTTTCATCAAAAAGAGGAGCAGGGAACACAGTACGAGTAGTTCATTATGATTTGCCATCTATGCTATACTTTTTTGATGAAATTGATAAGAATGAGAAACCTATGAGTCCCTATGACTTCTTCCTTGATGAAGAAGAAGGCTCATCTAAGTTGCTGAAAAATAAAGACAGAGATTTAGCAATCATCGCTCTAATTGCCGGAACCGGAGTTGATATTGAACAATTAGCGCAAACTACTTATAGAGATATTGACTTACACAAACAGACGCTAACAGTTACATCTCCTAAAGGTGAACGGATTAAGAAACCGATTTTAAGTGAATTTATCCACTATATCTCACCGTACATCAAAGAAAGAGAGAAATCGGTAACTACTAATACTAGTGATTCTCTATTTCTCGACTTCAAAAGAAGATCACTAACTGCTCCAAAAATATCAGGAATAATAAGTTGGATAGAGAGTGTTTTTGGAAAAGCTTTATCCGCAGCCATTTTAAAACAGACTCATTCGTGCATTCTACTTGAGAAAAACAAGGATTTTTTGGATCTAATCCAAAGAGAAAAGTAAGATGCAGCCAAATTCATGCACTTTTTTCTCATATATTCCGAACTTTTTATGTTTTGGTAGTTCTGCTACTAATTTTCTACCATTTTTAGACCAAAAACCCTACATTTCCGCTACTTTTACCTATTTTTTACATGCAAAACCCTACATTTCTGCTACCTTCCCCACCTTTTCTACTACTTTTAACACAAAACCCCCACCTTTTGTTATTTTTAATTCAATTTTTCAATAAAAAAGAGAGACTTAAATAGTACTCTCTTTTTACTTTCATTATCGGATATAAAGGCTCATGAGAAAATCATTGTGAGGTATCTGGTAGTATTGTTTTGTAATCTCTGAAGAGAATACTAAGCCAACTCTTTCGTACTCGTCCTTGTATCTCTCGTAGAGTTTTTCAAAATAGTCATGGTTGCTAACGTCACCATAACTCAGTTTCACAAGGGGCATTTTTACCTCGTCGTAAAAATCATCTAGGTAGGTCAAGAATAAAGAGAATGGACTGTCATTATCTTTTACTAACTCAACCAAAACAATATCGTAAGGGATGATACGTTCTGTTATACACTTCTCTAATAATCTTTCGTTTTCTTGACGTTCATCAATCACTATATCGTGCATGATAGCCTCTGTGATTTGAGACAGTGCATTGACCTCTGGTAATGCAAACAAGGTCACGTTATTCTCTTGTGTTTTCTCGTAGTAAGAAAAGCCACTATTTCCAAAAGGTACGGTATATAAATTGTCAATAAAATTCACAATGCGTACATGCAGACGATTATCTTTTGGCTCTGAAATATTATCAAATACAAAGAAAATTGTATCTCCTCGATAATATTTCATTTGAAAGTATCCCATTATCTTCCCAAGCAGCTTGAAGTGAGGCTCTGTATTCCTGTCATACTCAATTAAATACCTCTGGCCTCGAACAAAGATCACTGCATCTGGGACAAGTGAAATAAGTTTTCGGTTAAACGGAAAAAAGTAAGTGATGTTCAATTCTCTGGGTGATAAATCTGTGCACTGTTCAACGATTCGTCTACCGATTTTCAGAGCCAACCTTCTTGTATGATAATCATGTAGATGTATTTTTCTGATACCATCTTTACCACCAATCATTTTGTTTGTCTTGAGGCTATAATGCGAACCTTTAAACTCTGTTACCTTTGTCAGCTCAGTAAGACCTGGTATTTCATGAATGATATCTAACAACCAGTCAGCAAAATACTTAGGAACATATAGAAACTTAGTCTTACCTATTCTATAATTGTCTTCAAAGTGGCTTAGTGGCATTCTGCTATTACCAATGAAGGAGTAGAGGGTTTTGTTGTTCAACTCTTTTCCTGTCAGGATGTAATACTGATCCAGTATCATTTCTCTTGAAAAATACCTTAAGCGAATTAAATGATACATGAGTAAGATTGTATCTCTTGTAAAATATATCCTCTTTTCACTATTGGGGTTTGGTAAATAATAAGCCACCACATCTTTTGGAATATGCTCTATTTTTTCTTTGCTTTTTCTTTGTTTTCTTTTAGCGTTCATAAATCATTTTCTCTTCTCTATTTTTATCAAGTATCCTTCTTTCACTTTTCATATACCTGTATTTCAGACCAGTCTTCTTTGCTAAATAAATCAGCAATTCTTCTTTCCTTCTCGATAATATTCCCATTTTTGTCCTTTTTTATTTCAAGTTGATAGACTGTTTCTGATATATAAAGTGTTAATTCTTGATCGAGGTTATTCACTTCAAATTGCGGGAAAATGGGATAATCATAAAAGGCACGATCCCTTTTTCCATCGGGCCCTAAAAACTGTTTATATGAGACTACTCTGAGTTTGGTTTGAATACTCTCTATAAAACATTCAAACTGATTATTAGTATTATTCTCGTAAAGTTCAGTTGCATATTCTGATATAGCTGCAATATCTGAATATGAGATAGTTACGCTCTCTTGTGAGTATCTATTATGTATTATCTCTAATATTCCAAAAACAATTTTTACTTCATTCTTAGATAAAGTGCCTAAGTAGAAATGGTCTGGCAAATCACTATTATGATGTATAACTGCTATGTACTCTTTTTATAATTTTTTCATTGATTGTATGCCCCTTTTTTGTTTCTTATATATATTTTATCACGCCTCATTTCACATTCAAAGCTATCATAGCCCAAAACGGACTATGATAGCCGAAAACGGTTTCTTCTCAAAAATCAACTCATTTTTAGCAGCTACAGCACGTTCAATTTATAGTTCAAATTTTAATCATATTCTAAAACATAGTGAAAGTAGAGGTAATACCCCTATAAAGTCACGTTGTTTTAAAATCGACTCTATACTTACAGGGACGTGGGTTTTCGGTTCTTCTTTTGAACCACTATGTTTCTCGACCTAAAAAACCATTAACCACCTCATTCCTATTTCGTTGTAAACCAAGCAGCATCAAGGGATTACAGTAACATTTTTTACCTAAGATGTTTCTCAGTCAAAAAAACGATTAACCACCTCATTCCTATTTCGTTATAAATCAAGTAATATCAAGGAGTTACAACAACATTTTTTACACAAGATGTTTCTCAGCCTAGAAAATAATTAACCACCTCAGTGCAATATTGCTATAAAGCTAGTGGCACCAATGAGTTAATAAACTCTTTTTTAATCTCTATCTTTCTCAAAGAAAAAGGGCTGCATACGCAAGCCCCAACTCTTAATATAAGTTCAAATTACAAAAATTCGTAGATGTCTGTCTGATATGATGCTTTCTCTGCCTCTATGATTACCTCTGCAGTGGTTGGCTTCCGTCTATCCCTAATCACCATCTCATACCCGACAACTTTTCGTCCTTTTTTTACAGTTGTTAAATCTATATCAGCATTGAATTTCATTTCTAATTCTTCGCATGCCACCATGAGAGCATTTCTCTTAAACAAACCTGCAGGCCATGACTTCTCTTCACCCAAGAACCAATCTTGCCATTCCTCTAAACTTCCCTTAATGGTTGTATATTCTCGATTTCCTAAGCGATATGCTTCCCAAAGTTTCATCAAGATCAAAGAATACTTTGATTTCACATTTCCTAACTCATCCAAATGGAAAGAGTAGTAGTTTCTTTTCAACTCAAAAACTAAGGGTCCCGCATCTTCAGAGAATTTGAACTCTACAAGGCCATCCTCGATAAATCTTATTCTGCTGAAAAGTTGAGTCATGATTATTGAACGTCTGCCATCAGGCAATGTTTCAGGGATATATAGGGCTGTATTCTCGTTAAGTCTCGAAAAAGCTTCTGCAATCCGTCTATAATTCTGACCGTTTTTAGTTAAGCCAAAGTGCTTCATAATGTCAAGGCTATGAACCGTAAAGACATCACCAACTCTACTATCTTTCGTTACAGATGAAAAACAGTAGTCTAAAACCTTGTGTTCAAAAGCTTTTAAATTACCAAAAGCTTTGGCCAAGTCATTCGCCTGGACAACTAAATAATTTTGACGAGAAGCTAGTTCTTCATAGATTTTACTGGATTTTCTATTTGATACCATCTTGTTTACCTTTTACTATGTTTCCTATTATGTTATATTCTATCAATTTTTAATTTTATAGTCAATAATAGGGTACAAAATAGTCATTAATAGGGTACAAAATAGTCATTAATGGGGTACAAAATAGTCATTAATGGGGTACAAAATAGTCATTAATGGGGTACAAAATAGTCAATTATTTATCTGCAACCCCTTGATATTGCTGATTTTATAAGGTCGACAAAGTAATATAAAGTAATATAAAGTATGTCAAAAAGTAAATTAGAAAGTATCTTCTTAAGAAAAAAATCTATATTTTATTTTTTAAAAATAAAAAAATCTTTCACTCAGTTCACTATTTTCTATCTAACCACTTGCAAATATAATGGACCAAAATCTCCACTTCAATAGCAAGTAAGATATTAAAAATAATATCCATCTTGACATCCTCCTTTTTAGATAAATTTGTAGAGCGCGCTTCTACATCTATGATCGTATCATGAAAAAATGGGACTTTTTACGGTTTTCAAGACAGCTTAAAATTTAAGACACCATTAAAGCTCTTATTTTGGCCGCTAAGGGGCCTTTAGCAAAAAAGTCGAATATTTCTACCTTTGACGATCTAAGGGGCAAATACGGGCTTATAAAGCCTTAAACAAGTGTCTGTTTTTTTATTTAGCACTCACTGATGGCCGCAAGAAACTAAATCAGGATAAAAAAGGAGTCTACATTATGACAACAGAAGAAAAAATTCAATCAAGCTGCAGGAACTATCAAAGAAGGTGTCGAAAGAGGAACTAGTGTTTTCCAAAAAATATAGGACAAAATAGAATTTTTAAACTTGCTTCCTGCTGTCTTTTTGGTAGGGTAATTGATGAAAAAGTGTGTAAAAAACTTCCAGTTTTATATTTAAACTTTTAAATTCTTTTTGACTTGATATAGGAGAAAATATTGTTCTAAAATTACCTCTTTTTTAAGATATATAGTTGGAAGTAAATGCTAGCAAAAAAGTCTCAATTTTATAATGAGACTTTTTATTTTGGCTTTTTTAGAATTAAAATTTGATTATTTTCGTTTATAATCTTGATATTTTTCAAATAAATCTTTGAATAATTGGTCGTTGTAGGAAAAGAGAAACTCAAAATCTTCAATTTCTTTAGCAGGTATTTGAGGGACAACTTTTGCTTTGTAATCTTCAGCTAATTCTGTCTTTTTGCTATCTAATTTTAACATAAGTTCAAGTGGCACATCTTTTGCTTGAAAAATATTTTCTAGTATATAGAAATTGTCTTGATTAAGAACAGCTTCACGTAAATCAATTTGTCCTTTATTTGTTAAAGTTTTATAGATATCATATAGATCTCGAGCACGTGTTTTATCACCAACCAATTTGTAATCGTCAAGCTGCTGACAGGATGCTCTTATTTTCTCATAGACAATCATTAGTGGACTATAGAGATAAATAGTTGTCCCTTCTAAATCATAACTATCTTTATCCGCAACATATTCATCATAGCTCAAATCTATTTCTATCTTTTTACTATTATTTTCTAAAGCTTCTCCATATTTACTTAGCTCCTTCATTTTATTAGGGTCTTGTAAATCTATTTTTTCTTGATATTTTTCTGTATCGACTATCGCAAAAGAAATCTTATATCCTCCCCAAAACGGAGGCAAGTTTCGTTTTCTTTTTTTAGGTTTTTCAATGAATTCAAATCCAACAACTAAAAAACCAATTTGCTTAAAAGCATCTGAAATTAAACCTTGTAGTTTTTTTCCTTCAACATCTT
>NZ_JALDUF010000013.1:0-10230 GCF_023109315.1 Streptococcus oralis
AAAGGACTTAGTCCTGTGCAGTACAGAACTAAATCCTTTCAATAATTATTTGTCTAACTTTTTGGGGTCAGTACATTAACTATCCGAGTTCTTTTTTATATGAACTGTTCTTCTATTCCCCCTTAGCTAACTCTTTCCCAAGTTGGATGAGGTAGTCTTTCAAGTCGTCTTTGACTTGTGGGTGTTTGAGAGCGTAGTCGATGGATGTTTTCATAAAGCCGAACTTGTCTCCGACATCGTAACGAGCCCCTTTGAACTCACGAGCAAATACACGTTGTGTTTTATTGAGGGTGTCGATTGCATCTGTCAGCTGAATTTCATTTCCTGCACCTGGAGCTTGGTTTTCGAGGATTTGGAAAATTTCAGGAGTGAGGAGGTAGCGCCCAATGATAGCAAGGTCGCTAGGAGCATCCTCTGGCGCTGGTTTTTCAACGAAGGTTTCAACGCTGTAAAGACCATCTTTTCCTTCGCCTTGTGGATCAATAACTCCATAGGCAGATACTTCATCGTGAGGGACTGGCATGACAGCGATAGTAGACGCGTGGGTACGTTCATAGTCATCCATGAGTTGTTTGGTGAGCGGAACAGCCTTTTCATTAGTGATATCCATCAAGTCATCTCCAAGCATCACGACAAAAGGTTCATTTCCGACGAAAGCCTTGGCTTGCAAAACAGCATCTCCGAGACCGCGTGGATGAGTTTGGCGGATAAAATGCAGACGCATGCCAGTTGTTTCATCAACTAGCTTCAAAAGATCTGTTTTCCCTTTTTCTTTGAGGTTGTATTCCAATTCGAAGTTTGAGTCGAAGTGATCCTCGATAGAACGTTTTGACTTACCAGTAACAACCAAGATATCTTCTATTCCGGATTTGAGTGCTTCTTCAACGATAAACTGGATAGTTGGTTTGTCTACGATTGGCAACATTTCCTTGGCCAAGGCCTTAGTGGCTGGGAGGAAACGAGTTCCCAATCCAGCGGCAGGGATGACTGCTTTTCTGACTTTTTGTTTCATAAATGTTCCTTTCTATAAAGGTCTATGACCATTCGTTTTCTGCTTTAAATTCATTGCTCATGATGTCAGTGATTGCTTCTTTGATATTGACACCTTCATAGATAACTCGGTAAATAGCCTGTGTGATTGGCATGTAGACACCCAATTCCTGAGCCAGTTCGTAAGCTGCTCGAGTCGTTGAGATTCCTTCGATGACCATGCCCATATTAGCCTCAATATCTGCGAGAGATTCTCCGCGACCGAGAGCATTACCGGCCCTCCAGTTACGAGAGTGGACAGATGTTCCCGTTACAATCAAATCCCCAACTCCAGAAAGACCGCTATAAGTTAGAGGATTTGCTCCAAGAGCGACCCCTAGACGGGTGATTTCAGCTAAGCCACGGGCAATGATAGCTGCCTTGGCATTGTCGCCAAACCCTAGTCCATGTAATGCACCTGCACCAACTGCAATGATGTTTTTAAGAGCACCAGCGGTTTCAACCCCGATAACATCCGTATTAGTATAGAGACGGAAGTAGTGATTGCTAAAGAGATTTTGGACGTACTGAGCAGTTTCGAGGTCTTTAGAGGCTGCAGTGATCAAGGTAATATCCCGAACAATAGTTTCCTCAGCGTGGCTGGGGCCTGAAACAACAACGACTTCACTACGGAGATCGGCTGGAATTTCCTCTTCAAGAATAGTTGATAGACGTTTGTGGCTATCTGGTTCCAATCCTTTGGAGGCATGCATGATGACAACCTTGTGATCGAGCACCTTTGCTACTTGTTGGGCAACCAGTCTCGTTACTTTTGTTGGGACCACAAATAAAACAGCATCCACATCTTTTAGTGTTTCTTCTAAATCATGATAGGCTTTGATTTTTTCGTCGAGTAGGATATCTTTGAAATAGCGTTTGTTTGTATGTTGGTTATTGATTTCATCGATCTGGTCAGAAATATTTCCCCAAATTCGAACCTCGTGTCCATTGTCGTTTAGGACCTGCGAAAGGGCGGTCCCCCAAGAACCAGGACCCAAGACAGCGATGGTTTGTTTCTTCATCTTTTCCTCCTTGTAAGAGTTCTTCCTTTCATTTTACCATAAAAAGCCTTTTCATGCATCACCTGTATATGAAAGCGCACTAATTTATAATAAGGAGACTTCTTTGACAAGATTTCTCTTTTTTGCTAGAATAGCATCAATATGACCGAATGAGAAGGAGCTGACGCAGGATGTCGCTCCCTTTATCTATTTTATTAGGAGGAAATATGCTCATTAAAAAAATAAAAACCTATAAATGGCAGGCCTTGTCATCCCTAATGATGACAGGCTTGATGGTTGCGAGCTCTCTCTTGCAACCGCGCTATTTGCAAGAGGTGTTAGAGGCTTTGTTGGCCGGACAAAATGAGGCGATTTATAGTATTGGCGCTTGGTTGATAGGGGTAGCCCTAGTTGGTCTGGTTGCAGGTGGGATTAATGTGACACTTGCAGCCTATATTGCTCAAGGAGTGTCTTCGGACCTTCGGGAAGACGCTTTTCGCAAGATTCAGACCTTTTCTTATGCCAATATCGAGCAATTCAATGCCGGAAACCTTGTCGTCCGTATGACTAATGATATAAATCAAATTCAGAATGTGGTGATGATGGCTTTTCAAATTCTCTTCCGTCTCCCTCTTCTCTTTATCGGTTCCTTTATCTTGGCGGTTCACACTCTTACGTCACTTTGGTGGGTGATTGTCCTCATGGTGCTCCTAATCTTTGCACTAACAGCCATCATGATGGGGATGATGGGGCCACGATTTGCTAAGTTTCAAACCCTTCTTGAACGGATCAATGCTATCGCCAAGGAAAATTTACGTGGTGTGCGCGTAGTTAAATCCTTTGTACAGGAAAAAGCACAATTTGACAAATTTACCGAGGTTTCAGATGAACTTCTCGGCCAAAATCTTTATATCGGTTATGCCTTCTCAGTTATAGAACCCGTTATGATGCTAGTCGGCTATGGAGCGGTCTTCCTCTCTATCTGGTTGGTGGCCGGAATGGCTCAGTCAGATCCATCTGTAGTGGGCTCGATTGCTTCCTTTATCAACTATCTCAGCCAGATTATCTTTACCATTATCATGGTTGGATTTTTAGGAAATTCTGTCAGTCGTGCTATGATTTCCTTGCGTCGTATCCGCGAAATTCTAGATACCGAGCCAGCGATGACCTTTAAAGATCTCCCGGACGAAGAGTTAGAAGGAAGTCTCTCTTTTGAAAATGTAACCTTCACCTATCCTAATGACGATGAGCCTATGCTGAAGAATGTGACCTTTGAAATTGCGCCTGGTCAGATGGTCGGTGTGGTTGGTGCGACTGGAGCAGGGAAGTCCACTCTAGCTCAGTTAATTCCACGACTTTTTGATCCACAGGAGGGATCTATCAAGATTGGTGGCAAGGATATTCGAGACGTCAGCGAGGGAACCTTACGTAAAACAGTTTCCATTGTCTTGCAACGTGCTATTCTCTTTAGCGGGACCATTGCAGATAATCTTCGTCAAGGAAAAGGCAATGCCAGCGTGTCAGAAATGGAACGTGCAGCACGGATTGCTCAAGCCAGTGAATTTATCGGGCGCATGGAAAACAAATTTGAGAGTCAGGTCGAAGAACGTGGCACCAACTTTTCTGGTGGACAAAAGCAACGGATGTCCATTGCCCGTGGGATTGTCAGCAATCCCCGTATCCTGATTTTTGACGATTCGACTTCAGCCCTAGATGCAAAGTCAGAAAGACTCGTACAGGAGGCTTTGAACAAAGATTTGAAAGGGACAACAACCATTATCATCGCTCAAAAAATCAGTTCAGTCGTCCATGCAGACAAGATTTTGGTCTTGGACCAAGGGCGCTTGATTGGAGAAGGACGGCATGCAGACTTGGTAGCTAACAATGCCGTCTACCGCGAAATCTACGAAACACAAAAGGGAAAGGAGGAATAAAATGAAAACCGTTCGATTTTTCTGGAATTATTTTAAAGTCTACAAGCTCTCCTTTGTCATTGTGATCCTGATGGTTGCAGTTGCGACGATTGCCCAAGCCCTCTTTCCTGTTTTTTCAGGCCAAGCAGTCACGGAGCTCGCTAACCTAGTTCTAGCTTATCAAAATGGAACTTCCGAACTAGCCTGGCAAAGTTTGTTAGCTTTGATGCTGAATCTAGCTCTGGTTGTCCTCGCCTTAGTGGTATCCAGTTTGATTTACATGACCTTGATGACCCGTGTGATTGCTGAGTCGACAAATGAGATGCGTAAGGGCCTCTTTGGCAAACTTTCTCGTTTGACGGTTTCTTTCTTTGACCGCCATCAGGATGGCGACATCCTTTCTCGCTTCACGAGTGACTTGGACAACATCCTTCAAGCCTTCAATGAAAGCCTAGTTCAGGTTATGAGCAATATTGCTCTTTACATCGGTTTGATTTTTGTCATGTTTTCAAAAAATGTGACGCTAGCCCTGATAACAGTAGCCAGTACCCCAGTGGCCTTTCTCATGTTGGTCTTCATCGTGAAGATGGCCCGCAAGTACACCAATCTCCAGCAAAAAGAGGTTGGGAAACTCAATGCCTACATGGACGAAAGTATTTCAGGTCAGAAAGCTGTTATCGTACAAGGAATTCAAGATGACATCGTAGCAGGCTTTGTGGAGAAAAATGAGCGCGTGCGCAAGGCAACTTTTAAAGGGAGAATGTTCTCAGGTATCCTCTTTCCAGTTATGAATGGGATGAGTTTGGTCAATACGGCTATCGTCATTTTTGCAGGTTCAGCGGTCTTGCTGAACGATCCAAGTATCGAAACAACGACAGCCCTAGGTTTGATTGTCATGTTTACCCAATTTTCTCAGCAGTACTACCAGCCGATTATCCAGGTGGCTGCGAGTTGGGGGAGCCTCCAGTTGGCCTTTACTGGGGCCGATCGTATCCAAGAAATGTTCGATGCAGAAGAAGAAATTCGTCCACAAAATGCACCTTCCTTTACGGAATTGCGAGAAGGTGTTGAAATCAGTCATATTGATTTCTCTTATTTACCCGACAAGCCGATTTTGAAAGATGTTAGCATTTCAGCTCCTAAGGGGCAGATGATAGCAGTTGTCGGTCCGACTGGCTCAGGGAAAACGACCATCATGAACCTCATCAATCGTTTCTACGATGTAGATGCAGGTAGTATTTCCTTTGATGGCAAAGACATCCGTGACTACGACTTGGATAGTCTGCGGAGCAAGGTCGGGATTGTCTTGCAGGATTCGGTCTTGTTTAGTGGAACGATCCGAGACAATATCCGCTTTGGTGTGCCAGATGCCAGTCAGGAAATGGTCGAAGCAGCTGCCAAGGCAACTCATATTCATGACTATATCGAAAGCTTGCCTGACAAGTATGATACCCTTATTGATGATGAGCAAAATATCTTCTCGACTGGGCAGAAACAATTGATTTCCATCGCTCGGACCTTGATGACAGATCCTCAAGTCCTAATCTTAGACGAAGCGACTTCCAATGTCGATACCGTAACAGAAAGCAAGATTCAGCATGCCATGGAGGCAGTAGTAGCAGGACGAACCAGTTTTGTGATTGCCCATCGTTTGAAGACCATCCTCAATGCCGATCAGATTATTGTCCTCAAAGATGGAGAAGTCATTGAACGTGGAAATCATCACGAGTTGCTCAAATTCGGCGGTTTCTACTCAGAACTGTATCACAATCAATTTGTCTTCGAATAAAAAAGAAGTTGTCCTCATTGGGCAGCTTTTTCTTATCCATAAAAAATACTTATCACGGTCTTTAAAAAAACATATTAGACAGGAAAGGGTTGGAGTGATAAGATAAGACTGTCGCAAGAAAATCGAAAGGAGACACATCATGGCTAGAACGGTTGTAGGAGTTGCTGCAAACCTATGTCCTGTAGATGCAGAAGGGAAAAACATCCACTCATCTGTATCCTGTAAATTTGCAGAGAGCATTCGTCAAGTCGGTGGTCTTCCTTTAGTAATTCCTGTAGGGGATGAGTCCATTGTTCGCGATTATGTGGAAATGATTGACAAACTCATCTTGACAGGTGGGCAAAATGTCCATCCTCAGTTTTATGGAGAGAAAAAGACCATTGAGAGCGATGATTACAACCTTGTACGCGATGAGTTTGAACTAGCTCTCCTGAAAGAAGCGCTCCGTCAGAATAAACCAATTATGGCAATCTGTCGTGGGGTCCAGCTAGTCAATGTTGCTTTTGGCGGCACTCTCCACCAAGAAATTGAAGGTCACTGGCAAGGCTTGCCTTTTGGAACATCTCATACTATTGAGACAGTAGAAGGAAGCGTGGTGGCTAAGTTATTTGGCAAAGAAAGTCAAGTCAATTCAGTTCATCGTCAAAGCATCAAAGACCTGGCACCTAATTTCCGTGTAACTGCTATTGATCCAAGAGACCAGACCATCGAAGCGATTGAGTCTATCGATGAGCATCGCATTATCGGTTTGCAGTGGCACCCAGAGTTCCTGGTCAATGAAGAAGACGGCAATTTAGAATTATTTGAGTATTTATTAAATGAATTGTAACGATTAGAGTCTCTAGCCGTTTTTATTCGTCCTTTCAGATTTTTTATATTTTAGCAAATTTACGCAAACGTTTGAATTCTGATAAAAATTGGGCAAATTCAATAAAAAAGCTTGAAAAAATCGAAGGTAAGCGTTATGATAGAAAAGAAGAAATTTTGGAGGATTATCATGTCACATATTAAATTTGATTATTCAAAAGTTTTAGACAAATTTGTTGCCCCACATGAAGTGGAATACATGCAAGCACAAGTAACAGCTGCAGACGAATTGATCCGTAAAGGAACTGGTGCTGGTAGTGACTTTTTGGGTTGGTTGGACCTTCCTGAAAACTACGACCGCGAAGAATTCGACCGCATCTTGAAAGCTGCTGAGCAAATCAAATCAGACAGCGATGTCTTGGTTGTAATTGGTATCGGTGGATCTTACCTTGGTGCCAAAGCAGCTATCGACTTCTTGAACCACCACTTTGCGAACTTGCAAACAAAAGAAGAACGCAAAGCTCCACAAATCCTTTACGCAGGAAACTCAATCTCATCTACTTACCTTGCTGACTTGGTAGAGTACGTAGCTGACAAAGACTTCTCAGTAAACGTGATTTCTAAATCAGGTACAACAACAGAACCAGCGATCGCTTTCCGTGTATTTAAAGAACTCTTGGTTAAGAAATACGGTCAAGAAGAAGCCAACAAGCGTATCTACGCAACAACTGACCGCCAAAAAGGTGCTGTTAAGGTTGAAGCAGATGCCAACGGTTGGGAAACATTTGTGGTTCCAGATGATATCGGTGGACGCTTCTCAGTATTGACAGCAGTTGGATTGCTTCCAATCGCAGCATCAGGTGCAGACATCAAAGCCCTTATGGAAGGAGCTAACGCAGCTCGTAAAGACTACACTTCAGACAAACTTTCTGAAAACGAAGCTTACCAATACGCAGCCGTTCGTAACATCCTTTACCGTAAAGGTTATGCAACTGAAATCTTGGTAAACTACGAGCCATCACTTCAATACTTCTCAGAATGGTGGAAACAATTGGCTGGTGAGTCAGAAGGGAAAGACCAAAAAGGGATTTACCCAACTTCAGCAAACTTCTCAACTGACTTGCACTCATTGGGTCAATTTATCCAAGAGGGAACTCGTATCATGTTTGAAACAGTTGTCCGTGTTGACAAACCGCGTAAGAACGTGATTATTCCCACTTTGGAAGAAGACCTTGATGGACTTGGTTACCTTCAAGGAAAAGACGTTGACTTTGTAAACAAAAAAGCGACTGACGGTGTTCTTCTTGCCCACACTGACGGTGATGTACCAAACATGTACGTGACTCTTCCTGAGCAAGATGCCTTCACTCTTGGTTACACGATCTACTTCTTCGAATTGGCAATTGCTCTTTCAGGTTACTTGAATGCTATCAATCCATTTGACCAACCAGGTGTTGAAGCCTACAAACGCAACATGTTTGCCCTTCTTGGAAAACCAGGATTTGAAGAATTGAGCAAAGAGCTTAACGCACGTCTATAATAGAAGAAAAGAGTGGCTTGTCCACTCTTTTTACTCTCTTTATTCGTAGACATTGGACTCAGGCGAGACTTGTGATATAATATAGAAAGCAAAAAGGCAGACGCCTAGAGACTTTATAGGAGAAACTATGTCAAAAGATATCCGCGTACGCTACGCACCAAGTCCAACAGGACTACTACACATCGGAAATGCCCGTACAGCATTGTTTAACTACCTTTACGCACGCCATCATGGTGGAACTTTTATCATTCGTATCGAAGATACTGACCGTAAACGCCATGTTGAGGATGGTGAACGCTCACAGCTTGAAAATCTTCGCTGGTTGGGCATGGATTGGGATGAAAGCCCAGAAACTCATGAAAACTACCGCCAATCAGAGCGTTTGGAACTCTATCAAAAATACATCGACCAACTGCTAGCTGAAGGAAAAGCTTACAAATCATACGTTACAGAAGAAGAGTTGGCAGCTGAACGCGAACGCCAAGAAGCAGCTGGCGAAACACCACGCTACATCAATGAATATCTCGGCATGAGCGAAGAAGAAAAAGCAGCTTACATCGCAGAACGTGAAGCTGCGGGTATCATCCCAACTGTTCGTTTGGCAGTCAATGAGTCTGGTATCTACAAATGGCATGATATGGTCAAAGGTGATATCGAGTTTGAAGGTGGCAACATCGGTGGTGACTGGGTTATCCAAAAGAAAGATGGCTACCCAACTTATAATTTTGCCGTTGTGATCGATGATCATGACATGCAAATTTCTCATGTTATCCGTGGAGATGACCACATTGCCAACACCCCAAAACAGCTTATGGTTTATGAAGCCCTTGGTTGGGAAGCTCCAGGGTTCGGTCACATGACCTTAATTATCAACTCTGAAACTGGGAAAAAATTGTCTAAACGTGACACCAACACCCTTCAGTTTATTGAAGACTACCGTAAAAAAGGTTATTTACCAGAAGCAGTCTTTAACTTTATTGCTCTTCTTGGTTGGAACCCAGGTGGCGAAGATGAGATTTTCTCTCGTGAAGAACTCATTAAACTTTTCGATGAAAATCGCCTCAGCAAGTCACCTGCTGCCTTTGATCAGAAGAAACTAGACTGGATGAGCAACGACTACATCAAGAGAGCAGATTTCGCTACTATCTTTGAAATGGCAAAATCATACTTAGAAGAAGCAGGACGTTTGACTGACAAATCTGAAAAAATGGTAGAACTCTACAAGCCACAAATGAAGTCAGTGGACGAAATCCTTCCGTTGACAGATCTTTTCTTTGCAGATTTCCCAGAGTTGACAGACGCTGAGCGCGAGGTCATGGCAGGAGAAAACGTTTCGGTTGTTCTAGAAGCCTTCAAAGCGAAACTAGAAGCGATGACAGATGAAGAATTTGTGACAGAAAACATCTTCCCACAAATCAAAGCAGTTCAAAAAGAAACAGGTATTAAAGGGAAAAACCTCTTCATGCCGATTCGTATTGCAGTATCAGGTGAAATGCATGGACCAGAACTTCCAGATACGATTTACCTATTAGGTCGTGAGAAATCTATCCAGCATATTGATAATATGCTGAAAGAGATTTCTAAATAAAAAGGACTTCCGATGGATACATGGGAAAAGATGTACGAAGAAGCACGAACCTTATTCAATCCCCATGAAGTTTCTGACTTTGTTTATGCTAACCATGTTGTTGCTGCAGTAGAAGCAGAAGATGGTCAGATCTTCACAGGATTTTGTATGGAGGGCACTTGTGGCGTTTTTCATCTCTGTGCAGAACGAGCGGCTCTCTTCAATATGTATCAATTTTCAGGACAAACTAAAGTTAAAAAAATCCTCGCCTTTCGAGATAAACCTCCCTACGGCGAAGGATCAGGTATGCCCTGTGGCGCTTGCAGAGAATTTCTCTTAGAATTGAATGCTGAAAATAAAGAAGCAGAGTTCATGATGGACTACGAAACAAGAAAAACAATCAAAGTTGCCGAGTTGATCCCCTACTGGTGGGGAGAGGAACGTGCGACTAATTGGCAAGATAAATAGAAGGAGTCAGTTTTACTGGCTCTTTTCCCTAATCTTTTCAGAATTTCGATAAAGAGGAAAAAAGTTCTTGACAAAGTAGGAAAAGTAGATATAATAGAAAGAGTTGAAAAGCTCAG
>NZ_JALDUF010000014.1:0-5202 GCF_023109315.1 Streptococcus oralis
AGGTCCGTTGGTCAAGGGGTTAAGACACCGCCTTTTCACGGCGGTAACACGGGTTCGAATCCCGTACGGACTATGGGTGTATTGCGGTTAAAAAAACTTGAAAAAAGTTTCAAAAAAGTGTTGACATAGGTTAGCAGCTGTGATATACTAATATAGTTGTCGCTTGAGAGAGATTGAGTGACAAAGACCTTTGAAAACTGAACAAGACGAACCAATGTGCAGGGCACTATAACTAAGGTTATAGTACTGAACAATGAAAAAAACAATAAATCTGTCAGTGACAGAAATGAGTGAGAACTCAAACTTTTAATGAGAGTTTGATCCTGGCTCAGGACGAACGCTGGCGGCGTGCCTAATACATGCAAGTAGAACGCTGAAGAGAGGAGCTTGCTCTTCTTGGATGAGTTGCGAACGGGTGAGTAACGCGTAGGTAACCTGCCTGGTAGCGGGGGATAACTATTGGAAACGATAGCTAATACCGCATAAAATGGATTATCGCATGATAATGCATTGAAAGGTGCAAATGCATCACTACCAGATGGACCTGCGTTGTATTAGCTAGTTGGTGGGGTAACGGCTCACCAAGGCGACGATACATAGCCGACCTGAGAGGGTGATCGGCCACACTGGGACTGAGACACGGCCCAGACTCCTACGGGAGGCAGCAGTAGGGAATCTTCGGCAATGGACGGAAGTCTGACCGAGCAACGCCGCGTGAGTGAAGAAGGTTTTCGGATCGTAAAGCTCTGTTGTAAGAGAAGAACGAGTGTGAGAGTGGAAAGTTCACACTGTGACGGTATCTTACCAGAAAGGGACGGCTAACTACGTGCCAGCAGCCGCGGTAATACGTAGGTCCCGAGCGTTGTCCGGATTTATTGGGCGTAAAGCGAGCGCAGGCGGTTAGATAAGTCTGAAGTTAAAGGCTGTGGCTTAACCATAGTACGCTTTGGAAACTGTTTAACTTGAGTGCAAGAGGGGAGAGTGGAATTCCATGTGTAGCGGTGAAATGCGTAGATATATGGAGGAACACCGGTGGCGAAAGCGGCTCTCTGGCTTGTAACTGACGCTGAGGCTCGAAAGCGTGGGGAGCAAACAGGATTAGATACCCTGGTAGTCCACGCCGTAAACGATGAGTGCTAGGTGTTAGACCCTTTCCGGGGTTTAGTGCCGCAGCTAACGCATTAAGCACTCCGCCTGGGGAGTACGACCGCAAGGTTGAAACTCAAAGGAATTGACGGGGGCCCGCACAAGCGGTGGAGCATGTGGTTTAATTCGAAGCAACGCGAAGAACCTTACCAGGTCTTGACATCCCTCTGACCGCTCTAGAGATAGAGTTTTCCTTCGGGACAGAGGTGACAGGTGGTGCATGGTTGTCGTCAGCTCGTGTCGTGAGATGTTGGGTTAAGTCCCGCAACGAGCGCAACCCCTATTGTTAGTTGCCATCATTCAGTTGGGCACTCTAGCGAGACTGCCGGTAATAAACCGGAGGAAGGTGGGGATGACGTCAAATCATCATGCCCCTTATGACCTGGGCTACACACGTGCTACAATGGCTGGTACAACGAGTCGCAAGCCGGTGACGGCAAGCTAATCTCTTAAAGCCAGTCTCAGTTCGGATTGTAGGCTGCAACTCGCCTACATGAAGTCGGAATCGCTAGTAATCGCGGATCAGCACGCCGCGGTGAATACGTTCCCGGGCCTTGTACACACCGCCCGTCACACCACGAGAGTTTGTAACACCCGAAGTCGGTGAGGTAACCTTTTAGGAGCCAGCCGCCTAAGGTGGGATAGATGATTGGGGTGAAGTCGTAACAAGGTAGCCGTATCGGAAGGTGCGGCTGGATCACCTCCTTTCTAAGGATAAGGAACTGCACATTGGTCTTGTTTAGTCTTGAGAGGTCTTGTGGGGCCTTAGCTCAGCTGGGAGAGCGCCTGCTTTGCACGCAGGAGGTCAGCGGTTCGATCCCGCTAGGCTCCATTGGTGAGAGATCACCAAGTAATGCACATTGAAAATTGAATATCTATATCAAATAGTAACAAGAAAATAAACCGAAACGCTGTAAGTATTTAATGAGTTTTCTAATTTTTGAAAAAATTAGGTTAATAAGGTTAAGTTAATAAGGGCGCACGGTGGATGCCTTGGCACTAGGAGCCGAAGAAGGACGTGACAAACGACGATATGCCTTGGGTAGCTGTAAGTAAGCGATGATCCAGGGATTTCCGAATGGGGGAACCCAACAGGTACTACCTGTTACCCACATCTGTTAAGGATGTGAGGAGGAAGACGCAGTGAACTGAAACATCTAAGTAGCTGCAGGAAGAGAAAGCAAAAGCGATTGCCTTAGTAGCGGCGAGCGAAACGGCAGGAGGGCAAACCGAAGAGTTTACTCTTCGGGGTTGTAGGACTGCAATGTGGACTCAAAGATTATAGAAGAATGATTTGGGAAGATCAGCCAAAGAGAGTAAGAGCCTCGTATTTAAAATAGTCTTTGTACCTAGCAGTATCCTGAGTACGGCGGGACACGAGAAATCCCGTCGGAATCTGGGAGGACCATCTCCCAACCCTAAATACTCCCTAGTGACCGATAGTGAACCAGTACCGTGAGGGAAAGGTGAAAAGCACCCCGGGAGGGGAGTGAAATAGAACCTGAAACCGTGTGCCTACAACAAGTTCGAGCCCGTTAATGGGTGAGAGCGTGCCTTTTGTAGAATGAACCGGCGAGTTACGATATGATGCGAGGTTAAGTTGAAGAGACGGAGCCGTAGGGAAACCGAGTCTGAATAGGGCGCATTAGTATCATGTCGTAGACCCGAAACCATGTGACCTACCCATGAGCAGGTTGAAGGTGCGGTAAGACGCACTGGAGGACCGAACCAGGGCACGTTGAAAAGTGCTTGGATGACTTGTGGGTAGCGGAGAAATTCCAAACGAACTTGGAGATAGCTGGTTCTCTCCGAAATAGCTTTAGGGCTAGCGTCGACATAAAGATTCTTGGAGGTAGAGCACTGTTTGGGTGAGGGGTCCATCCCGGATTACCAATCTCAGATAAACTCCGAATGCCAAAGAATTATGGTCGGCAGTCAGACTGCGAGTGCTAAGATCCGTAGTCGAAAGGGAAACAGCCCAGACCACCAGCTAAGGTCCCAAAATAATTGTTAAGTGGAAAAGGATGTGGGGTTGCACAGACAACTAGGATGTTAGCTTAGAAGCAGCTATTCATTCAAAGAGTGCGTAATAGCTCACTAGTCGAGTGACCCTGCGCCGAAAATGTACCGGGGCTAAAACAATTTACCGAAGCTGTGGATACCTTTATAGGTATGGTAGGAGAGCGTTCTATGTGTGGAGAAGGTGTACCGTGAGGAGCGCTGGAACGCATAGAAGTGAGAATGCCGGTATGAGTAGCGAAAGACAGGTGAGAATCCTGTCCACCGTAAGACTAAGGTTTCCAGGGGAAGGCTCGTCCGCCCTGGGTTAGTCGGGACCTAAGGAGAGACCGAAAGGTGTATCCGATGGACAACAGGTTGATATTCCTGTACTAGAGTATGTAGTGATGGAGGGACGCAGTAGGCTAACTAAAGCAGACGAATGGAAGAGTCTGTCTAAGCAGTGAGGTGTGAATTGAGTCAAATGCTTAATTCTATAACATTGAGCTGTGATGGGGAGCGAAGTTTAGTAGCGAAGTTAGTGACGTCACACTGCCAAGAAAAGCTTCTAGCGTTAAACATACTCTACCCGTACCGCAAACCGACACAGGTAGTCGAGGCGAGTAGCCTCAGGTGAGCGAGAGAACTCTCGTTAAGGAACTCGGCAAAATGACCCCGTAACTTCGGGAGAAGGGGTGCTGACTTTACGTCAGCCGCAGTGAATAGGCCCAAGCAACTGTTTATCAAAAACACAGCTCTCTGCTAAATCGTAAGATGATGTATAGGGGGTGACGCCTGCCCGGTGCTGGAAGGTTAAGAGGAGTGCTTAGAGGTAACTCGAAGGTATGAATTGAAGCCCCAGTAAACGGCGGCCGTAACTATAACGGTCCTAAGGTAGCGAAATTCCTTGTCGGGTAAGTTCCGACCCGCACGAAAGGCGTAATGATTTGGGCACTGTCTCAACGAGAGACTCGGTGAAATTTTAGTACCTGTGAAGATGCAGGT
Organism: Streptococcus oralis; assembly: GCF_023109315.1. Classification (GTDB taxonomy): domain Bacteria; phylum Bacillota; class Bacilli; order Lactobacillales; family Streptococcaceae; genus Streptococcus; species Streptococcus oralis_BS. The sequence continues at coordinate 4,150 of NZ_JALDUF010000014.1, forward strand.
TACCCGCGACAGGACGGAAAGACCCCATGGAGCTTTACTGCAGTTTGATATTGAGTGTCTGTACCACATGTACAGGATAGGTAGGAGTCTAAGAGATCGGGACGCCAGTTTCGAAGGAGACGTTGTTGGGATACTACCCTTGTGTTATGGCCACTCTAACCCGGATAGGTGATCCCTATCGGAGACAGTGTCTGACGGGCAGTTTGACTGGGGCGGTCGCCTCCTAAAAGGTAACGGAGGCGCCCAAAGGTTCCCTCAGAATGGTTGGAAATCATTCGCAGAGTGTAAAGGTATAAGGGAGCTTGACTGCGAGAGCAACAACTCGAGCAGGGACGAAAGTCGGGCTTAGTGATCCGGTGGTTCCGTATGGAAGGGCCATCGCTCAACGGATAAAAGCTACCCTGGGGATAACAGGCTTATCTCCCCCAAGAGTTCACATCGACGGGGAGGTTTGGCACCTCGATGTCGGCTCGTCGCATCCTGGGGCTGTAGTCGGTCCCAAGGGTTGGGCTGTTCGCCCATTAAAGCGGCACGCGAGCTGGGTTCAGAACGTCGTGAGACAGTTCGGTCCCTATCCGTCGCGGGCGTAGGAAATTTGAGAGGATCTGCTCCTAGTACGAGAGGACCAGAGTGGACTTACCGCTGGTGTACCAGTTGTCTTGCCAAAGGCATCGCTGGGTAGCTATGTAGGGAAGGGATAAACGCTGAAAGCATCTAAGTGTGAAACCCACCTCAAGATGAGATTTCCCATGATTATATATCAGTAAGAGCCCTGAGAGATGATCAGGTAGATAGGTTAGAAGTGGAAGTGTGGCGACACATGTAGCGGACTAATACTAATAGCTCGAGGACTTATCCAAAGTAACTGAGGATACGAAGTGTGAGGTTTACTTGGTATTTGATAGATATTCAATTTTGAGTAGGTATTACTCAGAGTTAAGTGACGATAGCCTAGGAGATACACCTGTACCCATGCCGAACACAGTAGTTAAGCCCTAGAACGCCGGAAGTAGTTGGGGGTTGCCCCCTGTGAGATATGGAAGTCGCTTAGCT
>NZ_JALDUF010000015.1:0-4225 GCF_023109315.1 Streptococcus oralis
CCCCTTGTTTAGTTTTTACTAGGTAATTTACCTTTCTAGCCTCCAAAAGAGCATAAGGGAAACTGATATCACGTGCCGTGATATGTTGATAGTATCAACGTTTTCGGTACCGGTAATTTTCTCGGCTTCGCCTACTTACACACACTATCCTGTTTATCACCCTTTTTGACTATCTCACACTTTAACACACTCTTATCTCATACAGATACACACAAAAAAAGAGATGCTGATTTCTCAATCAACAATCTCTTCAGCTGGTAAGGTATAAAACGGCAAGTATTTTGGCAGTTCCTCAATCTCCAAACCGAGAACGTCTGCTAATTCAGCAATCTCTTTCATCAACTCGTCGATTTCACCCTCTAGTAACTCATAACGTTTTTTATCCAACACTTTTTTCACTCGAGCAATTTGACTAGCCACGAATTCAAATTGAAGTTCAATAGCGCTTCGAGAACTGTCCCAATAGTTTTGGGCAATAGCCTGCTTTTTCTCTGTAGCTTGTAGATGGTCAGCCAAGGCATTAAAACTATCCCATGCAGTACTTTCCCACTGCTCAGCTTCTTCTACTTGCCTTAATAATCTATTTCTTTCAGCTTTTAATTTTTCGATATCGTTTATTAGTTCTGCTCTTTCTGTCATTTTGTTGTTCCTTTTCTGCGTTCATTGGTCTAAAAAATCATAAATGTCTGTTTGAACTTCATGAGATTCTGAACTATTCAGTCTAGCCAACATTTCTTGCTTTTTGCGTTCCAATTCGGCTTTTGTCTCTTCGCTTGTCATGTTCACGTAATCAGTATTTGACCAACTAGGCACGTTTGACTTGCTTTTCTGCTTATATTTTGGCTTATTAAATTTATTTGGAACATACGATTCGGACATTTCAGGATTCCAAGTGAACTCGTAGCCTAGAACTGGATTGCCACGCTTGTTTGACTTGATTTTTTTAACCTTTAGATTTTGGAAATAAGGGGAAAGTTGGCTCAGAATAGGTTTTAATACAAGTCTATCAATCTCACTAGGTCTATATGTTTTCGGGGTATCTAATATCCGTTTCAAATCCTCAACAGAGAACTCTTTCTGTCCCAGTGTTCTCCATTGCTTGAGAAGTCTATACATAGTTTTGGCATAGGTTGAGCGAATGGAGGTGAATTCTTCTAGCTCATACCGTGTAAACTGAGTTTCTAGCTTGTTCAAAATATAGTCAAAATTGGCGGACACCTTAACTTCGATTGTCCGTTTCTCTAAGTCCACCTCAAATATTTCAAACAAAGTCATTACTCTAAATTTTCTCTCAGATTGCTCAAAGTAAGTTAGCTGTCCAATTTTTTTAACTGCTGTAGTTATCGTCTCTTCCCAACGATACTTTCTAGATGAACTAGCAAGTGACTTTAACTCGTCAGTATCAAACACGAGCTTTTTCAAACCTTGTTCTTTTGCTTTTGTCAGTATCGTGAAAAAGAAATTCATCTCTTCTGCGGTCCATGTCCGCATAACAACTGTATTTAAATCATTGTGATATTTTACTACCTCGCCAGTCATAAAGACACCTCCGTTTATTGTCTTTATAATATCATACTTTAAATTAAAAGACAATATATATTTTGTATTTCAATATGCACATTTTGTACCCTAAGTCTGCACATTTTGTACCCTAAGTCTGCACATTTTGTACCCTAAGTCTGCACATTTTGTACCCTATAAAAGCTGAAATCCCTTGCCGCTCTAAGGCTTTTAAGAGCCTTAAATATATATAAAATATAATTAAATATATATAAAAAGGGTCTCACTTCGTTCGCTCCTCTATTCCCTAATTACAAATCAAGCTATCTATCAAAAATTAACCCTAATTTTTACTATTTAGCAAAAATATGTTATAATTTAACCAACAACAAGAGTAGTGAGTTCATCACGCTAAACGAAAAGCACCCTGTCCGCCAAGACTTAGGGTGCTTTTTTTGCGCCAGCTACAACACACTAGCGTTCGTGAAAAGTGACACTATTCCTTGTTGTCATCGAAGCGCTTTTCAATCCACTTCATCCCATAGGCTTTCCCCAACTCGTACGCTAAGGGCAACACTACTCGGATAACAACAAGAAGAGTAATGAGTTCTAACATGCTAAACACCTCCTTTCGAAGGCTTAGTGCCAGAATATTGCTATTATACCATGACCTTTTTCTAAAAAGCAAAGTATGATAATCTTTTTCTTTGCTTGCTTTATTCCATGGTCTATTTGACAACAAGTAACCTAGGTCGTTAGTCTTTGGTTTGTCGGGCAGCTGAACAAAGTTCAGACTGATCCGTCCTAACCAGTCTAACTTGACCTAGCTTGTTGTCAAATAGCTTTCACGGCATAAATCGCTCAGACGCTCTCAGAAGCCATATTTTCCCCTCTAACGCATTTTAATATCAAAACTATAGAATCCAACCTAAAACTAAAAACGAGCGCCCATAAGCCTTCTAGGGGCTATTTACGCTCGTTTAACGCTTTGAGTAAAACTCATAGTCCAAAACTATTGAGACAGTTCACGGTTTGGAGATTGAGGTGCTACCAAAATACTTGCCATTTATGCCTTACTAGCTGAATAGAGGCTGATTTCTCAATCAATATTCTCTTCCATCGGTAAAGTTTCAATAAAGGTTAGTAATACACTTCATATTCGCCTTATCCACCTTTTACTTTTTCAATTACTTCCTGTTAGAAATAAAAAATTTATCAATGAATAATAAGTGAAATGATGCAAGTGTAATTCCCAAATAGCACCCATAATAAGAGATATCTTGATGGGTAAGGGGGAAAAGAGTATTATTACCCATCAAGAGGGATGACAAAATCACAAATAGTATCCAGAATAAATCAGTCCATTTATATTTTGAAAAATATTTTTTCCACATAAGAATACCTTCTTTCTTTACCACAATACTATTATATGATACGATGTAAGCGAATACAAATAAAAAGGAGAAAAGCTCATGAAAACTACTAAATTTTTTGCAACTGCTATTTCTGCAGGTATATTAACTTTTAGTCTTACTTCGCCGTCTCTTGTCTTTGCACAAAGTGTGACACCCCTACCGAAATCTCATGTTGCAAGACTCCAGACTAATCAAGTCAAATTTGAAGAGGATGTTTTTTATAGTTTAGACGAACTTTTTGCATCTACTGATTTAAGCGTTGAAGAACAAGAGAGAATTACTCAAGATATTTTGAAAGTCATCGAAACTGACGGAAAATCAATGGACAGAACTGTTATGAGAACTGTAATAAAACGATTAAGTCATTCCGAAGTCCAAAGTATCGTAAATTCAAGTGACCCTATAGGTGACTTGATGGGATATCTTCCTTATGTAGGAGGTATATATTCAGTTTTACGTTCTTTTTCTCAAGAAACATTTCGGACAGCTGCAAGAAATGGATGGGGATTGGAGTATGTAGTTGTTGCAGATAGAGATAATCCAACTTCAACAGGGATATACTTTTATTGGAGATACGTTAAGTAACAAAATATAAATATATCTTAAAAATAAACAGAAAAAATAAAATAAAAAAAGAATTTAGGAGCTGGTTCCTAAATTCTTTTTTTATTTTGGTTTGGTGGCTGTTCTCTGTTGCTTGTTGTATCACTTCAGCAATGGTTGGTTATCGATTATCAGTGAACTGCATTTCATAACCAATGACCTTCCTCTCCAATCAGCTATATAAATATGCTACCCCACACCCTAGAACGCCTCTACGGGCTATTTACGCTCGTTTAATGTTTTAAGTAATAACTCGTATATCAATTCTTGCTGTTTTTCAATCATACCAAGACGGCGCATGACCTTTTCTTCAAACGTGGCATCATAGCTATCTTTTCTCAGTCGAGAACGAATCTCATCTACTCCTGAAGGAGATATACGATACACTCCGTCCTCTTGTTCAACCTGGAAAATATTTAAATTTTTTCTGTGATACTTTACCAGGTCTTTTGATATCCCTAACTCCTCTGCGACCTCTTTTAGTGTTTTCCAATCTGACATGACTTTAAAACCTCCTTACTAGCATAATATCGTTGTGGCAAGCGTAGCATATGGCTATCAACTTACCAGTAAGTTTACCACATGCTGGGTCAGTTTCAAAATGAAAACTGATTTTTGGGAGCCCCCAAACCCCTTGTTTAGTTTTTACTAGGTAATTTACCTTTCTAGCCTCCAAAAGAGCATAAGGGAAACTGATATCACGTGCC
>NZ_JALDUF010000016.1:0-2175 GCF_023109315.1 Streptococcus oralis
AATGGTCAAGAAATCAAGTACACTGTCAAAGAAGTGGCTGTGAAAGAATATACCTCAACAGTTACTACGGACAAAGACGGTAAGTACACGATTACTAACGAACATACACCAGAGAAAATTATTGTAAAAGGTAAGAAGATCTGGGATGATGCTAATAACAAAGATGGTATCCGTCCAGACTCAATTACTGTAGCACTTCTTGCCAACGGTAAAGAAACTGGTAAGACTGTAACTGTTACAAAGGCAACTGCTCTATCAGATAACGAGTGGGCCTTCGAATTTACAGGCCTTGATCGTTACGCAAATGGTAAACCAATCGAGTACACGGTCAAAGAGGTTGGCACTATCAAAGGTTACACAGCAAAAGAAGATGGTAGGAACGTTACAAATACGCACACTCCAGAAAAACCAACACCAGGTAAACCAAATGAACCAGGTAAACCAAATGAACCAGGAAAACCAGGACAAAAACCTCAACTTCCTAACACTGGTGAAAAAGCATCTAACGCAACAGTAGTTGCAGGACTTGCTTTGATGGCAGTGACTGGTGGATTGTACTTTGTAAGCCGTAAAAATAAATAATCTCTAAAAGAGAGTTGATTTTCAGTTAGTTCTTAGGAAGTAATTGGAAAGGAAATGAGTCTAGGACAAAAGTCTAACCTTAAATGTAAAAAGCGAACAAAATCAGTTATCTGACACTCAGAATTCTGTTTTGTTCGCTTTTTTGTCTAATCTATCGATTTTAAAAATTTATAATAAAGAATTCCTAAAATCAAAATCTTTTTGTCCCAGACTCATTTTTTATCGGCTCTTTGTCAACTATAGTGGGTTGATAAAAAGTTACAACCTGGAGAGGACCAAATTGGTTCTCTCCTTTTTGATATTCAAAGCGATGAGAATTCTCGTTTTAAAGTTTTCAAAGTTCCTGAAGCCAAAAGCATTTCGCTTAATGACTTTCACGCGACTTCTTACCTGTCTAGAATACCGAAGAAAATGATTGCGAATAGTTGCTTGAGTCCGTCCATCTAAGATGGCTAGGATCTTTCTTGTATCGTAGTCCTGTGCAATAAAGCTCATCTTTCCTTTCTTGAAGCTATATTTATCCCAACTCATGTGTTTTGGAAGGTGGTTAAGATCAGTCTTAAATTTGAATTTATGTAACTGACGAATGACTGTCGAAGTGGAGACAGATAAACTTTCGGAGATAGCTGTCATAGGGACTTTCTCAATCAATTTTTGAGTGATTTTCTGTTTGACGATGGTTGCGATCTGGTGATTCTTCTTGACTAAGGAAGTCTCTGCGACGGCTATTTTTCCACAGTCTTTACAGCGGAAACGGCGTTTTCTCAATCGAATGAGAGTCTTGTAGCCAGCACATTCGAGGTAGGGGATTTTGGATTCTATTTGAAAGTCATATTTAGCCATTTGTCCTTGACAGTTGAGACATTTAGAGGCAGGATAATCGAGCTTAGCAATGACTTCTTTATTCGTTCCAGTATCAAGATAATCTAAGATAATAATATTTTTGTCATTAATTCCAAGTATGTTTGTGATAAAATTTAATTGTTCCATAAGATTCTTTCTAATGAGGGTTTGGTCACTTTTTCATTATAGGTCTTATGGGCCTTTTTTCTACAACAAAATAGACTCCATAATTCCTACAGTGGTTTTACCCACTACAGAAATTATAGAGCCTAAATTTAGAGAGGTTCGACCTCTATTTTTTTGTTCTAAAGGGATGGCTACCGAGCGAATGTCTTGATAGTCGACCCTCCTCGAACGGGATTAGATGACAAGTTATTAGATACCATCCTAACCTATGTACCGGAAAAAATGGTTTATGTTTCTTGCAATGTTTCGACCTTGGCGCGAGATTTGGTTAAACTGGTAAAAGTTTATGATCTCCAGTATATCCAGTCAGTTGATATGTTTCCCCACACTGCACGGACAGAAGCAGTCGTGAAGTTGATTAAGAAGAGTGTAAAATAAGGTATCCGGTTATAAAAGATAGATGCTAAAATAAAAAAATGAAGCTATTCTCAAAAAGTTCTTGACAAAGGTAAAAAAGTAGGTATAATAGAAAGAGTTGAAAAGCTCAAGGTCCGTTGGTCAAGGGGTTAAGACACCGCCTTTTCACGGCGGTAACACGGGTTCGAATCCCGTACGGACTATGGG
>NZ_JALDUF010000017.1:0-1289 GCF_023109315.1 Streptococcus oralis
TCTTTGTCCGTAGTAACTGTTGAGGTATATTCTTTCACAGCCACTTCTTTGACAGTGTACTTGATTTCTTGACCATTTTCATACTTAGGAAGTTTTTTAGATTCAAACTTCCAACCAGTTTTTTCTGAAACTTCAATTTCTTGAACGACTTTATCGCCATTAAGAATTTGAACTTTCACTTTATCTGCACGTTTGCCATCTTGGTTGTTGTTATCTTTCCAAACCTTAGTTCCTGAAAGGATAACTGTATCTGGTGTGTAATTGTTTGTCACTACTTGACCAGTTACAGAGGCTTTATAGCCAGCTGGTACATCTACTTCATCGATAGAGTAAGTAATTTCTTTACCAGCTTCGAATTGTGGAAGATTTGTGAAGGATGCTACCCAAGTGTTAGCGTCAGTCTTATCCTTAGCTGTCAAGGTTAATTTCTTACCTTCAACAGCTACTGGATCTGCATCTCCTACTTTTTTATAAAGTTGAACCGTTACGGACTCAGGACGTTTGCCGTCTTGGTTGTTCGCATCGTTCCATACTTTTGTTACCTTGTAGTCGATTTCTTTTGGCGCATATTTGTTTGTGATGGTAAAGTCTGTAATAGTTGATTCGTATTCTGCTACGGCTTCTTCTGTTACAGTGTATTTGATTTCTTTACCAGCTTTATATTTTGCTAATTTTTCGAATGTAGCAGTCCAAGTTCCGTCTGCGGCTGCTTGAACTTCTTTCGATGCGACTTTCTGACCGTCTGCTAAAAGATTGATTGTAATCTTAGTTGGACGTTTGCCGTCTTGGTTATTCGCGTCATCCCAGTTCTTAGTAGCTGTGATGTCAACTGTTTCTGGAGAATAGCTATTTGTGATAGTGAATCCTGATGCAGCGTCACCAGTAACTTCTGGAGCGTAACCAGGAACAGTTACTTCTACTACTGTGTACTTAATAGGTGTACCACCCTTATCAGCATCAAGGCCTGTGAAGCTTCCAGTCCAACCGTTCGCTTCAGTCAATGTAAGTGTCTTACCTGTATCTTGACCATCTGCAAGCAATTTAACTGTAACAGACGCTGGACGTTTACCATCTTGGTTGTCCTTATCATCCCATTTTTTCGTCACAGAAACCGAAGTTTTCGCTGGTGTGTATTTGTTTGTAAATACAAGATCTTTTGCTTCTTTTGAAACCGTTGCTTTCAATTCAGTCGCACTTACTTTTTCAACCGTTACTTCAACTTCTTGAACTGTCTTATCGTAAGTGATTCCTGCTTCAGAGCCCTCAACTTCTGAGATAGTGTACTTGTG
>NZ_JALDUF010000018.1:0-736 GCF_023109315.1 Streptococcus oralis
TTATCGTGAGCATAAAGGAAATTATGGTTATCGTCGGATTCACTTAGAACTAAGAAATCGTGGTTATTCGGTCAATCATAAAAAAGTCCAACGTCTGATGAAAGTCCTTGGTTTAGTGGCTCGAATTCGTCGGAAACGGAAGTATTCTTCCTACCAAGGAGAGATTGGCAAGAAGGCAGAGAATCTTATTCAACGCCAATTTGAAGCAGCCAAACCGATGGAAAAGTGCTACACAGATGTGACAGAATTTGCCATTCCAGCAAGTGCTCGCAAGCTTTACTTATCACCAGTTTTAGATGGCTTTAACAGCGAAATTATTGCTTTTAATCTTTCTTGTTCGCCTAATTTAGAACAAGTACAAACGATGTTAGAACAGGCATTCACAGAGGAGCATTACGAAAATACAATTCTCCATAGCGATCAAGGCTGGCAATACCAACACGATTCTTATCATCGGTTCCTAGAGAGTAAGGGAATTCAAGCATCTATGTCCCGCAAGGGCAACAGCCCAGACAATGGGATGATGGAGTCCTTCTTTGGCATTTTGAAATCCGAAATGTTTTACGGCTATGAGAAGTCGTTTCAGTCGCTTAAGCAATTGGAACAAGCCATTGTAGACTATATCAATTACTACAACAATAAAAGAATTAAAGTCAAACTAAAAGGACTTAGTCCTGTGCAGTACAGAACTAAATCCTTTCAATAATTATTTGTCTAACTTTTTGGGGTCAGTACA
>NZ_JALDUF010000001.1:0-415143 GCF_023109315.1 Streptococcus oralis
CGCGCCTGTAGACAGTGTCACAGTCGAACTCTATAAAGACGGCGTGGCAACTGGTCAAGTACAAGAGTTGACCAAAGACAACAACTGGACAGCCAGCTTTGAGCAACTGCCCGTCTCTGCGACCCTTGGTGGAGCAGCTCATCAGTACACCGTCAAAGAAGTTGGGGAAACTTCAAACAGCATTTTACTTGCAGGCAAGTGGTATGGAGTTGATTACGCAGGAAGCATGAAAGAAGGCTTCACCATCACCAATAAGGAAAAGACTCCAACAAAACCTTCTACACCAAATAATCCAGAATCGAATAAACCAGAGGTACCAAATACAAGTAATAACAAGACATTACCTAATACAGGAGATGGAAGCAACGTATCCCAATATGTATGGATAATGTTAACCTCAGGAGTATTACTGATGCTAATAGGATATAGACGTAAAAATCAAGGATAGTAGAAATAAGGAATAACTTCACTACTGTAAAGGATAGTGCTTAGAAGTCATGGGCAACTGTAGTGGGGAACATATAACTAAGTACGAGAGAGAATCAGATTGGTTCTCTCTTTTTGATATTCAAAGCAATGAGAATTCTAGTTTTAAAGTTGTCAAAGTTCTTCAAGTTTTGTGTCAGGTTATGGATGAAACTTAACGTTAAGGCTCTTATTATCGGCAGGCTTCTTCAGGCAATTTGAATATTAAGATTTACCTACTTTAGAAATGATAGAGCTTGCTAATTTCAGAAAATTTTCCCACTCTTTCATAAAGTGTGGTAGAATAGAAGAACTAAAATGACAAGGGGATTTATATGGAACAAACATTCTTTATCATTAAGCCAGATGGTGTGAAGAGAGGTCTAGTTGGCGAGGTTTTGAAAAGAATTGAGCGACGTGGTTTCAAACTCGAAAAATTAGAGTTACGTTCAACAGTTTCAGAAGATTTGATTGACCAACACTATCGCGACTTAGTTGGAAAAAGTTTTTATCCTCCTATCCGCCAATTTATGACCTCAGGTCCAATAATTGTTGGAATCATTTCAGGTCCCAAGGTAATTGAAAGCTGGCGTGACATGATGGGGGCTACTCGTCCAGAAGAGGCTCTTCCGGGGACCATCCGGGGAGATTTTGCTAAGGCGGCAGGAGAAAATCAACCCATTCAAAACGTCGTACATGGATCAGATTCAGAAGAGTCAGCTAAACGAGAAATCGCCCTCTGGTTTAAGGATTAGATTAGAAGAGAACAGTTCTGTGAATGACGGAACTGTTTTTTGTACAGTTCAGCGTCCTAATGTGACATTTTGGAAGTCATTTATCATTTTCTAATCCTGTCAGAGTATAATTTCTTATACGGAGGAAGAAAAGGAAATGATGAAATCAATTCGTGTTTTATTATTATTAGCTGTCGCTCAAATTTTATTTGGAAGTTGTTTATTGTGGAAGGAATCATTTTTATCCTTAAGAGAAGAAAATGTCTATTTTTTAATTCTCATAGTGGGAGTTTCTGGTTTTTGTGCTGGGATTAATTACTTCCATACCTTGGGTCATAAAAGTCATAGTATTTTGCATTCTGCAGAGAAAGTGAAGCTTATCCATAATCTTCTTTTAATCATCAATCTTTTAGCCAGCTGTTTCATTTTATCGGAAAGTATCCAAGTTGGTACTGAGCTTCAGCAGGATCTGGTTGACCTCTTTTTGCCTTCATTCTTTTTCTTGCTGGGAGTAGATCTATGGATTTTCTTACCTTTTGATAAATATATTCGGGATATGGACAACCATCTCAACAAGAAGAGAACGGTTGTGATTTCCGTTTTAGGCACGATTATTTTCTTGAGAAATCCCGTAACGATCTCCTCCATTCTCCTTTATATCGGTCTCGGTTTTTTATGTGCGCGTTTCCTCTTTCCAAAATCCGTGCAAAGGGAAATTTCATTTTACGGACATGTGATTCGCGATGTTTTATTTGTTATTTGTATTTTTACCTTTTTCTAAGAAAGGAAAGGAGAACTATAAATTTAGCATAGTAAGTCTATAAAGAAAATTCACACAAAAGAAAACTTTTTGGTATAATAGTAACATGTACACAAAAAATGAAGAAGAGCTTCGAGCTCTCGGAGAAAGATTAGGTCATTTGCTTCAAAAAGACGATGTTCTGATCTTGACGGGAGAGTTGGGTGCGGGTAAAACAACCTTTACAAAAGGCCTTGCCAAGGGTTTGGATATCCGTCAGATGATTAAAAGTCCAACTTATACTATCGTGAGAGAGTATGAAGGGCGTCTGCCGCTTTACCATTTGGATGTCTACCGTATCGAAGGAGACGCTGATTCTATTGACTTGGATGAGTTTCTCTTTGGTGGCGGTGTGACTGTTATTGAGTGGGGGCATCTTTTGGGTGAGGATTTACCAGATTCCTATTTGGAATTGGAAATTTTGAAAGAAGCTGAGGGTCGTTGTCTTCATTTTACGGCTCATGGCCCTCGGGCTGAACAACTCATCAAGGAGCTTCATGATGGAGTATGAGTTGTGCATTCGTGAGGCAGAGACTTCAGATGCTACAGCTTTGATTGCATTTTTAGATTGTGTCGGTCAAGAGACAGACCTCACTAGCCTAGATGAAAATGGTATCATGATGACAGCGTCTGAAATGGCTCTTTTTATCGAAAAACAAGCTGCATCGGAGAATCAAATTACTCTTCTCGCCTCACTGAATGATGAGATTGCAGGTATCTTAAATATCACAGCGGATCAACATTTAAGAGTTCGGCATATTGGAGATGTTTTTCTAGCAGTTCGCAAGAAATTTTGGAACCAAGGCTTGGCTACAATACTCCTAGAAGAAGGCATCGAGTGGGCTAAAGACAGTGGTGTCTTGCGCCGCTTGCAACTCAGTGTACAAAAACAAAACGAGGCTGCTATCCACCTCTATTCAAAAATGGGATTTATCATAGAAGGCTTGCAAGAAAGAGGAGCCTATTTAGCAGAAGGGATATTTTTAGATGTTTGTCTGATGGGCAAATTGATAGATGAATAACAAGATGATTAAAAAATTAATTGGAATGGTTCTAGGTTTCCTAGCAGTAACAGTTTTAGGTGTAGCGGTTTATGGCTATACCATCTACCAACAGGGAACAGAAACCCTAAGTAAAAAGACTTACAAAAAAATCGGGGAAGAAACCAACGTTATCGAAGCGACGGAGCCACTGACTATCCTCTTGATGGGGGTAGATACGGGAAATTCGGAACGTACAGATCCGTGGGCAGGGAATAGTGATTCCATGATTCTCTTGACGGTTAATCCAAAAACAAAGAAAACCACTATGATGAGTTTGGAACGAGATATTCTGACCAAGATTGAGAGTGGAAATGGCCAAGTTCAGGAAGCCAAACTCAATGCGGCCTATGCCAATGGCGGTGCGGAGCTTGCAATTTCTACTATTCAAAAGATGATGAATATCCACATTGACCGCTATGTAATGGTCAACATGCAAGGCCTTCAACAATTGGTGGATGCAGTTGGTGGAATCACTGTCAACAATACACTTGGTTTTCCAATTTCCATCACTGACCAAGAAGAGTTTAATAAGATTTCCATTGGTGTTGGGGAACAAAACTTGAATGGTGAGGAAGCCTTGGTGTATTCACGGATGCGTTACCAAGACCCTGAAGGAGACTACGGCCGTCAAAAACGTCAACGTGAAGTCATTCAAAAAATCGTAGAGAAGGTTTTGAGTCTAAACAGTGTGAGCCATTATCAAGGTATCCTCAAAGCTTTGAGTGACAACATGCAGACCAATGTGGACTTATCAGCTAAGAGCATTCCACAATTGCTCGGCTATCAAGATTCTTTCAAGAATATCGAAACGCATCAATTGCGCGGAGAAGATGCTGAGCTACAGGGAATTTCTTATCAGATTGTCACTTCAGAACATATGCTCGAAATGCAAAATCTCTTGCGTAGTTCACTAGGTAAAGAGCCAGTGACAGAATTGGAAACCAATGCGGTACTGTACGAAACAGCCTTTGGTCGGACAGCGCCTTCAACCAGTACTAGTGTTTCAAACGAAGAGGTAGAATAAAACAAAGAATCAAATCGTGGGAAATTTCCTGCGATTTTTTCAAAAAAATTCGAATAGATAAATAGGAGGAAAAATGAAAGCAGAAATTATTGCTGTCGGAACAGAAATTTTAACAGGGCAGATCGTCAATACCAATGCTCAGTTTTTATCAGAGAAGTTAGCCGAAATCGGGGTAGATGTTTATTTTCAAACAGCTGTCGGAGACAATGAAGCTCGTCTTTTGTCCTTGCTTGAGATTGCGAGTCAACGTAGTAATCTTGTGATTTTGACAGGGGGCTTGGGACCAACCAAGGATGATTTGACCAAACAAACTCTGGCTAAATTTTTGGGAAAAAATCTAGAGTTTAATCCTCAAGCGCAGGAAAAACTAGATATCTTTTTTGCCCAAAGGCCAGACTATGCGCGAACACCAAATAATGAGCGGCAAGCCCAAATTGTAGAAGGGGCGACCCCACTACCAAATGAGACTGGTTTAGCAGTAGGAGGGGTGTCGGAAGTAGATGGCGTGACCTACGTAGTCCTTCCAGGACCGCCAAGTGAGTTGAAACCCATGGTCTTAAATCAGCTCTTACCCAAGTTAATGACTGGTACTAAGCTCTATTCACGAGTGCTCCGTTTCTTTGGAATTGGGGAGAGTCAGTTGGTGACCATTTTGGCGGATTTGATTGACCATCAAACAGATCCGACCTTGGCGCCGTATGCCAAGACGGGAGAAGTGACCTTGCGCTTGTCCACAAAAGCAGTCAGTCAAGAAAAGGCTGATCGAGTGCTGGATATCCTAGAAAATCAAATCTTGGATCGTCAGACTTTTGAGGGAATTTCTCTGCGAGACATCTGTTATGGATATGGGGAAGAAACCAGTCTCGCAAGTGTCGTTGTAGAAGAGCTAAAGAAGAGACAGAAAAGCATTACTGCGGCAGAAAGCTTGACGGCAGGTCTCTTTCAAGCTACTTTAGCAGACTTTTCGGGCGTCTCAGCAATCTTTAATGGCGGTTTTATCACTTACAGCCTAGAAGAAAAGTCTAAGATGTTGGATATTTCCGAGCAAGAGCTAAAAGAACACGGGGTCGTTTCTGAGTTTACGGCTCGAAAAATGGCAGAGCAGGCACGGCTCAAGACTCAGTCTGATTATGGAGTCAGTCTGACAGGTGTAGCTGGGCCAGATAGCCTAGAGGGGCATCCAGCCGGCACAGTTTTTATTGGACTGGCACATGCAAAAGGGACAGAGGTGATCAAGGCTAATATCGCAGGACGGAGTCGAGCAGATGTACGTCACATCGCGGTTATGCATGCCTTTAACCTAGTTCGCAAGGCTTTATTAAGTGACTAAATTTTGATATAATAGTAAATAGGTCTAAGGACCAGTAGAATATAGGAGAACAGAATGGCGAAAAAACCAAAAAAATTAGATGAGATTTCAAAAAAGTTTGGAGCGGATCGTGAAAAAGCCTTGAACGATGCTCTTAAATTGATTGAGAAAGACTTTGGTAAAGGCTCAATCATGCGTTTAGGCGAGCGCGCGGAGCAAAAAGTGCAAGTCATGAGTTCAGGGTCCTTGGCTCTTGACATTGCTCTTGGTTCAGGTGGTTATCCTAAGGGACGTATCATCGAAATCTATGGACCAGAATCATCTGGTAAGACAACGGTTGCCCTTCACGCTGTTGCGCAAGCACAGAAAGAAGGTGGTATTGCAGCCTTTATCGATGCGGAACATGCTCTTGACCCAGCCTATGCTGCAGCCCTTGGTGTAAACATTGACGAATTGCTCTTGTCACAACCAGACTCAGGAGAGCAAGGTCTTGAAATTGCTGGAAAATTGATTGACTCAGGTGCAGTTGACCTTGTTGTTATTGACTCAGTTGCGGCCCTTGTACCTCGTGCAGAAATTGATGGGGATATTGGAGACAGCCACGTTGGTTTGCAGGCTCGTATGATGAGTCAGGCCATGCGTAAACTTGGTGCTTCTATCAATAAAACCAAAACAATTGCCATCTTTATCAACCAGTTGCGTGAAAAAGTTGGGGTTATGTTTGGAAATCCAGAAACAACACCTGGTGGACGTGCTCTGAAATTCTACGCTTCAGTCCGTTTGGATGTTCGTGGAAGCACACAAATCAAAGGAACTGGTGACCAAAAAGATACCAATGTCGGTAAGGAAACCAAGATCAAGGTCGTGAAAAATAAGGTAGCTCCACCGTTTAAGGAAGCCTTCGTTGAAATCATGTACGGAGAAGGGATTTCTAAGACTGGTGAGCTCTTGAAGATCGCAAGTGATCTCGATATCATCCAAAAAGCAGGAGCGTGGTACTCTTACAAGGGTGAAAAAATCGGGCAAGGATCTGAAAATGCTAAGAAATACTTGGCGGATCACCCAGAGATTTTTGATGAGATCGACCATCAGGTTCGTGTTCAATACGGTTTGATTGAAGATGAAGAAGGAACCACTTCTACTTCTGCCGCTGAAGATTTGGCACCTAACCAAGAAGTGACGCTTGACCTAGGCGATGGACTTGAAATCGAAATTGAAGATTAAAGATAAAACTAGGGAAAGCTTTCAAAATCATAAAAACGCATAATATCAGGTATTCAGAACCTTGATATTATGCGTTTTATTGTGAGAAAGTTCGTTAGACTTCTCTTCCTTGAAACAACTAATGATCACTAAAGCGCCTGTATTTGATGTGAAAGTCAAAATAATGTTCATCTTGTAATTTTTGGAAGATGTCGCGATAGGCTTCCTCGTCGAAATGGTCACCGCGGTAGAGAATTTCAAAACTCAAGCCATCATACTCTAGAAAAGCGTTAGCTGTTTTGAAGCCATTTTGTTGATAGAAGCTCATACGAGCTTTTCTTTGTTCCAAGTTATCGCATTCTTCATCCAATCGCTCTACTTCAAGCAACATGGTTCGCTGATAAAAATCAGTTAGTTTGTCGATAATTTCCTTCCCATACCCGTGACTTCTTAAGTGAGGCATGATGGCAAAAAAGCTGATATAGAAGGCCTTTTGGTTGGAGATGGCAAAAGCAAAGCCAACAAATTCTTCTTCGTTATAAAAAGCAAAAAAGTGGGCGTCATCTCGGTCCTGATAGCGCAAAAACTCAGAAAGAGGGACCCGTTCTTCCTCGGGGAAAGCTTCGTTATTTAGCTTTTCAACTTTATCAAGATCTGGAAACACATCGGTTATTAATTGACTGGTCAAACTCATAAATGACCTCCTTTCCTTGATTATAGCAAATTGTCTCTCTGTAAGCAATTGATTTCAGGATTCGTTAAAGAATCTTGTCGGTCCTCTGGAAAGCTGATATAATATCTTTATGAATAAAAAACGAACAGTGGACCTGATTCATGGCTCCATTCTCCCCTCGCTTTTGAGTTTTGCCCTTCCAATTCTGTTGTCCAATATCTTCCAACAACTGTATAATACAGCTGACGTCTTGATTGTAGGGCGGTTCCTTGGACAAGAATCCCTAGCAGCAGTAGGAGCAACGACGGCTATTTTTGATCTGATCATCGGCTTTGCCCTCGGAGTTGGAAATGGGATGGGAGTTGTCATCGCTCGCCTTTACGGTGCTCGTAATTTTGCTAAGATTAAAGAAGCTGTTGCAGCAACTTGGATTCTGGGTGCCATCCTGAGTGCTCTTGTCATGCTGATGGGTTTCTTCGGTCTTTATCCACTCTTGCAGTACCTAGAAACACCTGTAGAAATCCTTCCTCAATCCTACGAGTACATCTCCATGATTGTTACCTGTGTAGGGGTTAGTTTTGCTTACAATCTTTTTGCAGGCTTACTGCGCTCGATTGGTGATAGCCTTGCGGCTCTTGCTTTTCTTATCTTCTCAGCTATCGTTAATGTGATCTTGGATTTGTATTTTATTACGCAACTGCATCTGGGTGTTCAGTCTGCTGGTCTTGCGACTATTATCTCGCAAGGTCTGTCAGCTATTCTCTGTTATTTTTATATTCGTAAGAGTGTTCCAGAACTTCTTCCAGGCTTGAAACATTTCAAATGGAATAAGTCTCTCTATGTTGATCTCTTGGAGCAGGGGCTAGCCATGGGTCTGATGGGGTCAATCGTCTCTATCGGAAGTGTCATTTTGCAATCCTCTGTCAATAGTTTTGGTGCAGTCATTATCAGTGCTCAAACAGCAGCGCGCAGAATCATGGCCTTTGCCTTGCTGCCAATGACGGCTATTTCAGCATCGATGACGACTTTTATCTCTCAAAATTTTGGGGCGAAACGTCCCGAACGTATTGTCCAAGGCCTTCGTTTAGGGAGCTATTTGAGTATGTCTTGGGCAGCCTTTGCCTGTATTTTCCTATTTTTTGCCAGTCCTAGCCTAGTCTCTTTCTTGGCGAGTTCGACAGACAGCTACTTGGTAGAAAACGGGACCTTGTACTTACGTATCAGTTCTGTATTTTATCCATTTTTAAGCCTTTTATTGATTTATAGAAATAGCTTGCAGGGACTAGGCCAAAAACTTTTGCCACTTATATCTAGCTTTATCGAGTTGTTTGGGAAAATTATTTTCGTAGCTTGGATTATTCCATGGACAGGCTATACAGGTGTTATTCTCTGTGAACCGCTACTCTGGGTTGTGATGACTGTCCAACTTTACTTCTCCCTTTCCCAACACCCTTGGATAAAAGAAGGCAAGAAAATCGTGGCAGTCGGAGGGAAATTCTAGCTTGCTTTGCAAAAGAAAATCCATTTCCTCTAGTGAAAATCAGCTAGACTTGTGTTATAATAAGAAAGATTAAAATGTGAAAAAAGGAGATTCCTAATGGGACGTAAATGGGCCAATATCGTAGCCAAGAAAACGGCTAAAGATGGAGCTAACTCTAAAGTGTATGCAAAATTTGGTGTAGAAATCTATGTAGCAGCTAAAAAAGGGGAACCAGATCCAGAATC
This sequence comes from Streptococcus oralis, assembly GCF_023109315.1. Taxonomy (GTDB): domain Bacteria; phylum Bacillota; class Bacilli; order Lactobacillales; family Streptococcaceae; genus Streptococcus; species Streptococcus oralis_BS. The sequence continues at coordinate 8,976 of NZ_JALDUF010000001.1, forward strand.
AAACACTGCTTTGAAATTCGTTATCGATCGTGCTAAACAAGCGCAGGTGCCAAAACACGTTATTGATAAGGCTATCGATAAGGCAAAAGGAAACACAGACGAAACCTTTACAGAAGGACGTTACGAAGGATTTGGACCAAATGGTTCTATGCTGATTGTGGATACCTTGACTTCAAACGTCAACCGTACAGCTGCGAACGTTCGTGCTGCTTTTGGTAAAAATGGCGGTAACATGGGAGCTTCAGGTTCTGTTTCTTACCTCTTTGACAACAAGGGTGTTATCGTATTTGCTGGTGATGATGCGGATGCTATCTTTGAGCTTTTGCTTGAAGCAGACATTGATGTGGATGATGTAGAAACAGAAGAAGGAACAATCACTGTTTACACAGCTCCAACTGACCTTCACAAGGCTATCGTTGCCCTTCGTGAGTCAGGTGTCGAAGAATTCCAAGTTACTGAACTGGAAATGATTCCTCAGTCAGAAGTTGAGTTGTCAGGTGAAGATTTGGAAACCTTTGAAAAACTTTACAGCGTTCTTGAGGATGATGAGGACGTCCAAAAGATCTACACAAATGTTGATGGATTCTAATAAAAAAGCGAACAGACTTGCTAGCTGTTCGCTTTTTATATTTGAGATTAGATTCTGGTTCCAGAATCTCTTTGCTGCTGGCTTTCTCCTAGGCCTACAGCTATTTTATGAACTAGTAAGAGCTGTCCATTGTCCTGTTTTGCAAAAGTTAAGGTAACAGTCTTGATCTTGTCACCAATAGAGATATAGGTGACTTTTCTCGTATCGTATCCCCCAATAGTGGAATCAAGCTCAGAGTCTGGCAGTCCGTGTTTTTTGATAATATCCTTGTAATTGGTACCACCTTTTCCTTTGTTATCAAGGTCACCTTCGATTAAAGCGTCGAACTGTTCTTGGGTCCAAGTGAAGGTATCGTCTTCTTCCTCCTCTTCAGGGAGTGAATCAATGGTATCATCTGTCAGGTCGCGTTCCATTGAGGAGCTAGCTTCTCTATAGGAACGGTTAAACTCTCTGACAAACTCTTTGTAGACATTAGCATACAACATCTGGGTCGTAAGGAAGAGTATAATAGAAGCAATTGACAAGGATGTTCCGATAATGGCCATTGTTTTCCGTTTTTTGAGGTTGACGATAAGGCCGATAATACCTAAGATCAAAGCGATAATAGCGATGAAAAACGATAGATAGTTAATAAATGGGATCCAAGATCCTAAAAGTGCGATGGCTCCAAAAATGGTTGCTAAAATCCCTAAAACCTTTTGTTCTTCTGGTTTCATTTGAACGTTTTCTCCCTTCATCAAGTGAATGGATTCCTATCCACGGTAGCTAGTGCTTATTATAGAGAAAATATTCTCCAATGTCAATTCAGACTAAAATAGTTCTCTAGGGAACTTTTTTCTTGACATCTTTTCTGAAAATGATAAAATAGTTCTCATGGAAACTTAATTAGTTCTCCAGAGAACTATTTTCATTTAGAAGGGAGAAAACATGGATAAACCGATGTTGGTCTTTAAACGTTTTGGGCATCAGGTTCACCTTATGGTGCAACAGGAAGCAAAACGTTGTGGTATTGAATTTATGGGCGGACCGCAGGGCCAAGTTATACGATTTTTAGACTATCGTGAGGAGTCTGAACAGGCGGTGTTAATCAAGGATATTGAGCAGGAACTCAATATCACCAAGTCAGTCGCCAGCAATCTAGTCAAGCGCATGGTACAAAATGGTTTGGTCGAGTTAGAGGCGAGCCCGAGCGATAAGCGGGCAAAATTTGTTCGCCTGACGGAGAAATCGCGTTCGCAGATGCAAAAAGTTAAAGCTTTTTTTGATCGGATTGATCAGAGCCTGCTAGAGGGTGTTTCAAAGTCAGACTTGGCAATCTTTGAAAAGGTACTCGGGCAATTGCAAGAAAATATTGAGAAGATAGGAGGAGAGAATGAAGAAACTCGCTAAACGTATTACAGGAAAAGAGTGGGGAATGATCGTCCTTACGATTCTTTTCACTTGTTTCTCGGTCTATCTCGAGTTAGAGGTACCGACCTACATTTCGCAAATTACAGAATTACTCGGAACGTCAGGGACACAGATGGATGCACTCTGGTCACCAGCTGCGAAGATGATTGGATTGTCTTTATTGGCTTTCTTTTCATCTGTTATGGTTGGTTTCTTTGCTGCTCGTGTTGCAGCATCCTATACAACCCATCTACGTAGAGACGTATTTCATCAGGTTTTGGATTTTTCACAGACAGAGATCAAGCGCTTTTCAATCCCAAGTCTTTTGACTCGGACGACCAATGATATTACCCAGGTACAGATGCTCTTTACCATGGGCTTGCAAGTGGTTACTCGTGGGCCGATTATGGCTATCTGGGCCATTGGAAAAATCCTTGGGAAGTCGGAATACTGGCTCTGGGCAGTAGTGGTAGCCGTCATTGTCAATGTCTTGATGACCACTGTTCTCATTACTCTAGCCTTTCCAAAACAATCTGTCATCCAAAAATTGACAGATAAACTCAATAGCATCACTCGTGAAAGTTTGACTGGGATTCGAGTTGTTCGTGCATACAATGCGGAAGATTACCAAGATAAGAAATTTGAAGCAGCCAACGATGAGGTAACACGTCTCAATCTCTTTGTCAATCGCTTGATGGCCATTATGAATCCCATTATGATGGCGATTTCTAGTGGCTTGAGTCTAGCCATTTACTGGATTGGTGCCTATATCATCAACGATGCAAGTTTGACAGAACGTTTGCCACTCTTTAGTGATATGGTGGTCTTCATGTCCTATGCTATGCAGGTCGTGATGGGCTTCCTTCTCATGGGAGCACTCTTTATCGTTCTTCCTCGTACCTTGGTTTCGGCAGGACGTATCAATCAAGTATTGGATCTGCATTCTTCTATTGAAAATCCTAGTCATGCACAGACAGCGGATCCTTCAGTTCAAGGACAAGTGGAATTCCGTGATGTGACTTTCCGCTACTCTAAAAACTCAGAAGCAGTCGTGGAACATGTCACTTTCAAAGCAGAAGCGGGTCAAACCGTAGCCTTCATCGGATCGACTGGATCAGGTAAGTCTACGCTTGTCAACCTCTTGCCACGTTTTTACGACGTTTCAGATGGACAAATCCTAGTGGACGGAGTTAATGTGCAAGATTACGATTTGGAAGATTTGCGCAATAAGGTCGGCTATATTCCACAAAAAGCTGTACTCTTTTCTGGAGATGTCAAGGGGAACTTGGACTTTGGTAAGAGCAAAGAAACTCCTCTGAGCGAGGCTGCTATGTGGCAAGCTCTTGAATTGGCCCAGTCTAAAGCATTTATCGAGGACAAGGAAGCAGGTCTTGCATCAGAAGTAGCCCAAGGTGGAACCAACTTCTCAGGAGGTCAAAGACAGCGTTTGGCCATTGCGCGTGCCTTGGCTCGTAAACCAGAGATTCTCATCTTTGATGACTCTTTCTCAGCCTTGGACTACAAGACAGATCGTGTCCTTCGCCAAGAGCTAGCTGAGAAAACAAAATCCATGACCAAACTTATCGTAGCGCAGCGGATTTCTACCATTATGGATGCTGACCTGATCTTAGTCTTGGATCAAGGAAAAGTCGTGGGGCAAGGCACCCACAAGGAACTTCTAGCTACCAATGAAGTCTACCAAGAAATTGCCTACTCACAACTATCGAAGGAGGAATTGGAACATGGAAAATAAGAAAATGTCTTTTTGGAAACACTCTAAACCTTTTCTAGCAGGTCTCCAACTTCCCCTACTAGTAGCGGTTGTAGCAGCTGTATGTTCAAGCATCATCACGGTTTATGGACCAACCAAGATTAAAGAAATTACCAACTTAATCTCAGATGGTTTGATGACGGGAATTGACCTAGAGGCTGTTTCAAGTATTGCTAGCTTTTTAGTGATTCTCTATGTACTTGGTGCTATCCTTAACTATACACAGGCCTATATCTTTTCAACAAGTATCCAACATTTTTCAAAACGCTTGCGGACGGCAATTGCTGAAAAAATCAATCGTTTGCCCCTTGGCTATTTTGATCGTCATTCTCAAGGAGATACCCTTTCGCGCGTGACCAATGACGTTGATACGGCCGCTCAATCTCTCAATCAAAGTTTGGGAACAGTACTCTCAGCTAGCTTCTTGTTGATTGCTGTTTTGGTGACCATGTTTAGCATGAACTGGATTTTAGCTCTGGTAACGGTTGTTTCTACGCTTGTTGGTTTTGCGGCAGTTTCCGTAATTATGGCTAAGTCACAAGGGTACTTTAGAGCTCAGCAAAACAACTTGGCGGCTGTCAATGGTTATGTAGAAGAAATGTATTCGGGACACAATGTTGTAACGAGCTACAACGCAGTAGACACCTCTAAAGCGAAATTTGCAGGTTTGAATCAGAACTTGCACGACAGCATCTGGAAATCTCAGTTTATCTCTGGTATCATGATGCCAGCCATGTTCTTTGTTGGGAATTTTAGCTATGTTTTGGTCATCATCGTTGGGGCCGCGCTTGCTCTAAAAGGGCATATCACTATCGGGGTTATTGTAGCCTTTATGGTCTATGTTCGTACCTTCTCACAACCCCTGTCACAGATTGCCCAAGGGATTACCAGCTTGCAACAAGCCAGTGCAGCCATGGGACGTGTCTTTGAATTTCTAGGTGAAGCTGAGATGCAGGATGAATCCCATAAGGAAAGACAATTGACTGGCATGAGGGGAGAAGTGGTCTTTGATCGCGTATCCTTTGGCTATACACCAGAACGCACCATCATCCATGACTTTTCTGCGACAGCTCATGCAGGCCAAAAGGTCGCTATCGTTGGGCCAACTGGAGCTGGTAAGACAACCATTGTCAATCTTTTGATGAAGTTCTATGAGGTTGATAAGGGAAGTATCCGTATCGATGGCGTGGATACTAAGGACATGAAGCGTTCGGAAGTGCATGATGCCTTTTCAATGGTCTTGCAAGATACTTGGCTCTTTGAAGGAACCATTCGGGAAAATCTCATCTACAATCAAACGGGCATCAGCGATGAGCGGATGATGGAAGCTAGCAAGGCTGTAGGAATCCATCACTTTATCATGACTTTGCCAGATGGCTACGATACTCTTTTGGATGACACAGTGACCTTGTCTGTCGGACAGAAACAGCTCTTGACTATCGCTCGTGCTTTATTGAAAGATGCACCGCTCTTGATTTTGGATGAAGCGACATCCTCAGTTGACACACGTACAGAGGAATTGATTCAGAAAGCCATGGACCGTTTGATGGAAGGCAGAACTTCCTTTGTCATTGCCCATCGCTTGTCAACTATTCGTAATGCTGATTTGATTCTTGTCATGAAAGATGGCAATATCATCGAACAAGGCAATCATGAGGAGCTGATGGCGCAAGGTGGCTTCTATGCCGACTTGTACAATAGCCAATTTACAGAAGACGAAGCAGAAGAATAAATCTAAAGAAGGCTTGACGGCCTTCTTTTTCTGCACTATACTAGAAGACAAATGCCTCACCGGTAGACAAAAACAAGGTAATGAATGAGAAGTATAAATGAAAAATTATCAAGAATGGTATCGAAATATCAGCTCCAGGCTCACCAGCCATCCCACCCTTCTATTTCTGTTACGCAGTTTTAATCGCTTGATGACAGTCGCCATGCCCTTGGTCTATCTGATCTTGCTAGTCACCACTTACCTGCAACTAGGATTGGGTCAGCAAGTTGGGGTTTATGTGCTTATCCCTGCATCAGGTTTTGTGATTTTGTCTCTTTTTCGTAAGAAAATCAACCACCCGCGACCTTATGAAACTTGGGACATCAGTCCTCTGCTTGAAAAAGATAGCTCGGGACAGTCGATGCCCAGTCGCCATGTTTTTTCGGCAACTATCATCTCCATGGCCTGTCTGCATGCTAGTCTACCTGTTGGCTTAGCATGCTTGCTCTTCTCAGCTTTGCTGGGCTTGGTGAGGGTTTTAGGTGGTGTGCATTATCCAAAGGACGTCTTGGTTGGCTATGTCTGCGGTCTGTTGTGGGGATTCCTTTTCTTCCTATTCTGACATGTAAGTTAGGCTGGTCCTACAACCACTTACTGCTTCATATAGACCACTTGCTTTTTTGCCCTTGTATTCCTATCTTAGCTTTGATATAGTAGAGTCAGAAAGGAGATGTGATGAAGTTACGAATTGAGATTGACGACAACTTAGAGGAGACTGAAATTGTCATCAAGACCCCCGCTTTGACAGATGAAATTGCAGACTTGCAACGACTTTTGCAAGAGTCAAAGGCTCCGAGGTTGACTTTTTACAAGGGGACAGGTGAATATTATCTAGACCTGTCAGAAATTCTCTTCTTTGAAACAGAAGGAAGCAAGATCTACGCTCATAACCAGAAGGAAGCCTATGAAGTTCGCCTCAAGCTCTATGAGTTGGAGTCCATCTTACCTCGCTATTTTAGTCGAGTTTCCAAGTCAACGATAGCAAACATCCGTCAGATTTACTCAGTGGACAAGTCCTTTTCAGGAACGGGCACCATTTCCTTTTATCAGACGCACAAGGAGGTTCATGTCTCACGACATTACCAGTCCCTCCTAAAAGAAAATCTAAGAAACATGAGGTAAAAGACATGAAAAAGAAAGCATTTGGTATTGTTTTATTGGTTTTAGCAGCCTGGATCTTGCTGCAAGGAAATTTTGGCATTCCTTCTTTGGATGGTAAAATATGGCCTTTGATTGGTATCGTCTTTTTTGCTTACCAATCAATTGAAGCTTTGCTTCGTCGTCATCTAACATCAGCAGTTTTTACCGCTCTAGTAGCCTTAATGATTGCGAATCATTTTTATAACATTTTTCCTATTCCAAACCAGTCTTTGTTTTGGGCTAGTATCTTAGCAGTGCTAGGAGTTGGCTATCTCACTCACTCAAGTAAGTTTTGGTATGGCAAAAAATGGTGGTACAACGGTGAACGAACAGTCGTCACGGATAAGGAAGTCGCTTTTGGTAGTGGGACCTTCTATAAGCAAGATCAAGATCTTGTAGATGACCAAGTTGAAGTTGCTTTTGGAGATGCAAAAATCTACTATGATAATGCAGAGATGTTAGGTGATTTTGCAACTTTAAATATTGAAGTGGCCTTCGGGAATGCAACTGTCTATGTTCCACAACACTGGCGTGTCGATTTGAAAGTAGAAACCTCCTTTGGTGCAGCTAAGGCAGATGCTCCTGTAGCGCCAACAAACAAAACCCTGATTATCCGTGGGGAAGTTGCTTTTGGTAAACTTGGAGTTGTTTACGTTAAATAAAAAAAGTCTCCTAATTTCCTTGCCAAAATAGAGAAAGTGTGATAACATAGTACGGTATGTGGTGCTAGCACATCCGCTATATTAGATCTAATAGGAGGAAAACACAATGGCTAAAGTATGTTACTTTACAGGTCGTAAGACTGTATCAGGAAACAACCGTTCACACGCGATGAACCAAACAAAACGTGCCGTAAAACCAAACCTTCAAAAAGTTACTGTTCTTATCGATGGTAAACCTAAAAAAGTTTGGGCTTCAGCTCGTGCTTTGAAATCAGGTAAAGTTGAACGCGTTTAATAAAAATGAAAAGACCGCTTAGGTCTTTTTCTTTTGCTCTAAGGATAAAATCATTTGAAAAATAGAGCAAATATCCGCCGATACAGCATTCTGCTTTTACACTTGGGCTGAAATATGATAAAATAGAGTATCAACTAGTTGAGGTAAAAAAAATGACTGTAAAAATTAATACAAAAGATGGTCAAATCGAACTGACAGATGAAGTGATTGCAACCGTAGTAGGTGGTGCCGCAACTGAGATTTTTGGTGTGGTCGGTATGGCTAGTAAAAATGCCCTCAAAGACAATTTCCAAGCCCTTCTTGGTAAGGAAAATTATTCTAAGGGTGTTGTCGTGAAGGCAGCCGAAGATGGTAGCATCGCAGTTGATGTTTATACCGTGTTGAGTTACGGAATAAAGATAAGCGAAGTGTCAAAAAACATTCAAGAGCGTGTTCGTTTTAGTCTAGAAAATCAACTAGGAATTACTGCTCAGACTGTGAATGTCTACATTCAAAATATCAAAGTTGTAGGAGAATAATCGTGTCAAAAATTACTACCAGTTTATTCCAAGAGATGGTGCAGGCTGCATCAACTCGTTTGAATAAGCAAGCAGAATATGTCAATTCATTGAACGTCTTTCCAGTTCCAGATGGAGATACTGGGACAAACATGGGAATGACCATTGAAAATGGTGCGAAAGAAGTAGCAGACAAGCCTGCTTCTACAGTTGGAGAAGTAGCGAGCATTCTTGCCAAAGGGCTCTTGATGGGGGCGCGTGGGAACTCAGGGGTTATCACTTCTCAGCTCTTCCGTGGCTTCTCCCAAGCTATCAAGGGAAAGGATGAATTAACAGGTCAAGACTTGGCTCTTGCCTTCCAATCTGGTGTCGAAGTAGCTTATAAAGCGGTTATGAAACCAGTTGAAGGAACTATTTTGACTGTTTCTCGCGGAGCAGCTATTGGGGCTAAGAAAAAAGCCGAGGAGACAGATGATGCTGTTGAGGTCATGCGTGCAGCCTTGGAAGGCGCAAAAGCAGCTTTGGCTAAGACACCAGAAATGCTTCCAGTCCTTAAGGAAGTTGGTGTGGTAGACTCAGGTGGTCAAGGTTTGGTCTTCATCTACGAAGGATTCCTTTCAGCTCTTACTGGTGAATACAGTGCTTCTGAAGACTTTGTAGCGACTCCTGCTAACATGAGTGAAATGATCAATGCAGAGCACCACAAGTCTGTAGCAGGGCATGTGGCAACTGAGGATATTACCTTCGGTTACTGTACAGAGATCATGGTAGCCCTCAAACAAGGTCCAACTTATTCTAAGGACTTTGACTACGATGAATTCCGTAACTACTTGAATGAACTCGGAGACTCGCTCCTTGTTGTCAATGATGATGAAATCGTCAAAGTTCACGTCCATACAGAAGATCCAGGTCTTGTCATGCAAGAAGGTCTCAAATATGGTAGCTTGATTAAGGTAAAAGTGGACAACATGCGTAACCAACACGAAGCGCAAGTTGAAAAAGAAGCAACTCAAGGAAACAAGCCTGCTGAAACAAAAGAGTATGCCCTTATCGCAGTAGTAGCTGGTCAAGGTTTAGCAGATATCTTCCGTGCCCAAGGTGTGGATTATGTCATCGAAGGTGGTCAGACAATGAACCCTTCAACAGAAGACTTTATCAAGGCTGTTGAACAGGTCAATGCTCGCAACATTATCTTCTTGCCAAACAACAAAAATATCTTTATGGCAGCTCAGTCTGCGGCTGAAGTGCTTGAACAACCTGCTGTTGTGGTAGAAGCACGTACAATTCCTCAAGGTTTGACCAGTCTTCTTGCCTTTGATCCAAGCAAATCAATCGAAGAAAACAAAGAACGCATGACTGCAGCCCTTGGTGATGTCATCAGCGGTAGTGTAACAACTGCCGTTCGCGATACAACTATCGATGGATTAGCAATTCATGAAAATGACAATCTTGGTATGGTAGATGGGAAAATCCTTGTATCAAATCCTGACATGCACCAAACCTTGACAGAAACATTGAAACATATGTTGGACGAGGACAGTGAAATCGTGACTTTCTATGTCGGTGAAGACGGAAGCGAAGAACTTGCCAATGAAATTGCCCAAGAAATCGCAGAAGAATTTGAAGATGTTGAAGTAGAGATTCACCAAGGTCAACAACCTGTATATCCATATCTTTTCAGTGTGGAATAAAATTTAATAGATAAAAAAGAAAGTTGATTTTACAGCTTTCTTTTTTTATGACATTTGTCATATTTCCTAGTGACAGAAGCATCTAGCTCCGCCAACTTCAAAAGTCTATAATTGAAGTATGAAATGGAGGAAGAAGAAATGAAAAATAAAATGATTATCGCAGTGAGTTTAGTAGCAGCAGGAGTTATGACCTATCTCATGTTTTCAGGATTGGACGAGGGTTTCTATCATTTTCCTTGGGAGCTCTTTGCTGGCTTTGGAATGATGTCTTGGCTTGTCAGAGAAGGTTTGAAATTGGTCAGAGATGTGAAAAAGGAGTTTGAGGAATGAAAAAAACAATCATCTATCTCTTTATCGGCCTGTCACTCTTGGTATGGTTAGTGGAAATGTGTACTGGTTGGTTTGACCAAACCTTGCTTCGCCAATTCATTCGTGGTGCTTGGGGTTTTGGATTTATGATTTTCGTTGTTTTCCCTATGGGAATGAAGTGGTTGAAAGGAGAATCTCATGGCTGTGATTAAAGTTGAGAAATTGAGTAAGAAAATAAAAGACAGGGAGATCTTGCGGAACATCTCCTTTGAAATCAACGATGGTGAGTGTGTCGCCTTGATCGGGCCTAACGGAGCAGGAAAAACAACCTTGATTGATTGCCTCTTGGGCGATAAGTTCATGAGCTCAGGTCAGATAGCCATTCAAGGGTTTGTACCAACAGATCCTCGATTAAAGCAGCTTATTTCTGTCTTGCCTCAAGAAAATGCAGTTGTCCAAAGCTTGAAAGTGAAAGAACTTCTATCATTTTTTAAGTCACTTTATCCCGACAGCCTTTCAGACAAAGAAATTGATGACTTGCTGAGATTCTCGGATAAGCAGAAAAATCAGCTAGCGGGCAAGTTGTCTGGTGGGCAAAAACGCTTGTTCTCTTTTGTGTTGGCACTAATAGGTCGTCCGAAAATTTTATTTTTAGATGAGCCGACTGCTGCAATGGATACCTCGACACGTCAGCATTTTTGGGAAATTGTCAATCAGTTAAAGAAAAATGGTGTGACTATTGTCTATTCTTCCCACTATATCGAAGAGGTGGAGCATACGGCTGACCGCATTTTGGTTCTCCACAAGGGAGAATTGATTCGCGATACGACGCCTTATGCCATGCGTGGTGAAGAACAAGAAAAGCATTTTACGGTACCTCTAACTTATCAGGAAGTTATCAGCACTTTGAACCAGGTTCAAGAGATTGAAATCAAGCAAAATGCACTTTCCTTCACAACCAAAGAAGCCAGCCAGGTATGGGAAGTCTTGCAAGAACAGGGCTGCACGATCGAAGAAATTGAAGTTCGCAATCGAACTCTCTTAGACAGCATCTTCGAAACGACTCAAGACTAAAGGAGATTGACGATGAAAAATATGACAAGTCTCATGAAAGTGGAAATCATTCTGATGAAACGGCAAGCCGTCTACTACTTGCTTTCCATCGGACTTCCAAGTGTGTTTTACCTTATATTTTCTGGTATGATGTCAGGGTCAGATATTCCAGAGATCGCTCTTCAAGCCTATCTTTTTGCCATGACGCTCTTTAGTATCATGTCAAGCGCCTTTTTCAGCATTCCTAGCACACTCGAGTCTGATAAGACAAACAACTGGCAAAAATTGATTCAACATTCTCCCGTATCTATGGTAGAATATTATGTATCAAAACTGTTCAGTACTCTACTGACTTTCTTGTTATCAATTATAGTTGTCTTTTCAGTTGGTCATTTTGTCCGTGGAGTGACTCTGCCTTGGCTTGATTGGTTGGTGATTGGAGTTATGTTGCTGGTCGGAAGTGTGGTCTTTATCAGTATGGGGGTCTTGGTGAGCTTGCTTCCCAGTGCTCAATTGATGACGGTTATTGGAAATATTGCCTATATTGCTTTGGCTGTCCTAGGTGGACTCTGGTTCCCTTTGAGTTCCTTCCCAGAATGGCTCCAATCTATTGGAAAACTGACTCCAACCTATCAACTGATGCAGGTCGTCTCTACTTATTTGGAGCACCATGAGTTGAATATTCTTTCTGCCTTGGTTGTACTAGGCTATACAGTGTTCTTTAGTGTACTGGTAATCCAGCTTAAAAAACGGATTGAGGTAAAATAAATCTATGTTGGAAAAATTTAAAAACACTCATTATATGTTTCATATTTCAACAGTGTTTATCATCTTTCCTATAGCGGGTGTCATCGTTGGAGAGTACCCGCTTTTAACCTTGTTATGGACCCTACTATTTGTCCTAGCTTTCTATTCGGTTTTAGTCAGTCAGAATCGCACCGTGCAGTGGCTAGCTTGGTGGATCATGCTTGCTTACATTTTTTACAGTTCCGTTTGGCTGAATGGGAGCTTCGCTTGGTTTATCTTTTATTTATCAAACCTCCTTATTTACCAACTGGATGAGATTTCTTTTCACTCTTGGCGTTTTGTCAGCTTTATTGTCTTACAACCGCTGATTTTGACAGGGATTTATATGGTCGATCAAGTTAGTCCCTGGCAACTGCTCTTTTTCTTGGTGACCTTTGTCTTTTCTGATGCCTTGACTTTTGGTCTCTATCGAATTCGGATGGCAGAAGAGCTAAAAGAAGAAAAGAGAAAACAAAATGCAAAGCTCAATCTCTTCTTGGCTGAAAATGAACGCAGTCGTATCGGCCAGGATCTCCATGACAGTCTAGGCCATACTTTTGCTATGTTGAGTGTGAAGACGGATCTTGCCCTCCAGCTTCTTCAAATGGAGGCCTATCCTCAAGTGGAAAAAGAATTAAAAGAAATTCATCAGATCAGTAAAGAATCCATGAACGAAGTTCGTACCATCATTGAAAATCTCAAAACCAGAACACTTGCCTCCGAGTTTGCGACTGTTAAAAAAATGCTGGAAATTGCTGGAATTGAAACGGAAGTCAATCACCAACTAGATACTGCTAGCCTAACTCAGGAATTGGAGTCAACAGCTTCCATGATTTTGCTTGAATTGGTGACCAATATCATCAAACATGCCAAAGCATCCAAAGCCTACTTAAAATTAGAACGAACAGAGAAAGAACTTATTCTAACAGTGAGAGATGATGGCTGTGGCTTTGCTTCTCTAAAAGGAGATGAACTTCATACAGTCTGCGATCGTGTCCTTCCTTTTTCAGGAGAAGTAAAGATAATCAGTCAGAAACATCCAACTGAAGTGCAGGTTCGACTACCTTATAAGGAGAGAAACTAAGATGAAACTACTTGTTGCAGAAGATCAAAGTATGTTGCGAGATGCTATGTGCCAGTTGCTTACCTTTCAACCAGATGTAGATTCTGTCCTACAAGCCAAGGATGGCCAAGAGGCAATCCAACTCCTAGAAAAAGAGTCTGTGGATATCACCATTCTTGACGTAGAAATGCCTGTTAAGACGGGCCTTGAAGTCTTGGAGTGGATACGAGCAGAAAAGTTAGAAACTAAGGTAGTCGTCGTGACGACCTTCAAACGCCCCGGCTATTTTGAACGTGCGGTCAAGGCTGGAGTGGATGCTTATGTCTTAAAAGAAAGAAGCATTGCAGATCTCATGCAAACCTTGCACACTGTTCTCGAAGGACGCAAGGAATATTCGCCTGAATTGATGGAAGTGGTGATGACACATCCCAATCCGTTAACAGAGCAAGAAATCGCCGTTTTAAAGGGAATCGCTCAGGGCTTGTCTAACCAAGAAATCGCAGATCAGCTTTATCTATCAAATGGAACCGTCCGAAACTATGTCACCAATATTCTTTCGAAACTAGAAGCTAGTAATCGAACAGAGGCAGCCAACATAGCAAAAGAATCTGGTTGGCTTTGATAAGAAGGGTTAAAAAATTCCGAAATGACAACTTGAATCAAAGGGAAACCATACTAGAAAGGAGGAGGCAAATTGCCTCCTTTTCTGGTTTAGAAAAGCGGTGAAAGCTAGTGTCAAAGAGTTAAAAGATCAGAATAAAAATAAAAAATATCTTGACAATGAAGGATAAATTGTGTTACAATAATAGACGGTACTTTTTACTTTTGGTCTCTCAAAAGTGTACAGGGACGTGCTGACAAATGTTGCAAAAGTACACACAGATGGTAGCTGTCACCAAGTGTATCATCACCAAAAATAAAAAAACACAGGAGAATGTAGATGCCTACAATTAACCAATTGGTTCGCAAACCGCGTAAATCAAAAGTAGAAAAATCTAAATCACCAGCTTTGAACGTTGGTTACAACAGTCATAAAAAAGTTCAAACAAACGTTTCTTCACCACAAAAACGTGGTGTTGCAACTCGTGTGGGAACAATGACACCTAAAAAACCTAACTCTGCCCTTCGTAAATTCGCTCGTGTACGTTTGAGCAACCTTATCGAAGTTACTGCCTACATCCCAGGTATCGGACACAACTTGCAAGAACACAGCGTGGTGCTTCTTCGTGGTGGACGTGTAAAAGACCTTCCAGGGGTACGTTACCATATCGTCCGTGGTGCACTTGATACTGCAGGTGTTAACGATCGTAAACAAGGCCGTTCTAAATACGGTACTAAACGTCCAAAAGCATAAGGAAAGGGGATAAAGAGAAATGAGTCGTAAAAATAGAGCTCCAAAACGTGACGTATTGCCAGATCCGCTTTACAATTCACAACTAGTTACTCGTCTTATCAACCGCGTTATGCTTGATGGTAAACGTGGTACAGCTGCTTCAATCGTTTACGGTGCTTTTGAGCAAATCAAAGAAGCTACTGGTAACGATGCACTTGAAGTATTTGAAACAGCTATGGAAAACATCATGCCTGTACTTGAAGTACGTGCACGTCGTGTTGGTGGATCTAACTACCAAGTCCCAGTTGAAGTTCGTCCAGAACGTCGTACAACACTTGGACTTCGTTGGTTGGTAACCATCGCTCGCCTTCGTGGTGAACACACAATGCAAGACCGTCTTGCGAAAGAAATCTTGGATGCTGCGAACAACACTGGTGCAGCAGTTAAGAAACGTGAAGACACTCACCGTATGGCTGAAGCTAACCGTGCCTTCGCACACTTCCGTTGGTAATAAAATGATACTAAGAGCGGTAAAGGCCCAAGGCAAAAATAGGAAACTGATGCAGTGTTCCGTGAACACAAAGCAGTTTATCTTTTTTGCACCGGGCCTCGCTCGGGTTCAAATCAGCTAACTTGAGCTTTTAGCCCGAGTTCAATTCAACTTGTCTACAAGTTGAAACCAACAAAAACAAGATAAACATTGAGAACGGGTAGGTCCTGCCTATCCGTTTTTATTAAAATCGTGTTATAATAGAATAGAAATCAAAAATAAATAGGAGAAACAAACCTCATGGCACGCGAATTTTCACTTGAAAAAACTCGTAATATCGGTATCATGGCTCACGTCGATGCCGGTAAAACAACAACTACTGAGCGTATTCTTTACTACACTGGTAAAATCCACAAAATCGGTGAAACTCACGAAGGTGCGTCACAAATGGACTGGATGGAGCAAGAGCAAGAACGTGGTATCACTATCACATCTGCTGCGACAACAGCTCAATGGAACAACCACCGCGTAAACATCATCGACACACCAGGGCACGTGGACTTCACAATCGAAGTACAACGTTCTCTTCGTGTATTGGACGGTGCGGTTACCGTTCTTGACTCACAATCAGGTGTTGAGCCTCAAACTGAAACAGTTTGGCGTCAAGCAACTGAGTACGGAGTTCCACGTATCGTATTTGCCAACAAGATGGACAAAATCGGTGCTGACTTCCTTTACTCAGTAAGCACACTTCATGACCGTCTTCAAGCAAATGCACACCCAATCCAATTGCCAATCGGTGCTGAAGATGATTTCCGTGGTATCATCGACTTGATCAAGATGAAAGCTGAAATCTATACAAACGATCTTGGTACAGATATCCTTGAAGAGGATATTCCAGCTGAATATCTTGAACAAGCACAAGAATACCGTGAAAAATTGATCGAAGCAGTTGCTGAAACTGATGAAGATTTGATGATGAAATACCTCGAAGGTGAAGAAATCACTAACGAAGAATTGAAAGCGGGTATCCGTAAAGCTACTATCAATGTTGAATTCTTCCCAGTATTGTGTGGTTCTGCCTTCAAAAACAAAGGTGTTCAATTGATGCTTGATGCGGTTATCGACTACCTTCCAAGCCCACTTGACATCCCAGCAATCAAAGGTGTTAACCCAGATACAGATGAAGAAGAAACTCGTCCAGCATCTGATGAAGAGCCATTTGCAGCTCTTGCCTTCAAGATCATGACAGACCCATTCGTAGGTCGTTTGACATTCTTCCGTGTTTACTCAGGTGTTCTTCAATCAGGTTCATACGTATTGAATACTTCTAAAGGTAAACGTGAACGTATCGGACGTATCCTTCAAATGCACGCTAACAGCCGTAAAGAAATCGACACTGTTTACTCAGGTGATATCGCTGCTGCCGTTGGTTTGAAAGATACGACAACTGGTGACTCATTGACTGATGAAAAAGCTAAAATCATCCTTGAATCAATCGACGTTCCAGAACCAGTTATCCAATTGATGGTTGAGCCAAAATCTAAAGCAGACCAAGACAAGATGGGTATCGCTCTTCAAAAATTGGCTGAAGAAGATCCAACATTCCGCGTTGAAACAAACGTTGAAACTGGTGAAACAGTTATCTCTGGTATGGGTGAGCTTCACCTTGACGTCCTTGTTGACCGTATGCGTCGTGAGTTTAAAGTTGAAGCGAACGTAGGTGCTCCTCAAGTATCTTACCGTGAAACATTCCGCGCTTCTACTCAAGCACGTGGATTCTTCAAACGTCAGTCTGGTGGTAAAGGTCAATTCGGTGATGTATGGATTGAATTTACTCCAAACGAAGAAGGTAAAGGATTCGAATTCGAAAACGCAATCGTCGGTGGTGTGGTTCCTCGTGAATTTATCCCAGCGGTTGAAAAAGGTCTTGTAGAAGCAATGGCTAACGGTGTTCTTGCAGGTTACCCAATTGTTGACGTTAAAGCTAAACTTTACGATGGTTCATACCACGATGTCGACTCATCTGAAACTGCCTTCAAGATTGCTGCATCTCTTGCACTTAAAGAAGCTGCTAAGACTGCACAACCAGCTATCCTTGAACCAATGATGCTTGTAACAATCACTGTTCCAGAAGAAAACCTTGGTGATGTTATGGGTCACGTAACTGCTCGTCGTGGACGTGTAGATGGTATGGAAGCACACGGTAACAGCCAAATTGTTCGTGCTTACGTTCCACTTGCTGAAATGTTCGGTTACGCAACAGTTCTTCGTTCTGCATCTCAAGGACGTGGTACATTCATGATGGTATTTGACCACTATGAAGATGTACCTAAGTCAGTACAAGAAGAAATCATTAAGAAAAACAAAGGTGAAGAATAATCTGTCTTCGCAATAGAAGGAAGTCACTTGGTGGCTTCCTTTTTTATTACCTTTATTGCACGCATATCTGCTGAATATATTATGGAAATTTAGGAATTAAATGAAAATCTTGCCAACTTCCATCCCATGTACGAAGAAATTAGACTGATTTAATAAATGAAAGCAAGGGAAAGTTCCTTATTTTGATGATATGCTAATAAAAATGATAAAAAAGTTCATAAATACACTTTTAGATAGAAAATTCAGAAAATTGCTTCTTTTGTCTTGAAAATTTTTGAAAAAATGGTATGATAGTAACAAGCTATTTTTAAGAGAAGAGAAAGGGGAACAATGGAGAAAATCAGTTTAGAATCTCCTAAGACGGGGTCGGACCTAGTTTTGGAAACACTTCGCGACTTAGGAATTGATACCATATTTGGCTATCCTGGTGGTGCAGTCTTGCCTTTGTATGATGCGATATATAATTTTAAAGGCATTCGCCACATTTTAGGACGCCATGAGCAAGGTTGTTTGCACGAAGCTGAAGGATATGCCAAATCAACTGGAAAGTTGGGTGTTGCTGTCGTCACGAGTGGACCGGGAGCTACAAATGCCATTACAGGGATTGCAGATGCCATGAGCGATAGCGTTCCCCTTTTGGTCTTTACGGGCCAGGTGGCGCGAGCAGGGATTGGGAAGGATGCCTTTCAGGAGGCGGATATCGTGGGAATTACCATGCCAATCACTAAGTACAATTACCAAGTTCGTGAGACGGCAGATATTCCTCGCATCATTACGGAAGCTGTTCATATCGCAACGACAGGTCGTCCAGGGCCTGTCGTGATTGACCTACCAAAAGACGTATCTGCCTTAGAGACAGATTTCATCTATTCACCCGAAGTGAATTTGCCAAGCTATCAGCCGACTCTGGAGCCAAATGACATGCAAATCAAGAAGATCTTGAAGCAATTGTCAAAAGCCAAGAAACCTGTTTTATTAGCAGGTGGTGGAGTTAGTTATGCAGAAGCAGCTACAGAACTCAATGAGTTTGCAGAACGCTACCAAATTCCAGTCGTGACCAGTCTTTTAGGACAAGGTACGATTGCAACGAGTCATCCGCTCTTCCTAGGAATGGGGGGCATGCACGGGTCTTTCGCAGCCAACATTGCAATGACGGAAGCCGACTTTATGATTAGTATTGGTTGCCGCTTCGATGACCGCTTGACTGGAAATCCTAAGACCTTTGCGAAGAATGCTAAGGTTGCCCACATTGATATTGACCCAGCTGAGATTGGCAAGATTATCAGAGCAGATATTCCTGTGGTGGGCGATGCTAAGAAAGCCTTGCAGATGCTTTTAGCAGAACCAACTGTTCATAATAATACTGAAAAGTGGATTGAAAAAGTTACCAAGGACAAGAATCGAGTTCGTTCTTATGATAAGAAAGAACGTGTGGTTCAACCTCAAGCCGTTATTGAACGCATTGGTGAGTTGACGAATGGGGATGCCATTGTTGTAACTGACGTTGGTCAACACCAAATGTGGACGGCTCAGTATTATCCTTACCAGAATGAGCGCCAGTTAGTCACTTCAGGTGGTTTGGGTACCATGGGATTCGGAGTTCCTGCAGCTATCGGAGCTAAGATTGCCAATCCGGAAAAAGAAGTTATCCTTTTTGTCGGTGATGGTGGTTTCCAAATGACCAACCAAGAGCTAGCAATCCTAAACATCTACAAGGTACCGATTAAGGTTGTCATGTTGAATAACCACTCACTAGGAATGGTTCGTCAGTGGCAGGAATCCTTCTATGAGGGTAGAACTTCCGAGTCAGTCTTTGATACACTTCCTGACTTCCAGCTGATGGCACAGGCTTACGGCATCAAAAACTATAAATTTGATAATCCGGAGACGCTAGAGAAGGATCTAGAAGTCATTCTGGAGGATGTGCCCATGTTTATCGAGGTGGATATTTCTCGTAAGGAACAGGTTTTACCGATGGTACCAGCTGGTAAGAGCAATCATGAGATGTTGGGGGTGAAGTTCCATGCGTAGAATGTTAACAGCAAAACTACAAAATCGTTCGGGAGTCCTCAATCGCTTTACAGGTGTCCTTTCTCGTCGTCAGGTCAACATTGAAAGTATTTCAGTTGGTGCGACAGAGAATCCTGATGTATCACGGATTACCATCATTATCGATGTAGCTTCACACGATGAAGTAGAGCAAATTATCAAGCAACTCAATCGTCAGATTGATGTGATTCGCATTCGAGATATCACAGATAAACCACACTTGGAAAGAGAAGTTATCTTGGTGAAGGTATCTGCTCCTGCTGAAAAGCGTGCAGAAATCTTGGCCATTATCCAACCTTTCCGTGCAACGGTAGTAGATGTGGCTCCAAGCTCCATCACTATTCAGATGACTGGAAATGCTGAAAAGAGTGAAGCTTTATTGCGAGTGATTCGACCATATGGTATCAAAAATATCGCTCGTACGGGTGCAACTGGATTTACCCGCGACTAATACTCTTTGATTTTCATTGACTATAAAATCCAGCATAAATTTGTTAAACCAGCCTAAAAGGCAATAAATAATAGAAAAGAGAGAAAAACTATGGCAGTTCAAATGGAATACGAAAAAGATGTTAAAGTAGCAGCGCTTGACGGTAAAAAAATCGCCGTAATCGGTTATGGTTCACAAGGACATGCGCATGCGCAAAACTTGCGTGATTCAGGTCGTGATGTCATTATCGGTGTACGTCCAGGTAAATCTTTTGACAAAGCAAAAGAAGATGGTTTTGACACTTATACAGTGGCAGAAGCAACTAAATTGGCTGACGTTATCATGATCTTGGCACCAGACGAAATCCAACAAGAATTGTATGAAGCAGAAATCGCTCCAAACTTGGAAGCTGGAAATGCAGTTGGATTTGCCCATGGTTTTAACATCCACTTTGAATTTATCAAAGTTCCTGCAGATGTAGATGTCTTCATGTGTGCTCCTAAAGGACCAGGACACTTGGTACGTCGTACTTACGAAGAAGGTTTTGGTGTTCCAGCTCTTTATGCAGTATACCAAGACGCTACAGGAAATGCGAAAAATATTGCTATGGACTGGTGTAAAGGTGTTGGAGCAGCTCGTGTTGGTTTGCTTGAAACAACTTACAAAGAAGAAACTGAAGAAGATTTGTTTGGTGAACAAGCCGTACTTTGTGGTGGTTTGACTGCCCTTATCGAAGCAGGTTTTGAAGTCTTGACAGAAGCAGGATACGCCCCAGAATTGGCTTACTTTGAAGTTCTTCACGAAATGAAATTGATCGTTGACTTGATCTACGAAGGTGGATTCAAGAAAATGCGTCAATCTATTTCAAACACTGCGGAATACGGTGACTATGTATCAGGTCCACGTGTGATTACTGAGCAAGTTAAAGAAAACATGAAAGCTGTCTTGGCAGATATCCAAAATGGTAAATTTGCAAATGACTTTGTAAATGACTACAAGGCTGGACGTCCAAAATTGACTGCTTACCGTGAACAAGCAGCTAACCTTGAAATTGAAAAAGTTGGTGCTGAATTGCGTAAAGCAATGCCATTCGTTGGTAAAAATGACGACGACGCATTCAAAATCTACAACTAATTCTTGTGAAGAAAAACAGAAGGCGAGTTGGGGGTACCTAACTCGCTTTTTATCTTAAACAGTATTTGAGGAGGAGACAATGCTAAGTGCAAAAGACGTGGTGAAAGCCCACAAAGTATTGAGTGGTGTAGTAGTCAATACTCCACTTGATTATGATCATTATTTATCAGAGAAGTATGGTGCCAAGATTTATTTGAAGAAGGAAAATGCCCAGCGTGTTCGTTCTTTTAAAATTCGTGGAGCCTATTATGCTATTTCTCAACTATCAAAAGAAGAACGTGAGCGTGGTGTAGTCTGTGCCTCTGCAGGAAATCACGCTCAAGGCGTCGCCTATACTTGTAATGAGATGAAGATTCCTGCAACCATCTTTATGCCCATCACAACACCGCAACAAAAGATTGGACAGGTCCGCTTTTTTGGTGGAGACTTTGTGACCATTAAACTAGTTGGAGATACCTTTGATGCCTCAGCTAAAGCAGCTCAAGAATTTACAGTTTCTGAAAGCCGCACCTTTATTGATCCCTTTGATGATGCTCATGTCCAAGCAGGTCAAGGGACTGTCGCTTATGAAATTCTTGAAGAAGCTCGTAAAGAGTCTATCAATTTTGATACAGTACTTGTACCAGTAGGCGGTGGCGGACTGATTGCAGGGGTTTCGACCTATATCAAAGAAACCAATCCCGCTATCGAAGTAATTGGTGTAGAAGCCAATGGTGCCCGTTCGATGAAGGCGGCCTTTGAGGCGGGAGGTCCAGTTAAACTCAAAGAAATTGATAAGTTTGCTGATGGGATAGCTGTACAGAAGGTTGGACAATTAACCTATGAAGCGACCCGTCAGAATGTTGAAACGCTGATTGGGGTGGACGAGGGCTTGATTTCTGAAACCTTGATTGATCTTTATTCCAAACAAGGAATTGTAGCAGAACCAGCTGGGGCTGCTAGTGTTGCAGCCTTGGAAGTTTTATCAGACTATATCAAAGGAAAGACGATTTGTTGTATCATTTCTGGGGGAAATAACGATATCAACCGTATGCCAGAGATGGAAGAACGTGCCTTGATTTACGATGGAATCAAGCATTACTTTGTAGTGAATTTCCCACAGCGTCCTGGAGCTCTACGAGAGTTTGTAAATGACATTTTGGGGCCAAATGATGACATCACTCGTTTTGAATATATCAAACGAGCAAGCAAGGGGACAGGTCCTGTCTTGATTGGGGTAGCTCTTGCCAATAAGCATGATTATGCTGGATTGATTCATCGAATGGAAAAGTTCGACCCGTCTTATATTAATTTGAATGGAAATGAAACATTGTATAACATGTTAGTTTAAACTAAAATAAAATTATTATCATATTATTTGCGTAATGATAACGATGGTGTTATAATGAGGGTGATGAAAGGGGGAGATTCCCATGGTTTTACAAATTTTACTTGTTGTATTGATTTTAGTGGTGATTGCATCGGTGATTATAGTTAGTTCTGTGTATGTGGTACGACAACAATCTGTCGCTATTATAGAACGCTTTGGTAAATACCAAAAGTTGAGCAATAGTGGTATTCATTTGCGGGCTCCCTTTGGGATTGATAGAATTGCAGCAAGAGTACAACTACGCTTGTTGCAGAGTGAAATCGTTGTAGAGACAAAGACGCAAGATAATGTATTTGTAACGATGAATGTGGCAACTCAGTATCGAGTGAATGAAAACAATGTCACAGATGCCTATTATAAATTGATGCGTCCAGAAGCCCAAATCAAATCCTATATTGAAGATGCTTTGCGCTCATCTGTACCAAAGTTAACCCTAGATGAGTTGTTTGAGAAGAAGGATGAAATCGCCTTAGAAGTTCAAAAACAAGTGGCAGAAGAAATGTCTACGTATGGGTATATCATTGTCAAAACGCTGATTACTAAGGTTGAACCTGATGCTGAAGTAAAACAATCAATGAATGAAATTAACGCGGCCCAACGTAAGAGAGTTGCGGCGCAAGAACTTGCTGAAGCAGATAAGATTAAGATTGTGACCGCAGCAGAAGCAGAAGCAGAAAAAGATCGCCTACATGGTGTAGGGATTGCAGAACAGCGTAAAGCGATTGTTGACGGACTGGCTGATTCTATCAAAGAGTTAAAGGGAGCTAATGTTGAGCTGACTGAAGAACAAATCATGTCTATCCTATTAACGAACCAGTATTTAGATACGTTGAATAATTTTGCGGATAAAGAGGGTAATAATACAATCTTCCTACCAGCAAATCCTAATGGAGTTGAGGATATAAGAACTCATATATTGTCGGCTTTAAAAGCCAAATAAAAATATGCAGAATAATATAGTTGTGACGAATATATGTTTTTTTATTGACAGATGAAATAAAAACGTATACAATTAAGAATTGTAAAGAATAATTCAGGAGAAGAACATGGTTAAGTCAAACTTTGAAAAGGTAGAAGCAGTTGTTGGCTGGGTTCGTGATAAGAAGATCACAGGTTACCGTATCTCTAAAGAAACGAATGCGCGTGAAATGTCTATCATTGCTCTAGCACAAGGACGCGCAAAAGTTAAAAATATTTCATTTGAAACAGCTCTTAGTTTAATCGATTTCTATGAAAAAAATCATGAAAAATTTGAAGATTGAACTGTGGTTACAGGCAGATTCCTGAATCGAGTCTGCCTTTTCTTTACAATTACAAACTAAAAAGACTGCATTCTTTATGCAGTCTTTATTTATTAATTGAGATAACGCTGAAGGAATTCTTTTGTCCGTTCTTCTTTAGGGTTCGTGAAGAGTTCTTCAGGTTTACCTTCTTCTGCAATGATTCCCTTGTCCATGAAGATGACACGATGGGAAACATCGCGAGCAAATTCCATTTCGTGGGTTACAACAATCATGGTCAAGCCTTCTTGAGCTAGGTCCTGCATAATTTTGAGGACTTCCCCGACCATTTCGGGGTCAAGGGCAGATGTAGGTTCGTCAAAGAGAATGGCGTCAGGATTCATGGAGAGTGCACGAGCGATAGCTACACGTTGCTTTTGTCCACCTGAAAGTTGTTTAGGCTTGGCTTGCCAGTAACGTTCTCCCATACCAACTTTTTCGAGATTCTCTTTGGCAATTTTTTCAGCTTCAGAGTGGTCGCGTTTGAGTACTGTCGTTTGGGCAACGATGGTATTTTCGAGGACATTCAGATTTTCAAAGAGATTGAAAGATTGGAAAACCATACCGAGCTTTTCACGATAATGGGTGAGGTTATAGCCTTTTTCCAGAACATTTTCTCCGCGATAGAGAATCTCTCCCCCTGTAGGTGTTTCGAGTAAATTGATTGAACGAAGGAAGGTTGATTTTCCGCTTCCCGAGCTTCCGATGATGGAAATAACCTCTCCTTTATGGACGGTGAGAGAAATGTCTTTTAGCACTTCGTTTTGCCCATAGGATTTTTTTAGGTGTTTGATTTCAAGGATTGGTTGTGTCATTTTTTCAAATCCCCCGTTTGCATTTGGTTAGCACCTGTAGTGTAAGTGTCCATGTCCATATAGCGTTCGATAAAACGTAGGATACGGGTCACAGTGAAGGTGAGGACAAAGTAAATCACTGCAATGATGGTAAAGGTCTGGAAGTATTGATAGGTTTGCGTCGCTACAGTATTTCCTGAGAAATAAAGCTCGACAACTGAAATAACGTTCAATACAGAGGTATCTTTGATATTGATGACAAACTCATTACCAGTAGCAGGTAGAATATTACGGACAACCTGAGGAAGGACAATCTTACGCATGGTTTGATTGTGGGTCATACCAAGAGCAGTTGCAGCTTCGAACTGCCCCTTGTCAACTGCTAGAATACCGCCACGAACGATTTCTGTCATATAGGCACCCGTGTTGATTGAGACGATAAAGATAGCAGCCAGTGTCCGGTCGAGATTGATACCGAAAGCTTGAGCAGTCCCATAGTAGATAACCATGGATTGAACAATCATCGGTGTACCACGGAAGATTTCAATATAGACATTGAGAATCCAACCGACTAGTTTTTGTAGGCTGTAAATGGCTTTGTTTTCAGAGAGAGGAGCCGTACGGAAGACACCAATGGCAAGACCGATAATGAGACCTACGATAGTTCCGATGATTGAGATTAAAAGAGTGATACCAGCACCACGCAAGAGCTGTTGCCAGTTTTCAGAAAGAATTTTAGCAACTTGGCTGAAGAAATTACTGCTACTTTCTTCAGTTGTTGTGGCTTCGGCAGGTTGCTCCTGAATCATACGATCCATGAGGGCTACTTGCTCATCCTTAGAGATGGTTTCAATACTCGCATTGATTTGGCTGATACGACTGTCATCTTTACGAAGTCCAATGGCGATAGCTGTATCTTCTTCGCCAGTTTTGAAACCTGGTTGGGGTTGGATCATTTTGAACTTAGCGTTAGCAGACTCAGCGGTCATTGCTTCAGGTCGTTCAGAAACATAGGCATCAATAACACCAGCCTCCAAAGCTTGACGCATCTGAGCGAAGTCCCCCATAGCTGTTTCTTTTTTGGCACCTGGAATTTGAGAAATCAAATCATAAAGGTAAACACCTTGTTGAGAAGTGATTTTTGCTCCGCTAAAATCTTCCAAAGATTTGGCATTTGCATAGGCAGAGTCCTTTTTGACCAATAGAACTGGCTCGCTAGTATAGTAACTGCTTGAAAAAGCAATTTCTTGTTTACGTTCAGCGGTTGGGCTCATACCAGCAATGATCATATCGATTTTGCCAGAAGTAAGGGCTGGAACAAGTCCTTCCCACTTGGTTTTCACGACCAAAGGTTCCTTACCTAGATCTTTGGCAATTTTTTTAGCGATTTGAACATCGTAGCCGTTGGCATATTGGTTGGTACCGTCGATTTTGACAGCACCATTACTATCGTCGTCTTGGGTCCAGTTGAAGGGAGCGTAAGCTGCCTCCATCCCGATGCGTAAATATTCGTCGGCTTGGACTTGGCTAACCAGTCCTAATGTAAGGGCTAGGCTAGCAAGAATAGATAAGCATAATTTTTTCATGTTTTCTCCTATTTCTAGTCTAAAAATGACTTCTCTCTATTGTATCTAAAAATGGTGAGATTTTCAATACAAGTAAGCCTTTACTTATAAAAAATGATATAATGGTGAAAAGATTGAAAGGGAATCGATTATGAAAAAAAGATGGCTGGTGACTTTGGTATTTGCTTGTTTATTATTTATACCGAGCTTAGTTTTTGCAGTAGACTTTGATATTTTATCCTATCAGGGAGATTTGAATATTCATGCAGATAATACTGCGATTTTTAAGGAAACAATCACCTACCGTTTTGGAGATGATTATAATGGCCAGCTAGTTGGACTAGGAAAAGCTGGGAAAATGCCAGAAGGATTTGACATTGATCCGGACCCGACCGTTCAAGTGTCTAAAAATGGGCAAATTATTCAAAATGTTTCCTTCTATACTATGGAGGAAGAGGACGGCTACAAGGTAAAAATTTACAATGCTGGATATGCCGGAGATACTGTTCGGGTGACGGTCATCTGGAAACTATCAAATCTTCTCTTCTTATACAAGGATATCGCTGAGCTAAATTGGCAGCCTTTGACAGATAGTTCAGAACCTATCGAAAATTTTGAGTTTCGGGTAAAGGGCTTTAATGGAGCTGAAAAACTTTTCTTTCATACAGGGAAACTCTTTACAGAGGGCAAAGTAGAGAAGATAGATGGTGGTTATCGTGTTTATTTACAGAACCTACCTCGTCAGCGTGGAGTTGAATTGCATGCCTATTGGCCTAGAAAAGATTTTGAAACAGCTTTGAATCAGGGACTGAAAGGTAATCGTTTAGCAGAATTTGAAAAAATAGAGGAGTCCATTACTGCTGAAAAAGCTCAGAGCAAAGATCTGGTTACGTGGATTATCCCTTTCCTACTCTCGCTTTCTTTAGTCTTTAGTGTTATTTTCTACTGCATTTACAGAAGAAAAACCTCTCCATCGAAGAAATATGCCAAAAATCACCGTCTCTATGAACCGCCAATGAACTTAGAACCGATGGTTTTATCGGAAGCTGTTTACTCCACTTCTTTAGAGGAAGTCAGCCCCTTGACCAAGGGAGGAGGGAAGTTCACCTTTGACCAACTCGTTCAGGCAACCTTGTTGGATGTGATTGACCGTGGAAATGTTTCGATCATCTCAAATGGAGATGAGGTCCGTCTAAAAGTCGTAAAAGAAAAAGGATTGGCAAGTTTTGAAAAGGATTGCCTTAATTTGGCCTTTTCAGGAAGAGAAGAAGTGCTTGTTTCAGATTTGTTTGCAGATTACCAAGTGTCAACTAGTCTTTACCAAGGTGCAAAAGCAGCTGATGAAAAACGAATTCAGAAAACGGGACGTAAGCTTAAGTCTTCTTTCGAGCAAGCTCTGAAGCAGATGCAGGATGGGGTGAGAAAGCGGGTTTCTTCTTTGCAACTTCCAGATTATTATCGTCCACTGAGTAATGGGGAAAAAATCCTGCGATTGACGATAGGTGTCTCTACGCTTCTACCTGCTTTCGTTGGTTTTGGCTGGTTCTTGTATAGTTTGGATGCTCACGGGTATCTTTCCCTGCCACTTCCTATCCTTGGGTTTGTGAGCTTGATGTTAGCTGCCGTCTATTATTGGACAACCCGATTTGATACTCGTGATGGTGTTTTAAACGAAGAAGGACTAGAAGCGTACTATCTCTGGACTAGTTTTGAAAACATGCTTCGCGATATCGCCCATCTAGACAAGGCAGCATTAGAAAGTATTGTTGTTTGGAATCGTCTCCTTGTTTATGCTACTTTATTTGGTTATGCGGACAAGGTGAGCCATTTGATGAG
The DNA here is from genome assembly GCF_023109315.1 of Streptococcus oralis. Lineage (GTDB taxonomy): Bacteria > Bacillota > Bacilli > Lactobacillales > Streptococcaceae > Streptococcus > Streptococcus oralis_BS. Next base: position 36,654 of record NZ_JALDUF010000001.1, read on the forward strand.
ATCTTATCAGATTCAAGTCGAGAACCCAGATATCAATCTTTATGTAGCTTATGGCTGGCACAGTATGTTTTACCATTCAACTGCTCAAATGAGCCACTATGCTAGTATTGCAAATACAGCAAGCAATTACTCCGTCTCTTCTGGAAGTGGTTCTTCAGGTGGAGGATTCTCAGGAGGCGGAGGCGGTGGTAGCATCGGTGCTTTCTAAAAAATCTATCGCAGAATCCGAAATTATGCTATAATAGAAGACAGAAAAAGGAGTAATACATGTATCTTATTGAAATTTTGAAGTCGATCTTTTTTGGGATTGTTGAAGGAATTACAGAATGGTTGCCCATTTCAAGTACGGGTCACTTGATCTTGGTTGAAGAATTTGTACAATACAAGGACCAAAATGAAGCCTTCATGTCCATGTTTAATGTTGTCATTCAGCTCGGTGCTATCTTAGCGGTTATGGTCATTTACTTTAACAAGCTCAATCCTTTCAAACCTGGTAAAACTAAGGTCGAAGTCCGTCGAACTTGGCAATTGTGGTCAAAAGTCTTCGTTGCAACCTTGCCTTTGCTATTGGTTTTTAAATTAGATGATTGGTTTGATGCCAACTTCCATAACATGGTTTCGGTTGCGATCATGTTGATTATCTATGGGGTTGCCTTTATCTATCTTGAAAAACGAAACAAGGCGCAAGCCATTGAACCAACAGTAACAGAGTTAGACAAGTTGCCTTATAAAACAGCCCTTTACATTGGGCTCTTCCAAGTCCTCGCTCTCTTTCCAGGAACGAGCCGTTCAGGTGCAACTATCGTTGGTGGTTTGTTGAATGGAACGAGTCGCTCTGTCGTAACAGAGTTTACCTTCTATCTCGGAATTCCTGTTATGTTTGGGGCTAGTGCTTTAAAGATTTTTAAATTTATAAAAGCAGGTCAACTTTTGAGTTTTGGACAACTATTCCTGCTTTTGGTTGCTATGGGTGTTGCCTTCGCGGTCAGCATGGTTGCTATTCGCTTCTTGACTGGCTATGTGAAGAAGCACGACTTTACCCTCTTTGGTAAATACCGTATCGTACTCGGTAGTGTCTTGTTGCTCTATAGTTTTGTGCGTTTATTTGTATAAGAAAAAGCTTGAGGGAATCTTCCTTCAAGCTTTTTAAAATCCTGTTACTGTGACTCCTAGCAAACGAATGCCTTTTTCTTTTTCAGCTAGTTCCTCGTAGAGTTGAAGGGCAGTTTGAGAAATCTGACTAGCATCCTGTGTTGCTTGTGGGAGGCTTTTTCGTCTAGTTAGAGTAGAGAAGTCAGCATATCGTATTTTTAGGATAATGATTTTTCCAGCTTTGCCTTGTTGGCTGAGATTGTGAGCTACCTTTTCTGAGAGAAGAGTCAGCTCTTTTTTGATGTCTTCTTCTACTTGCAGGATTTTTCCGTAGGTTTTTTCCTTGCCAATGGACTTGCGAATACGATTGGCCTTGACCGGTGAATTATGAATGCCCCTAGCCTTTCGATAAAGATCAAAACCAAGTCTACCAAACCGATCGATTAAAGTGACTTCTGAGACGTCCAATAAGTCTTCACCAGTATAAATGCCCATTTCATGAAGCCGTTCAACTGTTTTTTTGCCCACACCGTGAAATTTAGCAATGTCCATTTGTTTGAGAAAATCCTCAGCCTGATCTGGGAGGATGACTGTTAAACCATGTGGTTTTTGATAGTCACTAGCCATTTTAGCTAAGAATTTGTTATAAGAGACGCCTGCAGAAGCAGTCAGATGTAGCTCCTGCCAGATATCTTGTTGGATGAGGCGGGCTATTTTGACAGCTGACTTGATACCGAGTTTATTTTCCGTTACATCCAAGTATGCCTCGTCAATACTCATAGGTTCAATCAAATCAGTGTAGCGTTTAAAAATAGCACGAATCTCAAGTCCCACAGTCTTATACTTTTCATAATTTCCTGAGATAAAGATAGCTTGGGGACAGCGCTCATAAGCTTCTTTAGAGCTCATGGCTGAATGAACACCAAAAGCTCGCGCCTCATAGCTACAGGTAGAAACGACACCACGTCCACCTGTTTGTCTGGGGTCACTCCCGATGATGACAGGTTTGCCCTTTAACTTAGGATTATCTCTGATTTCCACCGCAGCAAAAAAGGCATCCATGTCGATATGGATGATTTTTCTAGACAAATCATTAATCAATGGAAATATGAGCATTTAGCTTCCTTTCTAGCCGTATTTTCTTTCTCATTATACCGTTTTTTCTGAAAAAATGGAAAAGAGTAGTCTAACTTTCAAAAATATAATACAGATAATATCAAAAAACAGCCTGTATTATAAAAGAAAGCGCTAAAAAGGCTGTTTTCTCCTTGTTGAAATCGGTTACTGTGTGGTATACTTGACTTATGAATGTAACAGATAGTTGTTACTAGAAAGAAAAATGAGGACATTAACATGGTTGTTAAGACAGTTGTTGAAGCACAAGATATTTTTGATAAAGCTTGGGAAGGCTTCAAAGGCGTAGATTGGAAAGAAAAAGCAAGTATTTCTCGCTTCGTTCAAGCTAACTATACACCTTACGATGGAGATGAAAGTTTCCTTGCTGGACCAACAGAACGTTCACTTCACATCAAAAAAATCGTAGAAGAAACAAAAGCACATTACGAAGAAACTCGTTTCCCAATGGACACTCGTCCAACATCTATTGCTGATATTCCTGCTGGATTTATCGACAAAGAAAACGAATTGATCTTCGGTATCCAAAACGATGAACTCTTCAAATTGAACTTCATGCCAAAAGGTGGTATCCGTATGGCTGAAACTACTTTGAAAGAAAATGGATACGAACCAGATCCAGCTGTTCACGAAATCTTCACAAAATACGTAACAACAGTTAACGACGGTATTTTCCGTGCTTACACTTCAAACATCCGTCGTGCTCGTCACGCTCACACTGTAACTGGTCTTCCAGATGCCTACTCTCGTGGACGTATCATTGGTGTTTACGCACGTCTTGCTCTTTACGGTGCAGATTATTTGATGCAAGAAAAAGTAAACGACTGGAATGCAATTAAAGAGATTGATGAAGAAACAATCCGTCTTCGCGAAGAAGTAAACCTTCAATACCAAGCATTGCAACAAGTTGTTCGCTTGGGTGACCTTTACGGTGTTGACGTTCGCAAACCAGCGATGAACGTCAAAGAAGCTATCCAATGGGTGAACATCGCCTTCATGGCTGTCTGCCGTGTTATCAACGGTGCTGCAACATCTCTAGGACGTGTGCCAATCGTACTCGATATCTTTGCAGAACGTGACCTTGCTCGTGGTACATTTACTGAATCAGAAATTCAAGAATTCGTTGATGATTTCGTTATGAAACTTCGTACAGTTAAATTTGCTCGTACAAAAGCTTATGACCAATTGTACTCAGGTGATCCAACCTTCATCACAACTTCTATGGCTGGTATGGGTAACGACGGTCGTCACCGTGTTACTAAGATGGACTACCGTTTCTTGAACACTCTTGACAATATCGGTAACTCTCCAGAACCAAACTTGACAGTTCTTTGGACTGACAAATTGCCTTATAGCTTCCGTCGTTACTGTATGCACATGAGCCACAAACACTCTTCAATCCAATATGAAGGTGTTACAACAATGGCTAAAGACGGATACGGTGAAATGAGCTGTATCTCATGTTGTGTATCTCCACTTGACCCAGAAAATGAAGAACAACGTCACAACATCCAGTACTTCGGTGCTCGTGTTAACGTATTGAAAGCCCTTCTTACTGGTTTGAACGGTGGTTACGACGATGTTCACAAAGACTACAAGGTATTTGACATCGAACCAATCCGTGACGAAGTTCTTGAATTCGAATCAGTTAGAGCTAACTTTGAAAAATCTCTTGACTGGTTGACTGACACTTACGTAGATGCTTTGAACATCATCCACTACATGACTGATAAGTACAACTACGAAGCTGTTCAAATGGCCTTCTTGCCAACTAAACAACGTGCAAACATGGGATTCGGTATCTGTGGATTTTCCAACACTGTTGATACATTGTCAGCAATCAAATACGCTACAGTTAAACCAATCCGTGACGAAAATGGCTACATCTACGATTACGAAACAATCGGTGAATACCCACGTTGGGGTGAAGATGATCCACGCTCAAACGAATTGGCAGAATGGTTGATCGAAGCTTACACAACTCGTCTACGTAGCCACAAACTCTACAAGAACGCAGAAGCCACAGTATCACTTTTGACCATCACATCTAACGTTGCTTACTCTAAACAAACTGGTAACTCACCAGTCCACAAAGGCGTATACCTCAACGAAGATGGTTCTGTGAACTTGTCTAAACTTGAGTTCTTCTCACCAGGTGCTAACCCATCTAACAAAGCTAAAGGTGGATGGTTGCAAAACTTGAACTCACTTGCTAGCCTAGACTTTGGTTACGCAGCTGACGGTATCTCATTGACAACTCAAGTTTCTCCACGTGCTCTTGGTAAAACTCGTGACGAACAAGTGGACAACTTGGTAACAATCCTTGATGGTTACTTCGAAAACGGTGGACAACACTGTAACTTGAACGTAATGGACTTGAAAGATGTTTATGACAAGATTATGAATGGCGAAGATGTCATCGTTCGTATCTCAGGATACTGTGTAAATACTAAATACCTTACTCCAGAACAAAAAACTGAATTAACACAACGTGTCTTCCACGAAGTTCTTTCAATGGATGATGCATTGAGCTAATATTCAATTAGAATAGAAAGAAAGCCAGTTAATCTAACTGGTTTTCTTGTGTTTTAAAAACTTTTTTAAAAAAATAGTCAAATTTAGTCAAAAATTTATTGACTTTTACTGACTAATGTGATATAGTAGAAACATAAGGAAAATGACTTCCTTAGAAAAACTCATTTTCAATGATTCTATTTCTTGAAAATGTATAATAGATACCCTAGAAAGGGGTGAGGCCTATGTTAAATCTAACAGACTTTGAAAAGAAAATGATAAAAGGCTTATTTAAGAAAGAAAAACCAGAAATTATACGTAGGGTAGCTAGTTAGCTAGTCTAAAATTTTTAAAACAAAGGTCAAAGATAGTCAATATCAGATATCGCAAATAATTAAGAATAAACGAGGTAAAGAATATGAACAACAACTTTAATAACTTTAACAACATGGATGATTTATTTAACCAATTGATGGGTGGTATGCGAGGATATAGTTCTGAAAACCGTCGCTACTTGATTAATGGACGAGAAGTGACACCTGAGGAATTTGCTCATTATCGTGCAACTGGTCAATTACCAGGAAATGCAGAATCTGATGCGCAAATGCAACAACACGCTTCAGGTATGAAACAAGACGGTGTCCTTGCTAAACTAGGTCGAAACTTGACCGCAGAAGCTCGCGAGGGCAAGTTGGATCCTGTTATCGGACGAAACAAGGAAATTCAAGAAACAGCTGAAATCCTCTCACGTCGTACCAAGAACAATCCTGTACTTGTCGGAGATGCAGGTGTTGGTAAGACAGCCGTTGTCGAAGGTCTAGCACAAGCTATTGTGAATGGAGATGTTCCAGCTGCCATCAAGAACAAGGAAATTATTTCTATTGATATCTCAGGTCTTGAGGCTGGTACTCAATACCGTGGTAGCTTTGAAGAAAACGTTCAAAACTTGGTCAATGAAGTAAAAGAAGCAGGAAATATTATCCTCTTCTTTGATGAAATTCACCAAATCCTTGGTGCTGGTAGCACTGGTGGAGACAGTGGATCTAAAGGGCTTGCAGATATTCTCAAGCCAGCCCTCTCTCGAGGTGAGTTGACCGTTATTGGGGCAACGACTCAAGACGAATACCGTAACACCATCTTGAAAAATGCAGCTCTTGCTCGTCGTTTCAACGAAGTGAAGGTCAATGCTCCTTCAGCAGAGGATACCTTTAAAATCCTTCAAGGGATTCGTGATCTCTATCAACAACACCACAATGTCATCTTGCCAGACGAAGTCTTGAAAGCAGCAGTTGATTATTCTGTCCAATACATTCCTCAACGTAGCTTGCCAGATAAGGCTATCGACCTTGTTGATGTAACGGCTGCTCACTTGGCAGCTCAACATCCTGTAACAGATGTGCATGCTGTTGAACGTGAAATTGAGGCAGAAAAAGACAAGCAAGAAAAAGCAGTTGAGGCAGAAGACTTTGAAGCAGCTCTTAATGCCAAAACACGCATTGCAGAATTGGAGAAAAAAATCGAAAACCACACAGAAGACATGAAAGTGACTGCAAGTGTCAACGATGTGGCTGAATCTGTGGAACGAATGACAGGTATTCCAGTGTCACAAATGGGAGCATCAGACATCGAACGTTTGAAAGATATGGCTCATCGCTTGGAACACAAGGTTATTGGCCAAGATAAGGCGGTAGAAGCTGTCGCTCGTGCCATCCGTCGTAACCGTGCTGGTTTTGATGAAGGCAATCGCCCAATCGGTAGCTTCCTCTTTGTAGGGCCTACTGGGGTTGGGAAGACCGAGCTTGCTAAGCAATTGGCGCTCGATATGTTTGGAACCAAGGACGCTATCATTCGTTTGGATATGTCTGAATACAGTGACCGTACAGCTGTTTCTAAGTTAATCGGTACAACAGCAGGTTATGTGGGTTATGATGACAATAGCAATACTTTGACAGAACGTGTTCGCCGCAATCCTTACTCTATCATTCTCTTGGACGAAATTGAAAAGGCTGATCCTCAAGTAATCACCCTTCTCCTCCAAGTCTTGGATGATGGTCGTTTGACTGATGGTCAAGGAAATACAGTGAACTTCAAGAACACGGTCATTATCGCAACATCAAATGCTGGATTTGGCTATGAAGCTAACTTGACAGAAGATGCAGACAAACCAGAATTAATGGATCGTTTGAAACCCTTCTTCCGTCCAGAATTCCTTAACCGCTTTAACGCAGTTATCGAGTTTTCACACTTGAATAAGGAAGACCTTTCTAAGATTGTGGACTTGATGTTGGCTGAAGTTAACCAAACCTTGGCTAAGAAAGACATTGATTTGGAAGTTAGCCAAGCAGCTAAGGACTTTATCACAGAAGAAGGCTATGACGAAGTCATGGGTGTTCGTCCTCTCCGTCGTGTGGTTGAACAACAAATTCGTGATAAGGTAACAGATTTCCACTTGGATCATCTAGATGCTAAACATCTGGAAGCAGATATGGAAGATGGCGTTTTGGTCATTCGTGAAAAAGCCTAACTCAAGATTTTGAGAATAAAAAAAGAAGGAACTAGCTAAAAGCTGGTTCCTTTTTGTGTTTAGATGATATGGCGCTCAAAGGCATCATCTGAGATTCCTTGTTCCAGGATGAGTTTCGCCCATTCTTTAGCTGAAAAGAGGCTGTGGTCCTTGTAGTTCCCGCAAGATTCGATGGTTGTTCCTGGGACATCTTCCCAAGTAGTAGTCTCAGCGATTTCCTTGAGCGAATCCTTGATAACGGCTGCAATTTCAGCACTGGTATGGCGTCCCCACATAATCATGTGAAAACCTGTACGGCAGCCAAACGGCGAACAGTCAATCATCCCGTCAATTCGGGTACGGATGAGTTTTGCCAAGAGGTGTTCGATAGTGTGAAGGCCAGCGGTAGGGATTGAGTCTTCGTTCGGTTGCACCAAGCGAATATCATAATTGGAGATGATGTCTCCTTTTGGCCCTGTTTCTTCCCCAATCAAGCGAACATAGGGGGCTTTAACAATGGTGTGGTCAAGTTCAAAACTTTCAACAATAACTTCTTTTGACATGGTAGTTCCTTTCAGTTTTCTTCTTTCATTATAACATAAAGGGTGCTGTTGATGGAGTTTGATAAATGACTTTTTGGCACTAGAATGATAATAAAGTCTCTATACATAAACCTCAGAATTATAAAAAAGAATGGAGTAAAGGAAAAGAAAAACTGAGTTCTTTCTAATGAAGCTAGAGCGACTTTTGAAAAGTGGATCAACTTTTTCTGAAATTTCTGTTTAATCTCTGAACTAATTCTGAACTAGATTGGGTATACTGGAGAAAATAAAGATAAAGGAGTTCAGTATGGAACATATGGTGAAAATAGAAGGCGTCTGCAAAAAGCATGGCAGCAAGCAGATTTTAGAAGATATTTCTTTTACAGCTAGAAGCGGTCGGATTACAGCTTTTCTAGGCCCAAATGGTGCAGGGAAAAGTTCGACCTTGAGGATTCTCTTGGGGTTCGATTGGGCGACAGCAGGAACTGCGACTTTTGATGGACAAACCTATCAGTCAATGATTTATCCTCTCAAAACAGTAGGTGCAGCTTTTGACGGTATTGGAGGTCTGCCAAATAGAAAGGTTTACGACCATCTGCATATTATTGCTGCAAGTAATGCTATTCCGAAGTTTCGGATTGATGAGGTTTTGGAGATGACTGGGATCGCTCATAAGAAAAAGGATTTCTTATCAAGCCTGTCTCTGGGGGAAGGTCAACGCTTGGGTTTGGCAGCAGCTTTGCTGGGTGATCCTCAGTTTCTTATATTAGATGAGCCGACTAATGGGCTGGATCCAAGTGGGATTAAGTGGTTTAGAAAGTTCATCCGTCAGCAGGCTGATTTAGGGAAAACGGTACTTCTATCTTCCCATATCCTATCAGAGGTGCAAATGGTGACAGATGATGTAGTCTTGATTCATCATGGGCGAATTATTGAGCAGGGACGATTGGAAGAGGTGCTGCAAGATTCAGACAGTCTAGAAGATCTCTTCTTTGATTTGACAGAGGAGGTTTAAGATGAAAGAAACGATGTCCTTATTGCATTCAGAATGGTTGAAAATCCGATCAATCAAGGCTTTCAAAGTGAGTATGGCCCTCATGCTGCTATTGGTGCCTGTCGTATCCTGGCTGGAGGGCCGACAGTATCTGTCTATCGGCTTGGATGCTACACCTGAGACGGTTCCTAATCTGATAAATGCCATTGATCCGCTGGAATATCTAGGTCTCAACGGGGCTTCTATGGCGGTCATGGTTTTGGTCATCTTAGCTGGAATTTTGGGAGCTATGGAATTTCAGTCTCATAGCTTGAGAACCAGTCTCTTGACCTGTAATAACCGCCTGAAGTTGCTTGTGGGGAAACTCATGACCTTTGCTTGCTTTTCTCTTGCCACTAGCTTTTTATCAATCTACTTTAGTTATATGGTCATGCATCTGGCTTTAGGAAAGGAAGGGCTTGATCCGATTCTGCTCAATCCGGCAGCTTGGAGTTTGATTTTGTGGAAAACCTTATCTCTAACCTTATTAGGAATCCTTTCATTTTTGTTAGGTTTATTGGCTCGGACCATGCTAGTTCCTCTGCTTTTTCTCGTACCCCAAATCTATAATTTAGGAAACTACCTAGCTGCTCACACGAGTTGGGGAACTTATTTGCCACAGCCAGCAGGAGAGTTGTTTGCTGCAACGCCAACTTCCCAATATGCTAACAATCCCTTGCAAGGGCTGTTGATACTTGGTGCATGGTTGCTAGTCATCGGCGGCATGGCTTCTCTGCGCTTTTTGAAGACGGATTTAGGAGGGCGATACTGATGATAAAAGCTCTGCTTAGAAGTGAATGGATTAAGTTTCGTTCTTACTATCTCGCTCTTGGTGCAGCCTTGGTGGTTCTGGTAGTCGTTCCTTTTTTCCTGATGAATCTTGACTATAGTCAGACAGCAGTTGGCCAGACGAAGGCTCTGAGCGAGGTTTTGCATGCCCTCTATCTGGCGCAGCCTGTCATCGTCATCTTCACTTCTCTCTATTTTGCCCAAGAGTTTGTCAAGTCTGGGATGCGAACGAATTTTCTAACCGTATCAAATAGAAAGGCTTGGTTGGCTGGGAAATTCCTTTTTCTGGACTTGCTGCTCTTGGTTCTCTACAGTGTCATGATAGGCAGCTGTTTCCTTGTTATGCTGGCTCGTTTTGACCTAAGCTTTAGCTGGTCCTTACTAGAGAAATTCCTCTATTACAGCTTTTTTGGTCTTCTCAGCAATCTTTTTCTGGCTTTTTTAACTGCTGGCCTCGCTTTGCTATTTCAATCTTGGGTTGTGCCGGTGTCGGTGCTCTTTCCTCTTTTGATTGGTTTCAGCCGTTTATTAGCGACTTTCATCAAAGAAGCAAAATACCTGCCCGATCTAGCTACGCTAAATCTTTTTGAGTATGAAGGGCTTCAGCAGTCAATAGATCTGTCAGGTCTGGGAATACAGTTGTTATGGTTAGCTTTGGTTTGGAGCTCTGCTATATTCTTAACCTTGAAACGAGATGTTCGCTAGAGGTATGCTATAATGGAACTCATGAGACAGTATCGTATTTTGGTGGTTGATGACGACTGGAGCATTTTGAAGCTGGTGAAAAACGTCCTAGAGCTCGATGCTTATGATGTGACGACGCTTGATTGGATAGAAGAGCTAGATTTGACGCATTTTGTCGGATATGACTTGATTCTGCTGGATGTGATGATGGAGCCTGTTAACGGTTTTGAGCTGTGTTCCTACATTCGTCCTCATCTTTCGTGTCCGATCATCTTTTTGACGGCTAAGGAATTGGAGGCGGACAAGGTGGAAGGACTCTTTCGCGGAGCAGATGACTATATTGTCAAGCCTTTTGGAACCAAAGAATTGCTGGCGCGTGTCAGAGCTCATCTTCGGCGGGAGGAAAGACGGGAGGAGCGATACTCTGAAATTGCTTCTTGTCAATTTTATCCAGAGCGCTATGAAGTTGCCTGTTTTGGTAAAGTCTTGAAATTTTCAGAGCGAGAGTTTAAGTTGCTACATTTACTAGCTAGCAATCCCAAGCAGACCTTTTCAGCTGAACGCCTGCATACCTTGCTTTACCCAGAAAGCTCAGAAACACAGCTTCGCTCTATCTCAGAATACGTATATCAGATTCGCCAAAAATGCAAACAAGAAGGGCTGCAAGCAATCGCAACAGTGAGAGGAGTAGGCTATAGATGGCAATTAGAACCCGAAATTTCAAAAGCCTAGTCTGGACAACCAGTTTAAAGATCGTCTTTTTTCATGTTTTGATTTTTGTGCTTATAGGTTATGAATTTACGCAAGGAAGTGATCACGTTCTTTTCACCTTGTTCTTTTGGGCAGGGAGCTTGCTGCTGATTACTTTTTATCATATTTTGAAATTGCTCCGAAAAATCGACAGGGAAATAAAAATGCTAACGAGTAAGAAGCTTTTAGAAGAAAATCAAAGCCAGCTTTTTCGGATCGAGGAAATGCTCGAAGTCTATAGCGATTTACGGAGCAGCCACCAAGAAAATGCTCGTCTTCTAGAAAAAGAGCAGCAGCATAATCAGGAGTTGATTTTACAGCTATCAGCGACATCGCACGATTTGAAAACGCCCCTAACTGTGATTAAGGGTAATGCTGAGCTCTTGGAATTGGCGCAGTTAGGCCAGCCACAGGCAGACTATGCTGCTGAGATTTTGCAGGCCAGTCACAAGATGGAAGAGTATTGTGGCTCTCTTATTGATTACGCTAAGGCTTTTCAGATTGATTCTAATCAGTTCAGTCAGCTTTCCTTAGAGGAATTTTTGGCTTATCTCCAGGACGATTGGGCACTGTTCAGTAAACAGGAAAGCTATCGTTTTTATCTCCAAGAAGATTGTGATCTTAGTCTGATTTTGTCGATTCATTTGGACTATCTCAAACGGGCTTTGCTCAATATTTTACTGAATGCGCTTGAACATGCAGACCAGGATCAAAAGGAAGTCAAGCTAACGGTATCAGTGCAGCAGGACCAGTTGGTTTTTGCTATCTGGAACAACGGCCCTTCATTTTCAGAGGAGATGCTGCTGGGAGCGGAACGGCTCTTTTACCAGAGTGACCAAAGCCGCAATTCAGCTAATCCCCATCATGGTATTGGCTTAGCCTTTTCTAAGCAGGTCGCTCTCTTGCATGGTGGTTGTCTAACCCTGCTCAATCCAGAGCAAGGAGGAGCTTGTGTTGAGTTGACAATTTCATTGAAATAAATGAGAATGGAAAACCATAAAAACGCATAATACCAAGTGTCCAAAAGACTTGATATTATGCGTTTGATTTTTTTATTATGTAAAGATTTACTGGATTTTTCTCTCAAATTGAGTTTTTGTCCAGCCTTGTTTATTTACTTCCGATACAAGCGGTCGTATTGGTAGTATGGGTCAAAGGTTACGTTGATGCCTAGTTTGCGAAGGACGTTCTTGTCTTCATCGGTCAAGATGATGGTTGAATGAGCTTCGCTTCCTTTGAGATTACCAAGTTCTTCCATGGCACGCGCAGCATCAGGATTTTCCATAGCTGTGATGGCTAGCGCAATCAAAATTTCATTTGAGTGGAGGCGAGGATTGCGGCTACCTAGATGATCGATTTTAAGACCTTGAATTGGTTTGACGACTTCAGGCTCGATTAGTTTCACTTCCTTAGCGATGTCAGCTGATTTTTTGATAGCATTGATCAAGGCAGCAGCTGTAGGACCAAAGAGTTCAGAGTTTTTACCAGTCACGATTTCCCCATTTGGCAATTCAAGGGCTAGGGCAGGGCCACCAGTTTCTTCTGCTTTTTGGCGTGCAGCGACAGCAACCTGACGGTCTGCAGGTGTGATACCGAGATCGTTCATGAGAAGTTCAATCTTCTTGACAGCAGTTTCTCCGACCTTTTCAGCTTTAAAATCAAGTACAGTCTGATAGTAGCGACGGATGATTTCTTGTTTAGAGGCTTCGATAGCAGCCTCATTATCTGTAATAGCGAAGCCAACCATGTTGACACCCATGTCTGTTGGAGAAGCGTATGGAGATTCGCCGAGGATGCGCTCTAACATGCGCTTGAGCACTGGGAAAATTTCGATATCACGGTTGTAGTTGACAGTGGTTTCTCCATAGGTTTGAAGATGGAATGGGTCAATCATGTTGACATCATCAAGGTCTGCGGTTGCAGCCTCGTAGGCCAAGTTGACTGGGTGATGAAGGGGAAGGTTCCAAACTGGGAAGGTTTCAAATTTAGCGTAACCAGACTTGATACCATTGATTTGGTCGTGGTACATATTGGACATACAAGTGGCCAATTTTCCAGAACCAGGTCCAGGAGCTGTTACGACGATCAAGTTGCGACTGGTTTTGATGTAGTCGTTTTTCCCCATACCTTCTGGAGAAATGATGTGGTCCATATCAGTCGGATATCCTTTGATTGGGTAATGAAGATAAGAATCAATCCCATTTTTCTCAAGTTGGTTTCGGAAGGTATCTGCAGCGGGTTGCCCTGCGTATTGTGTGATGACAACTGAGCCAACAAAAATTCCCAGCTCATTGAATTTGTCAATCAAGCGAAGAACTTCTTGGTCATAAGAAATGCCTAGGTCGCCACGCGCTTTAGAATGCTCGATGTTGCTTGCGTTAATGGCGATCACAACTTCAACCTGCTCTTTCAATTCTTGCAAGAGCTTGATTTTGTTGTCAGGCTCATAACCAGGAAGAACGCGAGCAGCGTGGAAATCTTCTAACATTTTGCCGCCAAACTCCAAGTAGAGCTTGCCGTCAAATTGGTTGATGCGCTCCAAAATGTGGTCGCGCTGTAGATTCAGATATTGTTCAGAACTAAAAGCTTGTTTTTTCATTTTTTTACCTCTGACCTCTATTATAATAAAAAATTGAAAGTTAGGAAACTACGGAGCTAAAAAAGAAATTAAAAAGATTAAGCAAACGCTTGCACTAAGTTAAAAAAAGCGCTATCATAGACTATAGATTATTAAAATAATGAGGTAAGAAGATGCAAGAAAAATGGTGGCATAATGCTGTAGTCTACCAAGTCTATCCAAAGAGTTTTATGGACAGCAACAGAGATGGCATTGGTGATTTGCCAGGAATTACGAGTAAGTTGGACTATCTATCCAAGTTAGGAATCACAGCGATTTGGCTTTCTCCTGTTTATGACAGTCCGATGGATGATAATGGTTATGATATTGCTGATTATCAAGCGATTGCAGCTATTTTCGGGACCATGGAGGATATGGATGAATTGATCGCGGAAGCCAAGAAGCGTAACATTCGAATTATCATGGACTTGGTGGTCAATCATACCTCGGATGAGCACGCCTGGTTTGTCGAGGCTTGTGAAAATCCTGATAGCCCCGAGCGTGACTACTATGTCTGGCGGGATGAGCCTAATGATTTGGAGTCTATCTTTAGTGGGTCTGCTTGGGAATACGATGAAAAGTCAGGTCAGTACTATCTCCACTTTTTCAGCAAGAAACAGCCGGATCTCAACTGGGAAAATGAAAAACTGCGCCAGAAAATTTACGAGATGATGAACTTTTGGATTGATAAAGGTATTGGTGGTTTCCGTATGGATGTTATTGACATGATTGGAAAAATTCCTGATGAGAAAGTGGTTAATAATGGTCCTATGCTTCATCCCTATCTCAAGGAAATGAATCAGGCGACCTTTGGAGATAAGAATCTCTTAACAGTAGGAGAGACCTGGGGAGCAACGCCAGAGATTGCTAAGCTCTACTCGGATCCAAAGGGACAAGAATTGTCTATGGTCTTCCAGTTTGAACACATCTGTCTTCAATATCAGGAAGGGCAACCTAAGTGGCATTACCAAAAAGAGTTAAATGTAGGGAAATTAAAAGAGATTTTTTACAAATGGCAGACAGAGCTGGGAGTTGAAGATGGTTGGAATTCCCTCTTCTGGAACAACCATGACCTTCCTCGCATCGTCTCTATTTGGGGAAATGACCAAGAATATCGCGAAAAATCCGCCAAAGCCTTTGCAATCCTGCTTCATCTTATGAGAGGGACACCTTATATCTACCAGGGTGAGGAAATTGGGATGACCAACTATCCATTTGAAACACTGGACCAAGTAGAAGATATTGAATCTCTCAACTATGCGCGTGAAGCTCTTGAAAAAGGCGTTCCGATAGAAGAAATCATGGACAGCATCCGTGTCATCGGTCGTGATAATGCCCGTACTCCGATGCAGTGGGATGAGAGCAAAAACGCTGGTTTCTCAACAGGTCAACCTTGGTTGGCGGTTAATCCAAACTATCAAGAAATCAACGTTCAAGAAGCACTGGCAAATCCAGATTCTATTTTCTATACCTATCAAAAACTCGTTCAAATCCGTAAGGAGAATAGTTGGCTGATTCGAGCTGATTTTGAATTGCTTGATACAGCTGACAAGGTCTTTGCCTATATCCGTAAGGACGGTGACTGCCGCTTCCTAGTTGTGGCTAACTTGTCCAATGAAAAACAAAACCTTTCAGTAGAAGGAAGAGTTAAGTCAATCTTGATTGAAAACACTACTGCTAAAGAAGCAGTTGAAAAACAAACCTTAGAGCCATGGGATGCTTTCTGTGTGGAAATGACTAACTAAAATAAGAGAACCTCAAGTCTTTGATGCTTGAGGTTTTTTTACTAAAAAATATGTAGAAAAGTCTTTAAAAATATTTGTTAGAATTTTCTAAAAAATCTGTCGAAAGCCCTTGCTTTTATGAAAAAATAGGGTATAATGGTGAAAACACTATCTTTAAGGAGATTACTTATGAAATCGAAAAAGTGGCTCTTAGGAGCAGGTGCTGTCTTGAGTGCAGCCCTTCTTTTAACTGCTTGTGGGAAAAGTGAAAAGAAGGCTGATGCGCCCAAGACATTCTCTTATGTCTATGCTATGGATCCATCATCTTTGGACTACAGTGTGACGAGCAAGAGTTCAACTTCTGATGTTATAGCGAACGTTGTCGATGGCCTCTTGGAAAACGATAAATACGGGAACTTGATTCCGTCGCTTGCAGAAGACTGGTCCGTTTCTAAAGATGGCTTGACCTATACCTACAAACTTCGTAAGGGTGTGAAATGGTATACTTCTGAGGGAGAAGAGTATGCTGAAGTCAAGGCTCAGGATTTTGTTACTGGTCTAAAACACGCAGCTGATGGAAAATCAGATGGTCTTACTTTGATTCAAGATTCTATCAAAGGATTAGCTGCCTACATCAGTGGAGAAAGCAATGACTTTTCTACAGTAGGAGTCAAGGCTGTTGACGATTACACGGTAGAATATACGCTCAACAAGCCAGAAAGTTTCTGGAACTCTAAAGTCACAACTGCGACCATGCTTCCAGTAAATGAAGAGTTTTTGAATTCTAAAGGGGGCGACTACGGTGCGCCAACCCCATCAAGCATCCTTTATAACGGTCCTTATTTCTTGAAATCATTGACTTCAAAATCAGCCATTGAATATGAAAAGAATCCAAACTACTGGGATAAGGACAATGTCAAGATTGACAATATTAAACTAACCTTCTACGATGGATCAGACCAAGAATCCTTGATTCGTAGCTTTACTCAAGGTGCCTATACAACAGCCCGACTCTTCCCAACAAGCTCAAACTTTGAGTCGACTAAACAAGAGTACGGCGATAAGATTGTCTATAGTCCACAAGAAGCGACTAGCTACTACCTCACTGTTAACGTAAACCGCCAGTCTTACAATAAAACAGCCAAAACAGACGAAGCTCAAAAAACTTCAACAAAAGAAGCTCTTCTTAACAAGAACTTCCGCCAGGCGCTGAACTTTGCTCTTGATCGTCATTCTTATACTGCTCAGTTGAATGGTGAAGAAGGTGCGGACAAGATTATCCGTAACAGCCTAGTGCCTCATGACTACGTTCAAGTAGGTGAAAAAACTTTTGGAGAGTTGGCTCAGGCAGAGCTCGTTTCATATGGAGACCAGTGGAAAGATGTAGCCCTTACAGATGGCAAGGATACGATTTACAGTCCTGAAAAAGCCAAGGCAGCCTTTGCTAAAGCTAAGGAAGAATTGCAAGCCAAGGGTGTTACCTTCCCAATCCATTTGGATATCCCAGTTGAACAAACAGATGTAATAGCGGTTCAGCAAACTAACTCACTCAAGCAGTCTATCGAATCATCACTTGGTACTGAAAATGTCATTGTCGATGTCCTTCAAATGACCGATAATGAGAAAATGAGCATTACGTCTCAAGCCAAGGTTCCATCCCAAAAAGACTATGACTTGAACGGAACTGGTTGGGGACCAGACTATCAAGACCCAGCTACCTACCTCAATATTCTTGATGCCAAGAAGGGTTCTGCCCTCAAACACTTGGGAATTACTCGCGGAAAAGATCCAGAAGTGATGGCTCAGGTTGGACTGGACGAATACAAGAAACTCTTGGATGATGCTGCAGCTGAAACTAGCGACCTTAATAAGCGTTATGAAAAATACGCCAAAGCTCAAGCTTGGGTGTCTGATAGCTCACTCTTAATCCCAGTTGCTTCTTCAGGTGGTTCTCCAACGGTTAGCCGTACTGTACCGTTCACAAAAGCCTACTCTCAAGTCGGAATCAAGGGAGACCCATTTGTGTTCAAAGGATTGGAGTTGCAAAATGATGTTGTGACTGCAAAAGAATACGAAGAAGCCTTCAAGAAATGGCAACAAGAAAAAATCGAAACAAATGCCAAATACCAAAAAGAACTTGAAAAACACGTCAAGTAATCTATAAACAGAAAAGGAAGTTGCAGGAAACTGTGCTTTCTTTTTTGTTTTGAGACACTAGTCGTCATAAAAGCAGTAACTTTACATTTTTGAATAAATTTGATAAAATATGGTTATGTTATAAAACGTAACATAGATGAGTGACTGAGGAGTAGATGATCAAAATGAAAAAAAGACTAATCGGGACAGGTCTTGTCTTAGCGACAGGTATTTTGCTTTCGGCATGTGGACAGTTCAACACAAATACTAGCACTTATTCATCAACATTTAGTGCGAATCCAACAACTTTCAACTATCTTCTAGATTATTATGCAGATAACACTGCCGTTATTACCAATCTCGTAGATGGTTTGTTAGAGAATGACAGCTATGGGAACCTCGTACCTGCTCTTGCGGAGGATTGGTCAGTTTCATCAGATGGTTTGACCTATACCTACAAGCTCAGAAAAGATGCCAAATGGTATACAGCTGATGGTGAGGAATATGCATCAGTCAAGGCTCAGGATTTTGTCACTGGGATCAAATATGCCGCGGACAACAAGGGGCAAGCCATGGATCTGATCCAAAATTCAATCAAGGGATTAGATGACTATGTGACGGGTGTGACTAATGACTTTTCAACTGTTGGTGTCAAAGCCTTAGATGACTACACAGTCGAGTACACTTTGACTCGACCAGAACCGTACTGGAATTCAAAGACGACTAATAGTATCCTTTTCCCAGTCAATGAAGAGTTCTTGAAATCAAAAGATAAAGACTTTGGTACCTTGACACCAGACAGCATCCTTTATAACGGTCCATATCTGTTAAAAGATTTCACATCAAAATCTTCGATCGAATATGTGAAGAATCCACACTACTATGACCATGATAAAGTAACCATTGAAAAAGTTAAGTTAGCCTACTTTGATGGGTCAGATCAGGAGATGACCATTCGAAACTTTGAAAATGGTGCCTACTCAATTGCGGGAGTCTATCCAAATAGTTCGAACTATGCCAAGACAAAAGAAAAATACCAAGACAATATCGTTTATAGCTTACAAGACAAGACATCTTGGTACTTTAACTTTAACGTCAACCGTAAGACCTATAATCATACTGCTAAAACAACGGACGAACAAAAGAAATCAACTCAAATAGCTATTTTAAATAAAAACTTCCGTCAGGCTATCAACTTTGGTATTGATCGAACAGCCTACTCTGCTCAATCTAACGGTGAAGAAGCAGCAAGCAAGACCCTTCGTAATACTCTAGTTCCACCAACATTTGTCCAGGTGGGAGATAAGACCTTTGGAGAAGTGACAGCTTCTAAACTTGTAAACTATGGAACTGAGTGGTCAGGTATCAATTTGGCAGACGCTCAAGATGCTTACTTTAACAAGGAAAAGGCCCAAGCAAAATTTGCAGAAGCTAAAAAGGAATTGGAAGCCCAAGGCGTGACTTTCCCAATCCATTTGGATGTTCCTGTTGATCAGACGAATAAAAATGCGGTTTCTGGTATGAACTCAGTTAAACAAACCCTTGAAACAGTACTAGGTTCTGACAATATCGTCATTGATGTTCAACAGCTTTCTACAGATGACTTTGGAAATGTTGCCTTCCTAGCACCAAATCCAGCAGCTCGTGACTACGACCTAAACTTTGATGGTTGGGTTGGTGATTACCAGGATCCATCAACTTATCTAGACCCCTTCAATGCTGAGACCGGCTTCTATCTCAAGATTTTTGGTCTTGATGCCAAGGAAGACCAAGAACTCATTAAGAGTCTAGGGTTAGATACCTATACACAACTCCTGAAAGAAGCAGATGCCGAGAACAAAGATGTCGCTAAGCGTTATGAAAAATACGCCGAAGCTCAAGCTTGGATGATTGACAATTCTCTAATCATGTCTGCTATGTCAAATGGTGGTACAGCCTCTGTAACTAAAGTAACTCCGTTTACACGTGCCTACTCCCTAGTGGGCATCAAGGGTGACGGAAATAATTATAAGTACATGAGACTGCAAAAAGACCCTGTTACCAAGAAACAATTTGACGAAGCCAAGGCTAAGTGGGAAGCAGAAAGTAAAAAGGCTATTGAAAAGAGCCAAAAAGAGTTTGAAAATCATATCAAATAAAAACAGAAATGGGGCCCCATGATAAGGGGCCTTGTTTTTGTTTTATCAAGGATTCTGTTAATGGAAGTCATAAATTCAAAATATAGATAAGAAAAAATGAATGAAAACGCTGATAATAGCAGGAATGGATGGAATTTCTTTCATGATTGTGATATAATAATTATAATTATTAACGTGTATAGGGGATTACCATGAGTAGACGTTCAAAGAGAAATCGTTCAGGAAATGTGAAACGAAGTATTAATATAGTTTTATTAGCCATTTATTTATTATTGAGTGGCTCTTTGTTGTTCTTAATTTTTAGACATAACATCCTAGCCTTTAGACATCTCAATATCTTAGCTACAGTTCTAGTTTTACTATCTGCTGTCGCAGCTCTACTTTTAATAGTATATAAGAAAGCCGAAAAGTTCACGATTTTCTTTTTGGTACTTGCGGTGTTGACTAGTTCGGTTTCGCTATTTGCTTTGCACCAATTTGTGGGCTTGACTAATCACATCAATGCGACATCAAACTACTCAGAATATTCGATGAGTGTTGTGGTTTTAAAAGATAGTGAAATCAACAACGTTACCCAGTTGGAAAGTGTAACAGGTCCGACTGAAACGGATAATGACAATATCCAAAAATTGATAGCGGATATTAAGACGACTCAGAACAAAGACTTGGCGGTTGAACAAAGTGCATCTTACTTAGCAGCCTATAAGAGCTTGATTTCAGGTGATGCGAAAGCGATTGTCTTGAACAGTGTCTTTGAAAACATCATTGAAGCGGAGTATCCAGATTATGCTTCGAAGATTAAGAAAATCTATACGAAAAAACTAACCAAGGATGTTGCGGCACCAAAGGTATCTAAGAATCAATCCTTTAATATTTATATCAGTGGTATTGATACCTACGGACCTATCAGTTCAGTTTCTCGTTCAGACGTCAACATCTTGATGACTGTAAATCGAGATACTAAGAAAATCCTTCTCACCACAACACCTCGAGATTCTTATGTTCCGATTGCGGACGGAGGAAATAATCAAAAGGATAAATTGACTCACGCGGGGATTTATGGAGTGGACTCATCAATTCATACCTTGGAAAACCTATATGGAGTTGATATTAACTACTATGTTCGTTTGAATTTCACCTCTTTCTTGAAATTGATTGACCTTCTAGGTGGTGTGGATGTTTATAATGACCAAGATTTCACTTCTTTGCATGGGCAGTACCATTTTCCTGTCGGGAATGTCCATCTAGACTCTGAAAGAGCCCTTGGTTTTGTCCGCGAACGCTACTCTCTAGCGGATGGAGACCGCGACCGCGGTCGGAACCAGCAAAAAGTCATTGTTGCCATCATTCAGAAGCTAACCTCGACAGAGGCTTTAAAGAATTATGACAACATTATTCAAGGATTGCAAGATTCTCTTCAGACTAATATGCCTTTGGAAACCATGATGGACTTGATTAATACACAGTTGGATAGTGGTGGTCAGTATAAGGTTAATTCCCAAGACTTAAAAGGAACTGGTAGAACGGATCTTCCATCCTACGCTATGCCAGATAGCAACCTCTATATGATGGAAATTGATGAAAGTAGCTTGGCTGCAGCCAAGGCAGCTATCAAAGATGTGATGGAGGGGAAGTAGCATGATAGACATCCATTCACACATCGTTTTTGATGTGGATGATGGTCCAAAGTCGATAGAGGAGAGTAAAAACCTTTTAAGAGAAGCCTATAGTCAAGGGGTCAGGACCATTGTTTCCACGTCTCATCGTCGTAAAGGGATGTTTGAGACGCCAGAAGAGAAAATAGCAACTAACTTTTTGAAAGTTCGCGAAATGGCCAAAGAGGTGGCAGATGATCTTGTCATCGCTTATGGTGCAGAAATATACTATACGCCAGATGTTGTCGAAAAATTGGAAAAGAAATTGATTCCAACCCTCAATGATAGTCACTATGCTTTGATTGAGTTTAGTATGAATACACCCTATCGAGATATACATAAAGGACTGAGCGATATTCTCATGTTAGGGATTACACCAGTTATTGCCCATATTGAGCGTTACGATGCTCTAGAAAATAATGAAAAGCGAGTTCGGGAACTGATTGATATGGGGTGCTATACCCAGGTCAATAGTTCTCATGTCTTGAAACCAAAACTCTTTGGAGAAACCTACAAATTCATGAAAAAGAGAGCTCAGTATTTCTTGGAACGTGATCTAGTTCATGTCATTGCTAGCGATATGCATAATTTGGATCGTAGACCACCTCATATGAAAGAAGCCTATGATATCATTGCTAAAAAGTATGGCGAAGATAAGGCGAAGGAACTTTTCAAAGATAACCCACGAAAAATAATAATGGATCAATTGATTTAGGAGAAACAATGAAAGAACAAAATATGATGGAAATTGATGTATTTCAATTGCTTAAAATTCTCTGGAAACGGAAATTTCTAATTGCACTGGTAGCAATCGTAACTGGGGTAGTAGCCTTTGCCTACAGTAGCTTTATCGTGAAACCTGAATATACCAGTACGACACGTATCTATGTAGTTAATCGTAATCAGGGAGATAAGTCGGGATTGACAAACCAAGACTTGCAAGCAGGATCTTACTTGGTTAAAGACTATCGCGAAATTATTCTTTCGCAAGACGTTTTAGAGAAGGTTGCGACTGATTTGAAACTAGAACTCCCTCCAAAAGGTCTAGCTAGTAAAATCAAGGTAACAGTTCCAGTGGATACGCGTATTGTATCGATTTCTGTTACAGACCGTGCACCTGAGGAAGCTAGCCGTATCGCCAACTCTTTGAGAGAGGTTGCGGCTCAAAAGATCATCAGCGTCACTCGCGTTTCGGATGTGACAACACTTGAAGAAGCACGCCCTGCAACATCGCCATCTTCACCAAATATTCGTCGCAATACCATGGTTGGATTCCTTGCGGGGGCGGTTGTGATGGTTGTCACAGTTCTCCTTGTTGAGCTCTTGGATACACGAGTGAAACGTCCAGAAGATATTGAGGACGTGATGCAAATTGCACTATTGGGAGTAGTTCCAAATTTGGATAAATTGAAATAGGAGAGAAAAATGCCAACGTTAGAAATTGCACAAAAAAAATTAGATTTGGCAAGAAAAGCAGAAGAATACTACAATGCCCTTCGCACCAATATTCAATTGAGTGGGAATAACTTGAAAGTGATTTCCATTACCTCTGTCAAACCAGGAGAAGGAAAATCAACAACTTCTACCAATATTGCTTGGGCTTTCGCGCGTGCGGGCTATAAGACGCTGTTGATTGATGCGGATATCCGTAATTCAGTAATGTCAGGTGTCTTTAAATCACGGGAAAAGATTACAGGCTTAACAGAGTTCTTGTCAGGCACAACAGACCTGTCACAAGGTTTATGTGAAACCAATGTTGAAAATTTGTTTGTCATTCAAGCGGGTTCTGTATCACCAAACCCAACAGCTTTGTTACAAAGTGAAAATTTTGCGACCATGATTGACACCTTACGCAAGTACTTTGACTACATCGTTGTAGATACTGCTCCGATTGGAGTTGTTATCGATGCGGCGATTATCACGCAGCAGTGTGACGCTTCTGTTTTAGTAACTGCGGCTGGTGAAACAAATCGTCGTGATGTCCAAAAAGCTAAAGAACAACTCGAACAAACAAGCAAACCATTCTTAGGAATTGTGCTTAACAAACTCAATACTTCAGTTGAGAAGTATGGATCATATGGGGCTTATGGCTCCTACGGAAATTATGGCAAAAAATAACAAATAGCCTAGGGAAGATATTATGGAAGAAAAGGGATTAAAGATTTCTTTGGCAGTTTTCCAGAGTTTTCTTGTCATTATTTTAGCTTATTTGCTCAGTTTTGTTAAAGAAACAGATATTGTATATACCTCAATGGTAATTCTATACATTCTCCATTATGTTGTCTTTCATATTAGTGATTACGGACAAGATTTTTTCAAAAGAGGGTACTTGGCAGAGTTTATCAGAACAGCAAAATATATTATTTTCTTTGCTTTAGCGATTAGCATCTCGAATTTTTTCTTAGAAGATCGTTTTAGCATTTCAAGACGAGGGATGGTGTATTTTTTGATAATACATTCCATTTTGCTTTATCTGATGAATCTATGTATTAAGCGTTATTGGAAACGACTATTCCCAAACTTAAAAGGAAGAAAGAAAGTCTTTTTGATAACGGCGACTTCTAGAGTTGAGAAAGTAATGGATAGACTGATAGAAGCAAGTGAAATTTTATGGGAGTTAGAAGCGGTTAGTGTTTTAGATCAGCCAAACTTCCGTCATGAACATTTAAAAGTCATTCCTGCTGAAAATATTTTAGACTATACAACTCATGAAGTTGTCGATGAGGTCTTTATCAATCTACCTAGTGAAGAGTATAACATTGAAGATTATATTTCTCTCTTTGAAACCATGGGAATAGATGTGACAGTCAATCTCAATGCTTTTAACGATAATCTAGGTAGTGATAAAAAAATTCGTGAAATGGCAGGTTTGAATGTTGTATCTTTTTCAACAAAATTTTATAAACCTAGTCATGTGGTCGCTAAACGGATCATTGATATTTGTGGTTCAATTGTCGGACTGATTATCTGCGGTTTGGTGAGTATTGTTTTGGTTCCAATGATTAGAAAAGATGGTGGACCAGCGATTTTTTCTCAAACTCGTATTGGAAAAAATGGCCGACATTTCACTTTCTATAAATTTAGATCTATGTGCGTGAATGCTGAGAAACGCAAACAAGAACTTTTGGCTCAAAATACCATGCAAGGTGGTATGTTTAAGGTTGATGATGATCCTCGTATCACACCAATTGGTCGCTTTATTCGTAAGACCAGCATAGATGAGTTGCCTCAGTTTTGGAATGTTTTAATCGGAGATATGAGTCTGGTCGGGACCCGTCCCCCAACAGTGGATGAGTATGAAAAGTATACACCTGAACAAAAACGTCGATTGAGTTTTAAACCTGGGATAACAGGCTTGTGGCAAGTCAGTGGACGAAGCGAGATCAAGGATTTCGATGAAGTTGTCAAATTAGATGTAGCCTATATTGATGATTGGACTATTTGGAAAGATATTGAAATTTTATTGAAGACCGTTAAGGTTGTATTTATGAGAGATGGGGCGAAGTAATTTCTGCCCCTCAGTCTTGTTAGGAGAGAAATGAAACAGTCAGTTTATATCATTGGTTCAAAGGGGATTCCTGCCAAGTATGGAGGATTTGAAACCTTTGTTGAAAAATTAACCGAATATCAAAAAGACAGCAACATACAATACTATGTTGCTTGTATGCGTGAAAATTCAGCTAAATCTGGCATCACGGATGACCAGTTTGAGCATAATGGGGCCATTTGTTTCAACATTGATGTTCCTAATATTGGCCCGGCTCGTGCTATCGCTTACGATATTGCAGCGGTCAATAAGGCTATTGAATTGGCTAAGGAAAACAAGGACGAGGCTCCCATTTTTTACATTTTAGCTTGTCGCATTGGGCCCTTTATTTCTGGACTCAAGAAAAAAATTCGTGCGATCGGTGGCCGGATGCTGGTAAATCCAGATGGACATGAATGGCTACGAGCAAAATGGAGCTTACCAGTTCGTAAGTACTGGAAATTCTCAGAGAAACTCATGGTCAAGCATGCCGATTTATTGGTATGTGATAGCAAAAATATCGAACAATATATCCAAGAGGACTATAAGCAGTATCAACCAAAGACCACCTATATTGCCTATGGGACAGATACTGCTCCTTCAAGCCTGAAGGCAGAAGATACCAAGGTCCGGAACTGGTATCATGAAAAAGGTGTTAGCGAAAATGGCTATTATCTAGTGGTGGGACGATTCGTCCCTGAAAACAACTACGAAACCATGATTCGTGAATTTATCAAGTCTAAGTCCAAGAAAGACTTTGTACTTATTACAAATGTGGAGCAGAATAAATTTTACGACCAGTTGTTACAGGATACTGGTTTTGACAAAGATCCTAGGGTTAAATTTGTTGGTACGGTCTATGACCAAGAATTGCTCAAGTACATTCGTGAAAATGCTTTTGCCTATTTCCATGGGCATGAGGTTGGGGGAACCAACCCCTCTTTACTAGAAGCCCTTGCCTCAACAAAACTAAATTTGTTACTGGATGTTGGTTTTAACCGTGAAGTTGGTGAGGATGGAGCCATTTACTGGAAAAAAGAAGAGTTAGCGCATGTAATCGAAGAAGTGGAACGATTTGATGAAGATGCTATTTCGGAATTAGACGAAAAGTCTAGCCAACGAATTGTAGATGCATTTACGTGGGAAAAGATTGTGTCGGATTATGAGGAAGTGTTCATTGTATGAAAATTTTGCATTATACTTTAGGCTTTCAACCATCACGTACAGGTGGTCTTGTCAAGTACGCTGAGGATTTGATGACTCAGCAAGCTATAGATGGACATGAAGTAATTGCATTATATCCAGGAGAAATCTCTTTTATATTTAGGCAAGTTAGAATAAAAAAAGCAGAGAATCGAAAATTCCAATGCTACAAAATAATAAATAGCTTGCCCTTGGCTCTATTTGGTGGTATTTCAGAACCAGATAAATTTATGAAGAGCTGTGATAAAGTTTCTTATAGGAAATTTTTGAAAAGCATCAAGGTAGATGTGATTCATATTCACTCGCTTATAGGCTTACATAAGGAATTTCTTGAAGTTGCAAAAGAATTAGGGATTAAAACTGTATTTACAAGCCATGATTATTATGGTTTGGCGCCAGTTCCGCATTTCTATTTTAACGGAGTAGATTATAGTAGTAATAATACTAATTTAGCATGGAATGTTATGTCCTCCAACGCTCTCAGTGTAAAGAAACTTCGACTCTTTCAAGTCCCTTTTTACCCAACAATTCGGAAATTGCTGAAAATACTTGGGAAAAATCCAAAATCCAAGAAAAACTTAGTAATTCGTGAGGTCACAGAGGCTATTGACTACAGTGGTCTCCGTTCATATTATAAAGCAATGTTTGGGTTGATAGATGCTTACCTTTTCAATAGTCAGTTAGCTAAGGAAGTTTATGAAGCTAATCAGATAACCCCTAAAAATAATAGCATAGTTTCCATTTCTAACAGCTCAATAACTAAGCATAATATTCTTTCTAATTCTCGGGAGAAAACAGTGGTAGCTTATATTGGGCCTGATGAGGAATATAAGGGGTATTTTGATTTTCTAAATATAGTTGATGATTTAGATCTGGAAAAGTATGATATTAAAACATATGGGCATTTTCCAAATGAAGATTGCCCATCCTATATCCAACAGAATGGTTATTTTACAAAAGAAACTATCGATAGGATATACGCTGATATAGATATTCTTATCGTACCTAGTAAATGGAAGGAGACATTTGGTTTCATCACGATGGAGGCGTTATCTTATGGTGTTAATGTATTTGTTAGTGAAAATGTGGGTTCAAAAGACTTAGTTTCTCAAAATCATATATTTTATGACAAACAAGACCTACTTGATAAATTGAATAGTGTCCAGCGTGAGACAGTTAAACTTAAAACTTTGAAAGATCACGTAATAGAGATTATAGAATATTATTCAAGAGTTAGAATGTAAGAAACAATGCTAATTAGATGAATTAATATCAGTTGTTTTGCACTTGGTCATTAAGGATAAACAATTGCAATTTGGTAGACATCTATAATACGGCAGGTAGAATTATTTTTTGGATAGTTATATTAAGAACTTCTTGGAATTATATAAAATAGATAGAAAAGATTAGTTATGAATAAAATAGATTTTGTTGTTACTTGGGTAGATGGTGGAGATCCTATTTGGCAAGCCAAGAAGGCTAAATATTCTGGAGCTGTGGATACTTCTAAAAACAGTATGAATTCTGTGAAAGCCTACCGTGATTGGGGAACCTTTAAATACTGGTTTAGAGGGGTTGAAAAGTTTGCCCCTTGGGTCAATAAGGTCTACCTCGTGACCGACCAGCAAAAGCCAAGCTGGTTAGATATAAACAGTGAAAAATTGGTCTTGGTAGATCACACAGAGATTATATGCAATGACTACCTACCAGTTTTTTCTTCTAATGCAATTGAAGCAAATCTTCATAAGATTTCTGGTTTAAGTGAGCACTTTGTGGTTTTCAATGACGATATGTATTTGACGGCTCCAGTTGAACCAACAGATTTTTTCTCAGAGGATGGTTTGCCCAAATATAATACGGCACTTTCACCGATTATTCCTGAAAGATATGGAACAGGAAATTTTCAGATAAATGACATGGAGATTGTCACCAGCTATTTCAGTCGAAATGAAATTTTGAAAAATGGCCAATTCTTTGATCCGAAGCAGGGATTAAAAAGTATTGTTAAGTCGCTATTATACAGAAATAGTCAATTTATCTGTGGTTTCTGGGAGAGTCACCTGCCCTACCCCCTATTAAAATCAACGATGAACTTGGTATGGGAAAAGGAAAAAGCAGTCTTGGAGAGAACATCAGCGAGTCGTTTCAGGAATCCCTCTGATACCAATGTTTGGCTTTTTAAATATTGGCAAATTGCCAGTGGTCAATACGCTATCGGAAATCCTAAGTTAGGAGGCCTCTTTTCTTTGGATAATGCTGGACCAGATTTTTGGAAGCTACTGAATTCTGGCAAATACCAAATTATGTGTATCAATGATGGATTTGATATCAATGATGAAGAGAAAGTGATGCATGAATTTATTACGACAATGGAAAAGTTGTTACCTGAGAAAAGTGTATTTGAATTATAAAAAAGGAGTGAGACTATGCCAACTGTTTGTGCTCTAGTTGTTACATACAATCGTTCAAAATATCTTCAAAAGGCTTTAGAAGGTATTTTAAATCAACAGCAGGAAATTTCAGGAGTTTTAATTTATAACAATAATGCTACAGATAATACTGAAGAAACTCTTATTAAATTAGGTTATGTTGACTCAAAAGGTGATAAGATAAAAGAAAATTATCTTTATTCGACCGAAAAAGATGGAAAGCACTTTTACTATTACCATAATGACGAAAACCTAGGAGGTGCTGGGGGCTTTGCAAATGGAATTCGATTAATTTCAGAGCTTAATTATGATTATGTTTGGATTATGGATGATGATGTCTATCCGGAACCTAATTGTTTAGCTGAAATCATGAAACAAATGGGTGCCCAGAATGTACAGGTAGGTATTCCAAATCGTACGGATGAAAATTTTGATGATCGCGCTATTATCGGTTTTGATTTTGATGATTATCATAAGTTTTGGACAGAAATGAGGAAGACAGTAACTTATGGTCCGTTTAATGATGATGCTATAAAAGTTGTTGATATGCCATTCGAAGGTCCAGTTGTTGAAATGTCGTTACTTCGTAAAGTTGGTATACCTGATAGTGGTTTTTTTATTGAATATGATGATTCAGATTTTGCACAACGTCTACAAAAATATTCAGAAATTATTTTTGTTACAAAGGCGCAGTTGCATAGACAACTTGCTGTAAAGGTTGATCCTTCTGTTGTAAAAAAGGAAGAGCCATATAATTGGCGAAATTACTATAAAATTAGAAATAACATTATTTTTGATAAGCGTTATGGAAAAAATTGGAAAGTTCGTCAACTTAGTCCTATAATTTTAATTGCTCACCATATTGTCTTAGCAAATCGTCGGGGTCATTTAAAACAAAATCTCCCGATTATATGGAAAGCTTTTTGGGATGGGGTTTTCCAACGTATGGGGAAACGTGTAGACCCTAATTATTAGTAAGGAGAGAAAAATGTCTGAATTGCTGTTGAGTTTTATAATGCCGACATATAATTCCTCACTATACATTGAGGAAACATTAGACAGTCTTTTTAGATCCATAGGCGACTACTCTGATATTACTGAAGTTATTTGTGTTGATGATGGCTCCTCGGATAATACGATTGAGATAATTGAACGTTATCAGAGATTATTTCCAAATTTATATTTATTTAAAAATTCTCACGGTGGAGTGAGTTCTGCTAGAAATACTGCATTAGAACAGGTGAGTGGTAAGTTTTTAACTTTTGTAGATAGTGATGATTTGTTCTCAAGTGATTTTGTTGAATATTTTATGAACTTAGAACAAAATTTTGATTTGTTATTTACAGATGTGAAAAATACAGGAGGGGTTGTCAGTTATACTTCCGTGTCCCCAAATGATAAACTTGGTATATTTAAAGCTAATTTTGGAATTGGTAAGTATACAATACATCCCGGAATTGCTGGAAAATTTTTCAGAAGTCAATTTGTTCAAGATAACCAAATTAGATTTAATGAAAAGCTGTCGTTTGCTGAGGATATTCTATTTAATTTTTCGGCATTAACTATAGCTAACAATGTTCTACTTGATGATAAAGAATTCTATTATGTTAATGGTACTCATAGTTTGATGTACTACAATGAAAAAAATCTTACTGGTCAGCTTGAATTTGTTAAGGAAATTCGTTTACTTTTGAAACAATATCCAGAGAGTGACTCTAAAGATTTAATTGAAAGAATGGTTGTTCTTAAGGCAATGACAGTTTATATTGACCGTTACTTTGGTCCACTATGGTTAAATGGAACGTATACCTTAAACGAGGCTTCAGAACAACTTAAAGACGTAATTGAGAAACATCATTTTCAAAAAGTTTTCAAATTTAGGGATTTAGATAGTCAAATTGGAAAACGTTATGTTGTGTTTAGGAAATTATTGAGATTCAAACAATATAAGTTATGCCTGATATATAATCGGGTAATGGATAAAATTAAGGGATATGAGAGGTTTAGGAAACATTGATTGGTGATTTCTGTTTACAAAAATTATAGAAATAACATGTCTAATAGATATTATTACTATATATCTCTGTCAAAATTATTTTGCTTCATTTTAACACAACAATCGAAAGGTATGGTGAGTACTTGTGAATAACAATCGCTCTATTTCAGAAAAAATCTATTTATCTACTCTTTTTTTGTGGGTTATTGTCACTTCACTAGTAACAACCACTTATTTTGTTCGATTAGATGGTTTTCTATTCTTGTATAGGATGCTTCTCTATTTTACTATTATCATGATTTTGATAAAAGAGTTTATCACTCTTCCGAAGACCTTGTATTACTTTAGGTTTCACTGGAAATCGCTGTTAATAGCACTTGCATTCCTCTTTTCGATGTTGATAGTTTCAAAAAATCGTGATGGTTTACTTGACATAAACGTTTTATTATTAGTTTTTTCAGCTAGAGATATTGATTTTAGGAAATTGTTAGGAACGTTTTCTTTAGCGACATTCCTGGTACTTTGTTTGACAATTTATGCCAGTCAAAAAGGTATGATTGACAATATGTTTATGAATGCAGATGGTGGCTACCGTTTTAGTCTAGGATTTAACTATGTATCCTTTGCGTCACAGAGACTGTTTTTTGCCCTGTGTACTTATCTGATGTTTCGGGGCAAAAGAATTTCTTACCTTGAATTGTTGGGCCTACTCTTGGCTACCATTTATATGTATCAACAGACTTCGACATCTAGTCCGTTTTACTTAAGCATTTTGATACTAACCTATGCTTTGTTGAGTATTAAAATCTTTAAAAAAGAGTTTATCATTGGAAACTTCTGGACAAAGACACTTGTGCACTACGGTTTTATTTTAGCTTTAGTGATTATCTTGTATTTTTGTTTTTATTCATCTGGGAATTTATTTCACTTAGTCGATCAATTTACGCATAATCGCTTGCGTCTCAGTGTCAATGGTTTTCAAAATTTTGGAGTATCTTGGTTAGGGCAACCAATTTCCTTTACAACTCTTGATATATTTGGAAATTTCACTAGTAATTACAATTATATTGATAGCTCTTTTGTTCAATTATTGGTTATTGATGGCTTGATTGTCAGTGCATTTATGTTGTTTGCATTGACAAAAGTGATGCGTTATTTTGTGTCCATTCAAAAAGATATCGTACTGGCTTGCTTAGGGATTATGATTATCCATGGTATGTTTGATCCTCAGATGTTAGTTCTTCGTTATTCTCCATTAATCTTATTTATTAGTCGCCTATTTATTGTGAATGAGGATGCGAAAATTGAATAAAGAAGAGTATTCGTCAAATTCAAAGGAAGGCTAAAACAAGTTATTGTACTTATGAAAGTTTTAAAAAATTACGCCTATAATCTTTCCTACCAGCTGCTGGTGATTATTCTACCGATTATCACCACCCCGTATGTCACTCGGGTATTTAGCTCTGAAGATTTAGGAACTTACGGCTATTTCAACTCCATTATCACTTATTTTATCCTCCTAGCAACGCTAGGAGTTGCCAACTATGGTACCAAAGTCATTTCAGGACATCGCAAGGAAATTGAAAAAAACTTTTGGGGAATCTACTCTCTGCAATTAGGTGCAACAGTTCTTTCTCTGTCCTTGTATGCTCTTCTTTGTCTGAATCTTCCCTTTATGCAAAATCCGGTAGCCTACATTCTAGGCTTGAGTTTAGTTTCAAAAGGTTTAGACATTTCCTGGCTTTTTCAAGGGTTGGAGGATTTTCGAAAGATTACTGTTCGAAATATCACGGTCAAGCTCGTTGGAGTCATTTCAATCTTCCTCTTTGTCAAATCTGCAAATGACCTATACCTCTATGTTTTTTTGCTAACCATATTTGAACTTTTGGGGCAATTAAGTTTGTGGTTACCTGCTAGGGAGTTTATCGGCAGACCGCATTTTGATATAAAATATGCTAGGCATCATTTGAAGCCTGTCATATTATTATTCCTTCCGCAAGTGGCAATTTCCTTGTATGTTACGTTAGATCGTACCATGCTTGGAGCACTGGCTTCTACAAAAGATGTCGGGATTTACGACCAGGCATTAAAACTCGTCAATATTTTGTTGACCTTGGTGACGTCTCTGGGAAGTGTCATGTTGCCTCGTGTATCTAGTCTTTTGTCCTCTGGAGACCACAAGGCTGTCAACAAGATGCACCAAATGTCCTTTTTGATTTATAATTTGGTCATTTTCCCCATCATTGCTGGCATGCTGATTGTCAATGACGATTTTGTTCAGTTTTTCCTTGGTCAAGATTTTCAGGATGCACGTTATGCAATCGCCATTATGATTTTCCGTATGTTCTTTATCGGTTGGACTAATATTATGGGGATTCAAATATTGATTCCACACAATAAGAATAAGGAATTTATGATATCAACAACAGCTCCCGCAATTATCAGTGTAGGTTTGAATTTACTATTCCTTCCCAAACTTGGATATATCGGAGCAGCCATTGTTTCTGTATTGACAGAGGCGTTAGTATGGGCGATACAATTATACTTTACTCGCAGATATCTAAAAGAAGTTCCTGTTATCGG
Source organism: Streptococcus oralis (assembly GCF_023109315.1). Classification (GTDB taxonomy): domain Bacteria; phylum Bacillota; class Bacilli; order Lactobacillales; family Streptococcaceae; genus Streptococcus; species Streptococcus oralis_BS. The sequence continues at coordinate 69,702 of NZ_JALDUF010000001.1, forward strand.
ATCTATGACAAAAATTGTTCTAGCATCAGCTATCATGTACGGCATTCTGCTAGGTTCAAAAACAGTTATACATTTTTCACCAACTATGAATGTTCTAGCCTTTGCAGTGCTTGGTGGAATCATTTATCTTTTTGCAATTCTATCTCTGAAAGTGGTAGATGTAAAAGAATTAAAACAAATGATTAGGAAAAATTAGAATGCGCAAATATCGAAATATTAACTTAGATCTACTAAAAGTACTTGCATGTGTTGGAGTTGTTCTACTTCATACAACGATGGGTGGGTTTAAAGAGACAGGTTCATGGAATCTTTTGACATATTTATATTACTTAGGAACCTATTCTATTCCTCTATTTTTTATGGTCAATGGTTATTTATTGTTAGGCAAAAGGGAAATAACTTATCCTTATATACTTCAAAAAGTTGAATGGATTCTAATAACAGTGTCATCATGGAACATTATCGTTTGGCTCTTTAAAAGAGACTTTGCGGTTAATCCAATTAAAAAAATTGTAGGCTCTCTGTTACAAAAAGGGTATTTCTTTCAGTTTTGGTTTTTTGGTTCGCTTATACTTATTTATTTATGTCTACCCATTTTGAAAAAAATTCTTAATTCAAAAAGAAGATATTTTTATATTCTATCTTTATTGGTAGTTATTGGTTTGATTTTTGAGTTGGCCAATATTGTACTTCAAATGCCAATTCAAACATATGTTATACAAACTTTTAGATTATGGACATGGTTATTCTATTATCTTTTAGGTGGTTTTATAGCTCAATTTGATAAAGATATTATCAAAAATAGGTTTAAGAGATGGATGAAAGCAGTTGTGGTACTGTTGTTATTGATTTCACCGGTAATATTATTTTTCATAGCGAAGACCACTTATCATAATCTTTTTGCTGAATATTTTTATGATACTTTATTTGTAAAAGTTGTAAGCTTGGGAATTTTTCTAACTATACTCACGCTTACTTTGAATGAAAAACGGAGCGAGTGTATTGTTTCCCTTTCTAATCAAACTATGGGAGTTTTTATAATACACACATATATTATGAAGGTATGGGAAAAATTATTTGGTTTTAGTTTCGTAGGATCATATTTACTTTTTGCTATATTTACTTTAAGTGTTAGTTTTATTATTGTTGGAATATTAATGAAACTTCCTTATTTCAATCGAATTGTCAAATTATAAGAAGGAGAATGATATGTACGACTATCTAATCGTCGGAGCTGGTTTATCTGGAGCGATTTTTGCTCATGAGGCAACCAAGCGTGGTAAAAAGGTAAAAGTGATTGATAAACGTGATCACATCGGTGGGAACATCTACTGTGAGAATGTAGAAGGTATCAATGTTCATAAATATGGTGCCCATATCTTTCATACCTCTAATAAAAAAGTTTGGGACTATATCAATCAATTCGCTGAATTTAACAACTATATCAACTCACCTGTCGCAAACTATAAGGGAAGTCTTTATAATCTTCCTTTCAATATGAATACCTTCTATGCTATGTGGGGCACAAAAACTCCACAGGAAGTAAAAGATAAGATTGCTGAGCAGACAGCTGATATGAAGGATGTTGAGCCGAAAAATCTTGAAGAGCAAGCTATCAAGTTGATTGGTCCAGATATCTACGAAAAGTTGATTAAGGGTTATACTGAAAAGCAGTGGGGGCGCTCAGCAACGGAACTTCCTCCATTTATCATTAAACGCCTTCCAGTTCGTCTAACATTTGATAATAACTATTTTAATGACCGTTACCAAGGGATTCCTATTGGTGGTTACAATGTCATTATTGAAAATATGCTTAAAGACGTTGAAGTTGAGCTTGGTGTTGATTTCTTTGCTCACCGTGAAGAGTTAGAAGCATCAGCTGAAAAAGTTGTCTTCACAGGAATGATCGACCAATATTTTGACTACAAACACGGAGAGTTAGAATACCGTAGCCTTCGCTTTGAGCATGAAATTTTGGACGAGGAAAATTATCAAGGGAATGCTGTGGTGAACTATACAGAGCGTGAGATCCCTTATACTCGTATCATCGAACACAAACATTTTGAATATGGAACGCAGCCAAAGACAGTTATCACGCGTGAATATCCAGCTGACTGGAAGCGTGGGGACGAGCCTTACTATCCGATCAACGATGAGAAAAATAATGCTATGTTTGCTAAGTACCAAGAGGAAGCTTCAAAGAATGATAAGGTTATTTTCTGTGGGCGCTTAGCAGATTATAAATATTACGATATGCATGTGGTGATTGAACGAGCGCTTGAGGTTGTGGAGAAAGAATTTAGTAATTGAAAAACAACGAAGAAAGGTTGCTTCACTATGAAAGGTATTATTCTTGCAGGTGGTTCGGGGACACGTTTGTATCCTTTGACTCGGGCTGCGTCAAAACAGCTGATGCCGGTTTATGATAAACCCATGATTTACTACCCTTTGTCAACCCTGATGTTGGCTGGGATTAAGGATATTTTGATTATCTCAACACCACAGGATTTGCCCCGTTTTAAGGACTTACTCTTGGATGGTTCCGAATTTGGGATCAATCTTTCCTATGCGGAACAACCTAGTCCCGATGGACTTGCTCAGGCTTTTCTTATCGGTGAAGAATTTATCGGTGACGATAGTGTTGCCTTGATTTTGGGCGACAATATCTATCATGGACCTGGTTTGAGCAAAATGCTTCAAAAGGCAGCCCAGAAAGAGAAAGGTGCGACTGTTTTTGGCTACCAAGTGAAGGATCCAGAGCGTTTTGGTGTGGTCGAGTTTGATACAGACATGAATGCCATTTCCATAGAAGAAAAACCAGAGAATCCTCGCTCCAACTATGCAGTGACAGGTCTTTATTTCTATGATAATGATGTTGTGGAGATTGCCAAACAGATCAAACCAAGCGCACGTGGAGAGTTGGAAATCACAGATGTCAACAATGCTTATTTGAAACGTGGGGATTTGTCTGTTGAGGTGATGGGGCGTGGTTTTGCTTGGTTGGATACTGGAACTCATGAAAGTCTATTAGAGGCTTCACAGTACATCGAAACAGTGCAACGGATGCAAAATGTTCAGGTGGCAAACTTGGAAGAAATTGCTTACCGCATGGGCTATATCAGTCGCGAAGATGTCTTGACCTTAGCCCAACCGCTTAAGAAAAATGAATACGGACAGTATCTGCTCCGTCTGATTGGAGAAGCATAGATGACAGATAATTTTTTCGGTAAGACGCTTGCGGCACGCAAGATTGATGCTATACCAGGACTGCTAGAGTTTGACATTCCCGTTCACGGTGACAATCGTGGCTGGTTTAAGGAAAATTTCCAGAAGGAAAAGATGATACCACTTGGTTTTCCTGAAAACTTCTTTGCAGAAGGGAAACTGCAAAACAACGTATCCTTCTCCCGTAAAAATGTTCTTCGTGGTTTGCATGCAGAGCCTTGGGACAAGTATATCTCAGTTGCTGATGACGGAAAAGTCTTAGGAACGTGGGTGGATCTGCGTGAAGGTGAGACTTTTGGAAATGTTTACCAGACAGAGATTGATGCTAGTAAGGGAATTTTTGTCCCTCGTGGCGTCGCCAATGGTTTCCAAGTCCTCTCGGATACAGTTTCCTATAGCTATCTGGTCAATGACTACTGGGCTCTTGAACTCAAACCCAAATATGCCTTTGTCAGTTATGCGGATCCAGACTTGGGAATTGAGTGGGAAAACTTGGCGGAAGCTGAGGTTTCAGAGGCAGACAAACATCATCCCCTACTTAAGGATGTCAAACCACTTACGAAAGACGATTTGTAAAAGGAAACATTATGACTGAATACAAAAACATCATCGTGACAGGTGGAGCTGGATTTATCGGTTCTAACTTTGTTCATTATGTCTATAACAACTTCCCAGATGTCCATGTGACAGTATTGGACAAGCTGACTTATGCAGGGAATCGTGCTAATATTGAAGAAATTCTAGGAGATCGCGTTGAGTTGGTTGTTGGAGATATTGCGGATGCTGCCTTGGTGGATAAATTAACTGCTCAAGCGGATGCCATCGTTCATTATGCGGCTGAAAGCCACAATGATAATTCACTTAATGACCCGTGCCCCTTTATCCACACCAACTTCATCGGAACTTATACACTCTTGGAAGCGGCTCGTAAATATGACATTCGCTTCCACCATGTATCGACTGACGAAGTCTATGGTGATCTGCCTCTGCGTGAAGATTTGCCAGGTCATGGAGAAGGTCCAGGTGAGAAATTTACGGCTGAAACCAAGTACAATCCAAGCTCGCCCTACTCATCAACCAAGGCAGCTTCAGACTTGATTGTCAAAGCTTGGGTGCGCTCATTTGGTGTCAAAGCAACGATTTCTAACTGTTCAAACAACTATGGTCCTTACCAGCACATTGAGAAATTTATTCCGCGCCAGATCACCAATATCCTGAGCGGTATCAAGCCAAAACTCTACGGTGAAGGGAAAAATGTGCGTGATTGGATTCATACTAATGACCATTCATCAGGTGTTTGGACGATTCTGACCAAGGGTCAAATCGGTGAAACCTACCTGATTGGTGCGGATGGTGAGAAGAACAATAAGGAAGTGTTGGAACTCATCCTCAAGGAAATGGGACAGCCAGCTGATGCTTATGACCACGTAACAGATCGAGCTGGTCACGACCTCCGCTATGCCATCGATGCTAGCAAACTTCGTGATGAACTAGGATGGAAGCCAGAATTTACCAACTTTGAAGCAGGCCTCAAAGAGACCATCAAGTGGTACACAGATAACCAAGACTGGTGGAAATCTGAGAAAGAAGCAGTAGAAGCTAATTATGCTAAAACGCAACAAGTGATTAAATAATCAGATACTAAAAAAGCAAGAGAACTCGAGGTCTCTTGCTTTTTATGTATGTAGTAAGCTTTTATTTTCTTACTTCTTGTTTATAAAACTCTTTAAGGGCATCTTGCCAGGTTGGGATGACGAAACCGGTTGCCTTGGCTTTGGATAGGCTCATGGTTGAGTTGAGTGGACGTTTGGCCTTGGCAGGGAACTTGCTAGAGTCTACTGGCACTACTTCAACATCACTGTCCTTAAGAATCTCGATAGCAAAGTCATACCAAGTGGTATCTTCGGTGGAGTCATTTGATAAGTGGTAGTAGCCATACTCTTTTTGATTTTCAGTCAAGTAGGTCATGAATTCAGCTAAGGTACGCGTCCAAGTTGGGCGACCGTGTTGGTCGTTGACCACTGTGAGCGTTTTATGGGTTTTAGCTAGATTTTGCATGGTAAAAACAAAGTTCTTTCCATAATTTCCAAAGACCCAAGCAGTACGGATAATGTAATGCTGTGATGTAAGGTTTTCAACGAGTTCTTCACCCATTCGCTTGGTACGTCCGTACTCTGTTTGCGGATCAGGTAGGTCATTGATTTCCCACTCTTGTCCGATAGGTTTCTTTCCATCAAAGACATAGTCTGTCGAGATATAGACTAGAGTAGCTCCGTATTTCTCAGAGGCCTTGGCTACATTTTCAGTTCCAGTTACGTTGATGGCAAAATCCAGTTCTTTCCCTTCATCTTCGGCTGCATCAACAGCAGTGTAGGCTGCACAATGATAGACTAAAGTTGGCTTAACCTCAGCAAATACTTTTTCAACCATTTCAGAATTAGTGATATCCATTTCGGCCACATCCACTGCAACATAGTCCACATTTCGTTCATCTAGCAGATAACGTAGTTCTGTGCCGAGTTGACCATTGGCACCTGTAATTAAGATCATATCTTTCTCCTTGATTGTTCTTATACTTAATTATATCAAAAATATAGAAAAATCGGTTTTCAGTGAACCCTTTTTCGGTATAAACTTTGTTAGTGAAGCCCAAGAGAGACGAATAGTTATTACTTTAGAATACCCTTAAAAGTATTTTTCAGAATATACCAAACTAACACAAAAATTCTGAAAATTCTGTTGACAACTTTCTGAAAAGGGTCTATAATGGGATGTAAATTTTAAAGGAGAAAATGATGAAAAGTTCAAAATTACTTGCCCTTGCGGGTGTAACCTTGTTTGCAGCTGCGACTCTAGCTGCGTGCTCTGGATCAAGTTCAAGTGCTAAAGGTGAGAAGACATTCTCATACATTTATGAAACGGATCCTGATAACCTAAACTATTTGACAACTGGTAAGGCAGCTACTGCAAATATTACCAGTAACGTCATCGATGGCTTGCTCGAAAATGACCGCTATGGGAACTTTGTGCCATCTATGGCTGAGGATTGGTCTGTATCTAAGGACGGCTTGACTTACACATATACGCTTCGTAAGGATGCAAAATGGTATACCTCTGAAGGTGAAGAATATGCAGCAGTCAAAGCGCAAGACTTTGTTACGGGTCTGAAATATGCTGCTGATAAAAAATCTGATGGTCTTTATTTAGTTCAAGAATCAATCAAAGGATTGGATGCCTATGTAAAAGGAGAAATTACAGACTTCTCTCAAGTGGGAATCAAGGCTCTTGATGATTATACAGTTCAGTACACATTGAACAAGCCAGAAAGCTTCTGGAATTCTAAGACAACGATGGGAGTTTTGGCTCCAGTAAATGAAGAGTTCTTGAACTCCAAAGGGGATGACTTCGCTAAGGGAACTGATTCAAGCAGTATTCTCTACAATGGTCCGTTCTTACTCAAATCAATTGTTGCTAAATCTTCTGTCGAATTTGCGAAAAATCCTAACTACTGGGATAAGGACAATGTCCATATCGATAAGGTTAAATTATCATTCTGGGATGGACAAGATACCAACAAACCAACTGAAGCTTTCAAAGACGGCAGCTTTACAATGGCTCGTCTCTTCCCAACAAGCGCTAGCTACACAGAGACTGAAAAGGCATTTAAAGACAATATCGTTTATACACAACAAGACTCTACTACTTATTTAGTAGGTACGAATATCGATCGCCAGTCTTATAAGTACACTTCTAAGACAACCGATGAAGAAAAAACATCAACCAAGAAAGCTCTTCTAAACAAGGACTTCCGTCAAGCTCTTGCTTTTGGTTTCGATAGAACGGCCTATGCTTCTCAAGTAAATGGTGCAAGCGGGGCAACTAAACTGCTTCGTAACTTGTTTGTTCCTCCTACATTTGTACAGGCAGATGGAAAGAACTTTGGCGAAATGGTCAAAGAAAAATTGGTGACTTATGGTGACGAGTGGAGCAACGTGAACTTGGATGATGCTCAAGATGGACTCTACAACCCAGATAAGGCCAAAGCAGAGTTTGCTAAAGCTAAGACAGCTCTTCAAGCGGAAGGTGTGAAATTCCCAATCCACTTGGATATGCCTGTAGACCAAACCAATACAACAAAAGTTCAACGTGTCCAATCTTTTAAACAGTCAGTTGAAGAAAACTTAGGATCTGATAATGTGGTTGTCGATATCCAACAACTTCAAAAAGACGATGTCTTGAACATCACTTACTTTGCTGAAACTGCGGCTGGAGAAGACTGGGATATCTCAGATAACGTTGGTTGGTCTCCAGACTTTGCAGACCCTTCTACCTACCTTGATATTATCAAACCATCTGTAGGGGAAAATACAAAGACTTACCTAGGATTTGACTCAGGAACAAACAACGCTGCTGCCAAGCAAGTTGGTTTGGAAGACTACGAAAAAATGGTTGTCGAAGCTGGGGAAGAAACTACTGACGTTTCAAAACGTTATGAAAAATATGCTGCTGCCCAAGCTTGGTTGACAGACAGTGCCTTGATCATTCCAACAACTTCTCAAACTGGTCGTCCAATGTTGTCTAAGATGGTACCATTTACACTTCCGTTTGCATACTCTGGTAACAAGGGTATGAGCGAAGCCCTCTTGTATAAATACCTAGATGTACAAGATAAGGCGGTAACAACAGAAGAGTACCAAAAAGCTCAAGAAAACTGGTTGAAAGAAAAAGAAGAGTCTAATAAGAAGGCTCAAGAAGACCTCGCAAACCATGTGAAATAAATTTTACAGGATATGAGAAAGGATTTAGTATTCCTCTTGGATGCTAAGTCCTTTTTATATCTTTAAAGCGAGCTTTTAAATTTGGGGTGTCTTGAGAAATTTTTGCGAATTTTCCTTTTTCCTATTGCTTTCTTAGATATTATTTGTTATATTAAAAGCATAATTATTTTTTTATTTATGACAGTTAAGCACGGTACTTTCAGAGAAAGGAGTATTTTTAAAAAAAGAAATGTAAACGCTTACTGTTAAGTGAAAGGATTAAGGAGTTTATGGATAAACAATTTTTTGAAAAACACTGTAAGTTCAGTATTCGTAAGTTTACGCTTGGAGTAGCTTCAGTGATGATTGGAGCGACTTTCTTTGCTACTGCCCCAGTGTTGGCTGATCAAGCAAGGGTTGGTTCAACAGATAATTTGCCAAGTGAACTAGCTGATTTGGATAAGAAGGCTAGTGATGCGGGGCACGATTTTGACAAGGAAGCCGCCGCTCAGAATCCTGGTTCGGCTGAAACTACTGAAGGCTCTCAAACAGAAGAAGAGTTGTTGGCTCAAGAAAAAGAAAAGTCTGAAAAGCCAAGCAATTTGCCAAAAGAATTAGAAGATAAGTTGGAGAAAGCTGAAGACAATGGGCGCGAAGTTGACAAGGATCAGTTGGCCCAAGATACTGGGAAGCTCGTCCCAGAAGATGTGGCTAAAACGACCAATGGGGAATTAAACTACGGCGCGACTGTTAAGATCAAGACGCCATCAGGAGAAGGTAGCGGTATTGTCGTTGCTAAAGACCTTGTCTTGACGGTTTCTCATAACTTTATCAAGGATAGCCAAGACGGCAATATCCGTAAGGTTGTGGACAATGATCAGGGGGATGGAGATATCTATAGTATCTCTTATCCAGGATTGCCAGATGTCAAGTTTAGCAAGAAAGATATTATTCATTGGGATCGTGAAGGCTATCTGAAAGGCTTCAAAAATGATTTGGCCCTTGTGAGATTGCGTACAGTTCTAGAAAATACGCCTGTTGAAGTAACCAAAAAGCCAGTAGTTAAGAAAATCGGAGATAAACTCCATGTCTTTGGTTATCCAGAAGGGAAATTGAATCCGATTGTCAATACTACAGTTGATTTTGTGGAACCATACGGAGAAGGTGTCCAAGGGATTGGTTACCAAGGAGGCAAACCGGGCGCTAGTGGTGGCGGTATCTTTGATACAGAAGGCAAACTAGTCGGTGTGCATCAAAATGGTGTAGTTGGAAAACGTAGTGGAGGCATTCTCTTCTCACCAGCTCAACTAAAATGGATCCAGGACCACATGCAGGGAATTTCAAGTGTGAAACCAGCAGACTTGGAAGAGAAAGAAAAACCGGCTGAAGAAAAACCAAAAGAGGATAAACCTGCAGCTGCTAAACCTGAAACCCCTAAGACAGTAACCCCTGAATGGCAAACGGCAGCAAAAAAAGAACAGCAGGGAACAGTTACTGTTCGTGAAGAAAAGGGTGTCCGCTATAATCAATTGTCCTCAACTGCACAGAACGACAATGGCGATAAACCAGCCTTGTTTGAAAAACAAGGATTGACAGTTGACGCGAATGGAAATGCGACGGTTGATTTAACCTTCAAAGATGATTCTGAAAAGGGCAAATCACGCTTTGGTGTCTTCTTGAAATTTAAAGATACCAAGAACAATGTTTTTGTTGGTTATGACAAAGATGGCTGGTTCTGGGAGTATAAATCTCCAACCGATAGCACCTGGTATAAGGGCAACCGTGTAGCAGCACCAGAACCAGGTTCTGTAAACCGTCTTTCTATCACCCTCAAATCAGATGGACAACTCAATGCAACGAATAATGATGAGAAACTCTTTGATACGGTCACTTTGCCAGCAGCTGTTAATGAAACTCTCAAAAATGAGAAGAAAATCGTCCTAAAAGCTGGTTCCTATGGCAATGAGCGTACAGTTGTCAGCGTTAAAACAGACAATCAAGAAGGTGTAAAATCAGATGATACTCCTGCCCAGAAAGAAACAGGTCCAGTTGTTGACGATAGCAAGGTGACTTATGATACGATCCAGTCTAAGGTCCTCAAGGCAGTAATTGACCAAGCCTTCCCTCGTATTAAAGAATACAGTTTGAACGGGCATACCTTGCCAGGACAGGTGCAACAGTTCAATAAAGTATTTATCAACAAACACGAAGTCACCCCTGAAGTTACCTACAAAAAAATCAATGAGACAACAGCAGAGTACGTGATGAAGCTTCGCGATGATGCTAATCTTATCAATGCGGAAATGACAGTACGCTTGCAAGTTGTGGATAATCAATTGCACTTTGATGTGACCAAGATTGTCAATCACAATCAAGTCACTCCAGGTCAAAAGATTGATGACGAAAGAAAACTACTTTCTTCTATTAGTTTCCTTGGTAATGCTTTAGTCTCTGTTTCGAGTGATCAAGCTGGTGCTAAGTTTGACGGGGCAACCATGTCAAATAATACCCATGTCAGCGGAGATGATCATATCGATGTAACCAATCCAATGAAAGACTTGGCTAAGGGTTACATGTATGGATTTGTTTCTACAGATAAGCTTGCTGCAGGTGTTTGGAGCAACTCTCAAAACAGCTATGGTGGTGGTTCGTATGACTGGACTCGTTTGACAGCTTACAAAGAAACAGTCGGAAATGCCAACTATGTTGGAATTCATAGTTCTGAATGGCAATGGGAAAAAGCTTATAAGGGCATTGTCTTCCCAGAGTATACTAAGGAACTTCCAAGTGCCAAAGTTGTTATCACTGAAGATGCCAATGCGGACAAGAAAGTCGACTGGCAGGATGGTGCCATTGCTTATCGTAGCATCATGAACAACCCTCAAGGTTGGGAAAAAGTTAAGGATATAACAGCTTATCGTATCGCGATGAACTTTGGCTCACAAGCACAAAACCCATTCCTTATGACCTTGGATGGTATCAAGAAGATCAATCTTCACACAGATGGTCTAGGACAAGGTGTTCTCCTTAAAGGATATGGTAGCGAAGGCCATGACTCTGGTCACTTGAATTATGCTGATATTGGTAAGCGTATCGGTGGTGTTGAAGACTTTAAGACCCTAATTGAGAAGGCTAAGAAATATGGAGCTCATCTAGGTATCCACGTTAACGCTTCAGAAACTTATCCTGAGTCTAAGTACTTCAATGAAAAAATTCTTCGTAAGAATCCAGATGGAAGCTATAGCTACGGCTGGAACTGGCTAGACCAAGGTATCAACATTGATGCTGCTTATGACCTAGCACATGGACGTTTGGCTCGCTGGGAAGACTTGAAGAAAAAACTTGGTGAAGGTCTCGACTTTATCTATGTGGACGTTTGGGGTAATGGTCAATCAGGTGATAACGGTGCCTGGGCTACCCACGTTCTTGCAAAAGAAATCAATAAACAAGGCTGGCGCTTTGCGATCGAGTGGGGACACGGTGGTGAGTACGACTCTACCTTCCATCACTGGGCAGCTGACTTGACCTATGGTGGCTACACCAATAAAGGTATCAACAGTGCCATCACGCGCTTTATTCGTAACCATCAAAAAGATGCTTGGGTAGGGGACTATAGAAGTTACGGTGGTGCAGCAGATTACCCACTTCTAGGTGGCTACAGCATGAAAGACTTTGAAGGCTGGCAAGGACGGAGTGATTACAATGGCTACGTGACTAACCTCTTTGCCCATGACGTCATGACTAAGTACTTCCAACACTTCACTGTAAGTAAATGGGAAAATGGTACGCCAGTTACCATGACCGATAATGGTAGCACCTATAAATGGACTCCAGAAATGAAGGTTGAGCTAGTCGATGCAGCAGGTAACAAGGTTGTTGTGACTCGTAAGTCAAATGATGTCAATAGCCCGCAATATCGCGAACGTACAGTAACGCTCAATGGACGTGTCATCCAAGATGGCTCAGCTTACTTGACTCCTTGGAACTGGGATGCAAATGGTAAGAAACTTCCTACTGATAAGGAAAAAATGTACTACTTCAATACGCAAGCTGGTGCAACAACTTGGACACTTCCAAGCGATTGGGCAAATAGCAAGGTTTACCTTTACAAGCTAACTGACCAAGGTAAGACAGAAGAGCAAGAACTAACTGTAACAGATGGTAAGATTACCCTAGACCTTCTCGCAAATCAACCATACGTTCTCTACCGTTCAAAACAAACCAATCCTGAAATGTCATGGAGCGAAGGCATGCACATCTATGACCAAGGATTTAACAGTGGAACCTTGAAACACTGGACCATTTCTGGTGATGCTTCTAAGGCAGAAATTGTCAAATCACAAGGTGCAAATGAAATGCTTCGTATCCAAGGCAATAAGAGCAAGGTCAGTCTTACTCAGAAACTGACTGGCTTGAAACCAAATACCAAGTATGCCGTTTATGTTGGTGTCGATAACCGTAGTAATGCCAAGGCAAGTATCACAGTGAATACTGGCGAAAAAGAAGTAACTACTTATACTAATAAGTCACTCGCTCTCAACTATATCAAAGCATATGCTCATAACAATCGTCGTGACAATGCTACAGTTGACGATACAAGTTACTTCCAAAATATGTACGCCTTCTTTACAACTGGATCGGACGTATCAAATGTTACTCTGACTTTGAGTCGTGAAGCTGGTGATGAAGCAACTTACTTTGATGAAATTCGTACCTTTGAAAACAATTCAAGCATGTACGGAGACAAGCATGATACAGGTCAAGGAACCTTCAAACAAGACTTTGAAAATGTAGCTCAAGGAATCTTCCCATTTGTAGTGGGTGGTGTCGAAGGTGTCGAAGACAACCGCACTCACTTGTCTGAAAAACACGATCCATATACACAGCGTGGATGGAACGGTAAGAAAGTTGATGATGTTATCGATGGAAATTGGTCACTCAAGACCAATGGACTAGTGAGCCGTCGTAACTTGGTTTACCAAACTATTCCGCAAAACTTCCGTTTTGAAGCTGGTAAGACTTACCGTGTAACCTTTGAATACGAAGCAGGTTCTGACAATACCTATGCCTTTGTAGTCGGTAAGGGAGAATTCCAGTCAGGTCGTCGTGGTACTCAAGCTAGCGACTTGGAAATGCATGAATTGCCAAATACTTGGACAGATTCTAAGAAAGCCAAGAAGGTAACCTTCCTTGTGACAGGTGCAGAAACAGGCGATACTTGGGTAGGTATCTACTCAACTGGAAACGCAAGCAATACTCGTGGAGATGCTGGCGGAAATGCCAACTTCCGTGGTTACAACGACTTCATGATGGACAATCTTCACATTGAGGAAATTACGCTAACAGGTAAGATGTTGACAGAAAATGCTCTGAAGAACTACTTGCCAACGGTTGCCATGACCAACTATACGAAAGAGTCTATGGATGCTTTGAAAGAGGCGGTCTTTAACCTCAGTCAGGCAGATGATGATATCAGTGTGGAAGAAGCGCGTGCAGAGATTGCCAAGATTGAAGCTCTGAAGAATGCTTTGGTTCAGAAGAAGACAGCTTTGGTAGCAGAAGACTTTGAAAGTTTGGATGCGCCAGCTCAACCAGGCGAAGGTCTAGAGAATGCCTTTGATGGAAATGTATCTAGTCTATGGCATACATCTTGGAATGGTGGAGATGTAGGCAAGCCTGCAACCATGGTCTTGAAAGAACCAACTGAAATCACAGGACTTCGCTACGTTCCACGTGGATCAGGTTCAAATGGTAACTTGCGTGATGTGAAACTGGTTGTCACAGATGAGTCTGGCAAGGAGCATACCTTCACCGTGACAGATTGGCCTGATAACAACAAGCCAAAAGACATTGATTTTGGCAAGACAATCAAGGCTAAGAAAATTGTCCTTACTGGTACCAAGACTTACGGAGATGGTGGTGATAAATACCAATCTGCAGCGGAACTCATCTTTACCCGTCCACAAGTAGCAGAAACACCTCTTGACTTGTCAGGCTATGAAGCAGCTTTGGCTAAGGCGCAGAAATTAACAGACAAAGACAATAAAGAGGAAGTAGCTGGAGTTCAGGAGAGCATGAAATATGCGACGGATAACCATCTCTTGACGGAAAGAATGGTGGCCTACTTCGCAGACTATCTCAACCAATTAAAAGATTCTGCTACGAAACCAGACGCTCCAACAAGTAGCAAGGGGGAAGAACAACCACCAGTTCTTGATGTACCTGAGTTCAAAGGCGGCGTCAATGCAGCAGAAGCAGCTGTACATGAAGTCCCTGAGTTCAAAGGCGGCGTCAATGCGGTTGAAGCAGCTGTCAATGAGGCCCCAGAATACAAAGGTGGCATCAATGCAGCAGAAGCAGCTGTACATGAAGTTCCTGAGTTCAAGGGAGGAGTTAATGCAGCAGAGGCAGCTGTCAATGAAGTCCCTGAGTTCAAGGGTGGAGTTAATGCAGTTGAAGGAGCTGTCAATGAAGTCCCAGAGTTTAAGGGTGGCGTCAATGCGGTTCAAGCCTTGGTAAACGAGAAACCAGCCTACACAGGTGTATTGGCTACCGCTGGAGATCAAGCCGCTCCAACAGTTGAAAAACCTGAGTACCCGCTCACTCCAAGCCCAGTAGCTGATGCCAAAACTCTGGAAGATAAAGAAGAGAAACTTCCTGCTACAGGAGAACATGGTTCAGAAGCTGCCCTCTTCTTAGCAAGTGTGAGTATCGCTTTATCTGCTGCGGTCCTTGCGACAAAACGTAAAGAAGATTAATGAGATTTGATTTCAGCTATTCAAAGCAACTCGAATCAAAAAGGAACAAACAGCCGGAGAGGACCTCTTGGTTCTCTCCTTTTTCAAAGGAGAAATGATACCGCTTACTCATGTATGCGGATGAAAGGAATAGGAGAAAGATGGATAGACATTTTTTTGAGAAACGCTGTCACTATAGTATAAGAAAATTTGCAATCGGTGCAGCCTCCGTTATGATTGGTGCTAGTATCTTTGGCGCCAATATGGTTCAGGCGGCAGAAACAGCAACACCTTCAGAGACAGAGGGAAGTATTACTCATGTTCAAGCCTTGGATAAGTTACCAGATGATTTAGCCGCTGCGCTTGAAAAGGCGGATGCAGCAGCTGCAACAGAAGCAAATCATGAGGAGACTCCAGCGACTGATGAGGGAACCAATCCTGCAACAAGTGAAGAGGCAAAACCTGAGACAAGTCCTGCAAGTCCCAAGCCAGCAGCAACGCCGAAACCGGTTGAAACACCAAAGGCAGACAATAAACCTGCGGAAACCACTACGCCCGCAACAAAACCAGATGAAAAGCAAGTCGAAGATAGAGAGGATGTCAACCATCTCGAAGGTGCTACTGCTCAGGCGAGTAACCATGAGACTGGTACCAGCTTTACTGCAGATAAGGCTATCGATGGAGATGACAATACTCGTTGGGCTACAGACAAAGATGTACCAAAACCAACTTTTGAACTAACTCTGCCAAAGACTACCTTGATTAAACATGTAGAAATCGACTGGGATCGTCGTCTTCGGAATGGGCAAAATGACCCCAATATCAAATCTTGGAGTCTCTACTACGCAGGTCAAGAAGACGTGGGCGCTAATGGAGAAAAACAATGGAAACTCGCTCATACCAAAATAGGAGATCCAGTCTTAGATGAGAAAGTTGACCTAGCTGAAAGTATCAAAGCTAAGTACCTCAAATTGGAGGTCAATAATTACCAAGCTGGGACCATGAACTGGAGAAACGTTGGAATCCAAGAAATTCGAGCTTATTCTAACGTTCCGGACCATAGTAAGGTAACGGATATCCGCCAAGTAACCGAACTAACAGTAGCAGAAGACGGACAGTCTCTTGTCTTACCAACTTTACCAGGGAAAGTTAGCCTTATCGGAAGCAACAAGCAAGGTGTGATTGACCTTCAAAATCACATCTATAAGCCTTTGACAGATCAACGCGTCAATGTCATGGTCCAACAAATCAGAGACAGTCATACCTTTACAAAAGAGTTTGAAGTAGTCATCAAGGGCTTACATCAGGACGAAGGTGTGGGTGTGAAACCAAAAGTAGCACCAGCTGTTCAACAATGGTATGGGAAAGAAGGCCAATCTTCTATCACTTCAGATACAGTTCTTGCGACAGGAGATTCAGGCTTTGATCAGGCTGCAACCTTCTATCAGTCAGACCTTGCCAGCCGTGGATTGGAACTAGCAACAGGTGACAAGCAAGCTCAAAAACGAATCGAATTTAAAAAAGTTGAAAACAAGGGTTATGGTAAAGAAGGGTATGGTATCACTATCCAAGATGATGTGATTACCATCGAAGCTGCCACAAACACAGGAGCCTTCTACGCCACTCGTACTCTTCTTCAAATGGGAGAAACAGATCTACAAAATGGTGAAATTCGCGATTTCCCAAGTTTCAGCCACCGTGGCTTTATGCTAGATACAGGTCGTAAATTTATCCCTTATGACACCCTTGTAGACATCATGCTCAACATGGCTTACTACAAGATGAACGACTTGCAGTTGCACCTTAATGATAACTATATCTTCCTTAAGGAACACTTGGCAGGTAAGAATTTAAGTCCAGAAGAACAACTCAAGTATGTCCTTGAACATGCTAAGACTGGTTTCCGTGTGGAGACAGATATTGTTGGTAAGAATGGTCAAAAATTGACATCAGATGAGCATTATACCAAGGAAGAAATGCAAAATCTGATTAAACTTGCCAAGGCCTTGCATATCAACCTAGTGCCAGAAATTGATACACCAGGTCATGCACTATCATTTGTCAAAGTTCGCCCAGACCTCATGTATCAAGGTAGTCTGAGCGATTATGCAGGCAAGCATAATGTCGAGCGCGTAGCCATGCTCGATCTAGACAATAAATACGAAGAAACTCTTAAATTTGTCAAATCCGTCTATGACAAACTCCTAGATGGACCAGATGCACCGCTTCATGGGGTATCAACTGTTCATATCGGAACGGATGAATACTATGGCAGCAGAGAAAGCTATCGCCGCTATGTCAATGACCTTATCAAATACATTAAAGGAAAAGGCTATACCCCTCGTATCTGGGGCTCGCTCAGTGCGAAACGTGGGAGCACTCCTGTTGATTGGAACGGAGTAGAAGTTGATATCTGGAGCATTGGCTGGCAACGACCAAATGAAGCCATTGCTCAGGGAGCTAAGATTATTAACATCACGGATGTGCCGACATATAGTGTCCCAAGTGGAAGCAATAGTCAAGCAGCCTACGGGGACTATGCAAACTACGAACGCCAGTACAACAGCTGGACACCGAATGATTTTAGAACAGGTGGAGGTCCACTTCTACCAGCTTCTCATCCAAGTATCCTTGGTGGTGGGCACGCAGTTTGGAATGACAATATCGACCTTCATGAGACAGGTTTGACCTCTTATGACATCTTCAAACGCTTCTTCAAGAGCATGCAAACCACTGCGGAACGCACCTGGGGATCCGACCGTGCAGCTGCGACCTTTGCAGAACGCACCCTACCAACGAGCCCTTATGCGCCACAGTCAAATCCTGATAAAGAGATTGATCAAAGCGACTTGTTTACCATCAATCCTGAAACAGTCAAGAACTATGCAAGTAAGAAAGTGAAGACAAGCGAGCGGGGATTGGCTTTTGAGAAAGATAGCAGTATCGAAGGCTTGGCAGGTGATGTTGGTCCAAGTCACGTCTTGAAGTTTGATGTAACTGTCACTGGAGATGGGGAACAAACCTTCTCAACTAGTGGGGACAATCGTATCTATCTAGCTGATAAAGATGGCTATCTTGCTTATCAATTTGAACAGTTCCATATCCAATTCAATAAAAAACTTGAAAAGAACAAACGTTATCAAATCTCCATCGTGACCAAACCACAATCAACGGAAGTCTATGTGGATGGTGAAAAGATTGAGCGTATCGCAAATCCAGAATACCCTCGCTTTGCCCACAATAGCTTGGTACTACCGCTTGAAAGTATCGGTGGGTTCAAAGGAATCTTGCATAGTGCAGAGTTGTCGGATAAACCATTTGTAAATCCTCGTTTGATTTCAAATGATAAGATTACAGCAACCGCAAGCAGTCAGCAACTTCCAGGAAACGCGACTGAAGGCGCTGTTGAAAAGGCCTTTGACAATGATCCAAATACCTTCTGGCATACTAAGTGGACTGGTGACACTGCGCCATACACCCTTACTATGACCTTGAAAGAAGCAGAAAAAATCAATGGCTTGACGTATCTCCCACGTCCAGGTGGTGGAAATGGTGTTGTGACGCGCTACGAAATCTACGCACAAAAAGATGGCCAAATGGTCAAGGTTTCAGAAGGAAGCTGGGACAACAACGCCCAAGAAAAAACAGTCAACTTTGCGGCAGTACATACCAACAAGATTGAGTTGAAAGTATTGGAAGGCGTTGGTGGTTTTGCAAGTGCAGCCGAAGTTCATCTATTGAAACCTGTCAAAGAAGAGCAAGAAACGCCTGCACCAAGTCAACCAGAAAAACCAACTACACCTGAAAAACCAAAAGTAGACCAAACCGGTGATGGAACAGTTGAATTGGCAGATCAATTCACTGCAAGTAAACCAGCTAGCGAAGACAGCATTGCAGATGCCAGCAAGAGCGCAGACTATCTCAAGAAAGAGTACAAGGTCTTCCCAACGCCACAAAAAGTGACTTATGGAGAAGGAGTCACAGCTCTTCGTAAGCAAGTCAATCTGGTCATGGGCAATCAACTCGATATCTATACTCGTAATCGCTTGAAGAGTGTCTTGCAGGACAATCAAGTATCTTATACAACTGGTAAGGCGGCAATCGCTGGCGCAACCAATATCTATCTTGGGGTGCATGGACAAGGCTCACAAGCAGAGCAAAACTTGTCCAATGTTTCAGCAGGTCTCTTTGACAAGATTGACGCCTATGTCTTGAGCATCAAGGATAATTCGATTTCCATCGTCGGAAAAGACACAGATGCGGTCTTCTATGGTTTGACAACCTTGAAACACATGCTCAAGGAAAGCCAAGTACCAGTCCTTCGAAATGTGACAGTAGAAGATTACGCAGAGCTCAAGAACCGTGGTTTCATCGAAGGTTACTATGGAAATCCATGGTCTAATGCCGATCGTGCAGAGCTCATGCGTTATGGTGGCGATTTGAAATTGAACCAATACTTCTTTGCACCAAAAGATGATCCATACCACAACAAGAAATGGCGTGAACTCTATCCAGAAGAAAAACTAGCTGAAATCCGTGAACTTGCTCGTGTCGGAAATCAAAGTAAAACCCGCTATGTCTGGACTATCCATCCATTCATGAACAACCGCATCCGCTTTGGCAATGAAGCGCATTACCAAGAAGATTTGGCAACCATCAAGGCTAAATTTACCCAGTTGATGAAAGTGGGTGTCCGCGAATTTGGTATCCTTGCAGATGATGCTCCAAGCCCAGTCGGAGGCTACAATAGCTATAACCGCTTGATGCAAGATATGACCAAGTGGTTGACTGAAATGCAGGGAACTTACAGTGGCCTTCGCAAAGAAATGATCTTTGTTCCTGGACAGTATTGGGGTAATGGACGTGAGGATGAGTTGAAATCCCTCAATGAAAATCTCCCAAGTTCAACATCCATGACCTTGACGGGTGGTAAGATTTGGGGTGAAGTCTCTGAAAGCTTCCTTTCAACTCTCAAGAACAATCTATCCGCAGGTGGCAAGACCTATCGCCCAGTTTCACTTTGGATTAACTGGCCTGTAACAGATAACTCTAAACAACACTTGATTCTAGGTGGTGGTGAGAAATTCCTTCATCCAAATGTGGATCCAAGTTTGCTATCGGGTATCATGTTGAACCCAATGCAACAGTCTGAACCATCTAAGATTGCCCTCTTTGCAGGAGCTCAATACTCATGGAAACAGTGGAAATCAGAAGAAGAAGCTAAGAAAATCAATGACATTGCCTTCAACTTTGTAGAAAATGGTCATTTTGAAGATAGCAAGGTATCAGCAGCCTTCCGCGAACTTGGTAAGCACATGATCAACCAAAACATGGATAATCGTGTCGTCAAACTAGAAGAATCTGTAGACTTGGCTCCAAAATTAACAGACTTCATGACCAAGCTCAAAGCAGGTCAGGATGTGACTGCCGAACGTGCAGCCTTGCGAGCTGAATTTGCCAAGATTAAAGAAGCAGCCGAACTTTACAAAGCATCAGGCGACCAAAAGATGGTTGCCCAAATCCACTATTGGTTGGATAATGCAATCGACCAAATGAATGCTCTCGATGCCTTCCTTACAGGAGCTGAAGCCATGGCTACAAACGATGCAGCTAAACTCTGGGATAGCTACTATAAAGGTTTGAAATTGTACGAACAGTCTCAAACTCACACCTTCCATTATGTAGACCATATGGAAAAGGCTGAATTGGGTGTTCAACATATTCGTCCATTTATCCTATCCCTGAAAGAAGTTCTAGCGTCTGAAGTTCAAAAAGTCTTGCATCCAGATCAAATCATCAGTACCTTTATTACCAATCGAACAGGTGTAGAAGGTGGTTTGGCAGAAGTAACGGATGGCGACTTGGCAACCCATGCGATTATTAAATCACCAAACAGCATCAAGACAGGTGATTATATTGGTATGAAGTTCAACAAGCCGGTAGCGATCCAAACCTTGACCTTTGCAATGGGAACGCAGGCAAATCCACGTGATACCTTTAGTAAGGCCGAAGTGCAGTATTTAGATGAAAATGACAACTGGGTAACTTTGAAAGAGCCAAGCTATGTCGGAAATGAATCCCTGCTTAAGTTTGAGAATCTCAACATCAAGGCTAAGGCAGTTCGCATGATTGCGACAGCAGACCGCGAGAACACTTGGTTTGCAGTTCAGGAAATTGCAGTTAACCGTTCAGTTGAAAAATCTCGTAGCCAACAAGCAACGACAGTTAGTCTAAGCTCAAACTTAGTTTACAAACTAAATACCTCAGCCCGTCAAATCACTGATGGCAAGGATAATACAGAAGCCATGATGGCAAATGCTGACGGTAGCAATACGACACCAGTAGATGCTTGGGCACAACTTGACCTCGGTGAAGTCAAGTCAATCACTAAAGTTCGTCTTCGCCAAGGAACGGGTGATAAGCTTGCCGCAGGTGTACTTGAGTACTCTACAGATGGAACTTCATGGCAAGAGTTGGATCGCCTATCAGGAGAACAAACCAAGGAAGTGACCAGAGCGATCAATGCTCGTTACATCCGAGTACGCAATACCAAGGCCCTCGACCTCTGGTGGCGTATCCAAGACTTCTCTGTTGAGACACGCTCTGGAAATAGTGAGTTAACAGACACCAACGTCGACGCCTTGAAGGAAACACCAGTAGTGGATAGCTTGGGCAGTTACGAACTTCAAATTCCAGCTGGAACTAAACTCCCTGCTCATAGCTATCTAGGTATGAAGCTTGACCGTATCCATCAAATCAAGAGCATCCAGCTCCAAGGTCAGGCAAACCCTGCTCTTACTCTAGAGTACTCTGCAAATGCGCAAGAATGGACGCCAGCTAGCCAGTTGACTGATAGATCTGTAGCAAGCCACTTAGTACGTTATGTTCGTCTGGTCAACAAAACAGATCAGGAACAAGCTGTGACAGCCACTTCTCTCCTTGTGACGACTAAAGAAGTGCAACCAACAAAATTGGAATCAACTTCAATGGGAATTCACCCAGCATATGGTAGCAATGATGTTCGTAAACTGAACAACCTAGATCAATTATTTGATGGTGTTTACAACAACTTCGTTGAATTTTCAGACTATGCTCGTAAAGATGGTCATGTGACCTTGAAACTTGGCAGCGAACGCACCATCAAGAAGATTAGAGCCTACATCCAAGACGGAACTCAAAACTATCTTCGTGATGGTAAGATTCAAGTCAGCCAAGACGGTAAAACTTGGACTGATGTCGTTACAGTAGGAGATGGTGTGGCCAATAGCCAACACGATGATTCATTGACAGATGGTTGGACACATGATTCTAAGATGCCAGGAAATCGCTACATCGAAGGTGAATTGACAACACCAGTCAAAGCCAACTATCTCCGTGTCCTCTATACAGCAGACTATGATGCCCGTTTTGTAGGCTTTACAGAATTGGTCATCAACGATGGTGAATTTGTCAAACCAATCAATGATCCAACAGTAGAAGGAAGTAGTGGAGAAAGCCAAGGCAACCTTTATAATAATCTTGTAGACGGAAAAGTCTTGACTAGCTATAAGTCTGAAAAAGACAAGGGCGAGTTGGTTTATCACTTGTCTGAGCCGACCAATGCCAACCACCTTCGTCTTGTTTCCAGTCTTCCTGAAGGAGCGAAAGCACGCATTCTTGCTAGAACACTCAAGGATGGTCAAGACAGCTGGACAGACCTCGGTGCCATTACATCTAGTCTCCAAACCTTCGCTATCCGAAATGGTGGCTCTCTTCTAGACGTCAAATTAGTCTGGGAAGGTGGCAAGGCCGAGTTTTATGAATTGGCGAGCTTCTATCAAGAATTAACAGAAGAATCGGTTCAATCAAGTAAGGGCGAAGAGCCAGCACCTGTTCTTGAGGTTCCTGAATTCACAGGCGGTGTCAATGCAATTGAAGCCTTGGTACATGAACTTCCAGAGTACACAGGCCCAGTAGCAACGGTAGGCGACCAACCAGCTCCGACAGTTGAGAAGCCTGAGTTCAAGGGCGGTGTCAATGCAGTTGAAGCCCTAGTACATGAACTTCCAGAGTACACAGGTCCAGTAGCGACAGTAGGTGACCAAGCTGCTCCGACAGTAGAGAAGCCTGAGTTTAATGGTGGTGTCAATGCAGCTGAAGCCTTGGTACATGAGCTTCCAGAGTATACAGGCCTAGTAGCAACAGTAGGCGACCAACCAGCTCCGACAGTTGAGAAGCCTGAGTTTAATGGTGGTGTCAATGCAGCTGAAGCCTTGGTACATGAGCTTCCAGAGTACACAGGACCATTATCGACAGTAGGCGATCAAGCCGCTCCAACTGTAGAGAAACCTGAGTTTAAACTTAGCTCATTTGCTTCAGATGAAGATAAGACACCGGCACCGGATCTAAAACAAGAAGTGACGAAGCAAGAAACTGCTGAACAAAGCTTGCCAGCAACAGGTGAGAGCCAATCTGACACAGCCCTCTTCCTAGCAGGTGTTAGCCTAGCCCTATCTGCTCTCTTTGTAGCAAGAACAAAGAAAGACTAGTATTCAACAAAACCTCTTAGCAAGATTACGAAATCTGTTTCCTATCTTTCCTAATGAGGTTTATAGTACGCAGAAAGCCTGAGAAGAAATCTTCTCAGGCTTTTGCTAATCATATAAATACGATACTGCTATGAAAAAATCACCCAGAATACTCTGAGTGATAAATGTTATGGTTGTGCTGGTTGCGGATTCTGGTTTTGTTGGCCAGGGGTTGTATTTGATTGTTGCGTATTATTGTTAGGATTGGTAGTCGTACTATTATTTGTGCTTGTATTTGTGCTTGGAGTAGTCGAGCTTGACTGAGAAGTCGAGCTCTCAGATGTTGAGCTAGAACTTTCAGGTGTTGGGGCTTGCTGTGGAGCAGGTGTAGTCCATGTAGAACGAGCACCATTTTTAAAGACAAATTCTCCACCTCTGTAGAGTCCTTCTGGCATAGTCCAGTCACCAGGATGATCATCTTCAGATAGATAAGTCATCATCGAACGGTAGACCTTAGCTGCAACATAGAAGCCATCACCAACGATAGGAGTAAGGCGGTTTGAGTAACCAGTCCAAACGGCCATTGAATATTTACGAGTATAGCCAACGAACATTTCGTCCGGAGCTACATAACCCGTATTTTTAATGTAGTTTTCAATCTCATCATCTGTATAGTTTGACGTACCAGTTTTACCAGCTTGTGGTAGCCAAGGGAGGTAGGCTCCTCGACCAGTTCCGTATGCCAAAACGGTTTTCATCATATCTGTCATCATATAGGCTGTCGTTTCTTTCATAGCACGTGTACCAGAATCAGAGAATTCTTTTGAACTGCCATCACTAAAGACAATCTTATTGATATACATAGGTTTGCGGTAGATACCGCCATTGGCAAAAGCAGCATAAGCCGCAGCCATCTTCTCGCTGCTTGCTCCATACTTTTTGTCAGATTCGGTTGTATTACTTGAAATAGCATTAGCATAGTGTATGCTTGGGTAGTCAATACCGAGTCCATTTAGAAACGTCTTGGCACGATCGAGCCCTACTTTCTCTAGCGTTTCTACAGCCGGTACATTCCGTGATTGCTGGAGAGCATACTGGAGTGTTATGTTTCCAAAGTAACTCTTATCCCAGTCATAGACAGGGGTAGAGGTTCCGGGGTAATTATAAGGACTATCGTGAACAATCGAAGCAGTTGAATCATAAACGCCGTATTCCAAAGCAGGAGCATAGTCTGTAATAGGCTTCATGGTAGAACCCCAGTCACGGTTAGTTTCTACAGCCTGGTTTATTCCAAAGGAAACGTTACTTGATTGGTGGCGAGCACCTAATTGGGCAATGACTTTCCCGTTTGTGACATCAACGATAGTAGAGGCTACCTGTAACTCATCATCTGGATAGTTGACATACTCGTCCGTATTGTAAATATCCCAGAGACGTTGTTGGACCTTAGAATCAACGTTTGTGTAGACTTCCATACCCGTAGTTAAAAGGTTGTAACCTGTTTCCTGTTCAACTTGGTCAATCACCTCTTTGAGGTAATTATCCATGTAAGGAGGATAACTGTTAGCTGATTTTAGGCTTTGAAGTCCATCTGTAATCGGAGTATTAATAGCTTTTTCGTATTGTTCGGCTGTAATGTAACCTTGCCCCTTCATCTCAGAGAGGACGAGATTACGGCGTTCTTGGGCGGCTTCCGGATGCGAGTATGGATCATACTGGTTTGGAGCCTGAGGCATTCCGGCAAGGAGGGCCAATTGAGGAATACTCAAATCTTTGAGGTCTTTGCCATAGTAACTTTGAGCAGCCGTCTGCATTCCGTAGTTACCGTTTGACATGTAAACCTTGTTGATGTAGTAGGTCAAGATCTCTTGTTTAGTCGCTTTTTGTTCTAGCTGGACGGCGAGCCATGCTTCTTGAGCCTTACGAGAAAGGGTTTGATCAGAAGTTGACGTAGAGAAATAGGTTAACTTGATCAACTGCTGCGTCAAAGTTGAAGCCCCTTGAAGGCCTCCGCCACCACGAAGATTTCGTAGGGTAGCACCTAGGATACGGATAGTATCGATTCCTCGGTGATTAAAGAAGCGATGGTCTTCGATCGAAACAATAGCATTGACCAAATCGGTCGGTACTTCGTTTGCTTGTGCATTGACCCTACGTTCTGATCCGAGATCGGCAATGAGTTCATCGTTTTTGTCATAGATCTTGCTAGACGTTGTAGCGACCAGTTTACTTTCAGATAGGGCTGGAGTCTTGCTAACATAGTAGAGAAAGAGACCTCCGCCCAGCATAATAGCTACGATAAATACAGTTAAGAAGCAGATACTGATATATTTAGTTATTCGCAGGATAGTTTGTTTGTTCATCTTGTTTTACCACCTAGTAAATGTTCTTTGATAATATCGAGATAGGGAATCTGGGGAAAGGCACCTAGCTCAATCCTATATCCATTTTCTCGAATATATCCAAGTGGCATTGACTTTTGTCCCTTATCTTGATGATAGAAACGAATCAGGTCAACAGCCGGCAATAAATAAGTTTCTTGCTGAGAAGCAAAGTGAAGAAGGACAAAGCAGATTCCTCGCTGAGCAAGGACCTGTTCCATATGCTGAATCTGATGGTGATGGAAATTCTTCATCGGAATTGCATGTCTTTGTCTGGTTTCCTTGGCTTCAAAGTCGATGTAGTATCCATCATAAACCCCTGAATAGTCAGTCGTTGAGGCCTGCCTAAAGTAGGCTTCAACGATCTTGGCTCGACTTCGTTGGGGATAGTCGACACGTACGATTTGGATGGGAGTTGGTTTCTTGTGAATCACTGCCAACCCATGTGACAAATAGTAGTCGTTCGTAGCGTTGATCATCTTTTCAAGAGACATTCCCCGATTTGCGAAATTTTTAGTTTGTGACGGGGGAGCTTGTCTCTTCTGTGATGAAATTTTATGTGGATAGTTGACCATAATTCTCCTTATTGGTACAATAACATCACTCTATTATATCATAAATTTGCAAAGAAAGGGTTAAAAATGACAACAGCCTTGATTTTAGGCTATTCTGCCTTCGACCTTGGTCTCTTTAATGACAAGGATATTCGCGTTGATATTATCAAAACAGCTATTCGGAGAGACCTGGAGCGTTTAGCGGAGGAAGGGGTGACCTGGCTTATCTTTACTGGGGCTCTGGGCTTCGAGTACTGGGCGCTTCAGGTGGCAAAAGACATGAAAATAGACTATGGATTTCAGCTGGCGACCATTTTTGATTTTGAGACCCATGGCAGTAACTGGAATGAAGCCAATCAAGTGAAGTTGAGCGAATTCAAGCAAGTTGATTTTGTCAAATATGCCTATCCACAATATGAACACAAGGGACAACTACGTGATTATCAGAAATTTTTACTGGAGAACACAGATATTTGCTATCTTTTTTATGATGAAGAAAACAAAACTAAATTACAATATTTTTACCAAATGATGAAAAATCAAGCGGACTATGTTACAAGGCAATTAACATTTGATGAGTTAAATGAACTAGCAGAAAATTTTTCTGAAAAGTAACCCTTTGACCTTGATTTTTACTTGTCTTTTTTTATATAATAATACTAGTAACCCAGAATGGAGAGAGACATGGCAAGTATTATATTTTCAGCAAAAGATATTTTTGAACAAGAGTTTGGACGCGAAGTACGTGGATATAGCAGAGCAGAGGTGGATGAATTCCTAGATGATGTGATTAAGGATTATGAAACTTACGCAGCTTTGGTTAAATCCCTTCGCCAAGAAATTGCTGATTTGAAGGAGGAGTTGTCTCGTAAACCACAGGCGGCTCCAACTCAACCAGACTCTATTGAAGTAACAGCTTCTACTTCAATGACAAATTTTGATATTTTGAAACGCTTAAATCGTCTCGAAAAAGAAGTATTTGGTAAGCAAATCTTAGACAACCAAGATTGATATTGAATAAGGGATGAGTGCAATTTTTGGATAATCGCGTGAAGAGGTTCTCTTTTCATGAGGAAAGTCCATGCTAGCACAGGCTGTGATGCCTGTAGTGTTTGTGCTAGGCGAATCCATAAGCCTAGGGACGAGTGATCGTTACGGCAGTCGAAATGGCTAAGTCTTCGGATAGGTCAGAATAGGCTTGAAAGTGCCACAGTGACGGAGTCTTTCTGGAAACGGAGAGAGTGGAACGCGGTAAACCCCTCAAGCTAGCAACCCAAATTTTGGTCGGGGCATGGAGTGCACGGAAACGAACGTAGTACTCTGACTGCTAGCAGATTTATGCTGTTAGCGGTAGACAGATGATTATCGAAGGAAGTGGTCCTAGTCACTTCTGGAACAAAACATGGCTTATAGAAAATTGCATATAGGTTGGGGCTGAGAAATCTTTCTCAACCTCATTTTTTAAAGTGAACAAGAGAAAGGTCTTGCAAGACTAGAAATGAAAGAACAATTTAATTTAATCGCAACTGCTGCGGCGGGCCTCGAGGCAGTCGTTGGACGTGAGGTGCGAGAACTTGGTTATGATTGCCAGGTTGAAAATGGGCGTGTCCGCTTCCAAGGAGATGTGAAGGCAATCATTGAGGCCAATCTTTGGCTTCGTGCAGCGGATCGCATCAAGATTGTAGTCGGAAGTTTTCCAGCTAAGACTTTTGAAGAGCTTTTTCAAGGTGTTTTTGCTCTAGATTGGGAAAACTATCTCCCGCTTGGGGCGCGTTTCCCGATTTCAAAGGCCAAATGTGTTAAGTCAAAACTTCATAACGAGCCCAGTGTTCAGGCCATTTCTAAGAAAGCTGTTGTGAAGAAATTACAAAAACACTATGCCCGCCCAGAAGGAATTCCCTTGATGGAAACTGGTCCTGAGTTTAAGATTGAGGTGTCTATTCTGAAAGATGTGGCAACTGTCATGATTGACACGACAGGTTCTAGCCTTTTTAAACGAGGTTATCGTACGGAAAAGGGTGGAGCACCTATCAAGGAAAATATGGCAGCGGCCATTTTGCAACTTTCCAACTGGTATCCAGACAAGCCCTTGATTGATCCAACCTGTGGTTCAGGAACTTTCTGTATCGAGGCGGCTATGATTGCTAGAAAGATGGCGCCGGGTCTTCGCCGTTCCTTTGCTTTTGAGGAATGGAACTGGGTTAGCGATCGGTTAATCCAAGAGGTCCGTACTGATGCTGCTAAGAAAATTAATCGTGAGATAGAACTGGATATCATGGGCTGTGATATTGATGCTCGTATGGTAGAAATTGCCAAGGCAAATTCTCAAGCAGCAGGTGTCGCAGGAGATATTACTTTTAAGCAAATGCGGGTACAGGACTTGCGCACAGACAAGATCAATGGCGTTATCATTTCCAATCCACCATATGGGGAGCGCTTGTCCGATGATGCAGGAGTTACGAAACTTTATGCTGAGATGGGACAAGTCTTTGCACCACTGAAAACCTGGAGTAAGTTTATCTTGACGAGTGACGAAGCTTTTGAAAGTAAGTACGGAAGTCCAGCGAATAAAAAACGAAAACTCTATAACGGGACCTTAAAAGTGGATTTATATCAATATTTTGGTCAGCGTGTGAAACGCCAAGAGGTAAAATAGAAAGGTAAACTCATGAGCAAGAAAAGACATGATCGTCATAAAAAAGAACAGCAAGAGCCACAATTCGACTTTGACGAAGCAAAAGATTTGACTGTTGGTCAAGCAATTCGTAAGAATGAAGAGGTTGAGGCTGGAGTATTGCCTGAAGACAATATCTTGGACAAATACATCAAACAGCACCGCGAAGAGATCGAGGCAGATAAGTTTGAAACTCGTCAGTTTGAAAAAGAAGAACTGGCTTCTACTCAAAACTTAGAGGAATTGATCCAAGAAGTTCGTGAAACAAGTGAACTTTCTGGAGAGGTAGACGATTCAGACCTGGTTTCCGAGGAATTTAGTGAAGAGATAGATAATGAAGAAACTACTCAGTTTGTTCCCCCACTTCAAGATGAAGAAAGTGCTGAAATAGAGCCTCTCGTTTTAACAGAAACAGAATCCAAGGAAATGAATGAGGAAAATGAGGAACAAGAAGAAACCTATACTTCCCTATCACGATCAGTACAGACGGAACCTGAAACAGGCTCTAAAAAGAAACGTCTGATTACCATCGTTTCTGTGGTAGCTGTGATTCTTGTTCTTGCTGGTACGTATTATGTTTACCGTCAGGTATCCCGTTCGAACCAAGAAATCCAGTCTTCTCAATCATCTTCAGGAAATCAAGAATCGCAAACCGATTTGCAAGAGTTCAATACGCTTTATGATTCCTTCTATACGGATGCCAATAAGACTGCTTTAAAAAATAGCCAGTTCGATAAGTTGAACCAGCTAAAAACCTTACTGGATAAGTTAGAAGGTAGCCGTGATTATGCACTAGCTAAGTCAAAATACGATAGCCTAGCAACTCAAATCAAGGCCATTCAAGATGTCAATGCCCTCTTTGAAAGTCCAGCTATTACTGATGGTGTCTTGGATACCAATGCTAAAGCCAAGGCGGATGCTAAGTTCACGGAAGTTAAAACGGGAAATACAGAGCTTGATAAACTGTTAGATCAGGCGATTAGTCTTGGTAAGAGTCAACAAACCAGTGCTTCCAGCTCAAGTTCTAGCACGAGTCAAGCAAGCTCAAGTTCAGCTACAGAAAGCAGTGCAAGCAGTACGACGCCTTCAACAAGTACCACAGCACCGGCTAGAGATACAAATGGTGGTTTGTCAGGCGATGGGGTTAATCTTCAAAGAAGTGCTAGTCGTGTACCCTACAACCAATCAGCTGTAGACGATAGCAATAACCCTGCTTGGACGTTTGCAGATGGTGTATTGGAACAAATCTTAGCAACCTCACGTGCACGTGGCTATATAACTGGCAACCAATACATTCTCGAACGTGTCAATATTGTAAACGGAAACGGCTATTACAACCTCTACAAACCAGATGGAACCTACCTCTTCACCCTCAACTGTAAGACTGGTTACTTTGTAGGGAATGGTTCTGGCCATGCAGATGACTTGGACTATTAGGAGTCCGTTACAAAATTCTTTCCTTTCATAGGTAAAAATGATAAAATAAAACAAATTAAATAAGAGGAGTGTCACATGACAAAAGCTAACTTTGGTGTTGTAGGTATGGCCGTAATGGGTCGTAACCTTGCCCTAAATATCGAATCTCGTGGCTATACAGTTGCCATTTACAACCGTAGTAAAGAAAAAACAGAAGACGTAATTGCCTGCCATCCTGAAAAGAACTTTGTGCCAAGCTATGACGTTGAAAGTTTTGTAAACTCAATCGAAAAACCTCGTCGTATCATGCTGATGGTTCAAGCTGGACCTGGTACAGATGCAACTATCCAAGCTCTTCTTCCACACCTTGATAAGGGTGATATCTTGATTGATGGAGGAAACACTTTCTACAAAGATACCATCCGTCGTAATGAAGAATTGGCAAACTCAGGTATCAACTTTATCGGTACAGGGGTTTCTGGTGGTGAAAAAGGTGCCCTTGAAGGTCCTTCTATCATGCCTGGTGGACAAAAAGAAGCCTACGAATTGGTTGCTGATGTTCTCGAAGAAATCTCAGCTAAAGCACCAGAAGATGGCAAACCATGTGTGACTTACATCGGTCCTGATGGAGCTGGTCACTATGTGAAAATGGTCCACAACGGTATTGAGTATGGTGACATGCAATTGATCGCAGAAAGCTACGACCTCATGCAACACTTACTTGGCCTTTCTGCAGAAGACATGGCTGAAATCTTTACTGAGTGGAACAAGGGTGAATTGGATAGCTATTTGATCCAAATCACAGCTGATATCTTGAGCCGTAAAGATGATGAAGGTCAAGATGGACCAATCGTAGACTACATCCTTGATGCTGCAGGTAACAAGGGAACTGGTAAATGGACTAGCCAATCAGCACTTGACCTTGGTGTGCCATTGTCACTTATCACTGAGTCAGTATTTGCGCGTTACATCTCTACATACAAAGAAGAGCGTGTGCATGCTAGCAAGGTCCTTCCAAAACCAGCTGCCTTCAAATTTGAAGGTGACAAGGCTGAGTTGATCGAAAAGATCCGTCAAGCCCTTTACTTCTCAAAAATCATTTCATATGCACAAGGTTTTGCCCAATTGCGTGTGGCTTCTAAAGAAAATAACTGGAACTTGCCATTTGCGGACATCGCATCTATCTGGCGTGATGGCTGTATCATCCGTTCTCGTTTCTTGCAAAAGATTACAGATGCCTACAACCGCGATGCTGATCTTGCAAACCTTCTCTTGGATGAGTACTTCTTGGATGTTACTGCTAAGTACCAACAAGCAGTGCGTGATATCGTAGCTCTTGCTGTTCAAGCTGGTGTACCAGTGCCAACCTTCTCAGCAGCTATTACTTACTTTGATAGCTATCGTTCAGCAGACCTTCCTGCTAACTTAATCCAAGCACAACGTGACTACTTTGGTGCCCACACTTACCAACGTAAAGACAAAGAAGGAATCTTCCACTACTCTTGGTATGACGAAAAATAAGTAGGTCTGCCATGGGGAAACGGATTTTATTACTTGAGAAAGAACGAAATCTCGCTCATTTTCTCAGTCTGGAACTCCAAAAAGAGCAATACCGTGTTGATCTGGTCGAGGAGGGACAAAAAGCCCTCTCCATGGCTCTCCAGATAGATTATGACTTGATTTTACTGAATGCTCGTCTGGGGAATATGACGGCCCAGGATTTTGCAGAGAGGCTGAGTCGGACAAAACCTGCCTCAGTGATCATGGTCTTGGACCATCGCGAAGAATTGCAAGACCAGATTGAGACAATCCAGCGCTTCGCCGTTTCTTACATCTATAAGCCAGTGATTATTGATCAGCTGGTGGCTCGTATTTCAGCGATTTTCCGAGGTCGGGACTTTATCGACCAACATTGTAGTCAGATGAAGGTCCCAACGTCTTACCGCAATTTGCGTATGGATGTAGAACATCATACCGTTTATCGTGGCGAGGAGATGATTGCTCTGACGCGCCGTGAGTATGACCTTTTGGCCACTCTCATGGGAAGCAAGAAGGTCTTGACTCGTGAGCAGTTGTTGGAAAGTGTTTGGAAGTACGAAAGTGCGACAGAAACCAATATCGTGGATGTTTATATCCGTTATCTACGTAGCAAGCTTGATGTAAAAGGTCAAAAAAGCTACATTAAAACCGTGCGTGGTGTTGGTTATACCATGCAAGAATAGAAAAGCAGTTGCAGTTGTGTAACTGCTTTTTTTGAGGAGCTTCTATATATTGACATACAGTAAAGTCTTTGCTACAATCAGTTATGGAGGAAAGATCGAATGAAAAAATTTAAAATAGTGATGCAAGTTGGACTAGCTGTCTTTCTCTTTGCTTTTCTAGCGACAAGCACCGTCTTTGCGGATGATGCTGATTCGGAAGGCTGGCAATTTGTCCAAGAAAATGGTAGAACCTACTATAAGAAGGGGGACCTCAAAGAAACCTACTGGCGAGTGATTGATGGGAAGTACTATTATTTTGATCCTTTATCTGGCGAGATGGTTGTCGGCTGGCAATATATACCTGCTCCACACAAAGGGGTTACGATTGGTCCTTCTCCAAGGCAAGATGTTGCTTTTAGACCAGATTGGTTTTACTTTGGTCAAGATGGGGTACTACAAGAATTTGTTGGTAAGCAAGTGTTAGAAGCAAAAACTGCTACAAATACCAACAAACATCATGGTGAACAATATGATAGTCCAGCAGAGAGACGAGTCTATTATTTTGAAGATCAGCGTAGTTATCACACTTTAAAAACCGGTTGGATTTCTGACGAAGGGCATTGGTATTATTTACAGGAGGATGGTAGCTTCGATGCTCGTATCTACAGTTTAACGGTTGGGGAGCTAGTGCGTGGCTGGACCAATGATAACTCAACTTGGTACTATCTAGATCCAGAAACTGGTATCATGCAAACTGGTTGGAAATATCTTGGTAATAAATGGTACTACCTCCGTTCATCAGGAGCCATGACAACTGGTTGGTATCAGGAAGGCTCCACTTGGTATTATTTAGATGAACCAAATGGCGATATGAAAACGGGCTGGCAATACCTTGGGAACAAGTGGTACTACCTCCGTTCATCAGGAGCTATGGCGACTGGCTGGTATCAGGAAGGTTCGACTTGGTATTATCTACAAACAAGTAATGGTGATATGAAGACAGGCTGGTTCCAGGTTAATGGTAAATGGTACTACGCATATAGTTCAGGTGCTTTAGCAGTGAATACGACCGTAGATGGTTATTTTGTCAACTATAATGGCGAATGGGTCCAATAATGAAAGAGGCGATTGTGAATGGAAACAATCGCTTTTTTTGTGAAAATATAATAAAATAGATAGGAGAAAATACTACTGTATGAAATGAGACGGTCTTTTCGTCTGGTTAAAGGAAAACATGACAAAAAAAGTTGGTGTCGGTCAGGCACATAGTAAGATTATTTTAATAGGGGAGCATGCGGTCGTATACGGCTATCCTGCCATTTCCCTGCCTCTCTTAGAGGTGGAGGTGACATGTAAGGTGGTCCCTGCTGAAAGTCCGTGGCGTCTCTATGAGGAGGATACCTTGTCCATGGCGGTTTATGCTTCGCTGGAGTATTTGGATATCAAAGAAGCCTGCATTCGATGTGTGATTGACTCGGCTATCCCTGAAAAACGGGGAATGGGTTCGTCAGCAGCTATCAGCATAGCAGCTATTCGAGCAGTTTTTGACTACTATCAAGCCGACCTGCCTCATGATGTACTAGAAATCTTGGTCAATCGGGCTGAAATGATTGCCCATATGAATCCAAGCGGGTTGGATGCTAAGACCTGTCTCAGTGACCAGCCTATTCGCTTTATCAAGAATGTTGGTTTTACAGAACTTGAGATGAACCTATCTGCCTATTTGGTCATTGCTGATACGGGCGTGTATGGTCACACTCGTGAAGCTATCCAAGTGGTTCAAAGCAAGGGGAAAGATGCCCTACCGTTTTTGCATGCCTTGGGAGAATTGACCCAGCAGGCAGAAGATGCGATTAGACGAAAAGATGCTGAAAGACTGGGACAAATCCTCAGTCAAGCGCATTTACATTTAAAAGAAATTGGTGTTAGTAGCCCTGAGGCAGACTCCCTCGTTGAAACGGCTCTGAGCCAGGGTGCTCTAGGTGCCAAGATGAGTGGTGGTGGGCTAGGAGGCTGTATCATAGCCTTGGCAACCAATTTGACTCAAGCTCAAGAACTAGCAGAAAGATTAGAAGAGAAAGGAGCTGTTCAGACATGGATCGAAAGCCTGTAACAGTACGTTCCTACGCAAATATTGCCATTGTCAAATATTGGGGAAAGAAAAAAGAAAAAGAGATGGTTCCTGCTACTAGCAGTATCTCTTTGACTTTGGAAAATATGTACACAGAGACGACTTTGTCGCCTTTACCGACGGATGCGACTGCTGATGCCTTTTATATCAATGGTCAACTTCAGAGTGAGGATGAGCATGCCAAAATGAGCAAAATCATTGACCGTTACCGCCCAGAAGGTGAGGGCTTTGTCCGTATTGATACCCAAAACAACATGCCTACCGCAGCGGGCTTGTCCTCAAGTTCCAGTGGTTTGTCCGCCTTGGTCAAGGCCTGTAATGCTTATTTCCAGCTTGGTTTGAATCAGAGTCAGTTGGCGCAGGAAGCTAAGTTTGCCTCAGGTTCTTCCTCTCGGAGCTTTTATGGACCACTAGGTGCCTGGGATAAGGATAGTGGGGAAATTTACTCTGTTGATACAGACCTGAAACTAGCTATGATTATGTTGGTGTTAGAGGATAAGAAAAAACCAATTTCTAGCCGTGATGGAATGAAACTTTGTGTGGAAACCTCGACGACCTTTGATGATTGGGTTCGTCAGTCTGAGAAGGATTATCAGGATATGCTGGTCTATCTCAAAGAGAATGATTTTGCCAAGGTTGGGGAACTAACGGAGAAAAATGCCCTTGCTATGCACGCTACGACCAAGACTGCTAGTCCAGCCTTTTCATATCTAACGGATGCGTCCTATGAAGCCATGAACTTTGTTCGTCAGCTTCGTGAGCAAGGTGAAGCCTGTTACTTTACAATGGATGCCGGTCCCAATGTCAAGGTCCTCTGTCAGGAGAAAGATTTGGATCATCTATCTGAAATCTTTGGTCAACGTTACCGCCTGATTGTGTCGAAAACAAAGGATTTGAGTCAAGATGATTGCTGTTAAAACGTGCGGAAAACTATACTGGGCAGGGGAATACGCTATTCTAGAGCCAGGGCAATTAGCCTTGATAAAGGCCATCCCCATCTATATGAAGGCTGAGATTGCTTTTTCTGAGAACTATCGTATCTACTCAGACATGTTTGATTTCGCAGTGGACTTGACGCCAAATCATGACTACAGTTTGATTCAAGAAACAATTGCTTTGGTGAATGACTTCCTCGCCAATCGTGGTCAGACTTTGCGACCTTTTTCCTTGGAAATCCGTGGAAAAATGGAACGCGAAGGCAAAAAGTTTGGTCTGGGTTCTAGTGGTAGCGTCGTTGTCTTGGTGATCAAGGACCTGCTGGCTCTATATGATATTACGGTTGATCCGGAACTCTTGTTCAAGCTGGCAAGCGCGGTCTTGCTCAAGCGAGGCGACAATGGTTCTATGGGAGACCTTGCCTGTATTGTGGCAGAAGATTTGATTCTCTACCAGTCGTTTGATCGCCAAAAGGTGGCTGCTTGGTTGCAAGAAGAAAGCTTGGCTACAGTTTTGGAGCGTGATTGGGGCTTTTCGATCTCACAAGTGCAACCAGCTCTAGAATGTGATTTCCTAGTGGGCTGGACCAAGGAAGTGGCCGTATCAAGTGGCATGGTCCAGCAAATCAAGCAAAACATAGGCCAGAATTTTTTAAGTTCCTCAAAAGCAACGGTATCTGCTTTGGTAGAAGCCCTGGAGCATGGGAATGCAGAAAAAATTATCGAGCAGCTGGAAACAGCCAGTCAGCTTTTAGAAGGTTTGAGCCCAGATATTTACACACCTTCGCTGAGACAGCTGAAAGAAGCCAGTCAAGATTTGCAGGCTGTTGCCAAAAGCAGTGGCGCTGGTGGTGGTGACTGTGGCATTGCCTTGAGTTTTGATGTGCAATCAACCGAAACCTTAAAAAATCGTTGGGCCGATCTGGGGATTGAGCTCTTATACCAAGAAAGGATAGGACATGACGACAAATCGTAAGGATGAGCATATCCGCTATGCCCTTGAGCAGAAAAGTTCCTATAATAGCTTTGATGAGGTGGAGTTAATTCATTCTTCCCTGCCTCTTTATGACCTGGATGAGATTGATTTGTCTACAGAGTTTGCAGGTCGAAAGTGGGACTTTCCTTTTTATATCAATGCCATGACAGGTGGGAGCAACAAAGGTAAAGAAATCAATCAAAAACTAGCTCAGGTGGCAGAAGCCTGTGGGATTTTGTTTGTAACGGGCTCTTATAGTTCAGCCCTAAAAGATCCAACAGATGATTCTTTTTCTGTCAAATCTAGCCATCCAAAGATCCTCCTTGGAACCAATATTGGCTTGGACAAGCCTGTTGAGTTAGGACTTCAGACTGTAGAAGAGATGAATCCTCTTCTCCTTCAAGTGCATGTTAATGTCATGCAGGAATTACTCATGCCCGAGGGAGAAAGAAAGTTTCGAAGCTGGCAATCGCATCTAGCAGATTATAGCAAGCAAATCCCAGTTCCTATTGTCCTAAAGGAAGTGGGCTTTGGGATGGATGTGAAGACTATCGAAAGAGCCTATGAACTGGGTGTTCGAACGGTTGACCTGTCGGGTCGTGGTGGTACTAGCTTTGCCTATATCGAAAATCGTCGCAGTGGTCAGCGTGATTACCTCAATCAATGGGGCCAGTCTACTATGCAAGCCCTTCTCAATGCCCAAGACTGGAAAGACAAGGTCGAACTCTTGGTCAGTGGAGGGGTTCGTAACCCGCTGGATATGATTAAGTGCCTGGTCTTTGGAGCCAAGGCTGTGGGACTGTCACGTACCGTTCTGGAATTGGTTGAAACCTACTCGGTCGAGGAAGTGATTAGCATTGTCCAAGACTGGAAAGAAGATCTGCGTTTGATCATGTGTGCCCTTAATTGTGCCACCATAGCGGATCTGCAAAACGTAGACTATATTCTTTATGGCAAACTAAAAGAAGCAAAAGATCAGATGTAGAGAGGTCGGGACAAGAATCCCGCCCTTTTTTGTAGCCTTTTGTCAACTGTGGTGGGCTGAAAGAACCTAGTTTGTAGGAGCGATTTCTGTCCTATCTCCTTTTTCCATCCTCAGACCGAGGTGACTTTTTTGAATTGTGATAAAATAGAAAAGAGAGGATGCAGCTATGAAAAAATTTCAAATCTTTTTATTTATTGAAGCCTGTCTATTGACGGGAGCTCTGATTTTGATGGTATCAGAGCATTTTTCGCGTTTTCTGCTGATTCTATTCCTCTTTTTGCTCTTGCTCCGCTATTATACAGGTAAAGAGGGCAACAACGTTTTCCTCCTTGTGGCGACTATTCTTTTCTTTTTCATCGTCATGCTCAATCCCTTTGTGATATTAGCTATCTTTGTAGCAGTTATCTATAGTCTCTTTCTTCTCTATCCGATGATGAATCAAGAAAGAGAGGAGACGGACTTGGTCTTTGAAGAGGTGGTAACGGTTAAAAATGAACACAATCCTTGGTTTGGCAATCTCCATCATTTCTCTAGTCACCAGATCTGCCAATTTGACGATATCAACCTCTTTCGCCTCATGGGCAAGGACACCATTCATTTGGAAAGAGTTATTCTAACCAATCATGACAATGTCATTATCCTTAGAAAGATGGTGGGAACGACTAGGATCATCGTACCTGTAGATGTGGAAATCAGCCTCAGTGTCAACTGCCTCTATGGAGATTTAACATTCCTTCATCAACCTAAGCGAGCCCTCCGTAATGAACACTATCATCAGGAAACCAGAGACTACCTCAAGAGTAACAAGAGCGTCAAAATTTTCCTAACTACTATGGTTGGCGATGTGGAGGTGGTCAGAGGATGAAAAAGCAATCGTACCTATTAATCGGGCTGACTTCACTCCTCTTTATTCTCTTTTTGGCTAATAGTCTGCTTGATATTCTAAATCTTGATTGGTCCTATTTGCTACAGGATATCGAGAAAACAGAAAAGTTAATCTTCTTAGTCTTGGTCTTTAGCCTTTCCATTACCTTCTTTTTTGTCCTCTTTTGGCGGGTGATGGAAGAAATTTCACGCAGAAAAATGCAGATCAATCTCAAGCGACTGCTAGCAGGAAAAGAGGTGGTTTCTTTTGCAGATCCAGACTTGGATGCGAGTTTCAAGTCCTTATCTGGCAAGCTCAACCTTTTGACAGAGGCTGTTCAAAAGGCTGAAAATCAAGGTCTGGTCAAGGAAGAAACAATCATCGAGAAAGAACGGAAGCGGATAGCACGTGACTTACATGATACGGTTAGTCAGGAGTTGTTTGCGGCCCATATGATTTTATCAGGTGTCAGTCAGCAGGCTTTGAAGCTGGATAGAGAAAAGATGCAGACCCAGTTGCAAAGTGTTGCAGCCATTCTCGAAACAGCCCAGAAAGATCTGCGGGTCTTGCTCCTACATTTGCGACCTGTTGAGTTGGAAGAGAAGAGTTTGGTTGAGGGGATTCAAATCCTCTTAAAAGAGCTTGAGGACAAGAGCGATCTCAAGGTCAGTCTCAAGCAAAATGTGTCTAAATTGCCTAAGAAAATCGAAGAGCATATCTTCCGTATATTACAGGAGTTGATCAGCAATACCCTCCGCCATGCCCAGGCATCTTGCCTAGATGTCTACCTCTATCAGACAGAGGTTGAATTGCAGCTGAAGGTGGTGGACAATGGGATTGGTTTCCAGTTAGGGAGCTTAGACGACTTGAGTTATGGACTGAGAAATATTAAGGAGCGGGTCGAAGATATGGCAGGAACGGTTCAACTTTTGACAGCACCTAAGCAAGGACTGGCGGTTGATATCCGTATTCCCCTGCTAGACAAGGAATCATAAAGGAGTAGAGATGAAAATTTTACTGGTAGATGACCATGAAATGGTCCGATTGGGCTTGAAAAGCTACTTTGACCTCCAAGACGATGTAGAAGTTGTGGGCGAGGCGGCCAATGGGTCTCAAGGTATTGAGTTAGCCTTGGAACTCCGTCCAGATGTCATTGTCATGGATATCGTCATGCCTGAGATGAATGGGATTGATGCTACCTTGGCCATCCTCAAAGAATGGCCTGAAGCGAAGATTTTGATTGTGACTTCATACTTGGACAATGAAAAAATCATGCCAGTCTTGAATGCTGGTGCCAAAGGCTATATGCTCAAGACTTCTAGTGCAGACGAGCTACTCCATGCCGTTCGTAAGGTGGCTGCTGGCGAGCTGGCCATTGAACAAGAGGTCAGTAAGAAGGTCGAATACCACCGCAATCATATTGAGCTTCATGAGGACTTGACTGCGCGTGAGCGAGACGTACTTCAACTCATCGCTAAGGGCTACGAAAATCAACGCATTGCAGATGAACTCTTCATCTCTCTCAAGACGGTCAAGACCCACGTGTCCAACATCCTAGCCAAGCTTGAGGTCAGTGATCGTACCCAGGCTGCAGTCTATGCCTTTCAGCACCACTTGGTAGGGCAGGAGGACTTTTAGATGAGTCTTACAGATATACTTGAGGAGCTAGAAGCAGCAAAAGACCCTGAGAAAGCAGACCCAATGGAAGCCTATATGCGCCATCAATTTCCCTTTCTAGGCATTGCAGGTCCTGAAAAAGATGCACTCTATAAAAAGTATTTTCCAGAAACGAAAAAAACAAAGATTATCGATTGGGATTTTGTAGACACTTGCTGGGAAAAGGAGCCTAGAGAATACCAATATGTAGCTGCCAACTATTTGAAAGCCATGCAGTCTTATCTAACGAAGGATGATTTGCCTAAGCTTGAGCGTCTGGTCGTGACCAAGTCTTGGTGGGACACGGTAGATATCCTAGATCGAGTAGTAGGAAGTTTGGTAGCCGACCATCAGGAGCTTGAAGAAGTGCTTTTAAAATGGAGCCTATCAGATAATATCTGGTTGAGGCGAGTCGCTATTGACCACCAGTTGTTAAGAAAAGAAAAAACAAACGTTCAACTGATGGAAAAGATCCTGCTCAACAATCTGGACCAGACAGAATTTTTTATCAACAAAGCCATCGGCTGGGCTCTAAGAGACTACTCTAAAACCAATCCCGAATGGGTAGCACGTTTTATTGAGAAAAATAAGAAGAGAATGGCTGAACTTAGTATCAAGGAAGCGAGCAAGTACCTCTAGCACTATTGAAAAGCGCATTCATGACTTGAAAATTAACCGTAGTTTATGCTATAATAGACTGTATTTAAAAAATTTTAAGGAGAAATGACAGAATGTCTGTATCATTTGAAAACAAAGAAACAAACCGTGGAGTCTTGACTTTCACTATCTCTCAAGACCAAATCAAACCAGAATTGGACCGTGTCTTCAACTCAGTAAAGAAAACTCTTAACGTTCCAGGTTTCCGTAAAGGTCACCTTCCACGTCCTGTCTTCGACCAAAAATTTGGTGAAGAAGCTCTTTATCAAGATGCAATGAACGCTCTTTTGCCAAACGCTTATGAAGCTGCAGTAAAAGAAACTGGTCTTGAAGTAGTTGCACAACCAAAAATTGACGTGACTTCAATGGAAAAAGGTCAAGACTGGGTTATCACAGCTGAAGTCGTGACAAAACCGGAAGTTAAATTGGGTGACTACAAAAACCTTGAAGTATCAGTAGATGTAGAAAAAGAAGTAACTGACGCTGACGTTGAAGAACGTATCGAACGCGAACGCAACAACTTGGCTGAATTGGTTATCAAAGACGGCGCTGCTGAAAATAGCGACACTGTCGTCATCGACTTCGTTGGTTCTATCGACGGTGTTGAGTTCGACGGTGGAAAAGGTGAAAACTTCTCACTTGGACTTGGTTCAGGTCAATTCATCCCTGGATTTGAAGACCAATTGGTAGGTCATTCAGCTGGTGAAACTGTTGATGTTATCGTAACATTCCCAGAAGACTACCAAGCAGAAGACCTTGCAGGTAAAGAAGCTAAATTCGTAACAACTATCCACGAAGTTAAAGCAAAAGAAGTTCCAGCTCTTGACGATGAACTTGCAAAAGACATCGACGAAGAAGTAGAAACTCTTGACGAATTGAAAGAAAAATACCGCAAAGAATTGACTGCTGCGAAAGAAGAAGCATACAAAGATGCCGTTGAAGGTGCAGCAATCGATAAAGCTGTAGAAAATGCTGAAATCGTAGAACTTCCAGAAGAAATGATCCACGAAGAAGTTCACCGTTCAGTAAATGAATTCCTTGGAAACTTACAACGTCAAGGGATCAACCCTGACATGTACTTCCAAATCACAGGAACTACTCAAGAAGACCTTCACAAACAATACGAGGGAGAAGCTGAGTCACGCACCAAGACTAACCTTGTTATCGAAGCAGTTGCCAAAGCAGAAGGATTTGACGCTTCAGAAGAAGAAATCCAAAAAGAAATTGAGCAATTGGCAGCAGACTACAACATGGAAGTTGCACAAGTACAAAACTTGCTTTCAGCTGACATGTTGAAACACGATATCGCAATCAAAAAAGCTGTTGAATTGATTACAAGCACTGCAACAGTTAAATAATCTTAAAAGAGAAAAAGCCCACCTGACTAGGTGGGTTTTCTGTTGCACTATTTTCCAAAAATTTCTTTAAGGTCTGCGTCTGTAATCCCAATCATGGCTGGAATACTAGACCAGTTTTCCTCGGTGAGGATGTAGGATTGTTCAGAGTCACTTGCTGTGGCAGTTTCAGAGAAGGCTTGTTTATTTTCTTCAATGTCATTTTCAATTAAATCACTGAAGCGTTCAATCAGATAGGTCTTGCGAGCAGTCCCGATGTGCTTGACTGCATAGTCGAAAGCCTGTAATTCACCAAGAAGGATGAGCTTGCTCTTGGCCCGTGTAATAGCTGTGTAGATGAGATTTCGTTCCAGCATGCGCTTGCTAGCACTGGTAATGGGCAGGATGACAACGGGGAACTCACTTCCCTGAGACTTATGGATGCTCATAGCATAGGCCAAGCGAATCTTGTACCATTCGTTACGTGGATAGATGACTTCATTGCCATCAAAATCAATGAAAATCTCGTCTTGTTTGGACTCGGTGTATTTACCAGGAATTAGGTCTGTGATGTAGCCTAGGTCTCCATTAAAGACATTGACTTCAGCGTCGTTGACTAGGTGAATGACCTTGTCCCCTGTTCGATAGTGACACTGAGTTGCTTCAAAGCTAACTTGCCCCTTTTGCTGAGGATTGAGCAGGTCTTGCATGAGTTGGTTGATGGCGTCAATAC
The DNA here is from genome assembly GCF_023109315.1 of Streptococcus oralis. Taxonomy (GTDB): domain Bacteria; phylum Bacillota; class Bacilli; order Lactobacillales; family Streptococcaceae; genus Streptococcus; species Streptococcus oralis_BS. The sequence continues at coordinate 112,426 of NZ_JALDUF010000001.1, forward strand.
CAGCAGTTCCTCGATACATAGGCGCTAGCACCTGAATATCGCGAGCCGGAATGCCACTTCTGAGGGCAGCGCCAAGAATTTTCTCAATCGTAGCTGGGATATGGCCGCTAGCGATTTCAAAGTAGGAACGGTCAGCTTTTTTCTGGGTAAAGTCAGCTGGCAAGATGCCTTGTCGAATCTGACTAGCCAAGGTGACGATAGTTGATTCTTCACTCTGACGGTAAATCCGTTCCAAGCGCGTCTGAGGTATCAGGGGTATCTGGAGCAGGTCTGCAAGGACTTGTCCAGGACTGACAGAAGGCAACTGGTCACTGTCTCCCACGATGAGAATTTTGCTGTTAGAAGAGATATTGGAGAAGAGTTGGTTGGCTAACCAAGTGTCCACCATAGAAAACTCATCCACGATGATGAAGTCGGCATCCAGATAATCTTCCAGATGGCTGGTATCATCATCTCCCGTCATTCCCAAATGGCGGTGTATGGTAGCACTTGGCAATCCTGTCAATTCATTCATGCGCCGAGCGGCTCGACCAGTTGGGGCAGCGAGAAGAATAGGTAAGTTGCTCTTTTTCTTGAGATTGAGTCCTTCAAGCAGGGCATAGACAGCGATAATCCCATTGATAACAGTGGTTTTACCTGTACCAGGTCCACCTGTCAGGATAAAGACCTTGTTCTGGATGGCGTCACAGATAGCTTGCTTTTGGATACTATCGTATTGGATACCCAGTTCTTCCTCGACAGTAGAGATATGCTTGTGAATGGTTTCCAAATCCTGATTTTTCTGCTTTTCTTTTTCAAGGATACGAACCAAGTGACTGCGAATGCCTTCCTCAGCAAAAAAGAGGCTGTTATCAAAGATTTTGGTATCAATCTGCTGGACCTTGTCTTCTTCGATCAAATGAGATAATTCCTGAGCGACTTGGCTGGGATCCAGTTCCACGGGACGGGAAGATTCAAGGAGAGTAAGGGTTTGTTCCAGCAAATCCCGGGCTTCCATATAGGTATCGCCTGTATCCATACATCCCTGAAAAAGACTGTGGACAAGGCCAGCACGGAAGCGTTCAGGAGCTTGACTTTCGATGCCTAGTTCGGCAGCCAATTGGTCTGCAATGATAAAACCTAAGCCCTTGATATCTTCAACCAGTTGGTAGGGATAGTTTTCGACAATATCTAGCGTTTCTTCCTTGTAAAAGTCTTGAATCTGAAAGGCCAGTTTATTAGGAATACCGTAGTTAGCAAGTTTAGCCAAGACCATCTCTGTTCCATAGTTGAGACGGAGGGTGGAAACAAAAGCCTCACGGTTTTTGACAGAGAGTCCTGCAATACTTTCTAGCTTTTCAGGATGTTCCAGAATTTCGTCAATGGTATTGTCACCATAGCTATCGACGATTTTCTGAGCAGTTTTGAGACCAATTCCCTTGAAATGGCTACTGGAAAAATATTTGACTAGCCCTTTTCTAGTTGGTTTTGCCCGTTCATAACGGCTGATCTGAAGCTGTTCCCCATACTTGGAGTGCTGAACGATTTGCCCCCAAAAAGTGTAGTCTTCTCCTTCAATCACGTCCGCCATGGTTCCTGTAACGATGATTTCAAAATCATCGAAGTCCTCCGCATTGGTATCTTCGATATCTAGGAGGAGAATACGATAAAAATTACTGGGATTTTCAAAAATAATGCGTTCAATGGTGCCTGAAAAATAAACTTCCATAGGTTTCCTTTACATGAGTTCGTGAGAATTGGCCCCTTAGCTTCTTCAACAAGCTAGGAGGCTAAAAGGTCTTTTTCTCGCAATAGAAAAAGAGACTGAGACTTAGCATTCTCGGCCTCTTCCTTATCTTAAAAAGTTCCGATACGGTTAAGTGGCCAGAAACGGAATTTTGCTTCGCCCTTGATATCGCTGGCCTTGAAGGTACCAACATGGCGGCTGTCGCTAGAGACTAGACGATCGTCACCAAGGAGAAGGTACTCACCTTGAGGGACAGTAAAGCTGAAGCTGGTATTGGAATTGACATCAACTGTAAAGGCCTGCGCCTTTTGAGCAAGTTCTCTAAAGTAAACTCCCTTATTGCCTTCAAATCCTTTTCCAGTATAGGTGTTTTGCAACTTTTCTGTTTTGAACAAGTTGAGGTATTCAGCTAGGTAGGGTTCATCCGTTTCTTCACCGTTGATAAAGAGTTTGTCATTTTCATAGCGGATGGTATCTCCAGGCATACCGATGACCCTTTTGACAATGTCTTTATTTCCGTCTTCCTCATGCGCAACCACGATATCGAAACGGTCAATTGGGAGATGTTTGACAACGAAGAGAACCTCTCCGTCGGCTAGGGTAGGATCCATAGAGTGCCCTTCCACACGGACATTGCTCCAAAGGAAGATACGGCTAAGGCCGACCAGCGCGATAATCAGGAAGAAAACTCCCCATTCTTTTAGAAATGTTTTAAACGAATTCATAACTCACCTTTCTAGAAGTACTTTGGCTTTTTCAGTATTTTTAAAATGCAGTTTGGCGCAGAAATGAAGTCCCTTCATGCCATAGGCTTGAAGGATTTTGCTAGCAACCTTATCAGATGCAGTTCCAGCGCCACTTGGCAGTTGATAGCCTAGTTCCCGTCCAAGATTTTCCAAGTTTTCGAGGAAGAGATCTCGCGCGATGATAGAGCTAACTGCAACAGCCAGGTATTTGCCCTCGGCTTTTTCTTCTAAGCTAATTTTGTTTGGAAAACGGTTGGCTTCTTGCGCCAAGTACTTGTCATAGTTTTTAGGGCTTGTAAAAGCATCAATCACGATTTTTTCTGGCTGGACTCCTTTTTGAAGCAGGAGAAAGATAGCCTGGTTGTGAAGGGCAACCTTTACAGAAACAGCATTGTAGCGCTCTCCGATAACTTCGTTGTACTTGCTCGGTGAAAGGAGGAGCGCTTGGTGCTGGACCTTTTCTTTAAGGATAGGGGCAATCTGACGAATCTTTTGGTCTGTCAGAGTCTTGGAATCCCCCACACCGAGTTTTCGCAAGAAGTCATGCTGATCTGGTGTCACGAAGGAAGCCACGACAGCAAGCCCACCAAAGTAGGAACCATTACCCACCTCATCGGTACCGATCATAGGAAAATCTTGTCCACTGTTTTCTTGTTGAACTTGATAGCCAAAGAAACTAGCGTACTGTTCAGCAGCTTCGCCCTGCAGGAGGACTTTTCCAGAAGTATAGATGGAAACTGTTGCCTGAGGCAGTCTCAAAAAATAGCGAATATAAGGATTTTTACTAGGACTGAGAGCCTTTTGATACTGACTTAAAAAGCTCTGAATTTCTTGTTCACTTGGTATGAGTGTGATACTTGCCATAGTCTCTATTGTACCACAAAAGCAGGAGAATTGGTAAAAACTGACAAAGTTAGTGAAATTTGGTATAATATCGTGAGGTGAATTTTTATGGCAAATCTAAATCGATATAAGTTTACATTCGGAAAAAAGACATTAACCTTAACAACCGAGCATGACAATCTCTTTATGGAGGAAATTGCCAAGGTTGCGACTGAAAAATACCAAGCAATTAAAGAACAAATGCCTGGGGCGGATGATGAAACCATTGCGCTTCTTTTGGCGGTCAATTGTCTGTCTACACAGCTCAATCGTGAAATTGAATTTGATGACAAGGAGCAAGAGTTGTTAGAACTCCGCCACAAGTTGATTGCTGTCAAACAAGAACAGAGCAAGATTGAGGACTCCCTATGATTTCAATCCTACTCTTATTGCTTCTGGCTTGGGGCTTTTACATCGGCTACCGTAGAGGCTTGGTCCTGCAAGTTTATTATTTCCTCGTGGCAGTGATTTCAGCCTTCGTTGCGGGACAGTTTTATAAATCACTGGGCGATCATTTCCACTTGCTTGTCCCTTATGCCAATCCTCAGGAAGGACAGGGCACCTTTTTCTTCCCTTCAGACCAGCTGTTTCACCTAGACAAGGTCTTTTATGCAGGCCTAGCCTACCTTTTAGTTTTCGGAATTTGTTACAGTATCGGACGTTTTATCGGTTTGTTCCTACACTTGATTCCAACTAAAAAGCTCGATGTCAAATGGTTTCGTATGGGAGCAGGCCTATTGTCGCTATTGGTAACCTTATTTGTCTTGCAAATGGCTCTGACCATTCTTGCAACGGTGCCTCTGGCAGTCATTCAAAATTCACTCGAAAAAAGTATAGTAGCCAAACACATCATCCAAAGTGTCCCTTTTACGACAAACCTTATCAAACAACTCTGGGTGACAAATTTAATCGGATAAAAAGGGCGGGATTTTTCCTAGCCCTTTGTTTACAGATTGGACGACTAGGGTTAGGTAAAGTCCAAAAATTTCTAGGCGCTACGGTCTTGTAAACAAGCATACAAGGAAAGAATATGAATACAAAAATACTAGAAACATTAGAATTTAATAAAATCAAGGCCTTGTTTGAACCGCATCTCCTGACAGAACAAGGCCTAGAGGAGCTAAAAGGCTTGGCTCCAACTACAAAGGCGGATAAGATTAAACAAGCCTTTACAGAGATGGAGGAAATGCAAGCTCTTTTTGTGGAGCAACCTCACTTTACCATCCTAGCGACACGTGAGATTTCAGCTGTCTGCAAGCGTCTGGAGATGGGGGCGGACCTCAATATTGAGGAGTTCCTGCTCCTCAAACGAGTCTTGCTTGCTAGCAGAGAGTTGCAAGGTTTTTATGCCAATCTTGAAAACGTACGCTTGGAACAGTTGGCGAGATGGTTTGAAAAACTGCATGAGTTTCCACACTTGCAAGGAAGTCTCCAAGCTCTAAATGATGCAGGATTTATCGAAAATTTTGCCAGTGAAGAGCTAGCACGCATTCGCCGGAAAATCCATGATAGCGAGAGTCAAGTCCGAGATGTCTTGCAAGACTTACTTAAACAAAAATCTCAGATGTTGACGGAAGGCATTATCGCTAGCAGAAATGGCCGTCAAGTTTTACCAGTAAAGAACACCTATCGCAATAAGATTGCAGGTGTTGTCCATGACATCTCTGCTAGTGGGAATACGGTCTATATCGAGCCACGTGAGGTGGTCAAGCTGAGCGAAGAAATCGCTAGTCTGCGAGCAGACGAACGCTATGAGATGATTCGTATCCTGCAGGAGCTCTCAGAACGGGTCCGCCCTCATGCTGCAGAGATTGCTAATGACGCTTGGATTATCGGCCATTTAGACTTGATTCGTTCCAAGGTGCGTTTCATCCAAGAAAGACAAGCAGTGGTTCCTCAACTTTCAGAGAACCAAGAGATTCAACTCCTTCATGTTCGCCATCCTTTGGTCAAAAATGCTGTTGCAAACGATGTACACTTTGGTAAGGAATTAACGGCTATTGTCATTACAGGTCCCAATACTGGTGGGAAGACCATCATGCTCAAAACCCTGGGTTTGACTCAACTCATGGCCCAGTCAGGCTTGCCCATTTTAGCTGACAAGGGGAGCCGTGTCGGTGTTTTTGAGGAAATCTTCGCAGATATTGGGGATGAGCAGTCTATTGAGCAAAGCTTATCTACCTTCTCTAGCCACATGACCAATATCGTAGATATTCTTGGCAAAGTCAATCAGCACTCGCTCTTGTTGCTAGATGAGCTCGGGGCTGGTACCGATCCGCAGGAAGGAGCAGCGCTTGCTATGGCTATTCTGGAGGATCTTCGTCTACGTCAGGTCAAGACCATGGCGACGACCCACTATCCAGAACTTAAGGCTTATGGTATCGAGACATCCTTTGTGCAAAATGCCAGCATGGAGTTTGATACTGCGACTCTACGCCCGACCTATCGCTTTATGCAGGGAGTTCCTGGCCGAAGCAATGCCTTTGAAATTGCCAAACGCCTGGGCTTGTCAGATGTCATCGTGGGAGATGCCAGCCAGCAGGTCAATCAAGATAATGATGTCAACCGTATCATTGAACAATTGGAAGAGCAAACGCTTGAAAGTCGCAAACGCTTGGACAATATCCGTGAGGTGGAGCAAGAAAACCTCAAGATGAACCGAGCGCTCAAAAAACTCTACAACGAACTCAACCGTGAAAAAGAAACTGAGCTCAACAAGGCGCGTGAACAGGCTGCCGAGATTGTGGAACTCGCTCTAAGTGAGAGTGACCAGATTCTTAAGAACCTTCATAGCAAGTCTCAACTCAAACCCCATGAAATCATTGAAGCTAAGGCTGAGCTGAAAAAACTAGCTCCTGAAAAAGTCGACTTATCTAAAAACAAGGTCCTTCAAAAGGCTAAGAAAAAACGAGCTCCAAAGGTTGGAGATGATATCGTGGTTCTCAGTTATGGACAACGTGGAACCTTGACCAAGCAGCTCAAGGATGGCCGCTGGGAAGCCCAAGTTGGTTTGATCAAGATGACCTTGGAAGAGAAAGAATTTGACCTTGTTCAGGCTCAGCAAGAAGCCCCAGTCAAGAAAAAACAAGTCAATGTCGTCAAACGTGCTTCTGGACGTGGTCCGCAAGCCAGACTGGATCTCCGAGGCAAACGGTACGAAGAGGCCATGAATGAGCTAGATGCCTTTATCGACCAAGCCCTGCTCAATAACATGGCGCAAGTCGACATCATCCATGGTATCGGAACGGGAGTCATCCGTGAGGGCGTCACCAAATACCTACAAAGAAACAAGCATGTTAAGACTTTCGGCTATGCTCCACAAAATGCTGGAGGCAGTGGTGCCACCATTGTAACCTTTAAAGGATAGAGAGAAGAAGGATTCGCTCTTTCTGAAAAAAGAAATGGAAAGTCAAAAATTTTCATAGAATATATTGACAAAGGCTAACTTTTCTTGTAAAATAATAAAAAATTAAATACCAACACCGAATGAAGTTTAATAGAAGTGGAGAAAGGTTTGTTTTCCATGACTGTAAATGGACGGAACTCTGGAGAGACCGTAAAGGCACCGAAGGGGCAAGGCAGGCAACTGCTCAAACTCTCAGGTAAAAGGACAGAGCTAGGATAGACCGCTTTTAGGCATTTATCTAAGCATTCCAGAGTACATGTATCTTGCATGTGCTCTTTCTTTTGGGGTTGAAAGATAGGAGAAGGACATGTTAGAATTGCTAAAAGCGCTTGATGCTTTCGTTTGGGGACCTCCCCTCTTACTGTTATTGGTCGGAACGGGTATCTATTTGACCATCCGACTAGGACTTTTACAGTTAGCTCGTCTCCCCAAGGCCTTTCAGTTGATCTTTACCAAGGACAAGGGACATGGCGATGTGTCGAGCTTTGCAGCTCTTTGTACAGCTCTAGCTGCCACCGTTGGTACGGGAAATATCATCGGAGTCGCGACAGCCATTAAGGTTGGGGGACCAGGGGCCCTCTTTTGGATGTGGATGGCGGCCTTCTTTGGGATGGCGACCAAATATGCCGAAGGCTTGCTGGCAATCAAATACCGTAGCAAGGATGCAAATGGAGCTGTAGCTGGAGGCCCCATGCACTACATCCTTTTGGGAATGGGAGAAAAGTGGCGTCCACTTGCTATCTTCTTTGCCCTAGCTGGTGTATTGGTGGCGCTTCTAGGGATTGGTACCTTTACCCAAGTCAATTCAATTACAGAATCTATCCAAAATACAGCTCAAATTGATCCAGCTATCACAGCTCTCGTTTTGTCTGTTTTTGTAGCGATTGCAGTCTTTGGTGGACTCAAATCTATTTCTAAGGTTTCGACAGCAGTTGTTCCTTTTATGGCTATTGTCTATATTTTGGGAACTCTTACAGTTATTCTCTTTAATATCGAGAAAATCCCAGCTACACTTGCCCTCATCTTTACTTCAGCCTTTAGTCCAGCTGCTGCGGTAGGTGGTTTTGCAGGTGCCAGCATTCGGATGGCTATCCAAAATGGTGTGGCGCGAGGAGTCTTTTCTAACGAATCTGGCCTAGGATCAGCTCCAATTGCAGCTGCTGCGGCTAAGACAAATGAGCCTGTCGAGCAAGGCTTGATTTTCATGACAGGAACCTTTATTGATACCCTCATTATCTGTACATTGACTGGTTTAACAATCTTGGTAACTGGGGTTTGGAGTGGTGATTTGAATGGAGTTGCCTTGACCCAGTCAGCCTTTTCAACAGTTTTTTCACACTTTGGACCTGCCCTCTTGACCATCTTCCTTGTACTCTTTGCCTTTACGACGATTCTCGGATGGAACTACTACGGAGAGCGCTGTTTTGAGTTTCTCTTTGGTGTTCGTTTTATCTGGCTTTACCGTGTAGTCTTTGTAGTCATGGTCTTGTTGGGAGGATTTATCGAGTTGGATATGGTTTGGATTATCGCAGACATTGTCAATGCCTTGATGGCTCTACCAAACTTGATTGCCCTCTTAGTCTTGTCGCCAGTCGTCATTGCTGAGACTAAACAGTATTTTAAACACTAACCCAATCACACTTTTCGTGTGATTTTTTTCATTTCATAGACATTTCCTATCAAGGCGATTGAAAATATATATTATCCAAGGGGAAAATTCTATGATAGACTAAATGACAATAAAATGAAAAGAGGTTTCTTATGACAACATTTACCATCCACACAGTAGAATCAGCACCAGCAGAAGTAAAAGAAGTTCTTGAAACAGTACAAAAAGACAACAATGGCTATATTCCCAACCTAATCGGTCTCTTGGCTAATGCTCCTACCGCGCTTGAAGCCTACCGAACTGTCGGAGCCATCAACCGTCGCAATAGCCTGACACCAGTGGAGCGTGAAGTAGTGCAAATCACAGCTGCCGTAACCAATGGTTGTGCTTTCTGCGTCGCAGGTCACACAGCCTTTTCAATCAAACAAATCCAAATGAATGATGATCTTCTTCAAGCCCTCCGCAACCGCACTCCGATTGAAACAGATCCTAAATTGGACACCCTAGCTAAGTTTACCTTGGCGGTCATCAATACCAAAGGGCGTGTAGGAGATGAAGCCCTTACTGAATTTTTGGAAGCTGGCTACACAAAACAAAATGCCTTGGATGTGGTTCTCGGTGTTAGTCTTGCCAGTCTTTGTAACTATGCCAACAACCTAGCCAATACGCCTATTAACCCAGAATTGCAACCTTATGCTTAATTCATATCTGAGAAAAAATGAAGTCTGAAATAATCGGACTTCGTTTTTTAAGTCCTCATTTAAGCGCTTTTATGCTATACTAATAATAACATGATTATTGGAGGCTCGGATGAAAAAGCTCCCCTTGGTATTTTCTGGTTGTTTGTTAGGTTTGGCAGGAGCTGGAAATCTTATGTTAGATACGTTACCGGTTCTGTCCCATCTATTGAGTCTGACTGGTTTGATTTTGTGGATTTACTTTCTGATTTTTCATCTGTTTAATTGGGAAGAAACCAAGCAAGAGTTGACCAAGCCCCCTCTTTTGTCAGGAATGGCGACCTTTCCCATGGCTGGGATGATTTTATCAACTTATGTCTTTCGAGTCTTCCCTCATTTGCCTATAGTAGCGCAAGGACTCTGGTGGTTTTCTTTTCTATTGGATTTGGCCTTGATTGCTGTTTTTACTATCAAATTTGCCTGTCTAGGTAGGAGGGTCAATGCGACTCCTAGCTGGACGGTACTCTATGTGGGGATAGCAGTAGCGGCCTTGACCTATCCCCTTGTCGGAATCATTGAAATTGCCTATGCGACCTTGAGTTTTGGGTTTCTCTTGACCTTCTATCTCTATCCCCTTATTTATAGGGATCTAAAGAAAACTCCACTCCCATTAGCCTTGCTTGGACAGGAAGGAATCTACTGTGCTCCCTTTTCTCTACTCTTGGCTTCCCTAGTTCGGGTAGGAGGAGAGAGCCTACCGACTTGGCTCTTGATTGTCATGATTTTGGCATCTCAGTCCTTCTTTTTCTTTGTTTTAACTCGCCTGCCTAATATTTTAAAACAAGGCTTTCAACCAGCCTTCTCAGCCCTCACCTTCCCAACCATTATCACAGCCACTTCGCTCAAGATGGCTCAGGGAATTTTGAAACTTCCATTTCTGGATTATCTGGTATTGGCTGAAACTGTTATATGCCTCACTATTTTATTCTTTGTCTTGGGTGCTTATCTGATTTGGTTACGAAAAAAGGTCTAGCTATTTTCTAGCTAGTCCTTATTTTTTTATGGTTTGATAACTTCAGCGCCACCCATGTATGGACGAAGAGCTTCTGGAATGGTTACAGAACCATCAGCATTTTGGTAGTTCTCAAGAATAGCAGCCACTGTACGTCCAACTGCAAGTCCAGAACCGTTCAAGGTGTGAAGGAGTTTTACCTTGCCATCGACTTCATCACGGTAACGGATTTGGGCACGACGGGCTTGGAAATCTTCTGTATTTGAACAGCTTGAGATTTCACGGTAGGTATTTTGAGCTGGAATCCAAACTTCCAAGTCGTAAGTCTTGGCAGCTGAGAAGCCCATGTCTCCAGTAGAGAGTGCAACGACACGGTACGGAAGGTTGAGTTTTTGAAGGATGTTTTCAGCGTTGGCTGTCATCTTTTCCAATTCTTCGTAAGATTCCTCTGGCTTGGCAAATTTAACCATTTCAACCTTGTGGAATTGGTGCAAACGAATCAAGCCACGTGTATCACGACCAGCTGAACCAGCCTCAGAACGGAAAGATGGACTCATAGCGGTAAAGTAGATTGGCAGGTCTTTACCGTCAAGGATTTCATCACGGTAGTAGTTTGTCAAAGGCACTTCGGCGGTAGGAATAAGGACATAATTAGTGTCTTTCAATTCAAAAGTGTCTTCCTTGAATTTTGGATATTGACCAGTACCAAACATAGAGTCATGGTTAACCATGTAAGGCGTGATGACTTCGGTATAGCCCTCTTTACCATGCTCATCCAACATGAAGTTATAGATAGCACGTTCCAAACGAGCCCCAAGTCCTTTATAGAAAAGGAATCGAGCACCTGTAACTTTTGCTCCACGTTCCCAGTCAAGGATACCGAGGTCTTCACCCAGATCCCAGTGAGCTTTTGGCTCGAAGTCAAACTCGCGTGGAGTACCCCAACGGCGAATTTCCACATTGTCATCTTCATCAGCTCCGATAGGAACACTGTCAGCAGGAATGTTTGGAAGAGTAGTGGTAAATTCCGTCAACTTAGCATCGATTTCTGCCAATTCAGCATCCAAGGCTTTGACTTCAGTAGATAGGGTTTGCATCGCAGCAATCTTGTCATCGGCATTTTCCTTGTTGCGCTTGGCTTGGGCAATCTCAGCTGAAACTGTGTTGCGTTCTGCCTTGAGGTTTTCAACCTTGATCAAGATGTCACGACGTTTAGCATCGATTTCTTTCATCTCGTTTAAGACAGCAGGATCTACACCACGTGTAGCTAATTTTTCTGCGACAGCATCAAAGTCTGTACGAATACGTTTAATATCTAACATAAGAACTCCTTTATGAAAAAAGCACACCTGGCAAAGCGTTGGAGTGGCAGGGCCACGGTTCCATCCAACTTCACAGGTGTGCACTTGATTTTGTATGTAATTGTTACTAACGGTAGAATTTCACTTACCCCTCCTATCTGCTCGCAGCACCCGCAGACTTTCTGGAAGAAGAGGATAACCTACTTATCCGTTGCTATGATTATACTAAAGTTTCTACTTTTTTGCAAATAGATTTTTGAATTTTTGACCAATAGTCTGGAGTAAAGTAGGAAGTTTCACAACCTTGTCATTGCCAAGTTTTTCCCGAGCGATTTTGAGGATAGCCCCAGAGTCTTTGGAAGCAAAGAGGAATTTTCCTTGATCAGTGAAGACTTCAAAGTGACGGCTGATCTTGCGACCAGTTACGTTAGCTCCAATTTGCTGAATACTGGACCAGGGAATTTGGATATATTGTTCGACATTGACATCAGGATAAAACTCTAAGGCTTGATCCCCAACTAGAAATTTTCCGACTTTTCCAGAGAGGGAGAGATAGGATGTTCCAGTGGTTTGTAGGTCAATGACTTTATTGAGTGATTGGGCCATGATTAATCTTCCTTACTTTCATCGAAAAAGGCGTGGTAGAGAGCCTTGATAGCTGCCTTTTCTTGCTCTTTATTGACAACAAACATGATGGAAACTTCACTTGATCCTTGGGACATCATCTGGATGTTAATCTTGTTTTCAGATAGAGCGCGTGTTGCAGTAGCTGTTACACCAATGTGGCTCTTCATCTTTTCTCCGACAATCATAATGATTGAAAGGTCGTGTTCGATTTCAGCATGGTCCACTTCGGCTTTTTGAACTAACTGACGCAGAATTTCTTCCTCCTTGATAGGAGTCAATTCACGGGAACGAAGGATGATTGAAAGATCGTCGATACCTGTTGGCATATGTTCCCAACCAATGTTAAGATCTTCAAGGATTTGAAGAATCTTACGACCGAATCCAACCTCGCGGTTCATGAGGTATTTTGACATATTGATGCTGACGAATCCTGAGTCACCCGCAATCCCTACTACTGGGAATTTATCGCTACTGTGTTTTAGAACGATACGAGTTCCTGGATGGTCAGGATTGTTGGTATTTTTGATGACCAGAGGAATTTTCCCACGGTAGGCAGGTAGAAGGGCTTCATCATGAAGAACAGAAAATCCGGCGTAAGCCAACTCACGCATTTCACGGTAGGTTAATTCAGGAATGGAGTGTGGTTGGTGGATGATACCAGGGTGGGCAGCAAAGATACCGTCTACGTCCGTAAAGTTTTCATAGAGATCAGCCTTAACACCTGCTGCGATAATGGAACCAGTAATATCTGAACCCCCACGTGAGAAAGTACAGATTTGATTTTCCTTAGTCACACCAAAGAAACCAGGGATGACAAGGACTTCGTTGCTATCAGCCAAGCCTTCAATCTTGTCATAACTAGATGGAATAATACGTGCGTTTCCTGGTTCACTTGTGACAACGATTCCAGCTTCTCTTGGATGAACATAACGTGCATCAATGCCGTTTTGGTTAAAGTAGGCTGCAATGAGTTTGGCATTGTTATTTTCTCCAGCTGCTAAGAAAGTATCGTAGAGAAATTCATTGTCTTCTATAGGAAGAGTTGCCAAGGCCCGAATGCTTTTAGAAATCTTTTCTAAAACGGCAGGTTTTAGGCCTAGTTCACTAACCATAGCGGCATAACGGTCAATGATCCAGCTTTGACTAGCGTTGATATCATTTCCCACCACATAGTCGCGATAGTATTTAATCAAGGCATCGGTTACTTTAGTATCTTCAGCATTGCGTTTTCCGGGTGCAGAAACGACTACAAAACGGCGTTCCTTATCACTTTTAACGATGTTTAAAACTTTTTCTAACTGACCAGCAGAGGCAAGCGAACTTCCACCAAATTTTACAACCTTCATAAAGACTCCTCAAGTAAGTATTTTATACGATTATAGCAGAAAGAGGGGCATTTTTCAATGAAGAAAATAGCTCCCTATTACAATAGAAGTAAATGCTAACTTATTCTGAAAAGCGACAACAGTTTAAAAGTAAGAGAGTCAAATTTCACTCACACTCATAAATGATGGGTAAATAATCAGCTGAGACACTTTCCTTTAGTTTTTCCTTGCCTCTTTATCCAAAAAAAGGTATACTTTGAAAATAAAATAATTTCATTGCCTTACAAAAGAAAAGGAGAAGCTATGAATCATATCTTATATCAGATCGTAGATGATCTTGCTATTATTACTTTGAATCGTCCAGAAGTGGCAAATGGTTTCCATATCCCAATGTGTGAGGAGATTTTAGAAGCTTTGACCCTAGCAGAGCAGGATCAAGCTGTTCAGTTCATCTTGATTAATGCTAATGGGAAGGTCTTTTCAGTTGGGGGAGACTTGGTTGAGATGAAGCGTGCAGTGGATGAGGACGACATTCCTTCTTTGAATAAGATTGCAGAATTAGTCAATACAATTTCTTTTAAAATCAAGCAAATTCCTAAGCCTGTTTTGATGGAGGTAGATGGAGCAGTTGCAGGTGCTGCAGCAAATATGGCAGTAGCAGTTGATTTTTGCTTGGCGACTGACAAGGCAAAATTCATCCAAGCCTTTGTTGGAGTTGGGTTGGCGCCGGACGCTGGTGGGATTCATCTCTTGAGTCGTAGTATCGGGGTAACACGAGCAGCCCAGCTTGCTATGACAGGTGAAGCCTTGACCGCAGAAAAAGCACTGGAATGGGGCGTAGTATACCGCGTTTGTGAAGCTGACAAATTAGAAAAAACAAGAGAACAAGTTCTGAAAAAATTAAGACGAGGTTCAGCAAACTCGTACGCAGCGATTAAAAAATTGGTTTGGGAAAGTCAATTTAAGGATTGGCAAGATTATGCCGAATTGGAATTGAAACTGCAGGAATCTTTATCTTTAACTGAAGATTTTAAAGAAGGGGTTCGAGCACATTCTGAAAGAAGAAGACCAAAATTTTCAGGAAAATAAAAAAATACTTGCACAATTCTTTGAAGTTTGTTATACTTTTTCTATCAAATGTTTTGATTGTGAAAGTTTTTTGAGGAGGAGGGAAAAAGTTTGGACTACCAACAAGTAAATGATTATTTAACATCTATTTTCAATAACGTCCTTGTGATTGAGGAGGTTAGCTTACGAGGTAGTCGATTCAAAGACATCTCCATCAAAGAAATGCACACGATTGATGTGATTGGGAAGTTCCCTGAGGCGACGCCTAGTAAGGTTTCCAAAGAACTGATGGTGACCCTGGGAACAGTTACGACCAGCTTGAATAACCTAGAAAGAAAGGGTTACATTGAGCGTATTCGTTCTGACCAAGACCGTCGTGTGGTCTATCTGCATTTGACAAAGAAAGGTCGTTTGCTCCACCGCCTTCACAAACGATTCCACAAGGCCATGGTCGAAAGAATTATTGACGGCATGAGTCCCGAGGAAAAGAAAGTCATGGGCAGAGGCTTGACGAACCTTTATCAATTTTTGGAGGATTTGAAATAATGGCCTTTGCTAAAATAAGCCAAGTTGCTCATTATGTTCCAGAGCAAGTGGTCACTAATCATGACTTGGCTCAAATCATGGATACAAGCGATGAGTGGATTTCAAGTCGGACAGGAATTAAACAGA
Organism: Streptococcus oralis; assembly: GCF_023109315.1. GTDB lineage: Bacteria > Bacillota > Bacilli > Lactobacillales > Streptococcaceae > Streptococcus > Streptococcus oralis_BS. The sequence continues at coordinate 127,477 of NZ_JALDUF010000001.1, forward strand.
GACATATCTCAAAAACAGAGTCTACAAGTGACTTGGCGACAGAAGTTGCGAAGAGCTTATTGGATAAAGGAAGCTTAACAGCGGATCAGATTGATTTTATCATTGTAGCGACGATTACTCCTGATTCGATGATGCCTTCTACAGCAGCTCGGGTTCAGGCAAATATCGGAGCTCATAGAGCTTTCGCCTTTGATCTGACGGCAGCTTGCAGTGGCTTTGTATTCGCTCTCTCAACTGCAGAAAAGTTTTTAAGTTCTGGACAGTTCAAAAAAGGGCTTGTTATCGGGGCTGAAACCTTGTCTAAGGCGGTTGACTGGTCAGATCGATCGACTGCGGTGCTCTTTGGGGACGGTGCTGGTGGAGTTCTCTTGGAAACAAGTGAAAACCGCCATTTCCTTGCAGAGAGTATACACAGTGATGGTACTCGAAGCGAGTGCTTAACTTATGGGCAAACGACCTTGACTTCCCCCTTCTCTAATCAAGAAGCAGTTCCTGCATTTTTGAAGATGGATGGGCGAGCAGTTTTTGATTTTGCGATTCGAGATGTTGCTAGGTCAATCAAGCAGACCATTGACGAAGGTCCAGTGGGGGTATCTGATTTGGACTATCTCTTGCTTCATCAGGCCAATATCCGCATATTGGATAAGATGGCTAAGAAAATCGGTGTTGACCGAGACAAGCTTCCTGCCAATATGATGGAGTATGGAAATACCAGTGCAGCAAGTATCCCGATTTTGCTCTCAGAGTGTGTGGAGAATGGCATGATTCGTTTAGATGGTAGCCAGACGATTCTCCTATCAGGCTTCGGTGGAGGTTTGACATGGGGCACACTCATTCTTACAATCTAGGTAATCATGTGGTAAACACATAGTTATAAAATTTTATATTTTAAAGGAGTCCTATCATGGCAGTATTTGAAAAAGTACAAGAAATTATCGTTGAAGAACTTGGAAAAGACGCATCAGAAGTAACACTTGAATCTACTTTTGATGATTTGGATGCAGATTCATTGGACTTGTTCCAAGTAATCTCTGAAATTGAAGATGCTTTTGATATCCAAATTGAAGCAGAAGATAACTTGAAAACAGTTGGTGACTTAGTTGCCTACGTTGAAGAGCAAACAAAATAATTAACATATTACTAGAAGGAGTAGGGGAGACCCGCTCCCTCTTGTTTAGGTAATAGTTTGAAATTCAAATGATAAACTTATCGAACTATTACGTAAGCAAGGAATGATGGAGGCACTATGAAAACACGTATTACAGAATTATTGAACATTGATTATCCTATTTTTCAAGGAGGAATGGCCTGGGTTGCGGATGGCGACTTGGCTGGTGCGGTATCAAAAGCTGGTGGTTTGGGGATCATCGGTGGTGGAAATGCACCTAAAGAGGTCGTAAAGGCTAATATCGATAAAATCAAATCACTTACGGATAAACCTTTTGGTGTCAACATCATGCTCTTGTCACCTTTTGTAGAAGACATCGTTGATCTCGTGATTGAAGAAGGGGTTAAGGTGGTTACAACTGGTGCTGGAAATCCAAGTAAATACATGAACCGTTTCCATGATGCAGGAATTACAGTTATTCCTGTTGTTCCTAGTGTTGCTTTGGCAAAACGCATGGAAAAAATTGGTGCCGATGCAGTTATTGCAGAAGGGATGGAAGCTGGTGGACACATTGGTAAATTAACAACGATGACCTTGGTTCGCCAAGTTGCTGCAGCTGTTTCAATTCCAGTTATTGCTGCCGGTGGTATTGCAGATGGTGAGGGGGCAGCGGCTGGGTTTATGCTTGGCGCAGAAGCTGTTCAAGTAGGAACTCGTTTTGTAGTTGCCAAAGAGTCTAATGCTCATCCAAACTATAAAGCTAAAATTTTAAAAGCTCGTGATATTGATACAACGATTTCAGCACAACATTTTGGACACGCAGTTCGTGCCATTAAAAACCAGTTGACTCGTGATTTTGAGCAGGCTGAAAAAGATGCCTTTAAACAAGAAAATCCAGATTTAGAAATCTTTGAGCAAATGGGAGCTGGTGCTCTTGCTAAAGCCGTTGTTCATGGAGATGTAGAAGGCGGATCTGTCATGGCCGGCCAGATTGCAGGTTTGATTTCTAAAGAAGAAACTGTTGAAGAAATCTTAAAAGATATCTACTACGGTGCAGCTGAAAAAATTCAAGAAGAAGCTGCTCGTTGGGCAGGAGTTACAAGAAATGACTAAAACAGCCTTTCTATTTGCGGGCCAAGGTGCTCAGTATCTAGGGATGGGACGTGATCTCTATGATCACTACCCTATCGTCAAGGAAACAATTGACCAAGCTAGCCAAGTCTTAGGGTATGACCTTCGTGACTTGATTGACAATGATGAAGCAAAGTTAAATCAGACTCGTTACACGCAACCAGCTATTCTAGCTACATCCGTTGCTATTTACCGACTATTGAAAGAAAAAGGCTATCAGCCAGATATGGTGGCAGGACTGTCTCTTGGGGAATATTCTGCTCTTGTAGCAAGTAGTACCTTGGACTTTGAGGATGCAGTTGCCTTGGTTGCTAAGCGTGGTGCTTATATGGAAGAGGCTGCACCAGCAGGCTCTGGAAAGATGGTTGCCGTTCTTAATACTCCAGTTGAAGTGATTGAGGAAGCTTGTGAAACAGCCTCTAAAGTTGGAGTAGTGACTCCAGCCAACTACAACACCCCAAGCCAAATCGTTATCGGTGGCGAGGTGGCTGCGGTTGACCGCGCAGTTGAACTCTTGCAGGAAGCAGGAGCAAAACGATTGATTCCTTTAAATGTATCTGGCCCTTTCCATACAGCACTTTTAGAGCCAGCCAGTCAGAAACTAGCTGAAGCTCTTGAGGAAGTGAGTTTCTCTGATTTTACTTGCCCACTAGTCGGCAATACGGAAGCTACTGTTATGGAAAAAGATCGAATCCAAGAGCTCTTGACGCGTCAGGTAAAAGAACCTGTTCGTTTTTATGAAAGTATTGCTGTGATGCAGGATGCTGGGGTAACCAACTTTATTGAAATCGGCCCTGGAAAAGTCCTATCAGGATTTGTCAAAAAAATCGATAAAACTGCTAAGCTAGCTAACGTTGAAGATCAAACAAGCTTGGATGCTTTGCTAGGAAACTAGTGACCCCTTCTCCCAGAAAATACAACAGGAAATAGGAGAATAGAATGCAACTAAAAAATAAAAATATCTTTGTTACAGGTTCAAGTCGTGGTATCGGACTTGCCATTGCTCACAAATTTGCCAAACTAGGTGCGAATGTAGTCTTAAATAGTCGTGGAGCAATCTCAGAAGAATTGCTGGCTGAGTTTTCAAACTACGGCGTCAAAGTAGTACCGATCTCAGGTGATGTTTCAGACTTTGCAGATGCCAAACGTATGGTAGATCAAGCAATTGCAGAACTCGGTTCTGTCGATGTCTTGGTCAACAATGCTGGGATTACTCAGGATACTCTCATGCTTAAGATGACCGAGGAAGACTTTGAAAAAGTGATTAAGATCAACTTGACAGGTGCCTTTAACATGACGCAAGCTGTCTTGAAACAGATGATTAAGGCGCGTGAAGGTGCGATTATCAATATGTCCAGTGTGGTTGGTCTGATGGGAAATATCGGACAAGCCAACTATGCGGCTTCCAAGGCTGGTTTGATTGGTTTTACCAAGTCAGTAGCGCGTGAGGTTGCCAATCGCAATGTGCGTGTAAATGCTCTTGCACCAGGGATGATCGAGTCAGATATGACTGCTGTTTTATCTGATAAGGTCAAGGAAGCGACATTGGCCCAAATCCCAATGAAACATTTTGGTCAAGCAGAACATATCGCAGATGCTACAGTGTTCCTGGCTGGACAGGATTATTTGACTGGACAAGTTCTCGCTGTTGATGGCGGACTTAGCATGTAAAAAATAAGGAAAGATATAGGTAAGACAGATGAAACTAAATCGAGTTGTAGTAACAGGTTACGGATTGACCTCTCCTATCGGAAATACTCCAGAAGAATTTTGGAACAGTTTGCAAACTGGGAAAATTGGAATTGGAGAAATCACTAAGTTTGATCACAGCGAATTTGCTGTGCACAATGCGGCAGAAGTTAAAGATTTTCCATTTGATAAATACTTTGTCAAAAAAGATACCAACCGTTTTGATAACTATTCTTTGTATGCCTTGTATGCGGCTCAAGAAGCGGTGACAAATGCAAATCTTGATGTAGAAGAAATCGATAAAGATCGCTTTGGTGTCATCGTTGCTTCTGGTATTGGGGGAATTAAAGAAATCGAAGATCAGGTTATCCGTCTTCATGAAAAAGGTCCAAAGCGCGTTAAACCAATGACACTTCCAAAAGCCTTGCCAAATATGGCTTCAGGAAATGTTGCGATGCGCTTCGGAGCAAATGGTATCTGTAAATCTATCAATACAGCCTGTGCCTCATCAAATGATGCCATCGGAGATGCCTTCCGCTCTATCAAGTTTGGTTTCCAAGAAGTCATGTTAGTAGGTGGATCAGAATCATCTATCACTCCTTTTGCCATCGCTGGTTTCCAAGCATTGACTGCCCTATCAACTACAGAAGATCCAACTCGTGCTTCTATTCCGTTTGATAAAGACCGTAATGGTTTTGTGATGGGAGAAGGTTCTGGAATGCTGGTTCTTGAGAGTCTTGAACATGCTGAAAAACGTGGAGCAACTATCTTGGCTGAAGTAGTTGGTTATGGAAATACCTGTGATGCTTATCATATGACTTCACCTCATCCAGAAGGTCAAGGTGCAATCAAGGCAATTAAATTAGCTTTGGAAGAGGCAGAGATTTCTCCAGAGCAAGTGGCTTACGTCAATGCCCACGGAACTTCAACTCCTGCTAATGAAAAAGGAGAAAGTGGTGCGATCGTCGCTGTTCTTGGTAAAGAAGTACCTGTATCTTCAACCAAGTCCTTTACAGGACACTTGCTTGGTGCTGCAGGAGCAGTAGAAGCCATCGCTACCATCGAAGCCATGCGTCATAACTATGTACCAATGACAGCTGGAACAAGTGAGTTGTCGGATTATATCGAAGCGAATGTCGTTTATGGACAAGGCTTGGAGCAAGAAATCCCTTATGCTATTTCAAACACTTTTGGTTTTGGTGGACACAATGCGGTTCTTGCTTTCAAACGTTGGGAGAATAAATAATTATGAATTTAAATGAAATCAAGGACTTGATGGCTCAATTTGACCAATCAAGTTTGAGAGAATTTTCTTATAAAAATGGAACGGACGAATTGCAGTTCAGTAAGAATGAAGCAAGAATGGCTTCTGGAGCACCAACTCAAGTTGCTCCAGTGTCAACTGCAGTAGCTGCAAGTCCAGTAGTTTCTGCCCCTTCAACTCCAGTAGAGAGTGCGGTGGAAGAAGCTCCAGCACCAGCTGAAACGACTGTTGCTCCAGAGGGTGATGTCGTTGAGAGTCCACTTGTAGGGGTGGCTTACTTGGCTGCTGGACCAGATAAACCTGCCTTTGTGACGGTTGGTGACAGTGTCAGAAAAGGTCAGACTTTGGTGATCATTGAAGCTATGAAAGTCATGAATGAAATCCCTGCACCTAAGGATGGTGTGGTGACAGAAATTCTCGTTTCAAATGAAGAAATGGTTGAGTTCGGTAAAGGATTGGTACGTATCAAATGATCGATATTCAAGGAATCAAAGAAGCTCTACCCCATCGTTACCCTATGCTCCTAGTGGATCGTGTCTTGGAAGTGAGCGAGGATACCATTGTTGCCATTAAAAATGTGACCATCAACGAACCTTTCTTCAATGGTCATTTTCCTCAATACCCAGTTATGCCAGGTGTTCTTATCATGGAAGCCTTGGCTCAGACTGCTGGTGTCTTGGAATTGTCCAAACCTGAAAATAAAGGGAAACTGGTCTTCTACGCTGGAATGGACAAGGTTAAGTTCAAGAAGCAAGTTGTACCAGGTGACCAATTAGTCATGACGGCTACTTTTGTTAAACGTCGTGGTACAATTGCTGTGGTTGAAGCAAAGGCTGAAGTAGATGGTAAGCTTGCAGCGAGTGGTACTCTTACCTTTGCAATTGGAAACTAAGGAGGTTCTCCATGTTTCGTAAAATTTTGATTGCCAACCGTGGTGAGATTGCGGTTCGCATTATTCGAGCTGCGCGTGAATTGGGCATTGCGACCGTAGCAGTTTATTCAACTGCTGATAAGGAAGCTCTTCACACACTCCTAGCGGATGAAGCTATCTGTATCGGACCTGGTAAGGCGACAGAGTCTTATCTCAATATCAATGCAATTTTATCGGCTGCAGTCTTGACAGAAGCAGAAGCCATCCACCCAGGTTTTGGTTTTCTTAGCGAAAACTCCAAGTTTGCCACGATGTGTGATGAAGTGGGGATTAAGTTTATCGGCCCTTCTGGCGCTGTAATGGATACCATGGGTGATAAGATAAATGCGCGAGAGCAAATGATCAAGGCTGGGGTTCCAGTTATTCCAGGATCTGATGGTGAAGTTCATACGGCTGAAGAGGCCCTTGCAGTTGCAGAAAAGATTGGCTACCCTGTCATGCTTAAGGCATCGGCAGGTGGTGGTGGAAAGGGAATTCGTAAGGTTGAAAAGGCAGAAGACCTGGTCGCAGCCTTTGAGACAGCATCCAGTGAAGCCAAGGCCAACTTTGGAAACGGCGCTATGTATCTTGAGCGTGTGATTTATCCAGCTCGTCATATCGAAGTTCAGATTCTTGCAGATCAAGAGGGTCATGTTGTCCATCTTGGTGAACGGGACTGTTCACTTCAACGGAATAACCAAAAGGTCTTAGAAGAAAGCCCATCCATTGCGATCGGCAAAACCCTTCGTCATGAAATTGGTGCTGCAGCCGTTCGTGCAGCAGAGTCTGTAGGTTATGAAAATGCAGGGACGATTGAATTTCTTCTTGATGAAGCGAGTGGCAATTTCTACTTCATGGAAATGAATACTCGTGTGCAAGTTGAACATCCAGTCACAGAGTTTGTTTCAGGTGTTGATATCGTGAAGGAACAGATTCGCATTGCGGCCGGGCAACCCTTACCTTTCAAACAAGAAGATATCGTCCTACGAGGTCATGCTATCGAGTGCCGGATCAATGCAGAAAATCCAGCATTTAACTTTGCTCCAAGCCCAGGGAAAATTACCAATCTCTATCTACCAAGTGGTGGAGTTGGCTTGCGCGTGGACTCAGCAGTTTATCCAGGTTATACCATTCCCCCTTACTATGATAGTATGATTGCCAAAATCATTGTTCATGGGGAGAATCGTTTTGATGCCTTAATGAAGATGCAACGGGCACTTTATGAACTTGATATTGAAGGAGTGCAAACTAATGCAGACTTCCAGTTGGATCTGATTTCAGACCACCGAGTTATCGCTGGTGACTACGATACTTCCTTCTTGATGGAAACTTTCTTGCCAAAATACCAAGAAAAAGAATAGACTTTCAAACAGTATGAGAACTAAAAGGGGGAGTTATGGCTCTATTTAGTAAAAAGGATAAGTATATTCGGATCAATCCTAACCGTTCCGTAAGGCAGAAACCACAAGCCAAGCCTGAGGTTCCGGATGAACTCTTCTCCCAGTGTCCTGGTTGTAAACACACCATTTATCAAAAGGACCTTGGGAGTGAGCGCATTTGTCCCCATTGTAGCTATACTTTCCGTATTTCAGCTCAGGAACGCTTGGATTTGACGATTGATTCTGACAGCTTTGTGGAGATGTTTACGGGTATTGAAACTCAAGATCCATTAAACTTTCCTGGCTACCAGAAAAAATTGGCTACTATGCGTGAAAAGACAGGTTTGGATGAAGCAGTACTGACTGGTACAGCTAGTATCAAGGGACAAAAAGTTGCCCTTGGGATCATGGATTCAAATTTTATCATGGCTTCTATGGGAACCGTTGTGGGTGAAAAAATCACGCGCTTGTTTGAGTATGCAACGGTAGAAAACTTGCCAGTCGTTCTCTTCACAGCTTCTGGTGGAGCCCGTATGCAAGAAGGAATCATGAGTTTGATGCAGATGGCTAAAATTTCTGCGGCAGTTCAACGTCATTCCAAGGCAGGACTTTTTTACCTAACTATCTTAACCGATCCGACAACAGGTGGGGTGACTGCTTCTTTTGCTATGGAAGGTGATATTATCCTAGCGGAGCCACAGAGTTTGGTTGGGTTTGCTGGACGTCGTGTTATCGAAAATACAGTTCGTGAGACCTTGCCGGATGACTTCCAAAAGGCAGAATTTCTACTTGAACATGGATTTGTTGATGCAATTGTTAAACGGAGAGAATTGCCTGAAACAATTGCTAAATTAGTGAGATTGCATGGAGGAAGTCGCGGATGAATATTGCAAAAATAGTCAGAGAGGCACGCGAGCAGAGTCGCTTGACCGCACTTGATTTTGCCAATGGAATCTTTGATGAATTTATCGAATTGCATGGAGACCGCTCTTTTCGTGATGATGGTGCGGTCATTGGTGGAATTGGCTGGTTAGGTGAACAGGCAGTAACTGTCGTTGGTATCCAAAAGGGAAAAAGTCTTCATGACAACCTCAAACGAAATTTTGGGCAACCTCATCCAGAAGGCTATCGTAAGGCTTTGCGCCTAATGAAACAGGCAGAAAAGTTTGGTCGTCCAGTTGTGACCTTTATCAATACGGCGGGTGCTTACCCAGGTGTTGGAGCCGAGGAACGTGGACAAGGTGAAGCAATCGCCCGAAACCTGATGGAAATGAGTGACCTCAAGGTTCCAATCATCGCGATTATTATCGGTGAAGGTGGATCTGGTGGGGCCCTAGCTCTAGCTGTAGCTAACCGTGTCTGGATGTTAGAAAACTCAATCTACGCAGTACTTAGCCCTGAAGGATTTGCCTCTATCCTTTGGAAGGATGGAAGTCGTGCTATGGAAGCAGCGGAGCTGATGAAAATCACTTCGCATGAACTTCTAGAAATGGGAATCGTAGACAAGGTAATCTCAGAGGCAGGGTTGTCAAGTAAAGAACTACTAGGTTGCGTTAAAAATGAATTGCGTGCAGAGCTGGATAGATTGCAAGGATTACCACTCAACCAACTTATTGAAGAACGTTACCAACGCTTTAGAAAATACTAAGAATGACTAAATGAGACTAGAAAGGTCTCATTTTTTATTGAAAATGCTATTCAGGTTGAAAAATTGACAGTTGAGGAGATAGACTATAAAATAGACAAAAAGATGTATACTATAAATATGACCCTACAACAATCTATTTTAAGAAAGTACTTGCAATGACAGGTACAGAAACATTTACAGTTCTTTCATCTGAAGAGTTAGACCAAGTTTCAGGTGGTCGAATGATTTGGGCAGTTGATGATAGACATTGAGATTCGCCATATGCATATAGTTTAGCAACAGAGTGGAGTACAATAATGAATCATGCGACTAGACGTGCTTATGGTATTACCTATTGATAAATTAAAGGGGTAAGTATGAAAAAACTAGGGCATTTGGGAGTCTATACATCACTGGTATTTCTATCGGTTTATCTACCAGAGTTAGGGATTGTGTATCTGACTAAGTTTTTAGGATGGGGGATAGATGGCTATTCTATCTTTTTAACAGTTGAAGTAATAGCTCTTTTGCTATTATTTATCTACTGGCTCAAAAAGAAAGAGATGCTCTATATTTTTGAAAAAAAGGGTTCAAAGAAGTCAAGATTCTTTTACCTTGTAGTTGCTCTAGTGGCTACTTATTTTGATCGTCAATTGGTGGATGCTTTTCAGTTACAGTTTCATCACCTAATTGATAACAAGTATATCTTTCAAGACCTTCTTTCGATTCTATACTCCAATGGGCAACCAACTTTTCTATCAACTGTTCTCAGTTTTAGTTTAACAGTAGTCTTCGCACCTATATTAGAGGAACTGATTCATAGAGGGTATTTTATGAATACCTTTTTCCCCCAGTCCAAGTACTATCTGGATGTTATTCTATCTGCTCTTATCTTTGGACTTAGTCATTTGATCTTAACTCACCGAGATCCTATCAGTTTGATTATTTATAGTTTAGGCGGTTTCTTCTATGCCCTTGTCTACCGTTGGACAAAGAACTTAAAAATTACCATCCTGTGCCATAGTTTTTTCAACTTTCTCATTTATGCAAAACCTATCTGGATTTTTGTTTACAATTATGTCTATTATCATTTTTTTAGATAGTGGTAGGCAAAGAAAAAGTGTTTGATATCTATCAAACACTTTTTTTTTAATTTGAGTAGAAGATAGAGAAATCTTTTTTATAATCTCTTGTTTTTCAATGAGTAAAGCTACCATTCAGGTTGAAAAATTGACAGTTGAGGAGATAGACTATAAAATAGACAAAAAAGATGTATACTATAAATGTGAGCCTGCAACAATCTATTTTAAGAAGGTGTTTGCAATGACAGGTACAGAAACATTTACAGTTCTTTCATCTGAAGAGTTAGACCAAGTTTCAGGTGGTCTTGCTGCTTGGGAAGATGGATATGGTAGATGCTTATATTATAGAGAATTTGCTCCCTATATGGGGCAAGGGGCACTTAATTCTTATAGAGATGCTTGGAAGTACGGCTTCCGAGCAGGATAATCTTTCAAAAAAAGTACGATGAGAAACACAAAGAAACTAGGACAATTTGGGATATTTTTGCTTATTATTTTACTATCTACCTATTTACCGCAAACAATTGGATTGTATGTGGCAATCATTTTAGGGTTAGGCGCTGATGTCTATTCTCTTATTTTAACAATGGAATTAGTGGGAAGTTTCCTTTTATTAATTTGGTGGTTAAAAAAGCAAAAGATGCTCTTTATCTTTGAGAAAAAGAGCTGGAACTGGTCATTTGTCTTCTACTTATTTACAACTTATGTGGTTTATCAGATTCTCGGTAATTTTTGGACACGCTATGCTCATTTGATTAATCATAGGAGTATTCATGATGAGTATTTTACCGTGGTTCTTTCAAATGGACAACCAACTTTTTTATCGACTATCTTATCTTTTGTCCTGCCCGTAATCATCGGTCCTGTTTTTGAGGAGACTCTTGATAGAGGGTATTTTATGAATACCTTCTTTCCTAAGTCAAAGTACTATTTAGATGTCATCTTATCAGGCCTTATCTTTGGGCTTAGTCATTTGATACTATCTCACCGGGACCCAATTAGTTTATTATATTATAGTCTGATTGGTCTCTTTTTCGCCCTTGTTTATCGTTCTACCGACAATCTGAGATTAACGATTCTCTGCCATAGTTTTTTTAACTTTCTCAATCATGCAAAACCTATCTGGATTTTTGTTTACAATTATATCTATTATCATTTTTTTAGATAGTGGAGGCAAAGAAAAAAAGTGTTTGATAGCTGTCAAACACTTTTTTCTTTTTACTGTTCTTTTGTTACAAACTGGCTGAGCAGTCCGTTGATAAAACGGGCAGATTTTTGATCTGAGAAGTCCTTTGCAAGCTCAATAGCTTCATTAACTGCAACCAACTGTGGGGTGTCGAATGAGGTGATTTCAAAGACTCCCAAGCGAAGGAGGTTTCTCTCCACGAGTGTTAAACGCTCGATGGTCCAACCTGCTTTTAAATGCTGTGTGATTTGCTTGTCTAGTTCTTCCTTTTTAGCCTGAACACCAGAAACTAGCTCTGTCAAAAAGGCTGGAAGTTGTACATCCGTATCTTCACGATCATGAGTATAGGCGAAACGACAAGCAGTTTCGACATCCGTACCGAATTCAAGACTCATGAGAGCTTGAAAAGCGCATTTACGGAGTTGGCGTCTAGATTCTAATAGTGGACTAGTCATTGAGGAAGTCCTCGTCAAATAGATCTTTCAATTCTGGTTTTGGTGTTTTATCTGGAACGATACCTGCAACGTGAATATTGATAGCAGCGAGTTCTACATCAGCCATATTGCGGACTGCATCTTTAACAGCTTTCTGGATAGCAACAGCTACCTTAGGAACTTTTACTCCGTACTCAAGGTAGAGGTAGATATCAGCTGTGAGTTCTTCATCCACGTTTTTTAGATAAACGCCACGGCCAAGAGAAAGTTTTGAAAGGGTGTCAGATACTGATTTGTTTGAAAAAGAGTGTACCCCCTCTACTTTTGCAGTAGCAATAGCAATGATTTTTTCAAGTACACGTGGGGCGATAACGATTTCGCCAAGTTGTTCTTCAATTCCCATAGAATGACCTCTTTCTAGAGATTAGGCACGAGAAACGTAAGTTCCTTCTGCAGTGTTGATAACGAGTTTTTGTCCTGCTTCGATGAAGTCTGGAACGTTTACGACAAGTCCAGTTTCCATCGTTGCTGGTTTACCAGAACCTGTAACAGTAGCACCTTTGATAGATGGTTGAGTTTCTGCAACTGTCAATTCAACAGTAGTAGGAACTGTGACACCAATCACTTCAGTTCCGTAGAATTGGATCTTCACATCTGAGTTTTCAAGGATGTAAAGCAATTCGTTTTCAACGTTGACTACAGGAATTTCGTATTGGTCGTAAGTTTCTGTATTCATGAAGTAGGCTGTGTCATCCATTTTGTACAAGTATTGAGCTGGGACAGTCTCGATGATGGCTTGTTCAAATTTTTCCTCTGGACGGTAGCTTGTGTCAAATGTAGAACCAGTACGGACATCACGCAATTTCATACGCATGATTGTGTTTCCTTTACCTGGTTTGTGGTGGCTAGCTTCCAAAACGCGGATCAATTTTCCGTCAGCTGTTTCAAAGGTCATACCAGCCTTTAATTTACTTGCTTCAATCATGTTTTTACCTCTTTAATAAATATTATTACTCTTCATTTTACCATAAAATACTCTGGAAATAAAGCCAAAATAGTTATTGGGAGTTGGTAGAGAAGAAAAAACCAACCTTAGGGCTGGTTTTTTTCTGTCTAGTTTTCTTTCAACTTCGCCAATTCTTGTGCAAGGAGTTTAAGGGCAACTTGTGGGTTGGCTTGGCCTTTGGTTGCCTTCATAAGGAATCCTGTGAAGGCCTTGTCTGCGTTGCGTTTACCTGACTTGAAGTCGGCAACGGCAGCTTCGTTATCCGCAAAGACTTGGTGGATGATTGGAATCAGAACATCTGGATCTGAGATTTGCACCAAGCCTGCTTTTTCCACGTATTCACGCGCGCCACCACCATTTTTAGCTAGGTGGACAAAGACTTTCTTGGCAATCTTAGAAGAGATCGTGCCGTCTTCGATGATGGCAATCATTTCTACTAAGTTTTCTGGTGTCAATTCGATTTGTTCCAGTGTTTTGCCTTCAGCATTCAAGAATTGAGCGACTTCGCCTTGGAGCCAGTTAGAGACTTGTTTGGCATCGCCACCGAGGGCAACAGCTTTTTCAAAGAAGTCAGAAGTAACTTTGTTTGCAGTCAACTGACTAGCATCGTAGTCTGACAAGCCAAGGTCAGATACGTAGCGCGCACGGCGTTCTTTTGGAAACTCTGGCAACTCTGTACGCATTTCTTCAATCCACTCATCAGAGATTTCAAAGAGGGGTAGGTCTGGTTCTGGGAAGTAGCGGTAGTCTGCAGCACCTTCTTTGACACGCATGAGGATGGTTGCTTTGTTAGCTTCGTCGTAACGGCGTGTTTCTTGGCGAATTTGACCACCTGAGCGAAGGATTTCAGCTTGACGTTGGACTTCGTATTCAAGACCCTTGCGAACATTTGAGAAGGAATTCAAGTTCTTCAACTCAGTCTTGGTACCGAATTTCTCTTGACCATAAGGACGAAGGGAGATGTTGGCATCCACGCGCATGGAACCTTCTTCCATCTTAACGTCAGAAATGCCAGCGTACTGGATAACTTCCTTGAGGGCAGTCAGATAAGCATAGGCTTCTTCAGGAGAACGCATGTCGGCTTCAGATACAATCTCAATCAATGGCACCCCTTGACGATTGAGGTCAACATAAGAGTAGCCATCTGTACCGTGGGTGTTCTTACCAGCATCTTCTTCTAGGTGAGCACGTTCGATACCGATTTTCTTAGTCGTACCGTCTTCTAGTCCTACTTCAATCCAGCCGTTATAACCGATTGGCTCATCAAACTGAGAAATTTGGTAGGCTTTTGGATTATCAGGATAGAAGTAGTTCTTGCGGTCAAAGTGCATCTTTTTGTGGATGTCCATGTTGAGGGCAAGAGCTGCCTTGATACCGGCATCGACAACACCTTTATTGAGAACGGGAAGTACTCCTGGGAAAGACCAGTCAATTACGTTGGTGTTGGCATTTTGGTCGTTTCCAAAGTGGGCAGAAGTAGGTGAGAAGATCTTTGAATTGGTGTTGAGCTCTACGTGGACTTCAAGTCCAATGACTGTTTCAAAGTTCATTAGTTGTCACCTCCAAAAATCACAGGTTGTTGTTTGTGGTAGTCTGTTGTTGCTTCAAAAGCAGCAGCAGCTTGGTAAATGGTTTCTTCAGAGTATTTAGGACCGATCAATTGGAGACCGACAGGGAGACCTTGAGCAAATCCAGCAGGAATCGAAATTCCTGGGAGACCTGCTAAGTTGACAGGGATGGTCAAAAGGTCAGCCAAGTACATGGCAACTGGGTCGTGGTTGAGGGAGTCCAAATCATAGGCAACACTTGGAGCAGTTGGTCCCAAAATCAAGTCATAATCCGCAAAAACGTTTTCGAAATCTTGGATGATGAGGGTACGGACCTGACCAGCTTTCTTATAGTAGGCATCATAGTAACCTGATGAAAGGCTAAAAGTACCTAGCATGATACGGCGTTTTACCTCTTCACCGAAACCTTGACTACGGCTGTTTACATAGATTTCATCAAGATTGGTTGCATCCTCTGCGCGGTAGCCGTAACGGATACCGTCAAAGCGTTGCAAGTTTGATGAGGCTTCTGATGAAGCGATGATGTAGTAAACGGCAACACCGTATTTTGAGTGAGGAAGGCTCACTTCTTCGACAATAGCGCCAAGTTTCTCAAAGTGTTTGGCTGCCTTGATAATGGCTTCTTTAACTTCTGGGTCAATTCCTTCACCAAGGTATTCCTTAGGCAAAGCAATTTTCATTCCCTTGATATCTTGGCCGATTTTTGAAGTAAAGTCAGCGATGCGGACAGGAGCAGAAGTAGAATCTTTGGCATCTTCGCTGGCAATCGCATTGAGCAAGAGGGCATTTTCCTTAACAGTTGGAGCAAAAGGCCCGATTTGGTCTAGAGAGCTACCAAAGGCAATGAGGCCGAAACGTGAAATCGTTCCGTAGGTTGGTTTGAGACCAACGATCCCGTTAAAGGCAGCAGGTTGGCGGATGGAACCACCAGTATCAGAACCAAGTGACAAGCGAACTTGTCCTGAAGCCACAGAAGCCGCAGAACCACTTGATGATCCACCAGGAACTTTGCTGTGGTCCCAAGCATTTTTAGTCGCACCGTAGTGGGAAGTCTCACCTGATCCACCCATGGCAAATTCGTCCATGTTGGTTTTTCCGACAACAATCATACCCTTAGCTTTGGCATTGGCAACGGCTGTCGCATCAAAGATTGGCTCGTAGTTGTAGAGCATTTTTGAGGCTGCAGTTGTAAGGATACCGTCGGTAGAGATATTATCCTTAACAGCCAGTGGAATTCCAGAAAGGACATTATCCGCGTCAATTCCAGCTCCATCAATAGCTTTAGCTTGTGCAAGGGCTTGCTCTTCTGCGATAGTGACAAAAGCGTTGATAGTTGTCTCGCGAGACTTGATATCTTCTAGCGTGGCTTGTGTCAATTCAGTTGCAGAAATTTCCTTAGAGACAAGGAGATTGTGCAAGTCTTCAATCGTTTTGTTATTAAAAGTCATTAGGCATCTCCTCCATCATCTAGGATAGCTGGTACCTTGATATAATAATTTTCTTTTTCAGGTACGTTTTTAAACAAGCGGTCACGGTCTGTTCCTTCTTCGGCCATATCAGGTCGGAGTACGGTCTTACGGTCAGCCATCGTTGTAGTAGGCGCGACACCAGTTGTGTCGACTTCGCCCAGCAACTCAACCATATCAACAATTTTAGATAAGGTTGTCGCAAAGGCAGCAGTTTCTTCTTCAGAGAATGTTAATTTTGAAAGATTGGCAACGTGTGTTACCTCTTCTTGCGTAATTTTCATCTTGCATCCTTTCGTGAAATGATGATTTTTAGTCTGTTCTATTTTACCATATTTTCCTATAAATAAGGGTGGTGGAAGTGAAAAAAAGACAGGCAGAGGATAGAGAAAGGAGATTGAGGATGATTTATTTGAAAAGAGGCTTTCAAAAGGAAGATGATATGGTACAATGGTTTAACAGAGAAGTGAAGATGGTAGTTACGAAATCGAAAGGATGGTGATGCTTATGTGCAGAACCTGTAAATTCTTATACTCAATGAAAATCAAAGAGCAAACGTGAAATGGCGTAACTAGATTTGTCCCCCTCTGATGCTTTGACACTATGTTTGTAGCTGGTAACTTTGTTATCACATTCCTGAAGTTCATCCTTGAATTAGTAAAAGAGACAAAAAATAGCCGTTCTAGCTTTAGAGAGTTAACGAGCTATTTTTTAGTTATGTAATTACAGCCACCGTCTTAAACGGCCCTGCGGGGTGTTGTTAGCGCAACACCTTTTTCTATATTTAGAGTAACATTTATTTGGGAAATTGCAAGGGGAACTGTTCTATTTTAGCAGTGCTTGACATAAAATAGAAATTGAAAAACTCCCCAAAATCCGATATAATGGAGAGTTGAAAGGAATGGTAAAATCCAATGTAAACATCATTCTTAGCTACTGAAACAACTAAAAATAGAGAATCAAAGAAAGAGAACTTATGACTATTCAAGAAGAAATCAAGAAACGCCGTACCTTTGCCATCATCTCCCACCCGGACGCGGGGAAGACAACCATCACTGAGCAGTTGCTCTACTTTGGGGGCGAGATTCGTGAGGCTGGTACCGTAAAAGGGAAGAAAACAGGGACTTTTGCAAAGTCTGACTGGATGGATATTGAGAAACAACGTGGTATTTCGGTCACGTCATCTGTTATGCAGTTTGACTATGATGGTAAGCGCGTGAACATCCTAGACACACCAGGGCACGAGGACTTCTCAGAAGATACTTATCGTACCTTGATGGCGGTGGATGCTGCGGTCATGGTCGTCGACTCTGCCAAGGGTATCGAGGCCCAAACCAAGAAATTGTTTGAGGTTGTGAAGCACCGTGGCATTCCAGTCTTTACCTTTATGAACAAGCTGGACCGTGATGGCCGTGAACCACTAGATCTCTTGCAAGAACTAGAAGAAGTCCTAGGTATTGCAAGTTATCCAATGAACTGGCCAATCGGGATGGGGAAAGCTTTTGAGGGCTTGTATGACCTCTATAACCAACGTTTAGAGCTCTATAAAGGGGATGAGCGTTTTGCTAGTCTAGAAGAAGGTGACCAGCTTTTTGGCAGCAATCCTTTCTACGCTCAGGTTAAGGACGACATCGAACTTTTGCAAGAAGCGGGAAATGAATTTTCAGAAGAAGCTATTTTAGCGGGTGAATTAACACCAGTCTTCTTTGGTTCAGCCTTGACAAACTTTGGGGTGCAGACCTTCCTTGAAACCTTCCTTAAGTTTGCTCCAGAACCACATGGGCACAAGAAAACAGATGGCGAAATTGTGGATCCTTATGACAAGGATTTCTCAGGATTCGTTTTTAAAATCCAAGCCAACATGGATCCTCGTCACCGTGACCGTATTGCCTTTGTCCGTATCGTATCGGGCGAATTTGAGCGTGGGATGAGTGTTAACCTTCCTCGTACTGGGAAGACTGCCAAGCTTTCTAATGTCACCCAGTTTATGGCGGAAAGTCGTGAGAATGTGACCAATGCCGTGGCAGGTGATATTATCGGGGTTTACGATACTGGTACTTATCAGGTTGGGGATACCTTGACAGTTGGAAAAAATAAGTTTGAATTTGAACCACTGCCAACCTTTACCCCTGAGATTTTCATGAAAGTTTCTGCTAAGAACGTTATGAAACAAAAATCTTTCCACAAAGGGATTGAGCAATTGGTGCAAGAAGGAGCCATTCAGCTTTATAAGAATTACCAAACTGGCGAGTACATGCTAGGGGCTGTGGGACAACTCCAGTTTGAAGTCTTTAAGCACCGCATGGAAGGCGAGTACAATGCAGAAGTAGTCATGAGCCCAATGGGTAAAAAGACCGTTCGTTGGATCAAGCCTGAGGACTTGGATGAACGGATGTCCTCAAGCCGCAATATTTTGGCCAAGGACCGCTTCGACCAACCAGTCTTCCTCTTTGAAAATGACTTTGCCCTCCGCTGGTTTGCGGACAAGTATCCAGATGTAGAGTTGGAAGAAAAAATGTAAATCGTTACAAATGACTAGCAACATAAAGTTGCTGTCATTTGACGGTAACCGCTATGGCGGTCTACCTAAACGCTTCACTAGTAAAAATCCACGAATATTATCGATTCGTGGATTTTTCCGTCGTAATGGTAAAGAATTGAACTACCTAACTGCCTCACTAACTGAGTTTTACAAATCGATTCCATTTGTAAAACTCAGTGTCGTAGCTCAGTAAATTTATTTGAATGTGTAACAATCTAAGTAAGTAACGCCAAGTTTCTATGGAACTTGGCTAGGCGCTTCACTAGGCAAAAGATTTTTCTAATTACTCTCTAAATTCTGCATGGATAAATAAGGTGGGTTAGACTAATTTCTGTGCAGTAAAGATAATTGGAGTTAAGGGAAAACAAGAACCTCAGAGGACTTCCTCTGAGGTTCTTTGCGTTTTAGTTTCCATATTTCTGGTAAAAATCGACCTTGACCTGGATGAAGGTTTCGGCTTCGCGTAGTAGCTGCAGGAGGGTGGCACGGGTTTCAAACTCCTCACGTGTTTTAGGGAGACTCCGATTGCGGAAGACTTGCAGATAGCGTTCGATGTCATCAAGTAGGTCATGAGCAGGATTGGTCTGACTTAGCTGGGCAGCAATCTTTGAAAAGAGCTGGGCCAAGATCAAACTCTCACTGGCGGCTAGGTGACAGGTATTGATCTGCTGGGCCATATTTCGCAGGATGCGACTTTGTCTCTGCCTCATCTCAAAGTAGTGGATGTGGTAGTCCGTCTGGTGAAAGAGATGATCCGAGTGATCCAGGTAGACCAGTTTGAGAGCTTCATCGAGGAGGTTGTCTAATTGGTCAACGAGTTGGGCTTGATTGCGTCCGTCTCCTCTTGACAGATAGTATTTAAAGCGAAGCAGGATGTCTTTTAACTTTTCTTCGACCTGAAGGTGGTAGCTTTGAATGGCTTTCTCACGAGAGGGCATGTAAAGGTTGACCAACAGAGCAAAGCTTGTCCCGATGAGAAAGAGAAGCACTTCATTGAGCAAGAGTTCTGAAGAAGTAGACTCCTGTACCAAGAGATGACCGACCAAGACACTGCTAGGGGTGATGCCGATTTCCCAACCCATTTTATAGGCTAGAGGCACATAGAGAGCCAGATAGAGGCCTAGACTCCAGATGTGAAAGCCCGTAAGCTGAAAGGCTAGAACGCCGATAGCGAGCGCTAGGAGCATGGAGAAGAGGCGGTTACGTGCTAATTTCAGTGTGCTTCGGCGCGTGTCAGAAAGGCTTAAGAGGGCGATAATACCAGCTGAAACAGCTGAAGATAAATCCAAAAAATAAGCGAGAAAACAAGCGAGACAGGTCGCTAAGATCAGTTTTGTCGTACGTTGGGTGATAGACATGAGAATTTCCTAAACTAATAGAATCGAGTGTTTAACGAGGAATCAGGTACTAGGGCCGAGGTTTTCGGTTTGTAGCATACTCGGCAACCGCTGTAAAGAGAACATCTGTAGAAGAGTTCAGGGCTGTTTCGCAGGAGTCTTGAACAACTCCGATCACAAAACCGACTCCGACAACCTGCATAGCCAAGTCGTTGGAAATCCCAAAGAGGCTACAAGCGACAGGAATGAGGAGAAGCGATCCCCCAGCAATTCCAGATGCCCCGCAGGCAGAAATGGCAGCTACTACACTGAGCACAAATGCTGTCCCAAAGTCTACCGAGATTCCGAGTGTATTGACAGCAGCCAGGGTCAGGACATTTATGGTAACGGCAGCGCCAGCCATATTGATGGTCGACCCAAGCGGGATGGAAACAGAGTAGGTGTCAGGATTCAGTCCCAGGTCTTGGCAAAGTTTCATATTGACCGGGATATTGGCAGCAGAGCTACGAGTGAAAAAGGCTGTAATACCACTGACACGTAGACATTTCAAAACAAGGGGATAGGGATTTTTCCTCATAAAAAGAAAGGCGATGAGTGGGTTGACGATGAGAGCAACAAAAGCCATGGTAGCAATCAAAAGTCCTAGGAGGACACCATAGTTTGCCAGACTGGCGATGCCCTTGTCTGAGATGGTCTTGAACACCAAGCCTAAAATTCCAAAGGGAGCTAGGTTGATAATCCATTCCACGATTTTAGAGGTGACATCCGCCATGGTTTTCAGTAATTCTTTACTGTGTTTACTTGCCTCTCTCATAGCCAGACCAAAGACGACTGCCCAAGAGAGAATCCCGATATAGTTGGCTTCAACAATGGCATTCAAGGGATTGTCCACCAGTTTGAGCAAGAGGTTGCTGAGAACTTGACCGATACCGTCAGGAGCAGCAACTTCTGTATTTGCACTGGTCAGAGTGATTTGTACAGGCAGTAAGAAACTAGCTAGAACGGCTACCAATGCAGCAGCAAAGGTTCCGAGCAAGTATAGGAAAATAACAGTCTTCATATTGGTATTTTGTCCCTTTTGATGTTGGGAAAGGGCATTAGCAACAAGGGCAAAAACCAAAATAGGAGCGATGGCTTTCAGTCCACCTACAAAGAGGTCTCCAAGCAGAACAATTCCTGTAAGGTTTGGAAAGAGCATCCCTAATGTCGCTCCCAAAATCATTCCAATAAGGATTCGTTTGATGAGGCTGGCCTTGGTCCAGGCTCTAATGATTCGTTTCATAGCAGTCTCCTTCAAAATGTATTGTTTATAATTATAGTATAAATATGCTATAGAGGCAAGTGATATTTTGAAAATAGGAACAATAATTGAATAATTATGAAAGAAAAGAGAAGGACGATTTTATGGTATAATAGGAAAAAGGAGTTTTATATGCAAGATTTTTTTCAACGCTATTTTGATAAACTTGATTTAACAACCATATTAGAGAATCTCTTGACCAAGGTGATTTCTCTTTTGATTTTGTTTTTACTATTTTATATAGCTAAAAAGATGCTTCACGCTACTGTCCGAAAGATTGTCAAGCCCTCACTTAAATTTTCAAATCGAGATGCAGGAAGACAAAAGACCATTTCGCGTTTGCTGGAGAATGTCTTTAACTACATTCTTTATTTCTTTTTAATCTACTGCATCCTGTCTATTTTGGGCTTGCCAGTTTCCAGCCTCCTTGCTGGGGCAGGGATTGCTGGGGTAGCCATTGGTATGGGGGCGCAAGGCTTTCTATCCGATGTCATTAATGGCTTCTTCATCCTTTTTGAACGCCAGCTTGATGTGGGTGATGAAGTGGTCCTCACAAATGGACCGATTACCGTCTCTGGAAAGGTCGTTAGCGTAGGAATCCGTACAACACAACTGCGAGGTGATGATCAAGCTCTTCACTTTGTTCCTAACCGCAATATTACCGTTGTTAGTAATTTATCCCGTACTGAATAGTCCGACTATTTTAGCAGATTTGTGGTACAATAGAAGGAGTTTGGTAAAGGAGAGAGTATGCTATTTGTAGAGAAAAAATTAGGTCACGATCGTACTTGGATAGACCTTGATGTGGACAAGATTAAAAATATGGAAGATCTTTCTGACATCTATGGATTGGACAAGGAAACCATCGAGTATGCTCTGGATAGAAATGAACGAGCCCACATGGATTATAACCGTGAAACGGAGACGGTAACCTTCATTTATAATGTTCTTGATTTAGAAAAAGACAAAGAATATTATGAAGCGATTCCGATGACCTTTATCGTTGAAAAACAACGGCTGATTACCATCAGCAATCACAAGAATACTTATGTGATTAAACGCATGGCAACCTACCTTGAAAGCCATGAAATTATTTCAATCTACAAATTTCTTTTTGCCAGTTTAGAGATTATTAGCAATGCTTACTATCCAGTGATTGAAGAGATGGATAAAAGTAAGGATGAAATCAGTGCACTTCTTCGTCAAAAAACAACTAAAAAAAATCTTTTCGCCCTCTCTGACTTGGAAACTGGTATGGTTTACCTGACAGCAGCTGCTAAACAAAATCGTCTCCTCTTGGAACACATTCAAGGGCATGCTCTTTATCGTAATCTTAATGAGGTAGAAAGAGAGCAGTTTGACGATGCTATGATTGAAGCCCATCAGTTGGTTTCAATGACAGACTTAATATCTCAAGTCTTGCAACAACTCTCAGCCTCTTACAACAACATCCTAAATAATAATCTGAATGATAATTTGACAACTTTGACAATTATCTCAGTCTTGCTAGCTATCCTTGCGGTTATTACAGGATTTTTCGGAATGAATGTTCCCTTACCGTTTACAGATGAACCAAATGCTTGGATTTATATTTTGATAGCTAGTCTCATTTTATGGGCAGTCTTAGCTCAATGTTTAAAGAAAATTGCTAGAAATTAAAAAGAAAAGGAGCCAGAATGGCGATTGAAAACTACATGCCAGATTTTTCTGTGGAAGCAGTCTATGGTCTGACAGTCCCAAGCCTGCAGGCGCAGGGAATCAAGGCTGTTTTGGTCGACTTGGACAATACCCTCATTGCTTGGAACAACCCTGATGGGACACCAGAGATGAAGCAATGGCTACATGATCTCCGTGACGCAGGTATCCGCATCATCGTAGTCTCAAATAACACCAAAAAACGGGTTCAACGCGCAGTTGAGAAATTTGGGATTGATTATGTTTATTGGGCCTTGAAGCCTTTCACATTTGGGATTGACCGTGCTATGAAGGAATTTCACTACGAGAAAAATGAAGTGGTCATGGTCGGCGACCAACTCATGACGGATATTCGCGCAGCCCACCGTGCAGGCATTCGCTCGATCTTGGTCAAACCCTTGGTCCAACACGACTCCATTAAAACGCAGATTAATCGGGCTCGTGAGCGCCGTGTCATGCGAAAAATCACTGAAAAGTATGGACCGATTACATATAAAAAAGGAATTTAACTATGGAAGAAATTCTCTGTATTGGTTGTGGAGCAACCATTCAGACGACAGACAAGGCTGGTCTTGGTTTCACCCCCCAGTCAGCACTTGAAAAAGGCTTGGATACTGGAGAAGTCTATTGCCAACGTTGTTTCCGTCTCCGCCACTACAATGAAATCACAGATGTCCAGTTGACGGACGATGATTTCCTCAAACTCTTGCACGAGGTGGGAGACAGTGATGCTTTGGTAGTCAATGTCATTGACATCTTTGACTTCAATGGATCAGTTATCCCAGGCTTGCCACGTTTTGTGTCAGGCAATGATGTCCTCTTGGTTGGAAATAAAAAAGATATCCTGCCTAAGTCCGTAAAGGCTGGCAAGATTAGCCAGTGGCTCATGGAACGTGCCCACGAAGAAGGACTTCGTCCAGTGGATGTCGTCCTAACTTCGGCACAAAACAAGCATGCCATTAAGGAAGTCATTGACAAGATTGAACACTACCGTAAGGGCCGTGATGTCTATGTGGTCGGTGTAACCAACGTTGGAAAATCAACTCTAATCAATGCTATTATCCAAGAAATTACGGGTGACCAGAATGTCATCACGACTTCGCGCTTCCCAGGGACAACCTTGGACAAGATTGAGATTCCACTTGATGACGGATCTTATATCTACGATACGCCAGGGATCATTCATCGTCACCAGATGGCCCACTACTTGACGGCTAAAAACCTCAAGTATGTCAGCCCTAAAAAGGAAATCAAGCCAAAAACCTATCAACTCAATCCTGAACAAACCCTGTTTTTAGGTGGTTTGGGACGCTTTGACTTTATTGCAGGAGAAAAGCAAGGTTTTACTGCTTTCTTTGACAATGAACTCAAACTCCACCGTACCAAGCTAGAAGGCGCTAGTGCTTTTTACGACAAGCACCTCGGAACCCTTCTCACACCACCAAATAGCAAGGAAAAAGAAGATTTTCCAAAACTAGTCCAGCATGTCTTTACCATTAAGGACAAGACAGACCTGGTCATCTCAGGACTAGGCTGGATCCGCGTAACAGGCACTGCCAAAGTCGCCGTCTGGGCACCAGAAGGCGTCGCCGTCGTCACACGAAAAGCCATTATTTAAACACAGAAAGGAAAGAGTTATATATAAAGGCGAGCATTGCGAGCCCATAACGAATACTTTTCGCCGTGGTGTCAGTTGGTACAAGGAATTGTACCAACAACGGAAAATCTGAGACCTTAGGCTCAGATTTTAGTCATGAAAGTCCGAAGGACTTTGCTGACGTCCGTCACCACTTCAGAAAAGTATAAAAAGAAACTCTTTTAAAGAAATTATGTCATTAACATCAAAACAACGTGCCTTCCTCAACAGCCAGGCACACACCCTCAAACCCATCATCCAAATCGGAAAAAATGGTCTCAACGACCAAATCAAGACCAGCGTCCGTCAAGCTCTTGACGCGCGTGAATTGATCAAGGTTACTCTCTTACAAAACACAGATGAGAACATCCACGAAGTAGCTGAAATTTTGGAAGAAGAAATTGGTGTGGATACTGTCCAAAAAATCGGACGCATCTTGATTTTATATAAACAATCCAGCAAGAAAGAAAATCGCAAGATTTCCAAGAAAGTCAAAGAAATCTAAGACTGAAACTCCAAGAAACTGTTTTTACAGAGAATTAAAGGAAGACGAGCCTATGGCAATCGAATTATTGACTCCCTTTACCAAGGTAGAGTTGGAGCCAGAAATCAAGGAGAAAAAACGCAAACAAGTCGGGATTTTAGGGGGGAATTTTAACCCTGTTCACAATGCCCATCTTGTTGTGGCGGACCAAGTACGACAACAGTTAGGACTGGACCAGGTCTTGCTTATGCCCGAATACCAACCACCTCATGTAGATAAAAAGGAAACCATTCCTGAGCATCATCGTCTTAAGATGCTTGAGTTGGCGATTGAGGGGATTGAAGGCCTCGCCATTGAAACCATTGAGCTAGAGCGTAAGGGCATTTCCTACACCTACGACACCATGAAGATTTTGACAGAGCAACATCCAGATACGGATTATTACTTCATTATCGGGGCTGATATGGTGGACTATCTGCCTAAATGGTACCGAATTGATGAGCTGGTCGACATGGTTCAGTTTGTTGGAGTTCAGCGCCCACGCTACAAGGCAGGGACTTCCTATCCAGTTATATGGGTGGATGTGCCTCTCATGGACATCTCGTCTAGCATGGTGCGTGACTTCATTGCCCAAGGTCGGAAACCTAACTTTCTCCTACCTCAGCCAGTGCTAGACTACATCGAGAAGGAGGGGCTTTACTGATGGCATACCAAGACTATATCAACTGTTCCCGAGAGGCTTTGTTGGAAAGAATGGCAGAGCTTCTGCCTGAAAAACGTTTAACCCATTGTTTGGGTGTAGAGCGTGCAGCCATAGAGCTAGCTGAGAGATTTGGATTCGATGCCGAGAAAGCAGGACTAGCAGGTCTTCTCCATGACTATGCTAAAAAGTTGTCAGATCAGGAATTCCTAGACTTGATTGACCGTTATCAGCTAGACCCTGACCTCAAAAACTGGGGTAATAATGTCTGGCATGGGATGGTTGGCATCTACAAGATTCAGGAAGATTTGGATTTGCATGATCCAGAAATCCTGCGAGCTATTGAAATCCATACAGTCGGTGCTGGTCAGATGACAGACCTAGATAAAGTCATCTACGTCGCAGATTATATCGAGCACAATCGTGCCTTTCCAGGAGTGGATGTGGCGCGTGAAATTGCGGAGCTATCGCTCAATAAGGCAGTGGCCTACGAAACAGCTCGTACCGTGGAGCATTTAGCTCATCAGGGATTCCCCATCTATCCCCAAACCCTTGAAACCTATAACGCCTTTGTGCACTATTTGAAAGAGGACTAAATGAACGAAAAAGAATTACTAGAACTAGTCGTGAAAGCGGCTGATGAGAAACGTGCGGAGGATATCCTCGCACTTGACGTACAAGATTTGACCAGCGTGACGGACTACTTTGTCATTACAAGCTCGATGAATAGCCGTCAGTTGGACGCTATCGCAGATAATATCCGTGAAAAAGTAGCGGAAGCAGGCTTTAAAGGCAGTCATGTTGAAGGTGATGCAGCTGGAGGCTGGGTTTTACTAGACCTCGGCGGTGTTGTTGTGCATATATTCTCAGAAGAAATGCGTGCCCACTATAACCTAGAAAAACTATGGCATGAGGCAGAGTCAGTAGATTTATCTGAAGCTTTGGCGTAGAAGATGACTTGAACTTCGGATGGAAATTACTTTGAAATTCGACAATGTATTGAGATTATTCTTATTTTGAGTAAGAAGTGAGAGATTGCCGAGACTTTCCGTTGTGATAAAAGTTCTTGAAATATTAATGTTTCAAGAACTCGGGAGTTTTGAGATCTTAGGCTCAAAACTAAGTCTTGGAACTTCGAAGAAGGTCGCAGACGTCCGAAATCACCTAAGGAAAGTCTTAAAAAGACTTTGTCTTTAATCGAACTCAGTTGCAGTCAACTGGGTTTTATTTGCTTATTTTAGAAAAAATGGATAGAAAGGTAAAGGGCGTCGTGTTTTGTTCATCTCGAAACTGAACACGAGCTAAAAGCTGCGAGAAAAAGATAAACTTCCTTTGTATCTGACGATACAGCAGAAAGTTTCCTATTTTCTCCTTGCTTTTAACGCTCTTTGTATCTTAATTATGGCTACTTATGAAACCTTTGCGGCGGTCTATGATGCGGTCATGGATGATAGTTTATACGATAAATGGACGGATTTTTCGCTACGTCATTTGCCTAAGACCAAGGAGAGAAAGAAGCTTTTGGAATTGGCTTGTGGAACAGGTATCCAGTCTGTTCGCTTTTCTCAGGCTGGCTTTGATGTGACAGGACTTGACTTGAGCGCGGATATGCTGAAGATTGCTGAGAAGAGAGCGACTTCAGCCAAGCAAAAGATTGACTTTATTGAAGGCAATATGCTGGATTTGTCCAAGGCAGGGAAATATGATTTTGTCACTTGTTATTCGGACTCGATCTGTTACATGCAGGATGAGGTCGAGGTAGGAGACGTCTTTAAGGAAGTGTATAATGCCCTCAATGAAGACGGAGTATTCATCTTTGACGTACATTCGACCTACCAGACAGATGAAGTTTTTCCAGGCTATTCCTACCATGAAAATGCGGAAGATTTTGCCATGCTTTGGGACACATATGAGGACGAAGCCCCTCACTCCATCGTGCATGAGTTGACTTTCTTTATCAAGGAGGCTGACGGTTCCTTTAGTCGCCACGATGAAGTGCATGAGGAGCGAACATACGAAGTCTTGACCTATGATATTTTGTTGGAACAGGCTGGTTTCAAGTCCTTCAAACTCTTTGCGGACTTTGAGGACAAGGAACCAACAGAAACCACTACCCGTTGGTTTTTTGTGGCGCAGAAGTAGGAGAACATCATGACCATCACAGGTATTATCGCGGAGTTCAATCCTTTTCATAATGGCCACAAATACCTGCTTGAGCAGACGAAGGGGTTGAAAATTGTGGCCATGTCTGGAAATTTCATGCAACGAGGAGAGCCGGCTATCGTGGACAAGTGGACACGGGCTCAAATGGCACTGGAGAATGGAGCAGACCTGGTAGTGGAATTGCCCTTTTTAGTCAGTGTTCAGGCAGCAGATTTTTTTGGTCAAGGAGCTGTAGATATCTTGGTTCGCTTGGGTATTGATACTCTAGCTTTTGGGACAGAGGAAGTTTTGGATTATCAGAAAATTGCTGACTTATACACAGAGTGCGGTCGAGAGATGGAGAATTTTGTGGAAAATCTGCCTGATTCACTCTCCTACCCCCAGAAAACCCAAGCCATGTGGCAGGAATTTGCAGATCTAGATTTTTCAGGCAATACGCCCAATCATGTCCTTGCTCTGGCCTATGCCAAGGCGGTTGCAGGACGCAACATCAAGCTTCAGCCGATTCAGCGTCAGGGAGCGGGTTACCATTCTGTGGATAAGGATGTGGACTTTGCCTCGGCAACAGCTCTCCGTCAGCATCAATCAGACCAAGATTTCTTAGAACGCTTTATGCCTTCCGTTGCCCTCTTTGAGCAGGCCCGTAAGGTGAGTTGGGACGACTATTTTCCCTTGCTCTGCTATCAAATTTTGTCAAATCCAGACCTGACGACCATCTATCAGGTCAATCAAGAAATGGCTGTGCGCATCAAGGAAGCTATCAAAACAGCCCAGTCTGTTGACGAATTGGTCGAGGCAGTTGCGACCAAGCGTTATACCAAGGCGCGTGTCAGACGCCTCTTGACTTATATTTTGGTGCAGGCCAGAGAAAGCGACTTGCCAGAAGTCATCCATGTCCTTGGCTTTACTGAAAAAGGCAGACAACATCTCAAGTCACTGAAAGAGCAGGTCCATCTAGTCAGCCGAATTGGCAAAGAACCTTGGGATACCATGACCCAAAAGGCAGACCAGATCTACCAACTAGGACAGCCAAGTATCGCAGAGCAGAATTTCGGCAGAGTGCCTATCATAATAGAAACAAACTAAGTCTACTAAAAGGTAGGCTTTTTTAGAAGATTTTCGAATAAATAGATAGAAAAGAAAAATCTTGTACAAGTTCCTGACAATTTCTTTCTTTTTGTGTATAATAGTGGAAAAGAGGTAAAACGAGGTATGGTTATGGAAGCAGTTCTTTATTCAACATTCCGAAATCATTTAAAGGACTACATGAAGAAGGTAAACGATGAATTTGAGCCTTTGACGGTGGTCAATAAAAACCCAGATGAGGATATTGTAGTCCTTTCAAAGAGCGAGTGGGACAGTATTCAGGAAACCTTGAGAATCGCTCAAAATAAGGAACTTTCTGACAAGATCTTGCGAGGAATGGCTCAAGTCCGAGCTGGAAGTACTCAGGTACATGTGATTGAGGAGTGAGGAATGCTGCTCAAATTTACAGAAGATGCCTGGGCGGATTATTGCTATTGGCAAAACCAAGATAAGAAAACATTAAAAAGAATCAATAAATTAATCAAGGATATTCAACGCGATCCTTTTGTAGGAATGGGGAAACCAGAACCGCTCAAGTATGATTATCAAGGAGCTTGGTCGCGGCGCATTGATGCAGAAAATCGCTTGATTTATATGATAGATGGAGATAGCGTGGCTTTCTTGTCCTTCAAAGATCATTACTAAGTCTACTGAAAGGTAGGTTTTTTTATTTTAGAAATTTTAGATAGTCAATTGAAGATAAAGTTTTTGGAAAATGACAGACTTCCTAAGTTAAGAAATCAGTAAAAAATTATTAGTATAATAACTAGATTCTTGTCCCTTGAATCCGCTTTATAGCTCTTATTTTGTGGTATAATCATGATAATATAGATTAAAAGGGGTATATATGAAAAATATAATGACGAGGATTCTTAATTTTTTTCTGAATTTCAAACCATTGAAATATTTATTGAAAAGACCATCATGGAGTAGTAATGTTAGAATTGTTGAGTGGTACAAAATATTTATAGCCAGTATATGGGTACTGTATCTTGCACTTGAGATTGAACAATTTAAACGCTTTGCTTTACCTATCTATAAATTTGTATCTAATTATAATTTTTTAAAAGATATTATTTCAATTTTGTATGTGAATCGTGTAATAATATTGTTAGCACTGACTATACCACCAATACTATTCTGGTTTTTAGACATAATTTTTAAAATAGATAGTTATGGAAAACTGGATCCAGAGTTATTTCCAGAATATGACTTGGAGGGCTATCCTTATCAAGCCCATCTGGTGGAGTTTTTAAATAGTTCAGATTCTATCCATAATGTTTTCTGGTTGGATGGTTCTTGGGGGAGTGGGAAAACATTTTTTATAAAGACGTTTTTTGAAAATCAAATTTACAAAAAGAAAGAAATCTACTATATTTCCTGCTTTGGGATAAAAACAAGAGAGCAAGCCGAGAAAATATTGATCAATGAAATAGAAAAACAATCCATACTCGGAAATTTGGACTTTATTCCACTTGTTGGAGGAGTTTTTAAATGGTTCTTTAAAACAGTTGGAACGGATTTGATGAAGCGAGATTCTATCATTATTTTTGATGATTTTGAGCGTGTTTCATATGCAGAAACATCAGATAACCCTTCAGATTATAATGATTTATTGGGTTATATTGACTATCTTTCTGAGAATAAAAGATTTAAAATTATTGTCATTTTAAATAGTGAGGAAATTAAGTCAACAAAGGAAAAACTCATTAATCATAAATTTAAGCTGAATCATAATCGAATGGTATCTACAGAAGAAGTCATTGATAACATTTTGAAAAAGAGCAAGTTGAAAGATGATATTTTTGGGAAGATTTTAGCGATAATTTATAAAAATTATTATGCAGATATAGATGAGAGAGTTGCACAGAATAAAAACGAAGATTCAAAAGTAAAAAAACCAAGTTTAAGAGAGTTCCAGAAATCAATTGAAGAACTTTCGAATATAATTGAGAGTGATTATAGAGCGAATAAACCTCCACCATATTCTAGTGGAAAGATATCAAATTATATTGTTGATTGCATGAATGAACGCATAGGAACTGATAGTATTCTAGTATCATTTTTTAAATTTTATATCACTTATGAAGGAAATTATAAAATAGATGAGTGGTACAAGTTCTATGAGTCAGGTGCATATTTTCATTTTGAGATGTTAGAGAAGATTGTAAGTTTAAGTTTTGTGCATGCTTCACTTACTGCAGAGGAAGAAATACATCCGGAAATTATTGATATTTTCGGACTTAAATATTATTTTAAATTGTTATCGTGTCTCTGGGAAGCAAGACTAAGGAATCTGTTTATAATAGACAAAAATGTTTATTTTAAAGAATGTAAATCTTCTAGCTTTGATAAAGAGGAGTGTCTAGTTGAAATTTATTATGATATTTTGAACAATAGAATAAAAGACAATTATCAAATGAATGACTTAGACTTGAATGAATTGGAAGAAATAAAATATCAGAATTTTATCAAATATTGCATGCCTATGGAGTTAAATAAACAAATTAAAATTAATCATATTCCATTAGATGAATTAATACAAGAGAGTTTTGAAATAAATAGATCTTTGTCTGAACTTCAAGCTAAATTTCAATAGTTCATATTCTATTTTGGGTTTGTGGAAATCGTTTTTTTATGATAGAATATTAAGGAATGTATGTCATTCGATAAACAAATTTAATGAGGTAAAAACATGGAAATCATGACACTTGCGATTGCTGTTTTTGCCGTCATCATTGGTTTAGTCATTGGATATGTCAGCATCTCAGCTAAGATGAAATCATCTCAAGAAGCTGCAGAGTTGATGCTTCTAAATGCTGAACAAGAAGCAACTAATTTACGAGGACAAGCTGAGCGCGAAGCGGATTTATTGCTAAATGAAGCCAAGAGCGAAAGCAAGTCTCTTAAAAAAGAAGCACTATTGGAGGCCAAAGAGGAAGCCAGAAAATACCGTGAAGAAGTGGACGCTGAATTTAAGTCAGAACGTCAGGAGCTCAAGCAAATTGAAAGTCGTTTGACGGAGAGAGCTACGAGCCTTGACCGTAAGGACGACAATTTGACGAACAAAGAAAAAACACTTGAACAAAAAGAACAAAGTATTTCTGATAGAGCAAAAAACCTTGATGCACGTGAAGAGCAATTAGAGGAAGTCGAAAGACAAAAAGAAGCTGAACTTGAACGTATCAGTTCCCTTTCCCAAACTGAGGCTCGAGATATTATCTTGGCTCAGACAGAGGAAAACTTGACCAAGGAAATTGCTAGTCGCATTCGTGAGGCAGAGCAAGAAGTGAAGGAACGTTCAGACAAGATTGCGAAAGATATCTTGGTTCAGGCTATGCAGCGTATCGCTGGTGACTATGTAGCAGAGTCAACAAACTCGACAGTTCACCTACCAGACGATACCATGAAGGGACGCATTATCGGACGCGAAGGTCGAAACATTCGTACCTTTGAAAGTTTGACAGGGGTCGACGTGATCATCGATGACACGCCAGAAGTGGTAACCTTGTCAGGATTTGATCCGATTCGTCGTGAAATTGCTCGTATGACTATGGAAATGTTGCTCAAGGATGGCCGTATTCACCCAGCTCGTATCGAGGAGTTGGTGGAGAAAAACCGTCAAGAGATTGACAATAAAATCCGTGAATATGGTGAGGCTGCTGCCTATGAGATTGGTGCGCCAAACCTCCATCCAGACTTGATGAAGATCATGGGACGCTTACAGTTCCGTACTTCATATGGACAAAATGTCTTGCGTCATTCGATTGAGGTTGCTAAGTTATCTGGTATCATCGCGAGTGAACTTGGTGAAAATGCAGCTCTTGCCCGTCGTGCTGGATTCCTTCACGACATCGGGAAAGCTATTGACCGCGAGGTTGAAGGTAGCCACGTTGAGATTGGTACGGAATTGGCTCGTAAGTACAAGGAACACCCAGTTGTGGTGAATACCATTGCTAGCCACCACGGGGATGTCGAAGCCGAAAGCGTCATTGCAGTGATCGTTGCTGCAGCAGATGCCTTGAGTGCAGCGCGTCCAGGTGCTCGTAGTGAATCTCTTGAAAACTATATCAAGCGTCTCCACGATTTGGAAGAAATCGCCAATGGCTTTGAAGGAGTGCAAAATAGCTTTGCTCTTCAAGCAGGACGTGAAATCCGTATCATGGTTAATCCAGGACAAATCAAGGACGACAAAGTCACAATCTTGGCTCACAAAGTTCGTGAGAAAATTGAAAATAATCTCGATTACCCAGGAAATATCAAAGTAACCGTGATCCGCGAACTTCGTGCAGTAGATTATGCTAAATAAATAAGAAAGAGCAGTTGAAAAATTACTGCTTTTTTGTTACACTAGATAGAAAGACTGTAGAAGGATAACTGACGTTCTCATCAGTATCCGAGAGAAATTTTACTTTATTTCACAGACTAACTAAAGGAGATATAATGGCAGACCGAGGCTTGCTAATCGTTTTTTCTGGTCCTTCAGGAGTTGGGAAAGGAACGGTTAGAAGAGAGATTTTTGAGAATTCTGAGAATCAATTTCAATACTCTGTATCGATGACGACACGTGCGCAACGTCCTGGTGAAGTGGACGGAGTGGACTATTTCTTCCGTACTCGTGAAGAGTTTGAAGAGCTGATCCGTCAAGGTCAGATGTTGGAATATGCAGAATATGTCGGTAACTACTATGGAACTCCGCTAACCTATGTCAATGAAACCCTAGACAAGGGAATCGATGTCTTTCTTGAGATTGAAGTCCAAGGAGCCCTTCAGGTTAAGAAAAAGGTTCCAGATGCTGTCTTTATCTTCTTAACACCACCAGATTTGGATGAATTGCAAGATCGTTTGGTAGGTCGTGGAACAGATAGCGCTGAAGTGATTGCCCAACGAATCGAAAAAGCCAAGGAAGAAATTGCCCTCATGCGTGAGTATGATTATGCCATTGTCAACGATCAGGTGCCCCTCGCTGCTGAACGTGTCAAGCGTGTGATCGAAGCAGAACACTTCCGTGTGGACCGTGTCATTGGTCACTACCAGGAGATGTTGCCAAAATCTCCAACTACTCGATAAACTATAGGAAACAGGTACAAGCAAATGATGTTAAAACCCTCTATTGATACCTTGCTAGACAAGGTACCATCAAAATATTCACTCGTAATCTTGGAAGCAAAACGTGCCCACGAACTAGAAGCAGGCGCGCCAGCTACTCAAGAGTTTAAGTCCGAAAAATCAACTCTTCGTGCTTTGGAAGAAATCGAGTCAGGAAACGTTACGATTCACCCAGATCCAGAAGGAAAACGTGAAGCAGTTCGTCTCCGTATCGAAGAAGAAAAACGCCGCAAAGAAGAAGAAGAAAAGAAAATCAAAGAGCAAATTGCTAAAGAAAAAGAAGATGGTGAAAAAATTTAAGGTTGGGGGGACTCAATCTTATTTTTTCTATTGCAAGAATTTACTGACAAGAAGGAGGTGAGAAGATGGTTATAGCAAAGATTATCGTGGATGTTCCCCTGATGCAGACGGACCAGCCATACAGCTACAAGGTCCCTGAGGAATTTGTAGAGATGCTGGAAGTCGGTATGCGGGTCCATGTCCCCTTCGGTAAGGGCAATCGTTTGATCCAAGGGATTGTGCTAGGCTTGGAGTCCCAATCGGATGAAGAAGTGACAGATCAGGACTTGAAAGAGATTGCGGAGGTGCTGGATTTTTCCCCTGTTCTCACTCAAGAGCAACTCTGGCTGGCTGAGGAGTTACGCAAGTCTGTCTTTTCTTACAAAATCTCCATTCTAAAAGCTATGCTGCCGGGATTTTTAAACTCCAGCTATGACAAGATTCTCTATCCTCTGGAAGGTTTGAGGCAGGCAGACCGAGAGCGTCTGTTTGGTTCAGAAGATTCGCTAACCTTTTCTTCTCTAGACCTTGCCAAACAGGCAGAAATGATGCGCTTGACCAGGAAAGGGCTACTCCGCTTAGAATACCAGGCAGTCGATCAAAAGAAGGTCAAGACCCAGTCTTGGTATGAGGTTGATGCTACTCAGCTAGAGAAAATTAAGATTTCTGCGCGTGCTAAGAAAAAGGCAGAGTTGAGAGACTATTTGCTGTCTCATCCTAAGAGTGCTCCTCTGGCTAGTTTGTTAGAGTCCTACTCACGCGAGCAAGTCAATTTTTTTGTGGAGCAAGGAGCTTTAACTCTAGTCCAAAAGGAAGTGCAACGCTCAGCCGCTTATTTCGAGGGTATTGAAGCAAGCACACCTTTGTCTCTGAACCCAGAGCAAAGACAGGCGCGTGATGCCGTTGTCAGTGCTATTGGCAGTCAACAGCCTCCTTTCCTCCTTCAAGGAATTACAGGAAGTGGGAAAACGGAGGTTTACTTGCAGATTATCCAAGGAGCCTTGGATAAGGGTAAGACGGCTATTTTGCTGGTGCCTGAGATTTCTCTGACGCCACAAATGACGGAGCGTTTTATTGCTCGATTTGGTGAGAAAGTAGCCATTCTCCACTCAGGCCTATCCAATGGTGAGAAGTACGACGAATGGCGCAAGGTTGAGCGTGGCGATGCCCAAGTTGTTGTTGGCGCTCGGTCAGCTATCTTTGCTCCTTTGAAAAATCTGGGTATCATGATTATCGATGAAGAGCATGAGGCTAGCTACAAACAAGACAGCAATCCCCGTTATCATGCTAGAGAGGTCGCCATTCTACGGGCCCAGTACAATCGAGCGGCCCTGGTCCTTGGTTCGGCGACACCGAGCTTAGAAAGCCGTGCGAGGGCTGGAAAAGGCGTCTATCAACACTTACGCCTGACCCAACGGGCCAATCCTTTGGCCACTATTCCTGAGGTTCAAGTGATTGACTTTCGGGACTATATCGGGCAGAATGAGACATCAAACTTTACCCCTCCTTTGCTAGAAGCTATCCAAGACCGCTTGGATAAAAAAGAGCAGGTAGTCCTCATGCTCAACCGTCGGGGTTATTCTAGCTTTGTCATGTGTCGGGAGTGTGGGACGGTGGATACTTGCCCCAACTGTGACATTTCTCTGACTCTCCACATGGATACCAAGACCATGAACTGCCATTACTGTGGCTTTTCAAAGGGGATTCCTCATGTCTGTCCAAACTGTCAAAGCCGCAGTATTCGCTACTACGGTACAGGGACTCAGAAAGCATATGATGAACTGGCAGAACTCTTTCCTCAGGCTCGCATTCTACGGATGGATGTGGATACGACCCGTAAGAAAGGCAGTCACCAAGCTCTTCTTGACCAGTTTGGCCGAGGGGAAGCAGATATCTTGCTGGGAACTCAGATGATTGCCAAGGGCTTGGATTTTCCAAATGTGACTTTGGTCGGAGTTCTTAATGCGGACACGGCCCTGAACTTGCCTGATTTCCGTTCTTCAGAGAGAACCTTCCAGCTCTTAACTCAGGTGGCTGGTCGCGCTGGTCGGGCGGAAAAAGCAGGCCAGGTCTTGATCCAGTCTTACAATCCAGAGCACTATGCCATTCGTTTTGCCAAGGATCAGGACTACGAAGGTTTTTATTCTTATGAAATGAGTATCAGGCGCCAACTCGGCTATCCGCCTTATTATTTTACGATTGGGATTACCCTCTCTCACAAGAAAGAAGAAGAGGTTGTCAAACGTGCCTATGAAGTCATGGGGATTTTGCGCTCAGGTTTATCGGAAACTAGTAAAATCCTTGGACCAACGCCAAAACCCATCGCCCGTACCCACAACCTTTATCATTACCAGATTTTGATTAAATACCGTTTAGAAGATGAGCTGGGACAGACTCTCAACCAGGTCTTGGCCTTGACTCAAGAACGGGAAAATAGCGAGCTTCGTCTCAGTATTGACCATGAGCCGCAGCAATTTTTATAAGAAGGAGAAGAAATGACAAAACTAATCTTTATGGGGACACCCGACTTTTCAGCGACAGTTTTGAAGGGTTTGTTATCAGATGATCGTTACGAGATTCTAGCAGTTGTGACCCAGCCAGACCGTGCTG
Organism: Streptococcus oralis; assembly: GCF_023109315.1. Lineage (GTDB taxonomy): Bacteria > Bacillota > Bacilli > Lactobacillales > Streptococcaceae > Streptococcus > Streptococcus oralis_BS. The sequence continues at coordinate 164,268 of NZ_JALDUF010000001.1, forward strand.
TCGGCCGTAAAAAAGTGATCCAAGAAACCCCAGTCAAGCGGGTTGCTAAAGAAGCAGGTCTTCCTATCTACCAACCAGAAAAATTATCTGGAAGTCCAGATCTGGAAGCGATTATGAATTTAGGAGCGGATGGGATTGTGACCGCTGCTTTTGGGCAGTTTCTCCCAAGCAAACTTCTTGATAGCATGAATTTTGCGGTCAACGTTCACGCATCCCTCCTTCCCAAACACCGTGGTGGCGCTCCTATTCATTATGCCTTGATTCAAGGGGATGAGGAAGCTGGTGTGACTATCATGGAAATGGTTAAAGAAATGGATGCAGGGGATATGATTTCCCGTCGGAGTATCCCAATTACCGACGAAGACAATGTCGGTACCTTATTTGAGAAATTGGCGATTGTTGGTCGTGACTTGCTTTTGGACACCCTTCCTGGCTATATTGCTGGGGAGATCAAACCTGAACCACAAGATTCTAGTCAAGTCACTTTCTCGCCAAATATTAAGCCAGAGGAAGAAAAGCTGGACTGGACCAAGACCAACCGTCAACTCTTCAACCAAATCCGTGGGATGAATCCATGGCCTGTTGCCCATACTTTTCTCAAAGGCGACCGCTTTAAGATCTATGAAGCCCTACCAGTAGAAGGTCAGGGAAATCCAGGTGAGATCCTCTCTATTGGCAAGAAAGAATTGATCGTTGCAGCGGCTGAAGGTGCTCTATCTCTCAAGCAAGTGCAGCCAGCTGGTAAACCTAAGATGGACATTGCTTCCTTCCTCAACGGAGTTGGACGGACATTGACTGTAGGAGAACGATTTGGTGACTAAAGTAGAAACGGCTAGAAGTCTAGTTCTAACAGTGTTAGAGGATGTTTTTGTCAACCAAGCCTACTCAAATATTGCCTTAAACAAACACCTCAAGGGCAGTCAACTCTCAGCAGCAGACAAGGGTTTGGTGACAGAGATTGTTTACGGAACGGTAGCCCGCAAACTCACCTTAGAATGGTATTTGTCCCACTTTATCCAAGACCGAGACAAGCTAGATAACTGGCTCTATATCCTACTCCTTATGAGCGCCTATCAAGTCTGTTATCTGGATAAGGTGCCTGACCATGCTGTAGTCAATGAAGCAGTGGAACTAGCCAAAGCCCGTAAAAAAGGCAGTGAAAAATTGGTCAACGCTGTCCTTCGTCGTATTTTGCGAGAAGGCTGGCCGGATATTGCCAGTATTAAGCGAAAAAATAAGCGTGATTCCATTGCCTATTCTCTCCCAGTTTGGCTAGTATCTAAGCTCAAGGAAGAATACGGCGAAGAGCGAGCCCAAGCTATTTTTGAAAGCCTATTGGTGCGCAACAAAGCCAGCATTCGAGTGACTGACTTGAGCCGAAAAGAGGAAATCAAGGCCGTGTTAAAGGCGAGTGATTCACCTTTGGCCGCTTCTGGTTTGGTCAAGGAGCAGGGACACTTTGCGGGACATGATTTGTTCTCAGAGGGTGCTATTACCATCCAAGATGAGTCCAGTCAACTGGTTGCTCCGACTCTTGATCTACAAGGCCATGAGCAGGTTCTGGATGCCTGTGCCGCTCCGGGGGGGAAAACAGCCCATATTGCCTCTTACCTCACATCTGGAAAGGTGACCGCTTTGGATCTTTATGATCACAAGTTGGACTTGATCCAAGAAAACGCCCAACGTCTAGGTGTGGCGGATCAAGTGCAAACGAAAAAATTGGATGCAAGAAAAGTGCATGAGTTTTTCGGTCGAGACTCTTTTGATAAGATTTTAGTAGATGCCCCTTGTTCTGGAATCGGTCTCTTGCGCCGCAAACCAGATATCAAATACAATAAAGAAACAGCAGATTTCACATCCTTACAAGAAATTCAGTTGGAAATATTAGGTAGTGTTTGTCAAACACTACGTAAAGGTGGTATAATAACGTATAGTACCTGTACTATTGTCTCTGAGGAGAACTTTCAAGTCATTGAGGCATTTTTAGAAAGTCATCCCGAGTTCGAGCAGGTTAAACTAGAACACGAATGCAAAGATATCCTGAAAGATGGCTGCATCCTGATCACTCCTGAATTGTATGGGAGTGATGGATTCTTTATCAGCCAATTTCGCAAGATATCAGAATAGGAAGGAACTGACACAATGGAAATAGCATTATTAACAGATGTTGGTCAGAAACGGACAAATAATCAGGACTATGTCAATCACTTTGTCAACCGAGCAGGACGCACCATGATCATCTTGGCTGACGGGATGGGAGGACACCGTGCAGGAAATATCGCTAGTGAGATGGCGGTCACAGACCTCGGTGTGGATTGGGTGGATACCCAAATTAACTCAGTCAATGAAGTTCGTGAGTGGTTTGCCCACTACCTGGAGATTGAAAATCAAAAAATTCATCAACTAGGTCAGGACGAAGCCTACAGAGGCATGGGGACAACGCTAGAAGCTGTTGCGTTTATTGACAACCAAGCCATCTATGCTCACATTGGAGATTCTCGTATCGGTTTGATTCGTGGAGAAGAATACCACCAGTTGACGAGTGACCATTCCTTGGTTAATGAATTGCTCAAGGCTGGTCAATTGACTCCAGAAGAGGCAGAAACTCACCCTCAAAAGAATATCATCACACAGTCTATTGGACAAAAAGATGAAATCCAGCCTGATTTTGGGATGATTACACTGGAGTTAGGAGATTATCTCTTGCTCAATAGTGATGGTTTGACCAATATGATTTCGGCAAGCGAAATTTATGATATTGTAACCAGTGATATTTCCCTAGCAGACAAGGCGGCAACCCTCATTCGTTTTGCTAACAATGCAGGAGGTTTAGACAACATTACGGTTGCCCTTGTTTACATGAACGAGGAGGCGGCAGAATGATCCAAATCGGCAAGATTTTTGCCGGGCGGTATCGGATTGTCAAGCAGATTGGTCGAGGAGGCATGGCAGATGTTTACTTGGCCAAGGATTTGATCCTAGATGGGGAAGAGGTGGCAGTTAAGGTCCTGAGGACCAACTACCAGACGGACCCGATTGCTGTGGCACGTTTCCAGCGGGAAGCGAGGGCTATGGCGGATCTGGACCATCCTCATATCGTCCGGATAACAGATATCGGTGAGGAAGATGGCCAACAGTACCTAGCTATGGAATACGTAGCAGGACTTGACCTCAAGCGTTATATCAAAGAACACTATCCTCTTTCAAATGAAGAGGCGGTTCGGATTATGGGACAGATTCTTTTGGCTATGCGTTTAGCTCATGCTAGAGGAATTGTTCACCGAGATTTGAAACCTCAAAATATCCTCTTGACACCAGATGGAACTGCTAAAGTTACTGACTTTGGGATTGCAGTGGCCTTTGCAGAGACGAGTCTGACCCAGACCAACTCGATGCTGGGTTCGGTTCATTATTTGTCACCTGAGCAAGCGCGTGGTTCTAAAGCGACTTTCCAGAGTGATATCTATGCAATGGGGATTATCTTCTATGAGATGCTGACGGGACATATCCCTTATGATGGAGATAGCGCGGTTACGATTGCCCTCCAGCATTTCCAGAAGCCACTTCCGTCCGTCATTGCTGAAAACCCATCTGTCCCTCAGGCTTTGGAAAATGTTGTCATCAAGGCAACTGCTAAGAAATTGTCTGATCGCTATCAGTCTGTTTCAGAAATGTATATGGACTTGTCAACTAGCTTGTCTTATAATCGTCGGAATGAACCGAAACTGGTCTTTGACGATGCGAGTAAGGCGGATACGAAGACTTTACCTAAAGTCCCACAAAGTACATTGACCTCGATTCCAAAAGCTCCGGCGCAGGAAGAACGTCCTCAGTCAAAGAAATTAACCCCAGAGCAAGCACCTACGCAAAAGCCAACTAAAAAGCGGAAGTTTAAGGCTCGCTATATGATTCTTTTAGCTAGTCTTCTATTAGTTGCAGCTTCTTTGGTCTGGATTTTATCTAGAACACCAGCAACGATTGCTATTCCTGATGTGGCTGGACAAACTGTTGCAGAGGCAAAAGAAGCTCTTAAAAAATCCAAGTTTGAAGCCGGTGAAGAAAAGTCAGAGGCTAGTGATACAGTAGCAGAAGGACGTGTTATTCGAACGGATCCAGAAGCTGGGAGTAGCCGAAAAGAAGGAACCAAGGTTAATTTGATTGTTTCTTCTGGTAAGCAATCCTTCCAATTGAGCAATTATGTTGGACGCAAGTATACGGATGTCGTAGCTGAACTTAAGGAGAAGAAGGTTCCTGAGAATCTAATCAAGATGGAAGAGGAAGAATCCAGCGAAAGCGAACCTGGAATTATTCTCAGACAAAGTCCTGCGGCAGGTAAGACTTATGATCTTTCAAAAGCTAGCACAATTACTTTAACGGTTGCTAAGAGAGTAACAAGTGTTTCTATGCCAAGTTATATTGGTTCAAGTCTCGAATTTACAAAGAATAATTTGACTCAGATTGTCGGTGTAAAAGAGGCCAATATTGAGGTTGTCGAGGTTTCGACTGCTCCTGAAGGGACAGCAGAAGGTACAGTTGTAGATCAAACACCAAAAGCGGGTGAACAGGTTGACCTTGCTAGCACGCGTATCAAACTTTCCGTCTACAAACCGAAAACACCACCATCAACTTCATCTTCTAGTTCTGCACAACGTGGGAACCAAGGTTCTTCTACAACTCCAAATCAGGGGAACCAACAAGGAAACACTCCTTCAACTAGTCAATCAAATAGTGAAGGAACCCGTGAAAGTTCTCGAGATTAAACGAATCTTTGTCATGATTTCATGACAAAGATTTTTTTTCATTGATTTTTGTGATAAAATATAGGAAGCAGAAAAGGAGGAGAAAATGGACGAATCGAGAGAGTTGAATGCCGTCATTGATGTGATTATGCTAGCTGGAACCATTCTCTTAAAAAGCGGTTCGGAGATTTATCGGGTGGAGGACACCATGATCCGTATCGCTCATTCACAGGGAATAGTGGATTGCAACGTTCTTGCCATGCCAGCAGCTATTTTCTTTTCTATTGAGAATACCAATATTTCTCGTATGAAACGAGTAACTTCTTCCTCCTACAACATCGAAAAAGTCTGCGATGTGAACCAAGTATCACGGGAGCTTGTCGGAGGGCAGATTGATCTCTCTACGGCTTTTGAAAGGCTAAAGGAAATCAGAAATCAAGCTCTTCCTTATACCAAGTTCCAAGTGACTATTGCAGCAACTCTCAGTGCCCCTTTTTTCTCGATTATGTTCGGGGGGAATACCTATGATGCTTTTGGTGCAGCCATTGCGACCTTGCTTGGTTTTGCTTTTTCTCTCTATGTAGAGAAGTTTGTCCGCATTCCTTTTGTAACCGCCTTTGCGGGTGCCTTTGTTTTCGGATTGATTGCCCAGTTCTGGGCCCGCTATACAGGATTTCCTTCGACGGCAGACTTGATCATAGCGGGAGCCGTCATGCCTTTTGTTCCAGGGATTGCTCTGACAAATGCAGTTCGGGATATCATGACCAACCATATCAACTCTGGTATGAGCAAGATGTTTGAATCCTTGCTCATTACCCTCGCTTTAGGGGCCGGCACCTCCGTCGCCCTGGTTTTGATGACATAAGATGACTCTAACAAGTATTTTACTCCAAGCAGTGGCGAGTTTACTCGCCATTATCACCTTTCTAATCGTACTAAATGTTCAGCGTTCCATGCTCCTACCTGGTGGTGTTCTGGGAATGGGTGTCTGGCTCCTCTACCTCGTGCTCAAAGAACCAACCAATGTTATTGTTGCGACCTTTATTGCAGCGGTGGTTGGTTCTTGTATCAGCCAAATTTTAAGTATTGTATATAAGACGCCAGCAGTGGTCTTTGTCTTGGCCATTCTTGCCCCCTTGGTGCCCGGTTATCTATCCTATCGAACGACAGCCTTCTTTGTGACAGGCGATTACAGTCATGCCCTTACCAGTGCAACACTAGTAGTTATGTTGGCTCTGGTCATTTCTATCGGGATGGCAAGTGGAACAGTGATTCTGAAACTTTATTACTATATCCGAAAACAGCGAGGCATATCCTCCTAATGCTGTCAAAGCAAAGACTTGATTTGTTGAATCAAGTCTTTTTTCTCTCATTTGTCCCTATTTGTGATAAAATAGAATAGAACGATTTTTTACAATGAATGAAAAAACAGAGGTAAATATGACAATCGGTATTGATAAGATTGGTTTTGCGACCAGTCAATATGTCTTGAAATTACAAGACCTAGCAGAAGCAAGGGGAGTTGACCCAGAAAAATTTAGCAAGGGACTCTTGTTAAACGAAATTAGCATTGCACCATTGACTGAGGATGTTGTCACCTTAGCTGCCAGTGCAAGCAACTCTATCCTCACAGATAAAGAAAAAGAAGAAATCGATATGGTCATCGTGGCGACCGAGTCAGGAATTGACCAGAGTAAGGCAGCAGCGGTCTTTGTTCACGGTCTATTAGGTATCCAGCCGTTCGCTCGCAGTTTTGAAATCAAAGAAGCTTGTTACGGAGCAACAGCTGCCCTCCATTATGCCAAGTTGCATGTGGAAAATTCTCCAAAGTCCAAGGTCTTGGTCATCGCTAGCGATATTGCCAAGTATGGTGTAACGGCTCCAGGTGAACCAACTCAGGGAGCTGGGAGTGTGGCGATGTTGATTACGCAAAATCCGCGTACCATGGCCTTTAACAATGATAATGTTGCCCAAACGCGTGACATTATGGATTTCTGGCGCCCGAACTATTCAACCACTCCTTATGTAAACGGCTTGTACTCAACTCAGCAATATCTTGACAGTCTTACGACGACTTGGGATGAATACAAGAAACGTTATGATTGGACTATGAATGATTTTGCGGCCATCTGCTTCCACTTACCTTACCCTAAGTTGGCACTAAAAGGCTTATGCAAGATGATGGATAAGACTTTGTCTCAGGAAAAAAAGGATAGTCTGCAAGAAAACTTTGACAAATCCATTCTCTACAGTCAGATGATTGGGAATATCTACACAGGTTCCCTCTTCCTTGGGCTTCTCTCCCTTTTGGAAAATGCAGAAAATTTGAAGGCTGGAGATAAAATTGTCCTCTACAGTTACGGAAGTGGAGCGGTTTCAGAGTTCTTTAGTGGAGAACTGGTAGAAGGTTATGAAACTTACCTTGATAAGGATCGCTTGAGCAAACTCAAGCAACGTACAGCATTGTCTGTTGAAGACTATGAAAAAGTCTTCTTCGAAGAGGTAGAGTTGGATGAATCTGGTTCAGCCCAGTTTGCAGGTTTTGAAAATCAAGACTATGCCTTGGTTGAAATTCTCGACCACCAACGTCGTTATAGCAAGGTTGAAAAATAATGAAGTTAAGTTGGAATGGATTTTCTAAAAAGTCATACCATGAGCGCCTTGAGTTACTGAAAGCTCAGGCGCTCCTTAGTCCTGAAAAGCAAACCAGTCTGGAGCAGGATGAACAAATCAGCTTGGCGGTTGCAGATCAGCTGAGTGAGAATGTAGTGGGAACTTTTTCTCTGCCTTATTCTATCATTCCAGAGCTTTTGGTGAACGGTCAGGATTATACAGTTCCTTATGTGACAGAAGAGCCGTCAGTGGTTGCTGCGGCTAGCTATGCCAGCAAAATCATTAAGCGAGCAGGCGGTTTTACTGCTCAAGTACATGAGCGCCAGATGATTGGTCAGGTAGCCCTTTATCAAGTTGCTGATCCTGAACAAGCGCAAGTGAAGATTGCCAGTAAGAAAGCCGAACTCTTGGAACTTGCCAATCAAGCCTATCCTTCTATCGTTAAACGCGGTGGCGGAGCGCGTGATTTGCATGTAGAGCAGATCAAGGGAGAAACAGACTTTCTCGTCGTCTATCTCCATATCGATACCCAGGAAGCCATGGGAGCCAATATGCTCAACACCATGCTGGAAGCCTTGAAACCAGTCTTAGAAGAACTCAGTCAGGGACAGAGTCTTATGGGAATTTTGTCCAACTACGCGACCGATTCTCTGGTGACTGCAAGCTGTCGTATCGCCTTTCGCTACTTGAGTCCCCAAAGGGACCAAGGACGAGAAATTGCGGAGAAAATAGCTTTGGCTAGCCAGTTTGCACAGGCTGATCCCTACCGAGCAGCGACTCACAATAAAGGGATTTTTAATGGTATTGATGCCATTTTGATTGCCACTGGTAATGACTGGCGTGCCATCGAAGCTGGGGCCCATGCCTTTGCCAGTCGAGATGGACGCTATCAAGGTCTCAGTCAATGGAGTCTAGATAGGGACTCAGAAGAATTGGTCGGTGAGATGACACTACCCATGCCGGTAGCGACCAAGGGTGGCTCTATCGGACTCAACCCTCGTGTAGCCCTCAGTCATGAACTACTAGGAAATCCTTCAGCTAAGGAATTAGCTCAGATTATCGTGTCCATCGGTCTCGCCCAAAACTTTGCGGCCCTCAAAGCCTTGGTAAGTACGGGCATCCAGCAAGGCCACATGAAATTACAAGCCAAATCCCTAGCTCTCCTAGCGGGTGCTAGTGAGTCTGAAGTTACTCCCCTCGTTGAGCGTCTCATCGCAGACAAAACCTTTAACTTAGAGACAGCCAAGCGCTATCTCGAAAACTTAAGATCATAAAAAACTCAGACGAATCAGTCTGAGTTTTCTTGTGCTTATACTCAATGAAAATCAAAAAGCAAACTAGGAAGCTAGCCGTAGGCTGCTCAAAACACTGTTTTGAGGTTGCAGATGGAAGCTGACGTGGTTTGAAGAGATTTTCGAAGAGTATTAAATACTTTTTCCAGGCAATAGGGTGACTGGTAAGAAGTAACCGGTTGTCGCGACCTCTTTACCTTCAATCTTCTGCAAGAGGAGATCAACAGTGAGTTGGGCAATTTCTTCTAAGGGTTGCTTGATGGTCGCCAGTTGAGGGTAGTAGTTCTCAATAAAGTAAGTCCCATCATAGCCGATGACTTTGAGCTCTTCAGGAACAGAGATTCCCAGTTCCTGAGCGATTTTGATAACCAAAATGGCTGTCAGATCATCCGAAGCAAAGATAGCATCTGGTTTCTGATGAGTCAAGATATTCTTGATTTCCATTTCTTTTCTGACGGGCGAAAAGTCACTGGAAACATTAATAATAGGAGCTTTCGGGAGTACAGAGGCAAAGCCAGCATGACGCAGTCCAGTCGGTGAGTTCGAGTTGTCATTTCCTGTAATCATGATGATAGACTGGGCACCTGTCTTGACCAGAGTTTGGGCTGCGAGGACCCCACCACCGTAGTTATCAGAGGAGACGACAGGGATGTCTGGTGATAGATTTCTGTCAAAGGAAATAATCGGTGCTGTCACACGATTGTAGTCTTCGATACCCAAGTTATGACTTCCAGAAATGATACCGTCGACCTGATTGGCCTCCAGCATTTCAATGTACTCCCGTTCTTTTTCAGAGTTATGTTCGCTGTTACAGATGATGGTCTTGTAGCCATTTTTGAAGAGTTGGTGTTCCAACTTGTCAATCAACTCCGCATAAAAGATATGACTGATGTTTGGAAAAATGAGTCCAATCAACTTGGCAGATTTTCCTTGGAGACTTCGAGCCAGATTATTGGGTTTGTAACCTAGCTCTCGCATGGCTTCATTAACCTTTTGAATGGTTTTCTCAGATAGATAACCTTTTTTATTGATGACCCGTGAGACGGTAGTGGGGCTGACGCCTGCAAGTTTTGCGACATCAGTTAGTTTTGCGACCATAATCTAATTCATAGTAAGTTCCGGTTGGATTTCCAGATTTGATGAGGATACCATTTTGGTCCGCATGTGGGAAGACACGACCAGAAAATACTTTTTCTCCTTTATTGATGAAAATTTCAAAGACAGAATTGTCGATGAAGATGTTAGCAGTAGTAGTTTGATTGTCGATTGGGCAAGAACGAGTGGTGCCAAATTCTTGAGCGTACTGTTCACCAGCCTGACTACGATCCACTGTCACCTGTCCATTGGCAAGGTCAAAGTTGATGGAAAGTCCCTTGCCTTCTTTATCAGCAAGTAAGACAATCTCGCTCTGGCTATTGGACTCCAAGTTGAGCTCGAGTTCATAGGTGTTGTTGGTTTGAGTACGATTTGAGAAGACCTCTTCAGAAGAACGAAGTTCTTTGATAGCTGCGACTGGATATTGGTAGAGTTTCCCATCTTTGATGGTCAGTTCCTTAACCAGTGAGAGGGCACCTTGATAATCAAATCGATCAGATGGGTAGGCTACATCTGGCAAACCAAGCCAACTTACTGCTAGTGCACGTCCATCAGGAGCATTGAAGGCTTGAGTTGCATAGGCTTCGAAACCATAGTCTAGATTTTGTAATGGAGACACATCTACCATTTTGGCATTTTCAGGATCAAAGGAAGCCCCGATTTTGTACATGTTTGGATAGATATTATCATAGTCTAGAACACTCTTATCCAATCCTTGTGGACAGTAGAGAAGGACAGGTTGCTCCCCTACAAAGACTAGATTTGGGCATTCCATCATATAGGCAGTGCGGTCGTTAGCAAAGTCAAGGTCGCCAACTGCTTGCCAGTTTGTGTAGTCATTGTCCACAGCCTTGTAGAGACGGACGAAGCCTTTTTTCTCCAAGTCCTGTCCACCAACGATGGCATAATATTGTCCCTTAAAGTTAAAAATTTGCGGATCGCGGAAGTGGTCTGTAGAGTCTGCTGGCTGGTCAATCAAGATCTTGTCAATCTTTGTAATCTTGCCATCCTTATCCATCAAAGCACCAATCTGGTAAGGGTGACGGATCCAATTTTCATCACGGACATTTCCTGTATAAAACAGGAACAACTGATCGCCAAACTGCATGGCAGAACCAGAGTAGGCACCGTGGCTATCTAATGGAGTATCTGGCAAAACTTTGACTCCAGTTTCTGTAAAGTGCACTAAATCATCACTTTCAAGCTGCACCCAAGACTTCAACCCATGGGCTGCGCCAAAGGGGAAGTTCTGGTAAAAGAGAATCCATTTGCCATCAAAATAAGAAAAGCCATTTGGATCATTGAGAAGCCCCATTTTAGGCTCGACATGGTAACGAGTATGCCAAGGAGATTGTGCCATCTTTTCCTTGATTTGCTTGATTTCGTCATTAGACCAGTCTTCATAGCGTCTGTAACGGCGCTCAGTTGTCCATTCCATTTTATCTTTCCTCCATAAGTTCTATTCTATTAATAGTAAACGTTTTCGGCAAAAAAAGCAAGTCTTTTATGTTAAAAAAAGAAAAATATGTCAAACGATTGCCAGAAACCAAGTAAAGGAAATCTGGCAAATTTTCACGAAAAAATGAAAGAAAATGTAAACAAAAGCCTTGATTCCTCAAGTTTAAAGATATTTTTTTGAGGAAAAAGAGAATATCCCTCAAAAACGAGCAAGAATAATCAGGAACAAAAGAAAGGAAATAAAAAATCCTGCAAAACGCTTGACATATTTTAGAAACATGATAAAATAATAGTCGTAGGGCGAATAAAATCGCTTTCAAACAAGAACAAAATTTTTATAAGGAGATTTTTGCAAATGAACAATCAGGATATTGCAAAAGAGGTCATCGAAGCCCTTGGCGGACGTGAAAATGTCAACAGTGTAGCCCACTGTGCGACTCGTCTACGTGTCATGGTCAAAGATGAAGGGAAAATCAATAAGGAAGTGATTGAGAACTTGGATAAAGTTCAAGGAGCTTTCTTTAACTCAGGTCAATACCAAATCATCTTTGGTACAGGTACAGTAAACAAGATGTACGACGAAGTGGTTGCACTTGGTTTGCCAACCTCTTCTAAAGAAGACATGAAAGCAGAAGCTGCTAAACAAGGAAACTGGTTCCAACGTGCTATCCGTACTTTCGGTGACGTCTTTGTGCCAATCATCCCAGTTATCGTAGCAACTGGTCTCTTCATGGGTCTTCGTGGACTCTTGAACGCTCTTGGAATGACACTTCCAGAAGATGTTACCATTTACAGCCAAATCCTCACAGATACAGCCTTCATCATCTTGCCAGGTTTAGTTGTGTGGTCAACCTTCCGCGTATTCGGTGGAAATCCAGCTGTTGGTATCGTCCTCGGTATGATGCTGGTTTCTGGCTCACTTCCAAACGCTTGGGCAGTAGCATCAGGTGGTGAAGTAACAGCTATGAACTTCTTTGGCTTCATTCCTGTTGTTGGTTTGCAAGGTTCTGTTCTTCCTGCCTTCATCATTGGGGTGGTCGGAGCCAAGTTTGAAAAAGCTCTCCGCAAAGTGGTTCCAGATGTCTTGGACCTTTTGGTGACACCATTCGTGACACTTTTGGTTATGTCTATCCTTGGACTCTTTGTCATCGGACCAGTCTTCCACGTTGTTGAGAACTACATCCTTTTCGGAACAAAAGCAATTCTTGGCTTGCCATTTGGTCTTGGTGGTTTGGTCATCGGTGGGGTTCACCAATTGATTGTCGTATCAGGTGTGCACCACATCTTCAACTTGCTTGAAGTGCAATTGCTTGCTGCGGACCATGCGAACCCATTTAACGCCATCATCACTGCAGCGATGACAGCTCAAGGGGCTGCAACTGTTGCCGTTGGTGTTAAAACGAAGAATCCTAAACTAAAAACACTTGCTTTCCCAGCTGCTCTTTCTGCCTTCCTCGGTATTACAGAGCCTGCTATCTTCGGGGTAAACTTGCGCTTCCGTAAACCATTCTTCCTTTCATTGATCGCTGGTGCTATCGGTGGTGGATTGGCTTCTATCCTTGGACTTGCTGGTACTGGTAATGGTATCACCATCATTCCTGGTACAATGTTGTACGTTGGTAACGGTCAATTGCTTCAATACCTTCTTATGGTAGCTGTATCATTCGTTCTTGGTTTTGCCCTTACTTACATGTTTGGTTATGAGGACGAAAAAGAAGTTGCTTCTGAAGTGGCGACAGAACGCTTGGTCCAAGAAGAAACAACTGGTAACATTCCAGTAGCTCCTCAAAATGAAACAATCCTAACTCCAATCGTTGGGGACGTAGTTGCTCTTGAGAATGTTAACGACCCAGTCTTTTCAAGTGGTGCAATGGGACAAGGGATTGCTGTAAAACCAAGCCAAGGTGTGGTTTACGCACCAGCTGATGCAGAAGTATCAATCGCCTTTGCTACAGGACATGCTTACGGTTTGAAGACAGCTAATGGAGCTGAGATCTTGATCCACGTTGGTATCGATACGGTGACTATGAACGGTGAAGGCTTTGAACAAAAAGTTTCTCAAGGCGACAAGGTCAAAGCTGGTGACGTTCTTGGAACCTTTGACTCAAACAAAATCGCTGCTGCAGGTCTTGACGACACAACAATGGTTATCGTAACTAACACAGCAGACTACGCTTCTGTGACACCAGTCGCAAGCGGTTCAGTTGTCAAGGGTGACGCTATCATCGAAGTGAAAGCCTAGTCTTCTTCGAAAATCAAATCTAAAAACAAAACGAACAAATATCATGTTTGTTCGTTTTTACTTGGATGGTAAGATTTACAGAGGAAAATCTAAAATATTGAGAAATCTAGCCTTTTAAAATGTGCTATAATAGAGAAAACAAAGATAAGAGGTTTATCATGACAAAATTATATGGAAGCTTAGAAGCGGGCGGTACAAAGTTTGTCTGTGCTGTCGGAGATGAAAATTTTAATGTTGTAGAAAAAACACAGTTTCCTACAACAACTCCTATCGAGACCATCGATAAAACCATCGAATTCTTTTCAAAATTCGATAATCTTGCAGGTCTTGCCATCGGTTCCTTCGGTCCCATTGATATCGATAAAAACTCAAAAACCTATGGCTTTATCACAACGACTCCAAAACCTCACTGGGCAAATGTAGACCTACTTGGTGCTCTCCGCCGCGCCCTCAACGTACCTATGTATTTCACCACAGACGTAAATAGCTCTGCCTATGGTGAAGTAGTTGCTCGTAACAATGCTGGTGGCCGTATCGAAAACTTGGTTTACTACACGATCGGTACAGGGATTGGTGCAGGTGTTATCCAACGTGGTGAGTTTATTGGTGGTGTGGGTCACCCTGAGATGGGTCACTACTATGTGGCTAAACACCCAATGGATGTAGAAAAAGAATTTAATGGCGTCTGTCCTTTCCACAAGGGCTGTTTGGAAGGCTTTGCGGCTGGTCCAAGTCTTGAAGCTCGTACAGGGATTCGTGGTGAAAACATCGAACTCAACAGTTCTGTCTGGGACGTCCAAGCCTACTATATCGCTCAGGCTGCGGTTAATGCTACAGTAACTTTCCGTCCAGATGTGATCGTCTTTGGTGGTGGGGTTATGGCCCAACAACACATGCTAGACCGTGTGCGTGAGAAATTTACAGCTCTTCTCAATGGTTACCTACCAGTACCAGACGTGCGTGACTACATTGTCACCCCAGCAGTCGCAGGCAATGGTTCTGCCACACTTGGGAACTTTGTCCTTGCTAAGAGTGTCGCAAAATAAAACAAACAGAAAATCCGCTTGGGCAACCAAACGGATTTTCTGTTTGAAGACAATTTTTTTGAGCCTTTCCTTAAGTGATGACGGACGGTAGCGACTTTCTTTGAAATTCCATACCTAAACTTTAAGCCTAATATCTCAAAGTTTCCGAACATCTGAAATCTAATGATTTCAGGTGTTTTTATCACGGCGGAAAGGCTAGGTAAGTCCTCGATTCACTATCGAAAAATAGGTATGATTTCCATACCAAAGTATATTTAGTATCAGGCTATATTCTATTCTCAAAACATCTGCCAGAAGAAATCAATAATGTAGGTCAAACCATAAGTATAAACCACTAGGGTAAAGGGTTTGGTCAGAATGATGATAATCATATAGCGTTTGAAGGTCATCTTGGTGAGGGCAGCCAGCATACAGAGAAAGTCAGCTGGACTGACAGGCCAGATCATCATAAAGATAAAGAACCGCTCGAAGCGATTGCCCTTATCTAGCCAACCGATGTACTTGTCATAGGTGCGCTTGCTGACGACGGACTGGACAAAGGCAGCCCCATAGAGACGGACGAGGTAAAAGATAATGGCACAGCCAATCACGATGCCGATATAGTTATAGATAGTTCCGATGATGTGGCCGTAAATAAAGACCCCAGCCACTGAGGTCAAAGCTCCCGGAATAATCGGAACAACAGTTTGTAGGATTTGTAAAAAGATAAAGAGTGGTGGCCCCCAAAGCCCAGCTTGCTGAATAAAGTCTGATAGGGTTTCCTTTGACTGTAAAACACCCGCCTGATAGGCCCAAATACAGAAAATCAAGGTGCCGACTCCCCCGACGATAGATGAGATATTGATGACTTGCTGTAGAAGGGGAGAAACAGCTTTCATTTGCTTATGCTGTGACATAGAAACTCCTTATAGATAGTATGGTTCTACTATACCATATTTTTCTTATAAAGACTAATTTGATTCCTTATCTTGCTTTTTATATAAGTGTGGTACAATTAAAGGAGTAAGTCAAGAGATATAATGGTGAAAGAAATGTTAGATTTAAAATTTAAAGGAAGATGGAGAAAGTACCAAAAGGAAGTCTTAGATCGTTTTCAGAACTATCAAACAGATGGGCATGTTCACCTAGTGGCGGCACCAGGGTCCGGCAAGACCACCATTGGTATCGAGCTGATCGCTCGTTTTGGCAACCCAGCCCTTGTCTTGGTTCCAACTGTCACCATTCGTGAACAATGGGTAGATAGGATCCAAACAGCCTTTTTAGAGAACGAACAGAAGATTTCAGATCTCGTTTCCCAAAACTTAAAGGAGATGAAGGCATTAACGATTGTGACCTATCAGGCTTTTCATAGCGCCATGAACCAATTGCAATCACAAGAAGATGGAGAAGCAGAGGATTTTGTGGGGTTTGATTTGCTTACAAGTCTAGGAGCTCAGAAAGTTGCTACTCTTTGCTTGGACGAATGCCACCACCTGCGCAATGAATGGTGGAAAAGTCTGGAAGTCTTTCGCAAGCAGTATGGACAGTTGCAAGTCATCTCCCTGACAGCGACACCACCTTATGACAGCGAACCTGAACTTTGGGAACGCTATATCCGAATGTGTGGGGAAATTGACCAAGAAATCACGGTACCTGAACTAGTCAAGGAAGACACCCTCTGCCCTCATCAGGATTTTGTTTATATCTGTTCACCAACAGCTGAAGAGTCGGAACACCTCAGGCAGTTTGAAGATAGAAAGTGGGAGTATATCCATCAGCTTTTGGTCAATCCTGACTTTCAAGCTCTAGTATCAGGTTCGAAGGTACTCAAAGGAGATATTTCATCCGATGTTCTATTAGAAGACCCTAAGTACTTGTCGGCTATTTTGATCTATATGCATTCTCAGGGCTTGACCATTCCTGACTCTTTAGAGAATCTTTTGGGGGCGAAACGTCTGCCTCAGGTGAACTCCTACTGGCTGGAGACGCTGTTGCAGAGCGTTCTCTATCAAACTCCAGATTGGTACGAGGATTCAAATGGATTTAGGGAAAAGTTAGAATCGGAGTTAAAAGCACGGGGGTTGATCGAACAGCGACAGGTTTCTCTAGTCAAGTCCAAGTATAGGGACAAGATTTTAAATCAGTCTTTGGGGAAATTGTCTGGTATTGCAGATATTTTTCTGACTGAGTATAAGAGTATGGGACAAGATTTGCGACAACTCGTCTTGGCGGATTATATTCGCAAGGATTTTGCTACCTATCTGGGAGATAATCAGGCAACCATTTCTCAGTTGGGGGTTCTCCCTTATTTTGAAAGCATTCGTCGCAAAGCTCAGGAGCAAGAGATAGCTGTATCTTTGGCTGTCTTGTCAGGGAGTATCGTTATTCTTCCCACCAATGTGGCAGCAGAGTTGAAGGAACTCTTGCCTCAGGTTCATCTTAGTTTTTCGTCTATTGGTCAGTTAGACCAAGAGGATTATGTGCAGGTGGGATTTCTTAGTACGGCTAAGGGTATTGTAGCGGCGGTGACGGAACTTTTCCAACGCGGTCGGATCCAAGTCCTAGTCGGAACCAAATCTCTCCTCGGAGAGGGTTGGGATGCTCCTTGTGTTAATTCCCTAATCCTCGGAAGCTTTGTGGGGAGCTTTATGCTGAGTAACCAGATGCGGGGGCGTGCCATTCGTATCTGGCCGGGACATCCAGAAAAGACCAGTAACATCTGGCATCTGGTAGCCGTTCAAGCGCAAGCGCTCATCACTCTTCCTGGTGAGGAGCCAAGACCAGAGAGCAATCAGGATCTGCAAACCTTGTCTCGTCGTATGGAACATTTTCTTGGACTGGCCTATAATCAGGAGAGTATTGAGACCGGTTTGGATCGTTTGGATTTTCCAAAGCCCCCTTTTAAGAAAAAGCAAATCAGAGAGTATAACGAACGGATTAAGATGTTATCCAAGGATCGAGCAGGTTTGCGCAAAAAATGGTACGATTCTCTCGTAGTGGCAGATCAATTTGAGATTGTCACTGAAGTTGCGACTCAAAAACAGAAAATTCCAATCATGCTCCAGTTTGATGCATTAAAATGGGTACGCATGTCTTTGCTGCTGTTAGCAGTGGATTTATTGGTTTTGTTGTTTAGAATGAGACTGACTGGAGTTTGGTGGCTTACAGCAGCTTGTCTCCTCTTTTTGGCCTTTGCATCTTGGCGCTACCTCTGCTATAAGAGTCCCTATAAACGTTTGCAATCTCTGGGTGAGCAGATCCGAAAGGCTCTGCTAGATTCGGGGCATCTAACAGATGACCAATCTCGTGTTCAGGTAGAGGAGGATAAGGAAAATTATTTGGTTTTCGCCTATCTCAAGGGAGGTAGTATGAGAGATAAGGAATTGTTTGCGCAGACTGTGGGAGAATTCTTTGCTCCAGTGGACAACCAGCGCTATCTCTTGAAGACAGAGAAAGTTCGACAAGGTCAGTCACCTTACTATGTCGTGCCTAGTCTTTTTGACAAGCGCAAGGAAGATGCACAGAAATTCCTAAACTTTCTGATGCCTACTATCGGACGCTATCACCTCGTCTACACACGAACAGAGGCCGGACGGAAAATCCTTCTCGAAGCTCGTATCAAAGCTCTCTCTAACAAAAACGACCGTATCTTGACTAAGAAGAAGGTTAAAAGCCAGTTGGAGTAGGGGAGGTAGCTATTCGAAGTTTCGAAGATATGAATTTACTAAAGTTTATATTCATTCTAAACTTAGAATGACAAGAAATACATAAATTTATGAGCATTCTAAGCTTCGAATGGTCTAGCTGAGAAAGTTTTGAGGTCTTCGAACTTTCGAATAGTCTGCTTTCCTAAAATTTATATGTATTCTAAAGCTAGAAAAGTTAAAATCTAAAAATAGTAAGAGTCTCTATCTGACAGACGGAAATGTTTCCAGTCAGATAGAGATTTTTTGTTTTGGAAATAAAAGATTTGCTCTGAGAAGTACATTTTAGATGGAATTATTGACAGTTCAGAGGAAGGGGGACAAATCTTTTAAAGTAACTGTTAGAATGGATTTATAAATTTAAGGGAAAACTCCTTTTTGAAATAATGAAAAAAGAAAGGTTATCATCATGACAAAAACATTCACTATCCGTCCTCTAAGCTACACCAACTTTACCAACCGTGAGTTTGAAAGTCTCATGGTAGACACGGGTCAACTACTAGAAGTTTTTGCTAAGGCACATAAGGACGAGCCTATGTATAGCAAGCACCTTGCTTCCTTCAAGAGAAAGCTAGCAGACTTCCAAGCTCAACTAGCTATCGTAGAAAAGAAAGAGGCGACGAATCTGACCGAAGTCGATCGCAATCGTGACAGTGCCCTAGTCGGTCTCTTTACCCTTCATAGAGGATTTGCTAAGATCAAGGAAACCAAACTCAAAGAAGCCCATGAGACCTTGAAACCAGTCTTTGCTAAGTACAAGGATATCACCAAGCACAGCAATGATGTGGAAACGGCAGAAATCAAGAGTTTGCTCAAAACCCTCAGTGAAGAACCCTATCACACGGCAGTGACCAGTCTAGGACTGACACCCATGCTACAGGCGGTGATTAGTGCGCAGGAGGAATATGATAAGGTGGAAAGTCAGGCGCGTGCGCATAAGTCTGCCAAGGAAGTCGGCAAGACCAGACAAGTCCGCACCGAACTAACCAGCATCTACGACCTCTTTATGCGCTATACTGCAGCCAGTGCAGAAGCCTATCCTGAAAAGGAACACCTGACCAAACTCCTCAAGGACCTAAATACAATCCGAGATAGTAAACGACGATTGACTGGTTCAAGTAAGAAGGATAAAAAAGTAAAAGTAGAAGAAACAGAACAAGTAGCTGGATAAAAATAAACGTCTTTAGATATATTATTATCTAAAGGCGTTTTTTTGGTGGATTCGTGGTATAATTTTGGTAATTAGCTATAATGTAGAGGAGAAAAAATCATGGCAAACACAATTTTAATTTTAGGCAATGGATTTGATATTGCAATGGGTCGAAAAACAAAATATATAGATTTTATTGAGTTTGAAAAACAATTATTTTCTAATCCTGATGAGAGACTACAAGAGTTTCTAGAAGTTAAAAATATAAGGATTGAGAAATACAGAGATAATTTGTATTTGAAATTTATTAATGATAACAAGGATAAACTTGGAGAAAATTGGTCTAACCTTGAAATCATGATTTCTCAACTTGCAGATGCAATACTGTTTTTTAAAGAAAATAGTAAAGTATTATCTGAATGTATTGGATCTGATTATTACCCTTATTTTAATGATGTTTTAGAAGATACAAATAATTACACCGCAAAACGTTATGTTGCAAAAGTATTCGAAGATGAAATTCTAGATGAAGAATTGGATAATTATAAAAAAGAACTTTTCATAGAGAACCTTAATGAGTTATTTACTAAAAAACTTGATTTATTAATTGAACTATTAGAAATCTATCTGTCGTATTTAAATTATTTAGATTTTGAGGTTCAAGCGATTGAAGCACGTCCAACAGCTCTAGATGCATTATCAGATTTGTCCAATTCCTATGTACTAAACTTTAATTATACTAACACATCAGGTAATATCTACGGAACTTCTGAGGATAAAACTCATTTTATACATGGTAGAATTGATTTAGATAGAACTTTTAATCGGGTCAATACAATGGTCTTTGGAATTGAGGATAAGGAAAATGATGTCAACAGTGCTATAATTCCTTACCAGAAATACTATCAACGAATTGTTAAGGAAACTGGGAATAAGTTTGAGAAGTTTTTTAAAGTAACCCATTTTACCGAAAATATAAATATACCGAGTAGAGGAATAAGCGTTCCCTATACTAAAAAAACTTCAAAAAATATTGTTATTTTCGGTCATTCAGTAGATCCATTGGATAAAGAAATATTCCAAAAATGTTTTGCGTTAGCTGAGGAAGGTGGGTATCTCTACCGATTTATTTTCACTTATTTAGATGAGCCAGCTAAACGTTCGATTGTTAAGAATCTTGCAATCATTCTTGGGAAAGAAAAACTGATAGAGTTAACAGGGATACAGAAAGTTGTATTTGTAAAAAGTGATGACAAGAATGGCATGGAAAAAGTGCTACTGCCTTAATATAGTCACAAAGTAATTGAAGTTATAGAATACTATTATAAAAATCTTATTTAAAAAATTTCTCCGCCACTCGTCCTCTCTAGTTCGAGTGGTTTTTCTTAGTTCGATTGCTTGTTACTATCGAAAATATGATAAAATAGAAAAGATAATACATTAATTAAGGAAAGTAAAAATGGCAAGTAAAGAAAATGCAGAACGCAAGGAGTTGCATCGTAAAATTTGGGCGATTGCGGACGATGTGCGTGGGGCTGTAGACGGTTGGGATTTTAAGCAATATATCCTAGGGATCCTTTTCTATCGCTTTATTTCAGAGCATATGGCCGACTATTTTGACCGTGCTGAGCATGAGGCTGGCGACTTAGATTTCCGTTATGCTGACTTAAGTGACCAAGAAGCTGAGCAAGATTTCAAACCAGGTACAGTTGAGGATAAGGGTTTCTTTATCCTTCCAAGTCAATTATTTGAAAATGTCGTCAAGAACACCTCGCAAAATGAAAATTTAAACGAAGACTTGGCCAATATTTTCCAAGCTATTGAGAAATCAGCGATTGGCTTCAAATCAGAAGATGATATCAAAGGTTTGTTTGATAACTTGGATACACGAAGCAATATCCTTGGTGGAACTGTTCCAGAAAAAAATAAACGACTTTCTGACATTCTAAATGGTATCAATAGCATAAACTTTGGCAATTTTGAGGAAAATGACATTGATGCCTTTGGGGATGCTTATGAGTTCTTGATTTCCAACTATGCAAGTAATGCAGGAAAAAGTGGGGGTGAATTTTTCACACCTCAGACAGTCTCTAAACTACTAGCTCGTCTAGTCATGGTCGGCAAGGACAAGATTAACAAAGTCTATGACCCAACATGTGGTTCAGGCTCTCTCCTTCTTCAAATGAAAAAACAATATGAAGAGCATATCCTAGAAGATGGTTTCTTTGGTCAGGAAATCAATATGACCAATTACAACTTGGCTCGTATGAATATGTTCTTGCACAATATCAACTACAATAACTTTGATATTAAGCGAGGAGATACCCTCTTAAATCCTCAGCATTTGGAAGAAAAGCCTTTTGATGCCATCGTATCTAACCCTCCTTACTCTGTCAAATGGGTGGGTGACGGGGATCCAACTCTCATAAACGATGACCGTTTTGCGCCTGCAGGGAAACTAGCACCCAAGTCAAAAGCTGACTTTGCCTTTATCATGCATGGTCTCAACCACTTGTCTAATAAAGGTCGAGCAGCAATTGTATGTTTCCCGGGGATTTTCTATCGTGGAGGATCTGAAAAGACCATTCGTCAGTATCTGGTAGATAACAACTTTGTTGAAGCAGTCATTGCCCTTCCAGATAATCTCTTCTTTGGCACTTCTATCGCAACTACGATTTTAGTTCTGGCGAAGAATAAACTTGAAAATAAAACACTCTTTATTGATGCGAGTAAAGAGTTCAAAAAAGAGACCAACAACAATGTCTTGACCGATAGCAATATCGAGCATATAGTTGAATTGTTCACGAATTATCAAAATGTAGACTATAAATCTGCTCTTGTTGATAATGATGTGATTGGTTCGGAGCAGGACTATAATCTATCTGTCTCAACCTATGTCGAACAAGAAGACACACGTGAGAAGATTGATATTGATGAGCTTAATAAAGAAATCGCTGAGACCGTTACTAAGATTGACCACTTGCGTGCAGAGATAGATAAGATTGTCGAGGAGCTTAGCTATGGCAAATGATGTGATTCTCTATAGAACTGATGACGGGGAGTCCGCTATTGAACTTCACTTGGATAATGGAACAGTCTGGCTGACCCAACAAGAACTAGCTGAGCTCTTTCAAACTTCCAAGCAAAATATTAGTAAACATATCAAGGCCATCTTTGAAGATGGTGAGTTGGATGAAACAGTGGTTGTCAACTATCAGTTGACAACCACTCGTCACGGTGCAATGGCTGGGAAAACTCAGTCAAAAAAAGTCGCCTTTTATAATCTCGATATGATTTTGGCGATTGGTTATCGTGTGCGTTCCCCTCGTGGAATCCAGTTCAGACACTATGCTTCTACAGTCTTGAAAGAGTATCTGATTAAGGGCTTTGCCATGGATGATGAGCGCTTGAAAAACTTGGGTGGGGGCTCTTACTTTAAAGAACTCCTGGAAAGAATCCGAGATATCCGCTCAAGTGAAAAAGTCTTTTACCGCCAGGTTTTAGATCTTTTCGCGACATCAAGTGACTACAATGCAAACTCACCAGAGGCAAAGAAATTCTTTGCGACAGTCCAAAACAAGATGCATTATGCCATTCATCATAATACTGCCAGTGAACTCATCTACAATCGTGTTGATAGTGAAAAGGAGTTTATGGGCTTGACCACTTTTAAGGGCGACCTCCCTACTTTATCCGAAGCAAAAGTTGCCAAGAACTATCTGACAGAAAAGGAACTCCGTGGGCTTAATCAGCTTGTATCAGGATATCTAGACTTTGCTGAAAGACAGGCAGAGCGAGAGGAAGTCATGACTATGGCGGATTGGGTGGCTCACGTAGATCGTATCCTTCAGGCTACGGGGGAAGACTTATTGGACAATAGTGGTTCTATCTCTCGTGAACAGATGAAGCAGAAGGTAGATAAGGAATATAAGAGCTACCAAGCCAAAACCCTCAGTCAAGTTGAAAAAGATTACCTCAAGGAAATCAAAAGCATTGAAAATCTAGCCAAGGAAGGAGGTAAGTGATGAACATCCTAGAAGACATCCAAAACTGTCCCGTTGAGTGGAAAGAGTTGGGGGAAGTGTGTAAAATAGAAACAGGTAAATTGAATGCCAATGAGTCTGTTGAAGATGGGAAGTATCCTTTTTTTACAACAGCAAAAGAAATAAGTCGAATAAATTCCTTTCGGTGGAATGCAGAGGCACTATTAATTGCTGGAAATGCAAATGTTGGAGATGTTAAGTATTATTCAGGAAAATTTGAAGCATATCAAAGAACATATGTTTTGACAAATTTCTCACATAATGTGAAAGCTCGATTTTTGTTACACATTATCAAACAGGGGCTAAAATCTTATTTAGAGAATAATACAAATAAGGCGGCTATGTCTTACATTGTCATTTCAACTTTAAAATCGTTTCCTATTCCTATCCCACCAATAGAAATTCAAGAAAAAATCGTGCAAATACTTGACAAATTCATCGATTATGTTACAGAATTGACCTCAGAATTGACCTCAGAATTGACCTCACGTAAAAAGCAATATTCTTTTTATAGAGATAAACTCTTGTCATTTGAAGACGAGGTTTATCAGGTTGAGTGGAAGACGCTGGGGGAAGTAGCTAAATTTAATTATGGCTATACTGATAAAGCGAAAGATACTGGAGATGTTAGATTTATTCGAATCACTGATATTGATGAAAATGGCTATCTCAAGTCGAATGATAAAAAATATATTGCTTTAAGTGAAGAATCTAGAAACTATCTAGTAAAATATGGTGACTTGTTGATGGCTAGAACAGGTGCGACTTATGGAAAAACGCTATTTATTGATACAGATGAAGCTAGCGCGTATGCCTCTTTTTTAATTAAAATTACTCCATCAGAGGAGTTGAATTCAAGATACTATTGGCACTTTTCAAAGAGTGAATTGTATTGGAAACAGGCTAATAATTTAGTTTCAAAGGCTGGACAGCCTCAGTTTAATGCGAATAGTCTGAAGAATGTAAAAATCCCAGTCCCTTCCCTCGAAATCCAGTCTCGTATTGTTCAAGTTCTAGACAACTTTGATATGGTTTGTAATGACCTAAACATCGGACTTCCCAAGGAGATTGATCTACGTCAAAAACAGTATGAATATTTCAGAGAAAAACTCTTGACATTCACCGCCGAAGGCGAGTACACTGAGAGTAGAGTAGAGGAGTGGGACAACTCTGCAATTATCAAACTTTTACAGTGGGTTTTTGGCCCAATTCGAGTGGAGTTGGGAGCAGTTGCAGAATATAGTCAAAAGAGGATTAGTGTGACAGATTTGACTCCTGAAACTTATGTTGGAGTTGATAATTTGTTGCAAGATGGAAAAGGGAAAACAGTTGCTACATTTTTACCTGATCAAGGAAGTGTTACAACCTATAATAAGGGGGATATATTGATTGGTAATATCAGACCTTATCTCAAAAAAATTTGGTTCTCTAATCAAGTTGGCGGGAATAGTGGAGATGTCTTAACAATTCAAAATTCTGTAACCTCGTGTATGGAAAATAAATATTTGTATTATATTTTGTCAGAGGATCGATTCTTTTACTATAATATGCAATATTCAAAAGGTTCAAAGATGCCCCGAGGAGATAAGCAGGCTATTATGCGATATCAGTTTATACTGCCATCACTCACTGAACAAAAAAGAATCGTCTCCATTCTTGACAATTTTAACACCCTAACCAACTCTCTTTCTGAAGGTCTTCCAAAAGAAATCGAACTAAGACAGAAACAGTATGAATACTGGAGAGAACAATTATTAAACTTTACTAGACAAATTCTTTCATCATTTTGAGATAGAATCTCAATTAAAACAAACAAGGAAGCATACTATGGTTGATTATTCAAAAGTACAGGAAGTAATTGCGGAAACAAATGAAGGGATTCTCTTGGCTGAGTATCAACCAGAGTATCGCACGGATAGAGAATATCAGACAGAGGCTGATTTAGAAAATCAGTTAATTTCTGATTTGGTGAATCATCTCAACTATGAACGCTTAAATATTCATACGCCTGAAGAACTCTTAGCAAATGCTAAGGTTCAAATTGAAAAGCTTAATAAGGTGACCTTTACGGATGCAGAGTGGCAACGCTTTGTAGTGGAGTATCTGGACTGTCCCAATGAAGGATTGGTTGAAAAAACACGAAAAATCCAAGAAAATCATATCTACGACTTTGTATTTGATGATGGACGGATTAAAAATATTTTCATCCTTGATAAGAAAAACATTCACAATAACAGTATGCAGGTCATCAATCAAGTGACACAGGTGGGGAGCCATACCAACCGCTATGATGTGACCATCCTAGTAAACGGCCTCCCCTTAGTTCAGATTGAATTGAAAAGAAGAGGGGGTAGTCTTAAAGAAGCTTTTGAACAAATCCATAGATATAGTAAGGAAAGCTTCAATAGCGAAAATTCTTTATACAAATACATTCAGATTTTTGTCATTTCTAATGGGACCTATACACGCTATTTTGCCAATACAACAGCTCAAAATAAAAATCATTATGAGTTCACCTGTGAATGGGCAGACCGTAAAAATAAAACCATTCACGATTTAGAAGACTTTACTGTTACCTTCTTGAGCAAGCGAGTCCTTTTGGAGGTATTGACTAAATATTGTGTTTTTGACTCTGATAATACCTTGCTCATCATGCGTCCTTATCAGATAGCAGCTACTGAGAGTATTATACGCAAGATTCATTCATCTAATGAGATGAAGAATTTTGGCACTATCAATGCCTGTGGTTATATCTGGCATACGACGGGTTCAGGGAAAACCTTGACCAGCTTTAAAACTGCTCGTTTGGCGACAGAGTTGGACTATATTGACAAAGTGATATTTGTCGTAGATAGAAAAGACCTAGACTATCAAACCATGAAGGAATATCAAAAATTTCAACCAAATTCAGTCAATGGTAGTAACAATACAAAAGAACTCCAACGTAGTATCGAAGAAAATGATGATCGAATTGTTGTCACAACTATTCAGAAGTTAAATAAATTTATAACAGCAAATCCAAATCATGAAGTCTATAGTAAAAAATGTGTTTTAATCTTTGATGAATGTCACCGCTCCCAGTTTGGGAAAGCTCAAAAGCGTATTAAGAAGGCTTTTAAACAGTATGCTTTATTTGGATTTACAGGGACTCCGATTTTCTCAGAAAATAGCTTAACGGGAGAAACGACACAAGAAGTTTTTGGGGAACAACTTCATAACTACGTTATCACGGATGCTATTCGAGATAAAAAAGTGTTGAAGTTCAAGGTTGATTACAACTATATCAAGCCTGAAATCAATAAATATAGAGAAGCAGAAAAGGCAGTTGGCCGAGAGCTCGATGAGAAGAAACTCAAAAAGATAGAGAAGGAACTTCTTCTCCATCCAGAGCGGATAGCAACTATTACAGAGTATCTGTTAAGAGTTTACGATGATAAGACGCATCGAAATCAACACTATACTCATAAACAAAAACAATTGTTTGGATTTAATGCCATGCTGGCAGTACAAAGCATTGATGCTGCGAAATTATACTATGAAGAACTTCAGCGACAACAAGCAGCTTTACCAGAAGCTAAACGCTTAAAAGTTGCAACCATCTTTAGCTTTGCGCCTAACGAAGAACAGTCAGCTTATGGAGAAATTCAAGATGAAGAGTTAGAGCCTAAAGATACAGCCATGCCTCTTTCATCTAAAGAGTTCCTTTCTAAGGCAATCTTCGATTATAATCAAATGTTCAAGACCAACTTTTCGACTGATGGGAAAGAGTTTCAAAATTACTATCGTGACCTTTCTAAACGAGTTAAGTCCAAGGAAGTGGATTTGTTGATTGTAGTGGGTATGTTCTTGACAGGTTTTGATGCTCCGACCATGAATACTCTCTTTGTCGATAAAAACCTGCGTTATCATGGTTTGATTCAGGCATTTTCTAGAACTAATCGAATTTTTAACAAGGTTAAACCTTTTGGGAATATCGTATGTTTCCGTGATTTAGAAAAAGCTACTCAAGAAGCTATTAGAACCTTTGGAGATACCAATAAGCTTGATATTATCTTAGAAAAAAGTTTTAGCGAATACATGGATGGTTTCGTGGATCAGGTAACTGGTATCAAGGTCAAAGGTTATACAGAAGTCTGTCAGGAAATTCTGGAAAGATTCCCGAATCCGCAAGAAATTGAAACAGAGCATGATAAAAAAGAGTTTGTTAAGTTATTTGTTGAGTTTCTAAAGCTTGATAATGTCCTTCGAAATTATGATGAGTTTCAAGAAATCGACAAGCCTATCTCGGAAGGTTATCTCCAAGATTTAAGAAGTTCTTACGTGGAAATTCGAGATGAATTCTTAAACCTTAAAAACTATGAAAGAACGAAAGACCTAGGTGTTGACCTTTCAGATATTGAATTTGAGATTGAACTCTTAAAAACAGATGAGATTAATCTGGATTATATCCTTGCATTGATTGTTGAGAAATCGAAGAACTCAGAGTCTAAAGAAGCAATGAAAGCAGAAGTTAGTCGTGTGATTCGTTCTAGTATTGATATTCGTGCCAAAGAAGAGTTGGTGATTGGATTTATAAATGACACCGATTTGCAAAAATTGAAAGACCATGATGGGATTATCAATGCTTTTTACGAATATGGCAAGGAGCGCAAGAAAATTGCGATTCACGACCTAGCTGAGGCTGAGAAACTTGTAGCTGATTATCAATTGTTCATCGACAAATCAATTCAACGAGGTTATGCTGAAAATAGTGGGACTGATTTGGATTCGATTATTCCACCAACTTCTCGTAGACAGGGAGCGCGTGAACGGAAAAAGCAAGAAGTTTTACGTAAGATTCAGTTGTTAGTAGAGACTTATTCAGGTATTTAAGGATTTGTCGAACAAGACTTATTAGAAAAATCAGGCTCTACAAAAAATACTCTTTATTCGCTCATTTTTTAGATATAACTTTGTTTCCATATTTCCTGGAAACGGATAGAAAGTAAGGAGAAATATGGAACAAATTAACCAAAAATCCCAGTGCCAACAACTCTGGGCTAGAAACAAATACCTCGTTTTGAGCCATTCCAGCAATATTTACAATGACATTCGCCAGTATCTAAAGAAAGAAGTGGTGGAGCTGAGTCAGGTTCAAGAGATGATTGACCGTGCCTGTCAAATCCCAGAACACAGGGGTCAGGTTTGCAATGCCTTTCAGCATATTTGGGGCTATTTCAAAAAGAAAGCGACAGATGCCGAGCGTAAGGACTATATGCTTTTGCTTGATCGCTACCGCTATGGTCAGGCTTCTAAGGAAGACTTGATCGCTATCCCAATACCTACTTGCAACATTCGACTTTACTGAAAGGAGACACCCATGAGACTTTGGCATGAGGCTTTGATTTCACAACTTCCCCGTCCGCAACTTTTGGGGCAACATCGAGAGTGCTGTGCTCTTCGTGGCAATGGCTGGGGCAGAAAGCATGCGACGGTGGACTATGTCTTTACTCACTCGCCCTATCAACTCTATGCTTATCATCGCTTGATCATGGAGGAGATGGATAACCGTGGCTACAATGTCAGTCCAGAGTGGTTGGACAAGAACTACCGTGGTAAGACTTGCTCTTCTTATCAAGACTTAGCAGAGGAGAAGCTAGGCAAGCCCATCTATAGTGAACATGATGCAGAATACTATGAGGAGTGTCTGGCTAATCTCCGAGAGAAAGGTATTGAGCTGGAGTAAGAGTCAGGATTAGCTCCACATTATAACTCTTCTCATAAATTTTTTCGAATAATAAAGATGAGACCTTTAGAATGATTCTAAGGTCTTCTTTTTATGAGTGTTAGAATTTACTTTTAATAACTTTTGTGTTGTATTTAAAAGCCAAGGGCGAACGAAGTGAGCTTTTATAGGATATTTCCCGCTATAGTGGTATTCTAGATAATAATTTATTATTATCTAGAACGGGATTTTTGAGACATTTTGGCTCAAAAATTAGGGATGAAATTACGAAGTAATTTGCTCCCGCCCGCACTTTTTAAGGGAAATATCAGAATTACAAAAGAAAATCAACCTATAGTCTTTTCTAATAACAAGCCATAGTCACTTATAAGAATCGTCAATATCTCGTTTGAGCATTCCAACTAAAATACAGCCACAAAACAAGCTATACAAAGGATTTGAGACATTTGTTTCAAGTCTTTTTCTTTTGACCAAAAGAGTGATATAGTTTCAAACTATATCAAAGCCTAATTATTTACAATTATACAGACAGTTTCTTTTCTGTTAAGATAGTTTCAACAACAAATTTTGGAGGACACATCATGTCAACTACGATCATCGGTTTCCCTCGTTTGGGCGAATTCCGCGAATTAAAATTTACAACTGAAAAATACTTTAGAAAAGAAATCTCAGAAGAAGAACTCTTGGCAGCAGCAAAAGACTTGCGCGCAAAACACTGGAACATTGTCAAAGAAAAAGGCATCACTGAAATTCCATCAAATGACTTTTCTCACTATGACAACTTCCTAGATGCAGCTTTCCTTTTCAACGTGGTACCTGCTTCAGTTCAAAACTTGGACTTGTCTGAGCTTGAGCGCTACTTTGCTTTGGGTCGTGGTTACCAAGGAGAAAAAGGGGACGTTCGTGCCCTTCCGATGAAGAAATGGTTCAACACCAACTACCACTACATCGTGCCTAAATTTGAAAAAGACACTCAAGTTAAACTTGCAGGTCACAAGATTTTCGATGAGTTCCAAGAAGCTAAAGAACTTGGTCTCAACACTCGTCCAGTCCTTGTAGGTCCATTCACTTTCCTTCAATTGTCAGACTTTGAAGAAGGCGTGAAAGCAGAAGACTTTGTAGATAGTTTAGTAGTTGCTTACCAAGAAGTTTTTGCGAAATTGGCTGAACTTGGTGCGACTCGCATCCAACTCGACGAAGCGGCTCTTGTCAAAGATTTGACAGCTGAAGAAAAAGCTCTCTTCTTGAACCTCTACAACAAACTCTTGGCTGACAAAAAAGGTCTTGAAGTATTGCTTCAAACTTACTTCGGTGATGTTCGTGACGTTTATGCTGACCTTGTGAACTTGCCAGTAGATGCCATCGGTCTTGATTTTGTTGAAGGTAAGAAAACTCTTGAACTGGTTAAAGGTGGCTTCCCAGCTGACAAGACTCTTTATGCAGGTATTGTCAATGGTAAAAACATCTGGCGCAATAACTACGAAAAGAGCTTGGCTGTTCTTGAGCAAATCCCAGCTGAAAACATTGTCTTGACAAGCTCATGCTCACTTCTTCATGTGCCATTTACAACTGCTAACGAAGAATTTGAACCAGCTATCTTGAACCACTTTGCTTTTGCAGTTGAAAAATTGGAAGAACTTCGTGACTTGGATGCTATCCGCAATGGTCAAGGTGCAGAAGCTCTTGCAGCTAACAAAGAACTCTTTGCGACTGAACGTGTTGGTGAAAATGCAGAACTTCGTGCACGTATCGCTGGATTGACAGACGCAGACTACACTCGTTTGCCAGCCTTTGCGGAACGTGAAGCCATCCAAGAAGAAGCCTTTAAACTTCCATCCCTTCCAACAACAACCATCGGTTCATTCCCTCAAACTAAGGAAGTTCGTGCTAAACGTTTGGCCTTCCGTAAGGGTGAATTGTCACAAGAAGAGTACGATGCCTTTCTTGCTGAAACTATCGACGAATGGATCAAATGGCAAGAAGAAGTTGGATTTGACGTGCTTGTACACGGTGAGTTCGAGCGTAACGACATGGTTGAGTACTTCGGCCAAAACTTGTCAGGTTACCTCTTCTCTAAGAATGGTTGGGTACAATCATACGGTATGCGTGGGGTGAAACCACCAATTATCTGGGGTGACGTTACTCGTCTCAACCCAATCACTGTGAAATGGTCTAGCTACGCACAAAGTCGTACTGACAAACCTGTCAAAGGTATGTTGACTGGACCGGTTACTATCCTTAACTGGTCATTCCCACGTGAAGACATCTCTATCAAGGATTCTACTCTTCAAATCGCCCTTGCGATCAAAGATGAAGTACTTGACCTTGAAGCTGCTGGCGTGAAGATCATCCAAATCGACGAGGCTGCTCTTCGTGAGAAATTGCCACTCCGTCGTAGCGACTGGTATGAAGACTACCTTGACTGGGCTATTCCAGCCTTCCGCTTGGTACATTCTACAGTTGCGCCAGATACGCAAATCCACACTCACATGTGTTACTCAGAATTTACAGATATCATCCCAGCCATCGACAACATGGATGCGGACGTTATTTCCTTTGAAGCAAGCCGTTCAAACCTTGAAATCTTGGACGAACTCAAAGCGAAAAACTTCCAAACAGAAGTGGGACCTGGGGTTTACGATATCCACTCTCCTCGTGTGCCAAATGAAGGCGAAATCGACCACACGATTGATGCTATTCTTGCCAAAGTTCCAAGCAAGAAAGTTTGGATCAACCCTGACTGTGGTTTGAAAACACGTGGTATTCCAGAAACAAAAGAAAGCTTGATCCGCCTTGTCGAAGCAGCAAAAGCTGCGCGTGAGAAATTGTAAGATAAGATTTCGCTCGTGACACTGACTGATCAAGGGACTGCTTGGCCCTAGCTGGCTCAGCAATCATGAAATCAAAAAGAAAAGGATAATGACTATGTCACGCCAAACGCCGTCACTTTCATTTGAAGTGTTCCCTCCAAACCCAGCTGTGGGTAATGATAAAATTATTTCAGCTTTGCAGGATATGCGGGAGCTGACACCGCACTTTATCAGTGTGACTGCCAGCAATAATAAATTTAATATCAAGGAAACAACGGTTCGTTTGGCTGACTTTATCCAGAATGATTTGGCGATTCCCACTATTGCCCACTTGCCAGCTATCTATCTGACCAAGGAAAAGGTTGCTGAAACCATTGCAGACTTGGATAAGGTTGGGGTACAGAAAATCTTGGCCTTGCGTGGGGATATTATCCCTGATGTGGAGCCACAAAAGGATTTCCGCTACGCAACGGACTTGATTGAGTTCATCAAGGAACAAGCCCCTCACTTTGATATTGTTGGTGCTTGCTACCCAGAGGGGCATCCTGACTCGCCAAACCAAATCTCAGATATTCAAAATCTCAAGAAGAAAGTGGATGCAGGCTGTTCCAGCCTTGTAACACAACTTTTCTTTGACAATGAGCGCTTCTATGATTTCCAAGACAAGTGTACCTTGGCAGGGATTGATGTTCCCATTCATGCGGGTATTATGCCCATTCTGAACCGTAACCAAGCGCTTCGTCTCTTGAAGACTTGTGAGAATATCCACCTTCCACGCAAATTTAAAGCTATCTTAGACAAGTACGAGCATGACCCTGAGTCGCTCAGAGCAGCAGGACTTGCCTATGCCGTGGACCAGATTGTGGACTTGGTAACCCAGGATGTTGCAGGTGTACATCTCTACACCATGAACAATGCTGAAACAGCAAAATACATCCACCAAGCAACCCATGCTTTGTTTAATCATCAGTCTTTAGGATAATAAAAAGCAAACCATTCTTCTCAGGTGAGGGGAATGGTTCCTTTTTAATAGAAAAGCCCGCACTTTTTAAGAAAAGTATGATAAAATAGACTCTGTACGTACTTGATACAAAGATGAGGGTATAAACAGATTCTTAGCTATTCAAATCTGCTATAAAAGGTACAAATGCTAAAGAATAATATTTTTAAACTTTTCAAAGTGCCTAGATAGTTGAACACGGGCTGAATCCCTAGTGAAAAAGATAGATTTCCTGGTGTGCATCGCACACTGCGTCAATTTATGCTATCATGAGTAATTGAACCCGGCCGAAAAGCTGTGTAAAAAAGATAAACTGTCTTGTCTTCATCGAAGACTTCGCCAGTTTCCTATTTTTACTTTGCTTTTTGCGACCTTAGTATCTTGATCTTTGTAGGCAAGGCGTATAATTTCATCAATCCAAAGGGGATTAAAATGACAAAACAAGTGTTTCAAACGACTTTTGCGGGTCGTGAATTAATCGTTGAGACTGGTCAGGTTGCTAAGCAAGCAAATGGCGCAGTTGTCGTGCGTTACGGTGAGTCAACTGTCTTGACTGCGGCCGTTATGTCTAAGAAAATGGCAACTGGGGATTTCTTCCCACTTCAAGTCAACTACGAAGAAAAAATGTATGCGGCTGGGAAGTTTCCTGGTGGCTTTATGAAACGTGAAGGACGTCCTTCGACAGACGCAACCTTGACGGCGCGTTTGATTGACCGTCCAATCCGTCCGATGTTTGCGGAAGGTTTCCGTAACGAAGTGCAAGTAATTAACACCGTCCTTTCTTATGATGAAAATGCCTCTGCTCCAATGGCGGCTATGTTTGGTTCATCCTTGGCGCTTTCTATCTCAGATATTCCGTTTGACGGACCAATTGCTGGGGTGCAAGTAGGTTATGTTGATGGCCAAATCATCATCAACCCTACTCAAGAACAAGCAGAACAATCTCTTCTTGAATTGACAGTAGCTGGTACCAAACACGCTATCAATATGGTAGAGTCTGGTGCCAAAGAATTGTCAGAAGAAATCATGTTGGAAGCTCTTCTCAAAGGACATGAAGCTGTTAAAGAATTGATTGCCTTCCAAGAAGAAATCGTTGCGGCAGTCGGTAAAGAAAAAGCAGAAGTGGAATTGCTTCATGTGGATGCTGACTTGCAAGCTGAAATCATTGCAGCTTACAACAGCGACCTCCAAAAAGCGGTCCAAGTAGAAGAAAAATTGGCTCGTGAAGCTGCAACTCAAGCAGTTAAAGACCAAGTGACTGCTGTTTACGAAGAAAAATATGCAGACCACGAAGAATGTGACCGCATCATGCGCGATGTGGCTGAAATCTTGGAACAAATGGAACATGCTGAAGTACGCCGTTTGATCACAGAAGATAAGGTACGTCCTGACGGTCGTAAGGTCGATGAAATCCGTCCTTTAGATGCGCAGGTCGACTATCTTCCTCGTGTACATGGTTCTGGCCTATTCACTCGTGGACAAACTCAAGCTCTTTCAGTCTTGACCTTGGCTCCAATGGGTGAAACTCAAATCATTGATGGTTTGGATCCAGAGTACAAGAAACGCTTTATGCACCACTATAATTTCCCTCAATACTCTGTAGGGGAAACTGGTCGTTACGGTGCGCCTGGTCGTCGTGAAATTGGTCACGGTGCTCTCGGTGAGCGTGCCCTTGCTCAAGTCTTGCCTAGTTTGGAAGAATTTCCATACGCGATCCGCTTGGTAGCTGAAGTATTAGAATCAAACGGTTCATCTTCTCAAGCCTCTATCTGTGCGGGAACTCTTGCTCTTATGGCTGGTGGTGTGCCAATCAAGGCGCCAGTAGCAGGGATTGCTATGGGTCTCATCTCAGATGGAAATAACTACACAGTATTGACAGATATCCAAGGTTTGGAAGACCACTTTGGAGATATGGACTTCAAGGTTGCAGGTACTCGTGACGGGATTACAGCTCTCCAAATGGATATCAAGATCCAAGGAATTACTGCAGAAATCTTGACTGAGGCCCTTGCTCAAGCCAAGAAAGCTCGTTTTGAAATCCTTGATGTGATTGAAGCAACCATTCCAGAAGTTCGTCCAGAATTGGCTCCAACTGCACCGAAAATTGATACCATCAAGATTGATGTGGACAAGATCAAGATTGTCATCGGTAAGGGTGGAGAAACCATCGACAAGATTATCGCTGAAACTGGCGTTAAGATTGATATCGACGAAGAAGGTAATGTTTCTATATACTCTAGCGACCAAGATGCCATTAACCGTACCAAAGAAATCATTGCTGGTTTGGTTCGTGAAGCCAAAGTGGATGAAGTTTACCATGCTAAGGTTGTTCGTATCGAGAAATTTGGTGCCTTTGTCAACCTCTTTGATAAGACAGATGCACTTGTGCACATTTCGGAAATGGCTTGGACTCGTACCAACCGTGTCGAGGATTTGGTAGCTATTGGTGATGAAGTCGATGTTAAGGTTATCAAGATTGATGAAAAAGGTCGTATCGATGCCTCTATGAAGGTACTTCTTCCTCGTCCGCCAAAACCTGAGCATGATGAAAAAGGCGAAAAGTCTGAGCGACCTCACCGTCCACGTCATCACAAAGATTACAAACCTAAGAAAGAAGTTACAGAAACACCAAAAGATTCAGAATAAGAAAAGGAGAAATGTATGGGATGGTGGCGCGAAACCATTGATATTGTAAAAGAAAATGATCCAGCGGCACGCAACAGTTTGGAAGTTTTGCTGACTTATCCAGGTGTCAAGGCCTTGGCTGCCCACCGTCTCTCGCATTTTCTCTGGAAGCACGGCTTCAAACTCCTGGCTCGTATGCACAGTCAGTTTTGGCGCTTTTGGACCCAGATTGAGATTCATCCAGGTGCCCAGATTGATTCAGGTGTCTTTATCGACCACGGTTCAGGCTTGGTGATTGGAGAGACAGCGATTGTTGAAAAAGGCGTTCTGCTCTATCATGGAGTGACTCTCGGTGGGACAGGGAAAGACTGTGGCAAACGCCATCCGACTGTGCGTAAAGGAGCTCTCATATCGGCCCATGCCCAAGTTATCGGGCCGGTAGAAATCGGTGAAAATGCCAAAGTCGGTGCAGCAGCAGTAGTCGTGGCAGACGTACCTAGTGATGTAACAGTTGTCGGTATTCCGGCTAAGATCGTCCGAGTTCATGGACAGAAGGATGAGCCTATCATCCACGAGGTCGAAGAAAAACGTGAATACTACGTCAATAAACTTGAGCATGCTAGAGAAGCCAGTCACAGGTCGTCTGGTTTGTAAGCTTATTGTAAGAAACAGAAAGGAGTCAGTGAGTGATTAAAATCTATGACACCATGTCTCGTGATTTGCGAGAATTTGTCCCAATCGAGGACGGCAAGGTTAAGATGTATGTCTGTGGGCCGACAGTTTATAACTATATCCACGTGGGGAATGCCCGTTCAACAGTGGCTTTTGATACGATTCGTCGCTATTTTGAATACCGTGGTTATGAGGTTACCTACACTTCCAACTTTACGGATGTGGATGATAAGATTATCAACCGTGCCAAGGAAGAAGGTATCACGCCTCAGGAAGTAGCAGACAAGTACATTGCTGCCTTTCGTGAGGATGTGAGGGCCTTGGGAGTCAAACCTGCTACTTACCATCCGCGTGTGGTGGATTATATGGCTGACATCATCCGCTTTGTGGAAGATTTGATTGAAAAAGGCTATGCCTACGAAAGTCAAGGAGATGTTTATTTCCGAGTGGAAAAATCTCACAACTACGGCAAATTGGCTAATAAAACACTGGAAGACTTGGAGTTAGGTGCTTCAGGTCGCACTGATGAGGAGACAGCCCGCAAGGAAAATCCTGTAGACTTTGCCCTTTGGAAAGCTGCTAAAGTAGGCGAGATTTCTTGGGATAGCCCGTGGGGACCTGGTCGTCCGGGTTGGCACATCGAGTGTTCGGTTATGTCAACTAAGCTTTTGGGAGATACTATCGATATTCACGGTGGTGGAGCTGACCTAGAGTTTCCGCACCATACCAACGAAATTGCCCAGTCTGAAGCTAAAACGGGCAAGACCTTTGCCAACTACTGGATGCACAATGGTTTTGTCAATATCGACAATGTCAAGATGTCCAAGTCTTTAGGTAACTTCATTACGGTACACGATGCCCTTAAAACTATCGATGGTCAAGTATTGCGTTTCTTCTTTGCGACTCAACACTACCGTAAGCCTATTAATTTTACAGAAAAAGCAGTGCGCGATGCCGAGACCAATCTCAAGTATCTAAAGAACACCTATGAACAACCATTTACTAGAACTGTAGATACTCAAGAGTTACAGGCTTTTAAAGATAAGTTTGTAGCTGCTATGGATGAGGATTTTAACGCTTCCAACGGGATTACAGTAGTATTTGAAATAGCCAAATGGATTAACTCAGGTAACTATGATGCTACAGTCAAGCAAACTCTTGCGGCTATGCTAGAAGTTTTTGGGGTTGTATTTTTAGAGGAAGTTTTGGAATATGGTGCTGTTGAAGAGGTTATTAATCGTCTTGAATTCGATAAAAATAATGACGATAAAAGAGCTGTTGAGAAAAAAAAGAGAGCTTTATTGAGAAGGAATCTAGTACTTCATGAGAAGGGATACAGTCCATTTTTGAATTTTAATAGTAAAAAATATCATGAAATTTCCTTTGTTATTAATCACATTGAGAATGCAAGTCGCTCTATAGATAGCATTTTATTAAATGAACCAAAAAGAGTACACGGACAGAAGATAGCAGATTTCTTATTCAAGTACTTGCAGAAAGAACTAAATTTTTGGAATTGGGAATCTAACAATCAAACAAAAACAGATATTCAAGGAAATTATCTCCAAAATAGAATCTTTATTGAGGTACTTAATACAAAGAATCCGAGATTGGATTCTAGAGTTGTAAATTCTCTTGTAAATATTACTAGTGAAATGTCAGATGATATTGATCCAGTAATTGTATTACTTTTATTTGGTACTAATATTTCCTCATCACTCCTAAAATCATTGAACAATATTACAATTATAGGAGCAGAACTAGGTGTAACAGTAATACCTAAACTAATTAATTTATTAGATTTTGAAATCGAAGCCTTGATCCAAAAACGTCAAGAAGCGCGTGCGAATCGTGACTTTGCGACAGCAGACCAAATCCGTGACCAATTGGCTGCTCAAGGAATTAAGCTCCTTGACACCAAGGATGGAGTGAGGTGGACTCGTGATTGATGTCAATCTCATTAACGGGATTGCGCTAGCTTTTGAGGGAGATGCGGTTTATTCCATGTATATCCGTCGCCACCTCATTCTCAAAGGCATGACCAAGCCCAACAAGCTCCACCAAGAGGCGACTAAGTATGTGTCAGCCAAGGCTCAGGCTCGCTTGATTTCCCTCATGTTGGAAGAGCAAGTCCTGACGGAAAAAGAAGAAGAAATCTACAAACGTGGCCGCAATACCAATAGTCACACAAAGGCTAAAAATGCAGATGTCGTGACTTACCGTATGTCCACGGGATTTGAGGCGGTCATGGGCTATCTCCATCTGACTGAAAATGTGGAGCGTCTAGAGACCATAATTGCTTGGTGCATCCAAAAAGTGGAGGGCTAGGATATGATTGCAAAGGAATTACAAGACTGGTTCCCTGAAGCTCAGATTTCAGATCAGCCGATTGAGAAACCAGGCTATCTCACTCTCCCTTTAGATTCTCAGCAGTGGATTTTACTGGAGGAAGCTGGGCTCAGCGAGCGTGAAAAGCAGTTGGTTGCTCTTTTGACCCAGCAGGAGCAGGCTCGTTCGCTCAATCCTTGGTATCCCTATCTAATTGAGGGGAAGGGGCAGGCACCGCAAACATTTAAAAAAATTCAGCTGGTTTATTGCCATCTTTCCTATTTCCAACAGGAAAATCTATCCTCTTGGCTAGACATGATGCGGACTCTTTTTCCCAACTGCCTGACAGTGCTACAGGTCGGTTCTCAGGATTATGTATTTGTGCTTCAACAAGATAAGTACAGCTCTGTTCGCTCAATCTTATCTGATACGATTGAGGCAGTAGAGTATGACTTTGGTCTTCGTCTGTCGATCATGTTAGGTCAGGTTTGGTCTCAGACTGGGTATCAGGCTCTGTCAGACCTGATCAAAGCGGAGCGAGATTTGTTTAAGACATGGTGGCGCCAGGGTCACCAAGGTGTACACACCTTTTCACAACTCTATCTTTGGAGTATGGGAGAAAGACTAGTGGACTTGAAGGTAATCAAGGAATGCCTGCACCAGATAATCTTGGATCAGGACCAGATTCAGGAAATTATCCTTTCTCTCTGGGAAAACAGTGCTGTTCTAACTAAAGCAGCCCAGCAACTCTATCTGCACCGAAATTCTCTCCAATACAAGATTGACAAATGGGAAGAATTGACGGGACTTCAGTTGAAGGAGTTGACGGATCTCACCCTTTGTTATCAGTTGATTTTACCAGATATTCTCTAAAGTTTTGTGCAAGTTGCACAGAACTTTTTTGTTTTTTTGGTCACCTTGCCATAGAAAAGTAAAGCGTTTTCATCTATAATAAAACTATCAAAAGACAAAAGGAGTTCACCTCGATGGTAGAATTAAATCTTAAAAACATTTACAAAAAATATCCAAACAGCGAACACTACTCAGTTGAAGACTTCAACTTGGACATCAAAGACAAAGAATTTATCGTTTTCGTAGGTCCTTCAGGATGTGGTAAATCAACGACTCTTCGTATGATTGCTGGTCTTGAAGACATCACAGAAGGTACTGCATCTATCGATGGCGTGGTTGTCAACGACGTAGCTCCAAAAGACCGTGACATCGCCATGGTATTCCAAAACTACGCTCTTTACCCACACATGACTGTATATGACAACATGGCTTTCGGTTTGAAATTGCGTAAATACAGCAAGGAAGACATCGACAAACGTGTACAAGAAGCAGCAGCAATCCTTGGTTTGAAAGAATTCTTGGATCGTAAACCTGCTGACCTCTCAGGTGGTCAACGTCAACGTGTTGCCATGGGTCGTGCCATCGTCCGTGATGCAAAAGTGTTCTTGATGGACGAACCTTTGTCAAACTTGGATGCCAAACTTCGTGTATCTATGCGTGCTGAAATTGCGAAGATTCACCGTCGTATCGGAGCTACAACTATCTACGTAACCCACGACCAAACAGAAGCGATGACTCTTGCAGACCGTATCGTTATCATGTCAGCAACTAAGAACCCAGCTGGTACAGGTACTATCGGACGTGTAGAACAAATCGGTACACCTCAAGAAGTTTACAAAAACCCAGTTAATAAATTCGTAGCAGGATTTATCGGAAGCCCAGCTATGAACTTCATCAAT
Organism: Streptococcus oralis; assembly: GCF_023109315.1. Classification (GTDB taxonomy): domain Bacteria; phylum Bacillota; class Bacilli; order Lactobacillales; family Streptococcaceae; genus Streptococcus; species Streptococcus oralis_BS. The sequence continues at coordinate 204,540 of NZ_JALDUF010000001.1, forward strand.
GTGAAATTAGAAGGCAATGAAATTGTTTCTGACGGTTTCCGCTTGAAAGTGCCAGAAGGTGCTTTGAAAGTTCTTCGTGAAAAAGGCTACGAAGGAAAAGAATTGATCTTCGGTATTCGTCCAGAAGACGTGAATGCAGAACCTGCTTTCCTTGAAACATTCCCAGAATCAGTTGTCAAAGCTACTATCTCTGTATCAGAATTGCTTGGTTCAGAATCTCATCTTTACTGTCAAGTTGGTAAAGACGAATTTGTTGCTAAAGTGGATGCTCGTGACTACTTGCAAACAGGTGCGACAGTTGAACTTGGATTTGACTTGAACAAAGCACACTTCTTCGACGTAGAAACTGAAAAAACAGTTTACTAAGATAAATAAAATAACAAAGCACTGCAGAGTCTCTCTTGCAGTGTTTTTTCTTTTAATTGCTTAGGTTAGGCATAAAAACAGAGCTTTTCTAGTTTTCATATCCTTAAAAAAGTGATAAAATGGTAGGAAGAATTGGAGAGTATAGATGCCGAAAGAAGTGAATTTGACGGGCGATCAGGTAGTCGCTTTAACGAAAGAATATTTAACAAAGGAAGACGTTGCTTTTGTACAAAAAGCATTGATTTACGCAGTTGATTGTCATAGTGGGCAGTTTCGGAAATCAGGTGAGCCCTATATTATCCATCCCATTCAGGTTGCAGGCATTCTAGCTAAGCTCAAGCTGGATGCCGTAACCGTTGCCTGTGGTTTTTTGCATGACGTAGTTGAAGACACAGATGCGACACTGGATGATTTGGAGAGAGAGTTCGGTCATGATGTTCGGATTATCGTTGATGGGGTGACCAAACTTGGTAAGGTTGAGTACAAATCACTCGAGGAACAATTGGCTGAAAATCATCGCAAGATGCTTATGGCCATGTCTGAGGATATCCGTGTTATCTTGGTTAAATTATCGGACCGTTTGCACAATATGCGGACTCTTAAACACCTGCGAAAGGACAAGCAAGAACGGATTTCAAGAGAAACTATGGAAATCTATGCTCCACTTGCTCATCGCCTGGGGATTTCCAGCGTCAAGTGGGAGTTAGAAGACTTGTCCTTCCGCTATCTCAATCCAACTGAGTTTTACAAGATCACTCACATGATGAAGGAAAAACGCAGAGAGCGAGAGGCTTTGGTCGATGAAGTCGTGACAAAGTTAGAGGAGTACACTTCCGAACGCAATCTAAAAGGGAAAATCTATGGCCGTCCCAAGCATATCTACTCTATCTATCGAAAGATGCAGGATAAGAAGAAACGCTTTGAGGAAATTTATGACCTGATTGCCATTCGCTGTATCTTAGATACCCAGAGTGATGTTTACGCTATGCTGGGTTATGTGCATGAACTTTGGAAACCCATGCCAGGCCGCTTCAAAGACTATATCGCTAACCGTAAGGCCAATGGTTACCAGTCTATCCATACGACCGTTTATGGGCCAAAAGGACCGATTGAATTTCAGATTCGGACTAAGGAAATGCACGAGGTGGCTGAGTACGGGGTAGCAGCTCACTGGGCTTATAAGAAAGGCATTAAAGGGCAGGTCAACAGCAAGGAATCTGCTATTGGGATGAACTGGATCAAGGAGATGATGGAGCTCCAAGACCAGGCTGATGATGCCAAGGAATTTGTGGATTCTGTAAAGGAAAACTACCTGGCTGAGGAGATATACGTCTTTACCCCAGATGGGGCTGTACGTTCCCTTCCAAAAGATTCAGGACCGATTGACTTTGCCTATGAAATCCATACCAAAGTCGGTGAAAAAGCGACAGGTGCCAAGGTCAATGGCCGTATGGTTCCACTGACAACCAAGCTCAAGACAGGGGATCAGGTTGAAATTATCACCAACCCCAACTCCTTTGGTCCGAGTCGTGACTGGCTCAACATGGTCAAGACCAGCAAGGCACGCAACAAGATTCGTCAGTTCTTTAAAAATCAAGACAAGGAATTATCCGTTAACAAGGGCCGTGAGATGTTGATGGCCCAGTTCCAAGAAAACGGCTATGTAGCCAATAAGTTTATGGACAAGCGTCATATGGACGAGGTCCTTCAAAAGACCAGCTACAAGACAGAGGAAGCTCTCTATGCAGCCATTGGTTTTGGAGAAATTGGCGCTATTACCGTCTTTAACCGTTTGACCGAAAAGGAACGCCGCGAGGAAGAACGTGCCAAGGCCAAGGCGGAGGCAGAAGAGCTTGTCAAAGGTGGCGAAGTTAAGGTCGAGAACAAAGAAACCCTCAAGGTAAAGCATGAGGGTGGTGTGGTCATTGAAGGTGCTTCAGGTCTCCTAGTTCGGATTGCCAAGTGTTGTAATCCAGTGCCGGGTGACGACATTGTCGGCTACATTACCAAGGGACGCGGTGTAGCTATTCACCGTGTGGACTGTATGAATCTCCGTGCCCAAGAAAACTACGAGCAACGTCTCCTTGATGTGGAGTGGGAAGATCAATTCTCAAGCAAGGAATATACTGCCCACATCGATATCTATGGTCTCAACCGTACAGGGCTTTTGAACGATGTTTTACAAGTTCTCTCAAACACGACTAAGAATATCTCAACTGTTAATGCTCAACCAACTAAGGATATGAAATTTGCTAATATCCATGTCTCATTTGGTATTTCCAACCTCTCTACACTGACCACGGTCGTGGATAAGATTAAGAGTGTGCCAGAGGTTTACTCCGTCAAACGGACCAACGGCTAACTATCCTAGCTCTTACTAGAAAGGCTATTATGAAAATCATTATCCAACGGGTTAAAAAAGCTCAAGTGAGTATCGAAGGTCGGGTTCATGGGAAAATCAATCAGGGACTCTTATTGCTGGTTGGTGTTGGACCAGAGGACCAAGAAGAAGATTTGGACTATGCTGTGAGAAAGCTCGTCAACATGCGGATTTTTTCTGATGCAGAAGGCAAGATGAACCTGTCTGTCAAGGATATTGAAGGGGAAATCCTTTCTATTTCTCAGTTTACCCTCTTTGCGGATACCAAGAAAGGCAATCGTCCAGCCTTTACAGGTGCAGCCAAGCCGGATATGGCAACTGCCTTCTATGACACTTTCAACCAAAAGCTAGCTCAGGAAGTCCCTGTTCAGACTGGTATTTTTGGAGCGGATATGCAGGTGGAGCTGGTAAATGATGGGCCAGTTACCATCATTCTTGATACTAAAAATAGATAAGAAAACCAAGCCAGCTGGCTTGGTTTTTGTTTATAGACACTCCCAGAAAGAGATGTGTTTGTTGTAAAAGTCTGAATAGTTTTCTCTTAGGTGGGCAGCCGTCATATAATATAAAGTAGAATGACAACCAGTGACGATTGGCATAAGAGAGGAAAATCGCTGAGAACTAGTGAAGGCTAAAAGGATAAATAATAGAAAGTCAATGGTGAGAACCCCTAAATAGTAGAAGCGAATCTTTTTATTGATTTGAGGATAAATCTCAGCGAGATGATGTTTGAGTCGGTTGACCAAGCGAAATAGCAGTAGTCCCTGAGCAAGGATGAAAATAAAACCAGAGAGCAGGAGCCAGCCTAAAGCTGTCTCTTGTCTTATGATAAAAAAAGCTAATAGTAGCAAATCGCTGACTGCAATGGCTGCAAAATGGATTCTAAAGAGCTTTTTCATTGGAAGACCTCCCTCTTTTATCTAGCTTCATTCTACACCAAACGAATGGGACTTACAAGCAAAATAATAAAAAATCCCTGAAAGGAACTTTTTTCAGGGATAAGGGCTTAGTTGATTTTTTCGACATAGAGTTGTTTGGCGATATCGATGCTAACTTGGAGATCTTCGTCTTTGTTGACTAGAGTAAAGCTATTGGAAAAATTATCAAACTGCTTGACTTGGACTTGGTCACCGATATGAATTTCATGCTTTTCTAAGTATTTGAGCAGATTAAAGCTATCGTGAACCCGAGTCAGGAGATAGGTTCCAGCTTCTTTGGTATCTGCTAAAGGTAGGTTGTTGATTTCAACCAAGAGCTCTCCTTTGGCTGGGATGGTTCCTCCGTGGGGGCAGGTTTTAGGGAAGCCAAGCAGTTTATCCAGTCTCTCTACGAAGAGATCGGATACAGTGTGTTCTAGGACTTCAGCTTCTTCGTGGATCTGGTCACTGGTATAGTCGAGATGGTGAACTAGAAAGACCTCAATCAACCGGTGTTTGCGATAGAGCTCGGAGACTAGTTTGAGCCCAATATCTGTCAATAGATAGCCATTCTCCTTATCCTTGAGGATGAGATTTTCACTTTTCATGCGTTTGATCATCTCTGTTACGGCAGGTGGAGAGACTTGCATACGGGCAGCAATTTCTTTATTGGTAATTTTCTGCACCTCCGTACCGATTTCATAAATACATTTTAGGTAGTCTTCTTTATTTGGCGTCATTCGTTTCCTCTTGTCTTTTCTCTCCATCTAGTATACCAAAAAAAGCTAGATTTCTCTAGCTTTCTGCCATAATGCTTGTGATTTTAGTCTAGTTCTTTAACCGCAGCAATGGCAGCTTCAAAGTTTGGCTCCGTGTTGATATTGTCAACGTATTCTACATAACGGATGATATTGTCAGCATCGAGAACAAAGACGGCACGTGCAAGGAGATGCCATTCGTTGATTAAGAGGGCATAATCACGCCCGAAAGAATGGTCAAAGTAGTCTGAAAGCATGATGGCATTGTCAAGGCCTTCAGCCCCACACCAGCGTCCTTGGGCAAATGGTAGGTCCATAGAAACGGTAAGAACGACGGTATTATCAAGGTTGGCTAGTTCTTGGTTGAATCGACGTGTTTGCGTTGAGCAGATACCAGTATCGATAGAAGGGACAACACTCAAGACTTTTTTCTTTCCATCAAAGTCAGCTAGCGTTTTTTTAGAGAGATCGGTTGTTGTAAGAGAAAAGTCAAGTGCCTTGTCTCCGACTTGCAGTTGTTTACCTGTAAAGGTTACAGGATTTCCGAGAAAAGTGGTCATGAAACTACTCCATTCTTTTTTCTTCCATTTTACCGAGAATTGTCAGATTTTTCCAATGATTTGACTGGAAATTAAGGGACAAAAAAACGCCCATTCACGTGAGAACGACGTTTTTTAATGGATTACTTAGACAAACCTTCAGCAATCTTGTCAAGGTTGTATTTCATCATGCTGTAGTAGCTGTCGCCTTCTTTCCCTTCTTCAGCGATTGAGTCAGTAAAGATTTGTGCGTAGATTGGGATATTTGTGTCTTGTGAAACAGTCTTCATTGGACGGTCATCGACACTTGATTCAACAAAGAGTGATGGAACTTTTGTTTGGCGAAGTTTTTCAACCAAGGTCTTGATTTGTTCCGGTGTTCCTTCTTCTTCTGTGTTGATTTCCCAGATGTAGGCACTTGGGACTCCGTAAGCTTTAGAGAAGTATTTGAAGCATCCTTCGCTGGTTACGATGAGTTTCTTCTCAGCAGGGATATTGTTAAATTTCTCTTTGGCTTCTTTGTCCAGTTTGTCTAGTTTTTCAGTATAGTCTTTGAGATTTTTTTCGTAGAATTCCTTGTTGCTAGGGTCTTTGGCAATGAGCTGTTTAGCGATATTTTTAGCATAAATCATCCCATTTTCAAGGTTGAGCCAAGCGTGTGGGTCTTCTTTGCCTTTCTCGTTTTGGCCTTCAAGGTAGATAACATCAACGCCTTCGCTAACTGCAAAGTAGTCTTTGTTTTCAGTTTTCTTGGCATTTTCTACTAATTTGGTAAACCAAGCATTGCCACCTGTTTCAAGGTTGATACCGTTATAGAAAATCAAATCAGCTTGAGAAGTTTTCTTAACGTCTTCAGGAAGTGGTTCGTATTCGTGTGGGTCTTGACCAACAGGAACGATACTGTGAAGATCAATCTTGTCACCAGCGATATTCTTGGTAATATCAGCGATGATTGAGTTTGTAGTAACAACTTTTAGTTTTTGACCAGAAGCTGCATCTTTTTTTCCGCTAGTACATGCGACAAGAGCAATAACAGAAAGAAAGAGAACAAGCAATGTACCTAATTTTTTCATTAGATTCCTCCAATTTATTGGGACTTTGCCCCTTATTTTAACAAATGTTTATTTTTTAGTTTCAAATATCGTTGTTTTGGAGCGATAAAGAAGCTAATGAGAAAGAAACTAGCAGCTGTGAGCACGATGCTCGATCCTGCTGCAAGATTTAAGCTATAGCCGATAAAGAGTCCCACAACAGAAGCAAGGGCTCCGAGACTTGATGAAAGGAAAATCATGCTCTTTAGGCTATTAGCATAGAGATAAGCCGTCGCAGCTGGGGTGATCAGCATGGCTACGATAAGAATAGTTCCAACACTTTGCATGGCGGTGACGGACACAAGAGTCAAGAGCACCATGAGCAGATAGTGGTAGAAATTGACGGGCATTCCCATGGCTTTAGCCAGAAGCTCGTCAAAGGATGTAATCAATAGTTGTTTAAAGAAAATCCCGATAATCAAGAGAATCAATGCCCCCATACCAATGGTAATCCACATGTCTGTATCTTGGACAGCGAGGATATTCCCAAAAAGGATATGGAAGAGGTCTGTCGAACTCTTGGCAACACTAATCAAGATGACACCTAAGGCTAAGAAAGATGAAAAGGTAATACCAATGGCAGTGTCACTCTTGATGATAGAGTTTCCCTTGATGTAGGTAATGATGATGGAAGCCATCAAACCAAAGATGATCGCTCCAATAAAGAAATCAATTCCCAGAATAAAGGAAAGGGCTACGCCAGGCAAAACTGCGTGAGAGATGGCATCTCCCATGAGAGACATTCCACGCAGGATGATAAAACATCCCACAGCTCCAGCAACGACTCCGATGACAATAGCTGTGATCAAGGCGTTTTGTAGGAAATGGAAATTTTGTAATCCATTGATAAATTCTGCTATCATAGGTCACCTCCATTGAAAAAGAGTTTGCTACCATAAGCCTTTTTGAGATTGGCCTCGGTAAAGGTTTCTTCGGTCGGACCAAGGTCTATTAATTCTCGATTGAGAAGTAAAACTTGGTCGAAATAATGGGGGACTTTGCTGAGGTCATGATGGACGATGAGAACTGTTTTACCAGATTTTTTTAGGTCTCTCAGCGTATTCATGATAATCTCTTCACTGATCGAGTCAATCCCGACAAAAGGCTCATCTAGAAAGATGTAGTCAGCTTCCTGCACTAAGCAACGGGCAATCAAAACACGTTGGAATTGTCCTCCTGAGAGCTGGCTGATTTGGCGATCAGCATAGTCTGAGAGCCCAACGATTTCAAGTGCTTCTGCCACTTTTTTCCAGTGGCTGGCCTTTAAAGTGTGGAAGAGCGGGATGGATGGATAGAGTCCCAGAGAGACACATTCCTTGACCTTGATAGGGAAATTGTAGTCAATATGGATTTTTTGCTCGACATAGGCAACTCGATTTAAAGATTTCTTGACTTCTTTGTCGTCGAGAAAGGCCTGACCTTCATGTGGGATAATTCCCAACATACCTTTTAATAAAGTTGATTTTCCAGCACCGTTTGGACCAATAATTCCGGTAATAGTTGGTCCGTGGAGCACTAGTGAGATATCCTTTAGTGCCAGCGTTTCTTTGTAGGAGACGCTGAGGTGTTCAATACGTATCATAACAAATTCCTCCCTCCCGTATTTAATATACATTAAAAAAAAAATTAAGTCAAGTTAATTTTTAAAAAATTTAATAAAATAACAATAAAATGAAAGATACAAGAAATTTATTTTTGATTGCATTCCCTAGATTTTTTTGCTAAGCTAGGAATAAGTGAAAATATGAAAGCGAGAACAAGATGACACGTTATCAAGACGATTTTTATGATGCAATCAATGGCGAATGGGAAAAAACAGCTGTCATTCCGGCTGACAAATCTCGAACAGGTGGTTTTATTGACCTTGATGAGGAAATTGAAGAGTTGATGCTGGCGACTACGGACAAGTGGTTGGCAGGTGAGGATGTTCCAGAGGATGCTATCCTCGCAAACTTTGTTAAGTACCATAGTATGGTCAGAGATTTTGATAAACGAGAAGCAGATGGAATCAAACCAGTCCTTCCTTTGCTTAAGGAATACCAGGATTTGGAGAGTTTTGCAGATTTTACTAGCAAATTAGCAGAATTTGAACTAGCTGGTAAACCAAACTTCCTTCCATTTGGAGTATCACCAGACTTTATGGATGCCAGAACCAATGTTCTCTGGGCTAGTGCACCAGGAACAATATTGCCAGATACAACCTACTATGCTGAAGACCATCCTCAACGTGAGGAGCTCTTGACGCTTTGGAAGGAAAGTAGCGCAAATCTTCTCAAAGCCTATGATTTTTCAGATGAGGAAATCGAAGACTTACTAGGGAAGAGATTAGAATTGGACAGTCGTATTGCAGCTGTGGTGCTTTCTAACGAAGAAGGTTCAGAGTATGCCAAACTCTACCATCCATACGCTTATGAAGATTTCAAAAAGTTTGCCCCTGCCCTACCTTTGGATGATTTCTTCCAAACAGTTCTTGGACAAACTCCAGACAAGGTTATCGTAGATGAGGAACGTTTCTGGCAAGCAGCAGAGCAATTCTATAGTGAAGAAGCATGGCCTTTCCTTAAGGCGACTTTGATTTTGGGCGTAGTCAATCTTTCAACCAGCTATCTAACTGACGAGATTCGTGTTTTGTCAGGTGCCTACGGACGTGCCCTTTCAGGTGTGCCAGAAGCACAGGACAAGATCAAGGCAGCTTATCACTTGGCCCAAGGTCCTTTCAAGCAAGCCCTTGGTCTCTGGTATGCGCATGAAAAATTCTCTCCAGAAGCTAAGGCAGACGTAGAGAAAAAAGTAGCGACTATGATCGATGTTTATAAGGAACGTTTGGCTAAGAACGACTGGCTCACACCTGAAACGCGAGACAAGGCCATTGTCAAACTCAATGTCATCAAGCCTTATATCGGTTATCCAGAGGAATTGCCAGAACGCTACAAGGACAAGGTAGTGGACGAAACTGCCAGTCTCTTTGAGAATGCCCTAGCCTTTGGGCGTGTGGAAATCAAGCACAGTTGGAGCAAGTGGAACCAACCGGTTGACTACAAGGAGTGGGGCATGCCGGCTCATATGGTCAACGCCTACTACAATCCTCAGAAGAACTTGATTGTCTTCCCAGCAGCCATTCTACAGGCTCCGTTCTATGACTTGCATCAGTCGTCTTCTGCCAACTACGGTGGTATTGGTGCTGTTATTGCTCACGAGATTTCTCACGCCTTTGACACAAATGGTGCGTCCTTTGATGAAAATGGTAGTCTCAAGGATTGGTGGACAGAAAGCGACTATGCTGCCTTTAAAGAAAAAACGCAGAAAGTTATCGACCAGTTTGATGGGCAAGAATCTTACGGAGCAACGATTAATGGAAAACTAACTGTATCAGAAAACGTTGCCGACCTAGGAGGGATTGCTGCAGCCCTTGAAGCTGCCAAGAGAGAACCAGACTTCTCAGCTGAAGAATTCTTCCACAACTTTGCTCGTATCTGGCGTATGAAAGGCCGTCCTGAGTTGATGAAACTCATGGCCAGTGTTGACGTGCACGCGCCTGCCAAACTCCGTGTCAATGTTCAAGTACCAAACTTCGATGACTTCTTTACAACTTACGATGTCAAAGAAGGCGATGGTATGTGGCGTTCACCAGAGGACCGTGTGATTATTTGGTAAGACAAAAACCAAGGAAAATTTCCTTGGTTTTTTGCTTGTTAGAAAAAGGGATTAAAGGTTTTTTCGTGAGCGATAGTCGTAGCTGGACCATGACCAGGGTAGACATCGTAGTTAGGGAGGGTGAAGAGTTGCGTCTGAATGCTATGGAGGAGTTGTTCCGTGCTACCTGTAGGAAGGTCTGTCCGTCCGATGGTTTCGCGGAAAAGAGCATCTCCGGTCAAGACTAGATGGACATCAGGAAAGACGATAGAAACACCGCCAATAGAGTGTCCTGGGGTCGGTAGAACGGTAAAACGGAATTCCTCAAGCTGGTATTCTTCATGAAAGACAAAGGTGTGTTCTGCTGGTTTTGCGACCACGTCTGCCATATCATCATGACGAGGGAGACCAGAGAGATTATCTACAGGTGTATAAAGCCAGCTAGCTTCACTCTCTGCTACATAAACTGGGGGATTTCCAAAAGTATCACGAACCAAGTCCAGACTCATAATATGGTCGTAGTGGGTGTGGGTCAGGAGAATCGCGCAGACTGGTTTGTTGATTTTTTCGATAGTCTTGCGAATAGCTTCCCAATGGCTACCTGGGTCCACCACAATCAGGTGTTGGTCCCCTTCCAGATAATAAGTGTTTTCATAGGCAATGGGATTCACGGTTTTATGGATTTTCATACTGGCTCCAATCTCAAAGAATGCACTAAACTAAGTATAGCATAGAAGAGGATACTTAGGGTATCAGAAAGTCTTTTTCGTACCTTGACGATTTTTCCAAGCTTGGTAGCGGGTGTCAATCAAGAGTTGGGTTAAGCGCCCCATGGTTTCTCTTTCTTCGGGAGTAAGGGATTGAGCTTGTACAAAGAGTTGATGAATGTGTTCAATGACATTGAAGGAAGAAAGATCGTTGATAGAGGAGATGCCCGCATCGAGAATGATTCCAAAAAAGAGATCAAAGTAGAGTTGCAGTTCTTCGTCAGGAACTGTTTCAACCCATTCCTTGAAGGTTGTATCGACTTGCTGGCTGTCACTATTGGTCTCGTCCAGTTGGACAAAGTGTTTGTTTTCAACCTGCCAACTAAAGGTGTCGTGCTGGGCAAGGCCACCTAAGGCGGTGCTTCGAACGACGATTTTTTTATCCGGAATTTCCAGCATCATCCCGATAATAGAACCTTGTGGGATAAATACTTTCGTTCTTTCCATCATATTTTGATAGCCTGGTGTTTCGGTTAGTTCCTTGTGAAGTCCAGGGGCATCAAAAGTATAGACAGCGATAATGTTTTTCTGCAAGTTTGGATTAAGTTGACTGGCAGCATAGACAGCTAAATTGCCCCCTTTTGAGTGTCCTGCTAGGATAACCTTTTGGTTAGGATGTTGGGCAAAAAAGTCCTGTAAATACTGAAGAGCATGTTTTTGAGCTGGGATTTCCTTCATATAGGTCATATGGAAATCTTCTTTCCAGCCAATGATGCTGTCATCCGTCCCGCGAAAAACAAGCAAATAGGTATCGAGACTGATACGATAAGTCATAGCTGCGAACTGTTTTTGCAATTCAGGATCGATATCGTTGATAAAGTCTGAGAGCTTGCAATTTTTAAAGCGTTTGTGCTGAGCGAGTTGATCCAACAACTGGAGACGGTTTTTATTGGTCAGCATCGTCGTTTCTCTAGGAATTTGAGGTGCTAGATCTATGATGCGCTTTGGTTCTTGGGTAACTACATCATCAAAAGCAAGGTAGGTTAATTCAGTAAGGGCAAGAACATCTAACTCATTCACGGGGAGGTCATAAAAGGAATCGTATGCTACATCATTGAGGTAGTCAAAAATATTGGCCATAAAAGCTCCTTTCTCTATGTTTATCCTATCACATTTACCAAGAATTAGCTAGTGGGCTTACTAGATTTTGCTATACTGCTAGCGAGCTGGTTTAAATACAGGTTTGCGTTTTATCCATGGGGAAAATCTGTTATAATAAGAGCGAAGGAGGAGCGCATGCACAAGATTTTACTAGTAGAAGATGACCAAGTTATTCGGCAACAAGTGGGGAAACTGCTCTCAGAATGGGGGTTTGAGGTCGTTTTGGTAGAGGATTTTATGGAAGTATTGAGCCTTTTTGTTCAGTCAGAACCTCATTTGGTCCTCATGGATATTGGCCTGCCACTCTTTAATGGTTACCACTGGTGCCAGGAGATTCGCAAGATTTCTCAGGTACCTATCATGTTTCTGTCTTCGAGAGATCAGGCGATGGATATCGTTATGGCGATCAATATGGGTGCGGATGATTTTATAACCAAACCTTTTGACCAGCAGGTGCTCCTTGCCAAGGTTCAGGGATTGTTGCGCCGTTCCTATGAGTTTGGACGGGATGAAAGTCTGCTAGAGTATGCGGGTGTGATCCTCAATACCAAGTCTATGGACCTGCACTATCAGGGGGAAGTCCTGAGTTTGACCAAGAATGAATTTCAAATTTTGCGGGTCTTGTTTGAACATGCGGGTAATATCGTGGCGCGTGATGACCTGATGCGGGAACTCTGGAATAGCGACTTTTTCATCGATGACAATACCTTGTCTGTCAACGTTGCTCGCTTGCGCAAAAAGTTGGAGGAGCAAGGCTTGGCAGGATTTATCGAAACCAAGAAGGGAATAGGGTACGGACTGAAACATGCTTGATTGGAAACTATTTTTTCTGGCCTATCTGCGTTCTCGCAGTCGTCTTTTTGTCTATATTTTTTCATTGGGTTTTCTTGTTTTTCTCTTTCAGTTTTTATTCGCTAGTATAGGATTTTATTTCTTCTATTTTTTCCTCCTCAGTAGCTTTTTAACCCTTTTATTTTTGGTTTGGGATATTTTTGCAGAAGCTCAGGTTTACCGGCAGGAAGTGCTCTATGCTGAAAGAGACCCAAAGTCTCCTTTGGAATGTGTGCTAGCGGAAAAACTCGAAGAGCGTGAGTCTGAATTGTATCAAAAGAAGTCAGAAGCCCAAAGTAAACTGACGGATTTGCTTGACTACTACACCTTGTGGGTTCATCAGATCAAGACCCCCATTGCGGCTAGTCGACTTTTAGTGGCAGAAGTTTCTGATCGGGAGGTCAAGCAGCAACTGGAACAGGAAATCTTTAAGATTGACTCCTATACCAATCTGGTGTTGCAGTATCTTCGTTTGGAAAGCTTCCACGATGACTTGGTATTTGAAAAGGTTCAAGTGGATGACTTAGTTAAGGAAGTGGTTCGTAAGTATGCTCTTTTCTTTATCCAAAAGGGACTGACGGTCAATCTACATGACCTTGACAAAATCATCGTGACCGATAAGAAGTGGCTGTTGGTCGTCATTGAACAAATCCTCTCAAACAGCCTCAAATACACCAAGCAAGGTGGTTTGGAGATCTATATGGAAGGCCAGGAGCTCTGTATCAAGGATACGGGAATCGGGATTAAAAACAGTGATGTGCTCCGAGTCTTTGAACGTGGCTTTTCAGGATACAATGGCCGTTTGACCCAACAGTCCTCTGGACTTGGCCTCTACCTATCTAAGAAAATTTCTGAAGAACTGGGTCACCAGATTCGTATCGAGTCTGAGGTCGGAAAAGGAACGACAGTGCGGATTCAGTTTGCTCAAGTGAACCTAGTCCTTGAGTGAGAAGAGTAGATAAGAGCCCAGGATAAAACAACTGGGCTTTTCTATCTTTAACCGTGTAGCCTAGTAAATTATTTTATCTATTATAAACAAATCTCTGAGGGATATGAAGACCACGAACGAAAAGGTAGGTCTAGATCAAAAGCAGATTAAGCAAACCATTAACAAGCAAATCTTGACAGTTTTCTTCCTTCCTGTAATTTTTGCATTTCTCCATTGGCCTTTGCTTATCATATGCTTAGTTTAGTTCTCAAGGTCATTGAAGTAGTCGATGATACCATGAGGTTGACGATAACTTTCTCTATCTGTTCAATTGATAGATTTCTTTGGAGAAAGACTGTAAAATTTTTGATATAATGCTAAGGATGGACTGACGGATATTTAAAGGATAATTTTCAAAAGAATAACAGGTGAGAATTAAAAATATGTAAGATTGGACAGAAGTTTCTCTACCATCATCCATGCAGAAACAAGATTATATGAAATAAAAGGAGTAACCAATGACCGGAAACTATTCAACACGTGAATACCGTGAGAAATTATATGATGATCTTCATGTTCGATTAAGAGATACAGTGATTTTGATGTGTGCGATTTTTATTGCCTCTATCGGCCTAAATATGAATTCAACAGCTGTCATTATTGGAGCCATGCTGATTTCCCCTCTTATGACATCGATTGTTGGACTTGGATTTGGTTTAGCTATTTTTGATACGCGTTTAATCAAGCAATCTCTAGAGGTTTTATTTACTCAAGTATTGGTTAGCTTGCTTGTCTCGGCTCTGTATTTCTGGATTTCTCCCTTATCTTATGAAAGTAGCGAATTGATTGCACGAACCTCTCCAACCATTTGGGATGTTCTCATTGCTATTGCTGGTGGGATAGCAGGCGTAATTGGTTCAAGGAAAAAAGAAGCAAACAATATCGTGCCAGGAGTAGCCATTGCAACAGCTCTGATGCCACCTATCTGTACTGCAGGCTATGGTTTAGCTAATGGAAATGTACGATTTTTATTTGGAGCTCTCTATCTTTTCTTGATCAACTGTGTCTTTATCATGCTAACCAACATTGTTGGAACAAGAATTTTGATGAGGAAATCTCCCTTAAGTTCATTTAAAGAGCTAAATATTAAAATGAGAATTGGCTTGACATCTTTGATTGTATTATTGGTTCTTCCAGCCAGCTATTCAGCAGTCACTCTGACGATAGATCAAGCGCGAAAAGAAGGAATCAAACAGTTTGTAGGAAAAGAGTTCGCCAATCATACGGTCATTAATCAAGTCTACAAGTCAAGGAACAATGAATTGGTCTTGACGGTTGTTGGAGATCCGATTTCAGAAGAAGAATTAGAAACGCTCCATCAAAAACAAGCCTCTTACGGTATTCAATCTGTTCAATTAAAAGTCAATCAAGTTCATAATTCGACAAAATTAGACAGTGATACGACCAAGGAATTTTATGAAACCATTAACAAGTATATCGATCAAAAACTCTCTGAAAAGGATTCACAAAAAGAGCTCGTAAAAGAAAATGAAGCAGATAAGGATTGAGGATATTGACCTTATCTAACTCATGAAAGCAAATCTTGTGTTGTGGTTTGACCAATCACTACTAGCTCAGATTAAATAAAATATAAAAAGCAACAGCTGAAATAGTTGTTGCTTTTTCTGGCTCTGAAAAATGTTTCTCAGACTGTGATTGTTTTATTTCTCAACGCGTGATTTGTGGGCGATATCAGCTAGGATAGCTTGAACAAAGTCATCAACTGAGACAGTTTGTGTTTCTTTTTGGCCATAGCGACGAACGTTGACTGTTCCGTCTTCCATTTCCTTGTCCCCAACGATCAATTGGTAAGGAATCTTGCTTGTTTGTGAAGCACGGATCTTGAACTGCATTTTTTCATTGCGCTCATCTACATCTGCACGGACACCACGGTCACGGAGTTTCTTGGCTACTTCCCAAGCGTAGTCCACATGTTTTTCGTTAGATACTGGGATAAGGGTCACTTGATGTGGTGCAAGCCATGTTGGGAAGGCACCCTTGTAGTTCTCAATTAAGATAGCTGTGAAGCGTTCCATGGTTGAGATAACCCCACGGTGAATCATTACTGGACGGTGTTCTTCCCCATCCGCTCCGATGTAGTGAAGGTCAAAACGTTCTGGAAGCAAGAAGTCCAACTGGATGGTAGAAAGAGTTTCTTCCTTACCGAGAGCTGTTTTCACTTGGATATCCAATTTTGGTCCATAAAAGGCTGCTTCACCTTCAGCTTCGTAGTATTCAACACCCATGTCATCAACAGCTGCTTTCAACATGCGTTGTGCATTTTCCCACATCTCATCGTTGTCAAAGTATTTGTGTTTATCTTCTGGGTCACGATAGGACAAGCGGAAACGGTAATCTGTCAAATTAAAGTCTTCATACACGTCGATAATCAATTGAAGAATTTTCTTGAATTCTTCCTCAATTTGTTCTGGAGCTACAAAAGTATGGCCATCATTTAGGGACATTTCACGTACACGTTGAAGGCCTGTAAGGGCGCCAGATTTTTCATATCGGTGCATCATGCCAATCTCAGCGATACGGATTGGTAATTCACGGTATGAGTGTACATGGTGTTTATAAACTTCGATATGGTGAGGACAGTTCATTGGGCGGAGGACAAACTCTTCACCGTCTCCCATGTCCATAGTTGGGAACATATCTTCACGGTAGTGATCCCAGTGACCAGAAGTTTTATAGAGTTCCACTGAGGCAATTGGTGGAGTGTAAACATGTTGGTAGCCTGCAGCGATTTCCTTGTCAACAATGTAGCGTTCCAATTCACGACGGATAGTTGCTCCGTTTGGTAACCAGAATGGTAAACCTTGTCCGACTTCTTGTGAAATCATGAAGAGGTCAAGCTCTTTACCGAGTTTACGGTGGTCACGTTCCTTGGCTTCTTCACGCATTTGAAGGTAGTTCTTTAAGTCTTTCTTGTCAAACCAAGCTGTACCGTAGATTCGTTGCATCATCGCGTTGTCGCTATTTCCACGCCAGTAGGCACCAGCTACGTTGAGCAGGTGGAAGATTTGGATACGACCTGTTGATGGGACGTGAGGACCACGGCAGAGGTCCACGTATTCGCCCTGACGGTAGATAGTCAAACCGCCTTCGTCTTCTGAGTGTTCTTCAATCAATTCCAATTTGTAAGGGTCGTTCTTGAAGATTTCACGGGCCTCGTCTTTGGTAACTTCTTCACGGATTGATGGGAAGTTTTCTTTAACGATTTTTTTCATTTCTTCTTCGATACGAGGCAGGTCCTCGTTAGAGATTTGACCAGCAGTATTGTCGGTATCGTAGTAGAAGCCATCTTCGATAGCTGGACCGACACCCAAATGAATGTCTGGGAAGAGGCGACGAGCTGCTTGGGCAAACAAGTGAGCAGCTGAGTGGCGCAAGATTGGCAGAGCATCTTCGTGATCAGGCGTCACGATTTCGATGCTTCCATCATCAGTGATAGCACGAGTAGTGTCGATGAGTTTGCCGTTGAATTTACCAGCCAAGGCTTTTTTTGCTAGGGAATTGCTGATAGATTGGGCAATTTCAAAAGTAGTAACGCCAGATTCGAATTCACGAACAGCGCCATCTGGGAAAGTAATCTTAATCATGGTTTTCTCCTTAAATATTTATTCTATTTTTGTTGGACAATTTTAAGAGCCGAGCAACTTCTTCCGCAGTCTGATTTTCTGGTTGACTACCATCTGTTACGAGACTAGGATAGCCTAATTTCATCGCTTCCTTACGAACCATTTGAGCAAAAAGAATATCTCGTTGCATCCAGTTTTCAAAAGCTTGCTCAGGGTTGGTTGTACCCTCTAAGACATAAGGAACCCATTCTCTCTGTGTATAATGCTTTTTTTGAAAATCGGCTGTTGGAGTCAAGCATAGATAGGAAGACGTTGGACATTCAAGCTCCTTTACCAAGTGAGGCAAAAGTCCAGCTCTCTCCACCAAGAGAGGTCTGTTTTGATTTTTTATTAAGTGAGATTTTACATAAGGAAAAATCTCACTTAATAAAAGCGCCATTCTTCATCTGCCATCTCTTCTGGATTTCTATCCTGCCTAAGAAGGCAAATCGGCTGTGAGTCTGCACTTGCTTGACTCATCATCTCTTCTATCAAATCATCCAGTTTGATATGAAGTAGTTGATATTGTCTAGCAAGAAGTGAGGCAATTGTTGACTTTCCACTGCAAGGTGATCCGCCAATCATATAAAGCATCGTTCTTCTTCCTTCTGATAAAACAAAAAGCGACATCCTTAAAAGGACGTCGCAACGTGGTTCCACCTTCATTTATGTTCCTCAAAAAAGAGGGACACCTCAGATTGGCTTTAACGTAGCCACCGTTTTATGTTTGCATAAAAGTCAGTAGAGTAGTATCAGTTTAGGCTTTCTATGCGTTTCCAGCAACCACGCACTCTCTAGTAGAAAGGGACTAAGTGACTTGTCTCTATGCATTATTATAGCATGATTGCGAGATTTTTCAAGGATTTTGTGAAAGTTTTTTATTTTTTCCTCGCTGTAGCATGTATTTAATACCCGAACCTGAAGCCATACCAAGTAGGGCAAAGAGTTCATAAGCTAGGAAATAAACGAGAATGAATTCATTAAAAGTGATGATGGTAAAGCAATAGAGCAATCCGACACCAAGCAGCCACCACAGTGAGAATTGGAAACGGTAGCTATAAAGAAGGGACACGATGAAGGTTGCCAAAGGTGAAAAGAGGAGAATGTTGTAAATGTACAGTCCCTTCAGTGTATATGGGTCAGTGATGAGTAGTGAGAATAGCTCATAGAGGAGCCAGTAAAAGAAGAAAATGACAAGGTAGTATGGGAGATACTTAAGATAGTTACGCATGGCAATAGTCCTCCAATCTACAAAAATTGAGAGAGGTTGAATACCACATAATCTTAAATGAAGGGGAACTCTCTACTTATATTATAGCACGTCTCGGAAGCCTTTACAAGTTAATCCAGTGAGTAGTGATAGTGCTCTTTTTGAGTGTTTTCTGCTATAATACTAACAAAAGAAGTAAGAGGAAAAGAGGAGAAAGGATGACGAAAATAGCAGTTCTTTCAGACATACATGGGAATACGACAGCCTTGGAAGCTGTACTGGCTGATGCTAAAAAGGCAAAGGTAGATGAGTACTGGCTTTTGGGGGATATTCTTATGCCGGGAACGGGACGTAGAAGGATATTGAATCTTTTAGCGGCTTTGCCTATCACTGTAAGAGTTCTTGGTAATTGGGAGAATAGTCTCTGGCGAGGTTTGCATCGTAAGCTAGATTTGACAAAAGCTAGTCATCGCTACCTCCTACGTCAATGCCAGTATATATTAGAAGAAATCAGCCCTGAAGAAATCGAAGACCTCCACAATCAACCCATGCAAGTTCATCGTCAGTTTGGTGATTTGATGGTGGGAATCACTCACCATCTCCCTGATAAAAACTGGGGTAGGGAGTTGATTCATACGGGAAAACAAGAAGATTTTGATAGATTAGTGACGGAACCGCATGCCTCCATCGCAGTATATGGTCATATCCACCAACAGTTGCTTCGTTATGGAAGTGATGGACAGTTGATTCTTAATCCAGGGTCCATTGGACAACCCTTCTTTTTAGATGCGGGATTACGTAAGGACCTACGGGCCCAGTATATGATTTTAGAGTTTGATGAAGCAGGTTTGTCTGATGTTGATTTTCATCGAGTGGATTATGATGTAGAAGCTGAATTGCAGTTGGCTAAAGATTTAAAGCTTCCCTATTTCCAGATCTACTATGAAAGTTTGGTAAATGGGATTCACCACACTCATAACCAGGAACTTCTGTATGAGATTGCCCAAGAACAGGGGCATGATATTGAGTTGGATGCATGGTTAGATAGTAGTAATGATTGACATGACATCAAAAAGGGGTATAATGAGTATGAGAAGAGAGATGATGAGAATCTCAGGTGAAAGGGGAACAAAATGCAAATTTCAAGTCGATTTACCATTGCGACCCATATGCTAATTATCATTGCTATCAAGGGCCGGGAAAGCAAGGTGACCAGTGATTTTCTCGCAGCTAGCGTTGGAGTTAATCCAGTCATTATCCGTAAGACTTTGTCGCAACTCAAAAAAGCTGGATTGATTTCAGTTGCTCGTGGGACGGGTGGTACCGAAATTATCAAAGACCTCCAAGATATTAGCCTTTTTGATGTTTATCAGGCAGTCGAATGTTTAGGAAAATCTGGTAAGCTCTTTAGTTTCCATGACAATCCCAATCCTAACTGTCCAGTAGGGGCTAATATTCATAAGGTCTTGGATCAGAAATTGCTGGATATCCAAGTAGCTATGGAAAATCAACTTCGTCAGATGAGTCTGGCTCAGGTTGTGGCAGATGCAGAAGCAAGAATTGTAAAATAAGAGGGCTAGGCTCCTCTTTTTCTATTGCCACAATTATGGTACAATGTAGTCATCAAAGGAGGAGACTATGTACTTTATCACAGGATTTTTTGTCCTACTTTTTCTCGTTTCGTTTTTAAGGGACAATCGCAGTCTCTGGAATCCAGCTCTCTTACTTTTGTCTCTGCTCTTTTCTTATATGTCCATTGCCAATCTTTTTTATGAGGCTGGGCAAGAAGAATTGCACATGGTTTTCTTTGCAGGGTTTTTTCTCCTGCTGCCTCTTTTAGTTTTTCTAAGTGGCTTTTTCCTTATTTATAACGGATTTGTGTTATTGAAGAAAGAGGGGAAATCCAAGGCGAATTATTTGTCTCTAGGATTAGGTTGTGTGATTCTATTCTTTTTTGTGATCATGGCGATTCGAGTGAGCGATACCAAGGGCCTGTTTTACACCAATCATCTAGTGAATATTATCTTTTTCTTTTTGATTTATTCGTATTTGATTTTTGGTTTTGCCTTTGCAGGATTTCTGCTTTATTCTATCCTGTATCTTTTTATTCCTAAGAAAAAATATTATGATTTTATTATCATTCACGGAGCAGGTTTGTTGAATGGAGAAAAAGTGACTCCCTTACTGAAGAGTCGCATTGATAAGGCAGTAGAAGCTTATCACCAGTCTTTCAATCCCAATGTTAAAATCATCGCAAGTGGTGGTCGAGGTGGGGATGAGAAGATTTCCGAAGCTCAGGCAATTTGTAATTATTTGTTGGAAGAGACAGATGTTCCGAGAGAAGCGATTCTCCTAGAGGAAAACTCAACGACGACCTATGAGAATCTTCTCTTCTCAAAAGAAATGGGAGAGAAGCTGGTGGCCAGTCCACGTTTTCTCTTTGTGACCAATGATTACCATGTTTTTCGTACCAGTACCTATGCTCGCCGTATTGGGATGAAGGGAGATGGCCTTGGTTGCCGTAC
Organism: Streptococcus oralis; assembly: GCF_023109315.1. Classification (GTDB taxonomy): domain Bacteria; phylum Bacillota; class Bacilli; order Lactobacillales; family Streptococcaceae; genus Streptococcus; species Streptococcus oralis_BS. The sequence goes on from NZ_JALDUF010000001.1 coordinate 225,269, forward strand.
AGCCGCCTACTATATCCCATCGGCCTTTATTAGAGAATACATTGCTCTATGTGTGAAGATGAGATGGCTTTTTATCGCATTCTATATTTTATTAATTTTAGCTCTGATTTTCTCTTATAGAGGTGTTCTATGGTAATATGTAAAATTCATATTGTAATTCTTGTTAGAATGTCTAAAAAATCTTGTAGTAACCCTAAGGGGAAAATTGTCACTAGTAATGAAAGAGCAGGGTAAGTGATTGTGAGTGCGGTTTTTGGAACGGCTTCATGATTGCTCGTCAATCAATTGAACAATTTCTAACCTGGTTGCAGATTTTCAGAGAGAGTCAAAATAGGCAACTGAATATGAGTAGACTAGAATTTTACAGTCAACGACAAATAAAAATGTGAACAGCAGCAGAGGTTCACATTTTCTTTTTGGTCTATGGCAAAATGGCTTTTAGTTCCTTCAGGATAGTTTGCAAGGTTACGATCGCTTGTTCTCCTTGTTGTGGTTGATAGAGTAGTTGGAAATACTTGCGAATAGTTTTTTCAAATTGCTTAGGGAGGAGTGTACAATGGGTCTTTGCGTACTCCAACATTCGTTTTTCACCAGGATGGGTTTGCTCATTGAGCGCAAATAACAAGTCAAAGTAGGAAGCAAAAAATTCACTCGTACGATGATTCATACTGAGAAGATCTTGGCGTTTGATAGCTTTTTCTATTTGGTGAGAGAAGGCAGGAATGGCTTGTTCTAGCAAAAGGAGTTGCCTTTCGATGATCTGTTTTTTGAGTTCCTGTGGATAGGGAATCTGGTAGGTTCTTTGGAGCGAAGCATAGTGTCCATTCGGATCGTATAGAATCTTGCTGTGGAGTAGATTATGCCACATGCAAGTTGTATAGGCATTTTGAGCTTTGTGTTGAAAAACGGTTGAGTTCAATTCTTGTTCAAACGAATCCAGTGAACGATAAATCAACTCGATTTCGATACCGTTGTTTAGTACGCAGTCATCCTCTAACTCCCAAAACTGGTTTCCAATTTCCATATAGGAGCAGTATTTACTCAAAATTTTTAGGCGAGTCGCCTCATCAATAGGAGAGTTGAGATAGATATAAACGTCATAGTCAGAATTTTGATTGTAGTCTTGTCCTGCACGTGAACCACCAAGAGCGATAGCTTCTACTTGTTCCAGTTGAGAGAATTCTTTGTAAAGGTCTTGAATCATTGTTTTTCTCCTTGCGTTATGGTTTTAAAGTCATTTTACCAAAAAAGTAAAACGTTTGCATAGCATTGAGTTGCCCTTTTTCATTTATAGCAAAAAATATGAACCCTTGTTTTGAGTTCACATTTCGTTTTTATTCTGCGGCTTGTTGCCAACGTTTTGCTAGCATATGAGACAGGCTAGAAATGGCAAAGTTAAAGATAAAGTAAATCAAGGCAATCAGGATATAAAGACTGAAGACCTGCTCTGGTTCGAAATAACGTCCCATGAGAATTTGGCTGGCGCCAAAGAGTTCTTGTAGGGCGATAACAGAGTAGAGGAGACTGGTATCCTTAATCACGGTTACAAACTGAGAAATGATGGCTGGCAGCATTTTACGGATCGCTTGTGGGAGAATGATGTAGTAGAGGATTTGCACTGAAGTGAATCCTTGCGACATTCCTGCTTCGTACTGGCCCTTGTCCACGGCATTTAGACCGCCTCGGATAATCTCAGCTAGGGCTGCTGAGGTAAAAAGAGTAAAGGCAGTAATACCTGCTGGTGTGGACTTCATCTTGAACACCAAAAAGATGGTGAAAATCCAGAGAAGGTTGGGAACGTTACGTACAAACTCGATATAAATGCTGGAGATGATTCGTAAGACGGGATTTTTCCCATTTCTCATGACGGCTAGCACTGTTCCGATAAGGGTCGAGAGGACGATAGCAATCAGAGAGATATAGAGGGTCAAGCCAAATCCTTTAAAGATAAAGGCTAGGTTATCTGGGGTCAAAACTTCTAAAATAGATTCCATAGTAACCTCCTAAAGTGAATAGGCTTTTTTATTGGCTTGCTCCATCTTGCGACCAAATTGGGCGACAGGGAAGCAAAGGGCAAAGTAGAGTAGGGCAGCACCTAGAAAGGCAGGGATGTAGTTTCCGTTGAGAGCTGACCAAGACTTGGTCACAAACATCAAGTCCACTCCAGAGATGATAGCAACCGTTGAAGTATTTTTGATGAGGTTAACGATTTGGTTGGTCAAAGGAGGGAGAATGATACGGAAGGCCTGAGGCAAGATAATCAAGTGCATAGCACTGATATAGGTGAAACCTTGCGATAGGGCAGCCTCCATCTGACCGCTAGGAATAGACTGAATCCCTGAACGAATAACCTCAGCGATATAGGCGCCGTGATAGAGTCCTACACAGAGTACAGCTGTCCAATAGATTGGAATCATGATGGTGTGTTCACTGATAAGAGGTAGACCATAAAAGACGATGACAAACTGCACCAAGAGGGGGGTGTTTTGGTAAAATTCGACAAAGATACGAGCCAAAATTCTTAAAATTTGATGTTTGCTAGTTGATAGGACTCCAAAGATGATTCCTAAGACCATAGCTAGGATAAAGGATCCAATTGCTAGGGCAAGAGTGAAGAGGAAACCATTGAAAAATTGTCCAAAATCCTGAAAATAGGCTGTCCAAGATGATAAATCTGTCATGGGGTGTCCTCCTTAATCTGCAGTATGGCTAGATGGTTTGAGCTTGTATCGGTCATAGAGTTTCTGCAAACTACCATCCTTGCTCCATTTAGTGACCAAGGTATCAAGATAGTTGTTTAGCTCGGTATTTGATTTCTTGGTGACGATACCGTAGTCAGATGGCTTGAAACTATCATCTAGTAGTTCGGTCCGTTTACTAATGTAGCCAGACAGGATAGAACGGTCCACGGAAAAGGCATCAATACGGTGAGCGTGAAGGGAAGTAATCAATTCTGGGTAGGAACCAAGTTCTACAAACTTAAATTTCAGACCTTTCTTTTTACCTAGTTCGGTAATCAGGCGTTGGGTGATGGAACCTTGGGCAACTCCGATGGTTTTGCCATTCAGGTCTTCAACGCTTTTGATGTTGGCAGATTTATTGACCAAAAAGCCAGAAGCGTCCGTATAGTAGGGACTGGTGAAGTTGTAGAGTTTTTTACGTTCTTCTGTGATGGTAAAGGTCGCGATATCCAAATCGACCTGTTCATTGTCAAGAAGTGGGCCACGGGTTTGAGCGGTAACAGGAACGTAGCGAACCTTGACCTTGAGCTCGTCCGCAATCATCTTGGCCAAGTCCGTTTCGATACCAGAATAAGTCCCTGTCTTGGGATCCTTGTAGCCAAAATTGGGAACGTCTTGTTTGACACCGACAACTAGCTCGCCTCTCTTTTGAATATCTGCGACACTGGTGTCTGCTTGAACTGGCTTAGCTAGGGTAAGGCTGAAAAGGCTCATAAATAGAGCTGATAAAAAGAATTTCTTTTTCATAGGCGCCTCCTTATTTGACTTTGTCACTTTCGTGGTTGATAATTTTGCTGAGGAATTGTTGGGCACGAGGTTCGCTTGGGTTGTCAAAAAAGTCATCGACATCTGTCGTATCCACCAAAACTTCTCCGTCGGCCATAAAGATGATGCGGTCAGCAACTTCACGGGCAAATCCCATTTCGTGGGTAACGATGATCATGTTCATCCCATCATGTGCTAGTTTCTGCATAACTGCTAGAACATCTCCGATGGTTTCAGGGTCAAGGGCAGATGTTGGCTCATCAAAGAGGAGGAGTTCCGGATGCATGGCAAGACCACGTGCGATGGCGATTCTCTGTTTTTGACCACCAGATAGCATAGCTGGATAAGAATCCTTCTTGTCCCACATATTTACAAATTCCAGATATTTTTGGGCTGTTTTTTCAGCTTCTTTTTTATCAATTCCTAGAACTTTTATGGGTGCGAGTGTTACATTTTCTAACACTGTTTTGTGTGGATAAAGATTAAAATGTTGAAAAACCATGCCGACTTCCTTACGAAGAGGAACTAAATCTTTCTGGCTAGCACCTGCGACTTGGTGTCCATTGACCAAGAGACTACCTTTGTCAACAGCCTCTAAACCATTGATTGTACGGATAAGAGTGGACTTTCCAGAACCAGAAGGTCCAAGCAAGACAACGACTTGTCCTTTTTCAAAACGGAGATTGATATCGCGGAGTGCGTGGTAGTCTCCGTAATATTTTTCGACGTGTTTAAATTCGACTAAAGCCATGAGAGATCTCCTTTGTGTTAGATTTTATAACATGATTCTACACCAAAAGATTTGTCTTGTCAAATAATATCAGAAAAAAGTTAGTAAAATTTTTGTACAAAGCAATCTGAATAGAGAAAATGCCTAAATCATGTTATAATGAAACGATAGAATTCTTAGAAAGAGTGGATGTTTTTTTGATAACTCCTACTTATGAATGGCAGTTTGCCCCGCAGGTAGAAGATGCGGATTTTACAAAGATAGCCAAGAAGGCTGGGCTGGGTCCTGAAGTGGCTCGGTTATTATTTGAAAGAGGGATTCAGGATGAAGAAAGTCTAAAGAAGTTTTTAGAACCTTCTTTAGAGGACTTGCATGACCCCTATCTGCTCCATGATATGGATAAGGCAGTGGAACGGATTCGTCAGGCCATTGAAGAAGGGGAAAACATTCTCATCTATGGAGACTACGATGCGGATGGTATGACTTCAGCTTCGATTGTGAAGGAAAGTTTGGAACAGCTTGGCGCGGAGTGCCGAGTTTATCTGCCAAATCGTTTTACCGATGGCTATGGTCCCAATGCCAGTGTCTATAAATACTTTATCGAGCAAGAGGGTATTTCCTTGATTGTGACAGTGGATAATGGGGTTGCAGGTCACGAAGCCATTGAATTGGCCCAGTCTATGGGAGTAGATGTCATTGTGACCGATCACCATTCCATGCCTGAAACCCTTCCTGATGCCTATGCGATTGTTCACCCTGAGCATCCAGATGCGGACTATCCTTTCAAACAGTTGGCCGGATGCGGAGTGGCTTTCAAGCTAGCTTGTGCTCTTTTAGAAGAAGTGCAAGTGGAATTGCTTGATTTGGTCGCTATCGGTACCATTGCGGATATGGTAAGTTTGACGGATGAAAACCGTATTTTGGTTCAATATGGTCTGGAAATGCTGGGGCATACTCAGCGCATCGGCCTGCAAGAAATGCTAGACATGGCTGGGATTGCTGCGAATGAAGTGACAGAAGAAACGGTTGGCTTTCAGATTGCCCCTCGTTTAAATGCCTTGGGGCGCTTGGATGATCCCAACCCTGCCATTGATTTGCTGACTGGGTTTGACGATGAGGAAGCACATGAGATTGCCCTCATGATTCATCAGAAAAACGAAGAGCGCAAGGAAATCGTTCAGTCAATCTATGAAGAAGCTAAGACCATGGTGGATCCTGAGAAGAAGGTTCAGGTTTTGGCCAAGGAAGGCTGGAATCCTGGCGTTCTGGGTATCGTTGCTGGTCGTTTGCTGGAAGAACTAGGGCAGACAGTCATCGTTCTTAATATAGAGGAGGGTCGTGCTAAGGGTAGCGCTCGTAGTGTGGAAGCAGTCGATATTTTTGAAGCCCTAGACCCCCATCGCGACCTCTTCATAGCCTTTGGTGGCCATGCTGGTGCGGCGGGTATGACGCTGGAAGTTGAGAAACTTTCAGATTTATCTCAGGTTTTGGAAGACTATGTCCGTGAAAAAGGCGCAGATGCTAGTGGCAAGAACAAGTTAAATCTAGATGAAGAGTTAGATTTGGAGACTCTTAGCTTGGAAACGGTTAAAAGCTTTGAACGCTTGGCACCTTTTGGAATGGACAATCAGAAACCTGTCTTTTATATCAAGGATTTTCATGTCGAAAGTGCCCGTACTATGGGGGCAGGCAATGCCCACCTCAAACTAAAAATTTCCAAGGGTGAGGCGAGCTTTGAAGTGGTGGCCTTTGGACAAGGTAGATGGGCAACAGAGTTTGCTCAAACAAAAAACCTAGAATTGGCAGTCACCCTGTCTGTCAATCAATGGAATGGCCAAACTGCTCTCCAGTTGATGATGGTGGATGCGCGTGTGGAAGGTGTTCAACTCTTTAACATTCGTGGGAAGAATGCAGTCTTGCCAGAGGGAATTCCAGTCTTGGATTTCTCTGGAGAGGTGCCAGATCTAGCGACCAGTGATGCTGTGGTTGTAAAAACCATTCCTGAGGATATTACCTTGCTGAAGACCATTTTTCAGGAACAGCATTTCTCTGCTGTCTATTTCAAAAATGACATCGATAAGGCCTACTATCTGACAGGTTACGGGACTAGGGAACAGTTTGCCAAATTGTACAAGACTATTTACCAGTTCCCAGAGTTTGATATTCGCTACAAGCTCAAAGATTTGGCGACTTATCTCAATATCCAACAAATCTTGCTGGTCAAGATGATCCAAGTATTTGAGGAGCTGGGCTTTGTGACGATCAAAGATGGTGTCATGACAGTCAATAAAGAAGCGCCGAAAAAGGAAATTGCTGAAAGTCAGATTTACCAAAATCTCAAACAGACCGTTAAAGACCAAGAAATGATGGCGCTGGGTACCGTGCAAGAAATATATGACTTTTTAATGGAGAAATAGTAGAAGTTAGGAAAGAGTTGGGTAACCAGCTCTTTTTTGAAAACAAATCTTCGTTTTGAAAATCATCAAAAAAATGGTATAATGGTAGGAAAAGATTCGGCTGAAAGTTTTAGAACTTTTAGAATAAGAGGGTAAACCTACCCTATAATCAAGATAATTAAGTTTCGGAGGAAAAATGAGTAATATTAGTTTAACAACACTAGGTGGTGTACGAGAAAATGGGAAAAATATGTACATCGCTGAGATTGACAATTCAATTTTTGTTTTGGATGCAGGGCTTAAATACCCTGAAAATGAGCAACTAGGGGTTGATGTCGTCATTCCAAATATGGACTACCTTTTTGAAAATAGCGATCGTATCGCAGGGGTCTTTTTGACCCACGGACATGCGGATGCCATTGGTGCCCTGCCTTATCTCTTAGCAGAGGCTAAGGTTCCTGTGTTTGGCTCTGAGTTGACCATCGAGTTGGCCAAACTCTTTGTCAAAGGAAATGATACGGTTAAGAAATTCAATGACTTCCATGTGATTGATGAAGATACGGAGATTGACTTTGGAGGGACTGTGGTTTCCTTCTTCCGTACAACTCACTCTATCCCAGAAAGTCTGGGAGTTGTGTTAAAAACACCAAAAGGGAACATTGTTTACACAGGCGACTTCAAATTTGACCAGACGGCTAGTGAATCCTATGCGACGGATTTTGCGCGTTTAGCCGAAATCGGTCGTGACGGTGTCTTAGCACTTCTCAGTGATTCTGCAAATGCAGACAGCAATATTCAGGTGGCGAGCGAGAGTGAAGTTGGGGATGAAATTACCCAAACCATCGCTGACTGGGACGGTCGTATCATCGTTGCAGCAGTTGCCAGCAACCTTTCTCGTATCCAGCAGGTTTTTGATGCAGCTGCGGAGACTGGCCGCCGAGTCGTTTTGACTGGATTTGATGTTGAAAATATCGTCCGTACAGCGATTCGTCTCAAAAAATTATCTCTAGCTAATGAAAGTCTCTTGATCAAACCAAAAGAAATGTCTCGTTTCGAAGACCATGAGTTGATTATCTTAGAGACTGGTCGTATGGGTGAACCCATCAATGGACTTCGCAAGATGTCCGTTGGGCGCCACCGTTATGTAGAAATCAAGGATGGAGACTTGGTTTATATTGTAACAACTCCATCCACCGCTAAAGAAGCAGTTGTGGCTCGCGTTGAAAATATGATTTACCAAGCTGGTGGTGTGGTAAAACTCATTACCCAGAGTTTGCGAGTATCAGGACACGGAAATGCGCGTGATTTGCAGTTGATGATCAATCTTTTGCAACCGAAATATCTTTTCCCTGTCCAAGGGGAGTACCGTGAGTTGGATGCGCATGCCAAGGCTGCCATGGCAGTTGGAATGTTGCCAGAGCGCATTTTCATCCCTAAAAAGGGAACGATCATGTCCTATGAACATGGAGACTTCGTCCCAGCTGGAGCAGTTTCTGCAGGCGATGTCATGATTGATGGGAATGCCATTGGTGATGTTGGGAATGTCGTTCTTCGCGACCGTAAGGTCTTGTCAGAGGATGGAATCTTTATCGTGGCTATCACTGTTAACCGTCGTGAGAAGAAGATTGTGGCTAAGGCTCGTGTTCATACGCGTGGATTTATCTACCTTAAGAAAAGTCGCGACATTCTCCGTGAAAGTTCAGAATTGATTAACCAAACGGTAGAAGAGTATCTTCAAGGGGATGACTTTGACTGGGCAGATCTCAAAGGCAAAGTTCGTGACAATTTGACCAAGTACCTCTTTGATCAAACCAAGCGTCGCCCAGCAATTTTGCCAGTCGTGATGGAAGCTAAATAATAAGCAGAATACCTACGGAAAAAGTCGATATTCGGCTTTTTCTTATAGAATAGTAAAAGGAGAAAATCATGGCAGTTATGAATATTGAGTATTACTCGGAAGTTTTGGATATGGAGTGGGGTGTTACCGTACTCTATCCGGATGCTAGTCGGGTGACTGAACCGGATTGCGCAGATATTCCCGTTCTTTACCTTTTGCACGGAATGTCAGGAAATCAAAATAGCTGGCTCAAACGTACCAATGTCGAGCGCTTGTTGCGTGGAACCAATCTCATTGTTATCATGCCCAATACAAATAATGGCTGGTACACAGATACTCAGTATGGCTATAACTACTATACTGCTCTAGCAGAAGAACTCCCCCAAGTCATGAAACGTTTCTTCCCCAATATGACCAGCAAGCGAGAAAAGACTTTTATAGCAGGCCTCTCCATGGGAGGTTATGGTTCCTTCAAACTCGCTCTATCGACGAATCGTTTTTCTCATGCGGCTAGTTTTTCTGGTGCGCTCAGTTTTCAGGATTTTTCTCCTGAAAGTCAGGATCTGGGATCTCTTGCCTACTGGCGAGGAGTTTTTGGAGAGATTAAAGACTGGACAGCTAGCCCTCATTCGCTTGAAAGTATGGCTGCAAAATCCGATAAAAAGACCAAACTATGGGCTTGGTGTGGGGAACAAGACTATCTTTACTCTGCCAATAATCTCGCAGTGAAAAACCTCAAAAATCTTGGTTTTGAGGTGAACTATAGTCATAGTTCAGGTAAGCACGAGTGGTACTACTGGGAAAAACAATTGGAACGTTTTTTGGCTACTCTACCAATTGACTTTGTCTTGGAAGAACGCTTATCTTAGTTTTAGGTTTCTTTCAGCTTTCTTCAGTAAAATAGAGAATCTATCTTGATCAAGGAAAATGTGATTTCAAGATAGATTCTTATTTTTATGAAAGGTGGAGTGTCATGTTCTGGATTATTCGATTATTCTTCCGATTTCTGTTGGGAATTTGGCGTTTCTTCTGGCGTCTGGTTTGGACCGTGGTCATTCTACTGCTCATTGCCTTTGGAGTGGTTTGGTATCTGACTGGTGATTTTCGTTCTGCAGTCAATCAGGTTGAAAAAATGAGCAAGATTGGTCAAGGTGGCTGGAATCAATGGAAGGAGACGGGAACGCTGGAAGTCTTGTCTCAGACAGACAGTCACCAACATGCAGAAGGCAAGTGGGATCAGGCCTCAGCTCGCATCTATATTGAGCCTCAAATGGATGAGACCTTCCAAGGTGCCTATGCAGAAGCCATAAAAAACTGGAATCAAACGGGAGCCTTTACCTTTGAGGTGGTTGCGGATCCTAGCCAGGCAGATATTGTGGCAAGTGAGATGAATGATGGATCGACTGCTGTAGCTGGTCAAGCCGAGAGTCAAACCAATTTGTTAACCAAACAATTTATATCTGTAACGGTTCGCCTGAATCACTATTATCTATCCAATCCAAACTATGGTTACTCTTATGAACGAATCGTGCACACGGCGGAGCACGAGCTGGGACATGCCATCGGATTGGATCATACCAACGAAACTTCTGTCATGCAGCCGGCAGGTTCCTACTATGGGATTCAGCCTCGGGATGTGACGGCTGTTCAAGAACTCTATACCAGTAGCGACTAGATGAAGTCGGTGCAATCCGAAAAGAAATTAAAGCTCCTCCATTAAGCGGTTGGTGGGGCTTTTTGTTCGTCCTGTTACGGCCTTTTTGCTATAATGGAACTATGAACAACTTGATCAAATCAAAACTAGAGCTCTTACCAACCAGCCCTGGTTGTTACATTCACAAGGATAAAAATGGCACTATTATCTATGTAGGAAAGGCTAAAAATCTGCGCAACCGCGTGCGGTCCTATTTCCGTGGCAGTCATGATACCAAGACGGAGGCTCTGGTGTCTGAAATTGTGGATTTTGAATTTATCGTCACTGAGTCCAATATTGAGGCACTTCTCCTAGAAATCAACCTGATCAAGGAAAACAAGCCCAAGTACAATATCATGCTCAAGGATGATAAGTCCTATCCCTTCATCAAAATCACCAATGAGCGTTATCCTCGTTTGATTATCACCCGTCAGGTCAAGAAGGACGGAGGACTCTACTTTGGCCCTTATCCAGATGTAGGGGCAGCCAATGAAATCAAGCGACTGCTGGATCGGATTTTTCCTTTTCGCAAGTGTACCAACCCGCCGTCTAAAGTTTGTTTTTATTACCATATCGGCCAATGTATGGCCCACACCATCTGTAAGAAAGATGAGGCCTATTTCCAGTCCATGGCTCAGGAGGTTTCTGATTTCCTAAAAGGACAGGATGACAAAATTATCGATGACCTCAAGGGGAAGATGGCAAAGGCAGCCCAGACTATGGAGTTTGAACGTGCGGCTGAATACCGTGACCTGATTCAGGCCATTGGAACACTTCGGACCAAGCAACGGGTTATGGCAAAGGATCTCCAAAATCGGGATGTATTTGGCTACTATGTGGACAAGGGTTGGATGTGTGTCCAGGTTTTCTTTGTTCGTCAGGGAAAACTCATCGAGCGGGACGTCAATCTCTTCCCCTACTACAATGATCCGGATGAGGACTTCTTGACCTATGTGGGGCAATTTTATCAAGAAAAATCCCACCTGGTTCCCAATGAAGTGCTGATTCCGCAGGATATTGATGAAGAAGCCGTTAAGGCCTTGGTGGATACCAAGATTCTCAAACCTCAGCGTGGAGAGAAAAAACAACTGGTCAATTTGGCTATAAAGAATGCCCGTGTTAGTCTGGAGCAGAAGTTCAATCTGCTAGAAAAATCTGTCGAAAAGACCCAAGGGGCTATTGAAAATCTAGGACGCTTGCTCCAAATCCCGACTCCGGTTCGCATCGAGTCCTTCGATAACTCTAATATCATGGGAACCAGTCCTGTTTCAGCTATGGTGGTCTTTGTCAATGGCAAACCGAGTAAAAAAGACTACCGTAAGTACAAGATAAAAACGGTTGTTGGTCCAGACGATTATGCCAGTATGCGTGAAGTCATTCGCAGACGTTATGGTCGAGTACAACGAGAAGGTTTAACCCCGCCAGATTTGATTGTCATTGATGGGGGACAAGGTCAAGTCAATATCGCAAAGCAAGTCATCCAAGAAGAGCTAGGTTTGGATATCCCAATTGCAGGTCTGCAAAAGAATGACAAGCACCAAACCCATGAGCTACTCTTTGGAGATCCGCTTGAGGTGGTGGAGTTATCACGAAATTCTCAGGAATTTTTCCTCCTCCAACGCATCCAAGATGAGGTGCACCGCTTTGCTATCACTTTCCACCGGCAACTGCGCTCAAAAAATTCCTTTTCATCTCAATTGGATGGGATTGACGGTCTAGGACCCAAACGCAAGCAGAATCTTATGAAGCATTTTAAATCTCTCACTAAAATCAAGGAAGCCAGTGTGGATGAGATTGTCGAAGTTGGTGTTCCAAGGGCAGTCGCAGAAGCTGTTCAGAGAAAGTTGAACCCGCAGGAAGAAGTGGAGTTGGCTCAAGTAGCGGAACCATTAAAAGAATTAGAATAAGTATCTAGATAGAAAGTAGAAGAAATGAATAGGATTGAGATTGACAGAGATATACTCCTTTTTTTACGATTTGCTTACTTTGGGAATACAAAAGATTTATTTTTGGCTGCAACTACTCGAGCCTATCTGGATTTTAATCGAACCTTGCGATTTCATGTTATGCCAGATGAACAGCGCTTGGAGATGAGAAATCGGGCCTCTAAGTGTATCAAAGAAGCGATTTTAAATCTCTTGAATCGGGACAAGCTGTGTCAAACTGATTTTGATAGTTGGCATCATAGGACTTGTGATGTTCTGATAGATTGCTATCGTTCAAATGGGATTCGATTTACTTATGGTCATGCTCAAAAGTGGATTAATATGACTTTCAAGTATCTGTATATGCTTGAAGCTGTAACCCTAGACTCCGTTTTTCCTTTTTTACACGTACCGATAGATAACATCGTGTTAGAGAGGGCGAACAAACAGTTGTGTATCCCAAAACCTTCTCAAGTGTGGAGTAGTTGGGGAGATTACGCTTTCTATCTTCAATATCAAGGTTATTTGAGACAAAGAATAGGCAAGGAAAATCCTCTTCGTTGGGAGTTTCACAATTGGCTAGATGAAATAGAAAAAGGAAAATCATTATGAACCATAAAATCGCAATTTTATCAGATATTCATGGCAATGTGACTGCACTAGAAGCAGTGATTGCAGATGCTAAAACTCAAGGAGTCAGTGAATATTGGCTTCTGGGAGATATTTTTCTACCTGGTCCAGGTGCAAATGGTCTGGTTGCTCTGCTAAAGGATCTGCCTATCACAGCGACTGTCCGCGGAAACTGGGATGATTGTGTCCTTGAGGCTTTAGATGGGCAATATGGCTTAGAAGACCCACAGGAAATCCAGCTCATGCGATTGACCCAGTTTTTGATGGAGCGAATGGATCCTGAAACGATTGTCTGGCTACGAAGCTTACCTATGCTAGAAAAGAAAGAAGTTGATGGACTGCGCTTTTCTCTTTCTCATAATTTACCTGAAAAAAACTATGGTGGGGACCTGTCTGTTGGGAATAACACAGATAAATTTGACCAACTCCTAGACGAGGAAACGGATGTGGCAGTCTATGGTCATGTCCACAAGCAGTTGCTTCGTTATGGAAGTCAAGGGCAACAAATCATCAATCCAGGTACGATTGGTATGCCTTATTTTGATTGGGAGGCGTTAAAAAATCACCGTGCCCAGTATGCCGTGATAGAAGTAGAAGATGGGGAATTGGTAAATATTCTATTCCGAAAAGTTTCTTATGATTATGAAGCGGAGTTAGAATTGGCCAAGTCCAAGGGGCTTCCCTTTATCGAAATGTATGAAGAACTACGCCGAGATGACAACTATCGGGGGCACAATCTGGAACTCTTAGCTAGTTTAATTGAAAAGCATGGGTATGTGGAGGATGTGAAGGATTATTTTGATTTCCTGCAAAGTTAGAAACAAAATGGACGCTCTTATTTGGAAGTGAGGCTTGTAGTCGAATTATTTAGAAAAAATGGTTTAGCTAAAGTTTGACATTGAAATTATTTTGTTATAAAATGGACTCAATTCTTAATAAAAAGGAGAACGTTATGAAGAAAATTATTACAGCCAGTATGGCTCTTTTATCTGTTGTTGTTTTAGCAGCATGTTCAGGGAAAACAACGTCTGATTCTTCGACTAAAAATTCAAGTTCTGTAGAGCAAACTTCTTCTTCAGAGACCTCATCAACAACGTCTAGTTCAAAGACAGAAAATAATGAGGTTGTTTTAATCACCGATGAAGAAATTGATAATGCTAAAACTGTTGGAGATGTGAAGAAAGTTTTTGGTAAACTAGTTGACAATTATAAAAAGCATGCAGTTGAAATTGGAGAAAAAATTCCAGAGAGTGGAAAAGAAGCATATAACGCCCAAGTTGAACCAGCGCTTAAGTCTATGGAGACTGTAAGAGAGTCATTTAACGAAAGCCTTTCAAGTATTGGTTCTGATGATACAGTAGTGCCAGAACAAACGCGTACTCTATTTGTTCAACAGTTGAAAACTGGACGTGACACAATGAAGAAAGCGCTGGAGTCAGCGTATAAAGCAGTTGCTCCATACACATCTGGTCAATAATATGAGAAAGTAGGTGTTTGATCACCTGCTTTTTGCTTGCTCAAATCTAAAGCGATACCTACTTAAATAGCTCCAAATTAATAGCAGAGAGTTTGAAAGAAGTACTAACTCTATGAAAAATCTCTGCAAGCTCTTTCAAAATATGGTAGAATGGAAGCAGTAGAATTAGAAAAGGAAATCGATTATGAAATTTCTTGAATTAAATAAAAAACGTCATGCAACCAAGCATTTCACTGATAAGCCGGTGGATCCCAAAGATGTACGTACGGCTATTGAAATCGCAACCTTAGCCCCAAGTGCCCATAACAGCCAGCCATGGAAGTTTGTAGTCGTTCGTGAGAAAAATGCTGAATTGGCAAAATTGGCATACGGTTCGAACTTTGAGCAGGTGTCATCAGCACCTGTAACCATTGCCTTGTTTACAGATACAGACCTTGCTAAACGTGCCCGCAAGATTGCCCGTGTTGGTGGCGCAAAGAATTTCTCAGAAGAGCAACTTCAATATTTTATGAAGAATTTGCCTGCCGAGTTTGCGCGTTACAGTGAACAACAAGTCAGCGACTACCTAGCCCTCAATGCAGGTTTGGTTGCCATGAACTTGGTTCTTGCTTTGACTGACCAAGGAATCGGCTCTAACATTATCCTTGGTTTTGATAAATCAAAAGCCAACGAAGTCTTGGAAATTGAAGAACGCTTCCGTCCTGAGCTTTTGATCACAGTGGGTTATACAGACGAAAAATTGGAACCAAGCTACCGCTTGCCAGTAGATGAAATCATCGAGAAAAGATAGAAGGAAGAAAAAATGACAGCAATTGATTTTACAGCAGAAGTAGAAAAACGCAAAGAAGACCTCTTGGCTGACTTGTTTAGCCTTTTGGAAATCAACTCAGAACGTGATGATAGCAAAGCCGATGCTGAGCATCCATTTGGACCTGGGCCGGTAAAAGCCTTGGAAAAATTCCTTGAAATTGCAGACCGTGACGGCTATCCAACTAAGAATGTCGATAACTACGCAGGACATTTTGAGTTTGGTGAAGGAGAAGAAGTTCTCGGAATCTTTGCTCACATGGACGTGGTGCCAGCTGGTAGTGGTTGGGACACAGATCCTTACACACCAACTATCAAAGACGGTCGTCTTTATGCGCGTGGGGCTTCAGACGATAAGGGGCCTACAACAGCTTGTTACTATGGTTTGAAAATCATCAAAGAATTGGGCCTTCCAACTTCTAAGAAAGTTCGTTTTATTGTCGGAACAGACGAAGAATCAGGCTGGGCAGACATGGACTACTACTTTGAACATGTAGGAGTAGCGAAACCAGACTTTGGCTTCTCTCCAGACGCTGAATTCCCTATCATTAATGGTGAAAAAGGAAATATCACAGAATACCTTCGCTTTGCAGGTGAAAATACAGGTGTTGCCCATCTTCACAGCTTCACAGGTGGTTTACGTGAAAACATGGTACCTGAATCAGCGACAGCAGTCGTTTCAGGTGACTTGGCTGACTTGCAAGCTAAACTAGATGCCTTTGTTGCAGAGCACAAACTTAGAGGAGAACTCCAAGAAGAAAACGGTCAGTACAAGGTGACCATCATTGGTAAATCAGCCCATGGTGCTATGCCGGCTTCAGGTGTCAATGGTGCGACTTACCTTGCCCTCTTCCTTAGCCAATTTGCTTTTGAAGGACCTGCAAAAGACTACCTCGACATCGCTGGTAAGATTCTCTTGAATGACCATGAGGGTACAAATCTCAAGGTTGCTCATGTGGATGAAAAGATGGGTGCCCTTTCTATGAATGCGGGTGTCTTCCGCTTTGACGAAACAAGTGCTGACAATACCATTGCCCTCAACTTCCGTTATCCAAAAGGAACAAGTCCAGAGCAAATCAAATCAGTTCTTGAAAACTTGCCAGTTGCTTCTGTTAGTCTTTCTGAACACGGTCACACCCCTCACTATGTGCCAATGGAAGATCCACTCGTTCAAACCTTGTTGAATGTCTATGAAAAACAAACTGGTCTTAAAGGTCACGAGCAAGTCATTGGTGGTGGAACCTTCGGCCGTTTGCTAGAACGTGGTGTTGCCTACGGTGCTATGTTCCCAGATTCTATTGATACCATGCACCAAGCCAATGAATTCATCGCCTTAGACGATCTCTTCCGAGCAGCAGCAATCTATGCAGAAGCTATCTATGAATTAATCAAATAAAACGATAGAAGTCTGAGATTTTATGCTTAGACTTCTTTTTGGAGGAAAACAGATGTCTCAAATCGAAAGAATCAAGCAAGCCATTATGGCGGATCCACAGAATACCAGCTATACAGAACGCGGAATCGAACCTCTCTTTGCAGCGCCAACAACTGCTCGTATCAATATTGTCGGTCAAGCTCCGGGCTTTAAAACGCAAGAAGCTGGAATTTATTGGAAGGATAAGAGTGGTGATCGTCTGCGTGAGTGGCTAGGTGTTGATGAAGATACCTTTTACAATTCGGGTTTGTTTGCAGTTATTCCCATGGACTTTTATTTCCCAGGACATGGAAAATCAGGCGATCTTCCACCCCGTAAAGGCTTCGCAGAAAAATGGCACCCACAACTCCTCAAGGAATGTCCAAATATTGAATTGACACTTTTGATTGGGCAATATGCCCAAGCCTATTATTTACATGAGAAAATTAGTGGCAAGGTAACAGAAAGGGTAAAACATTACCAGAACTACTTGCCGACCTATTTTCCACTAGTTCATCCCTCACCACGAAATCAAATCTGGATGGCTAAAAATCCTTGGTTTGAGTCAGAAGTGGTGCCAGATTTGAAAAAAAGAATAAAAACGATTTTATAGTCAATGAAAATCAAAGAGCAAACCAGGAAGCTAGCCGCAGGCTGCTCAAAGTACAGCTTTGAGGTTGCAGATAAAACTGATGAAGTCAGCTCAAAACACTGTTTTGAGGTTGTGGATAGAACTGACGAAGTCAGTAACCATACCTACGGTAAGGCGACGCTGACGTGGTTTGAAGAGATTTTCGAAGAGTATTAGGAGAAAAAGAATGAAAGAAATAGCCTTCGATGAATTTTACCAGCTCTATCAGAAAGAGTCCCTTTCAGTCTTAGACGTGAGAGAAGTAGAAGAGTTCGAGACGCTTCATTTAGAAAGTGCCCACAACTTACCGCTTAGTCAATTGGCTGATACTTATGATCAGTTGGACAAGGACCTCTTGCATTATGTCATTTGTAAATCTGGGATGAGGTCAGCGCGTGCTTGTCAATTTCTAGCTGAAAAGGGTTATGACGTTATCAATGTCCAAGGTGGAATGACTGCCTTTGAAAATCTTTAAACCTATATGGCGATAGATCCTAGTTTTCCCTTGCTCGGCTCCAACTGAGTAAGGGATTTTGTTTTTAGATAATTCTTATTTTTAAAAATATTGAAAACATTCAATATTTATTTCGTGATGCTTTTTTCATACTCTTATTCGTGATATACTAGGTCAGTATTTTAGAAATATGAAGGAGATTCTTTATGGCTAAAAAAGGTGCCCTAACAGGTTTGCTCCTGTTTGGAATATTTTTTGGTGCGGGGAACTTGATTTTTCCGCCTTCTCTAGGTGCCCTATCTGGAGAACATTTTCTTCCTGCCATTGCAGGTTTTGTCTTTTCAGGCGTCGGTATCGCCGTTTTGACTCTCATTATTGGAACACTAAACCCGAAAGGATACATTCACGAGATTTCTAAGAAAATCTCACCTTGGTTTGCGACGCTTTATCTTGCAGTCCTCTATCTATCAATTGGTCCCTTCTTTGCCATTCCACGTACAGCCACAACAGCTTACGAAGTTGGGATTAGCCCCCTTTTATCAGATGCGAATAAAGGACTTGGATTGATTGTCTTTACTATACTGTATTTTGCAGCAGCCTATCTGATTTCGCTTAATCCATCAAAAATCTTGGATCGAATCGGACGTGTTTTAACGCCAGTCTTTGCTTTGTTGATCGTTATCTTGGTTGTACTAGGTGCCTTCAAGTATGGTGGAACAAGTCCTCAAGCGGCCTCAGAAGCCTATCAATCCTCTGCTTTTGGGACAGGTTTCCTAGAAGGGTATAATACCTTGGATGCTCTTGCCTCAGTGGCTTTCAGTGTCATTGCTGTTCAAACCTTGAAACAACTTGGATTCTCAAGTAAGAAAGAGTACATTTCAACTATTTGGGTGGTTGGTATCGTTGTAGCTCTTGCCTTTAGCGCTCTTTACATCGGTTTAGGATTCCTTGGAAATCACTTCCCGGTACCAGCAGAAGCAATGAAGGGTGGAACACCAGGTGTTTATATCTTGTCGCAAGCTACTCAGGAAATCTTTGGTTCAACGGCTCAACTCTTCCTTGCTGTTATGGTAACTGTAACCTGTTTCACAACGACGGTTGGCTTGATTGTGTCGACAGCAGAGTTCTTTAATGGACGTTTCCCACAAATCAGCTACAAGGTCTATGCAACTGCCTTTACCTTGATTGGATTTGCCATTGCAAACCTTGGTCTTGATGCCATTATTAAGTATTCAGTTCCAGTACTGGTAATCTTGTACCCAATCACCATCGCCATTGTGATGATTGTGATTGTTAATAAGTTTGTCGCCCTATCAAAACCAGGTATGCAGTTAACTATTGGGCTTGTTACAGCGATTGCTCTTACAAGCGTCCTTGGAAGTTCCTTTAAGATTGAGTTTCTTGAAAATCTGATTAATGCCCTTCCGTTTGCGTCAGCCTCTCTTCCATGGCTAGTGCCAGCTATTATCGGAATCTTGCTTTCATTGGTTCTACCAAACAAACAAGAGAGTGACGTTTTTGAGATGGAATAAAAAATAGAAGTCACTTTTGTAAGTCAACTTTACAGGAGTGATTTTTCTTTTTTCCTCTCTACTGAAATATGCTATAATAGGTAGCAAAAGAGGTGAAGAAATGAATCAGACTATCAACTATATCAAAGAACTAACCGCTATTGCATCGCCAACGGGTTTCACTCGTGAGATTTCAGACTACTTGGTCCATACTTTAGAAGAGCTTGGCTACCAGCCAGTCCGTACAGCCAAGGGTGGTGTTAATGTTACTATTAAAGGTCAAAATGATGAGCAACACCGCTATGTGACTGCCCATGTGGATACGCTGGGTGCTATTGTTCGTGCTGTCAAACCTGACGGCCGTCTCAAATTGGACCGTATCGGTGGTTTCCCTTGGAACATGATTGAAGGTGAGAATTGTACGGTTCATGTGGCTAGCACAGGTCAAACGGTATCAGGAACTATCCTCATCCACCAAACTTCTTGCCATGTCTACAAAGATGCAGGAACTGCTGAACGTACGCAGGACAATATGGAAGTGCGTTTGGATGCAAAAGTAACCAATGAAAAAGAAACCCGCGCCTTGGGCATCGAGGTCGGCGATTTTATCAGTTTTGACCCGCGAACTGTCGTGACAGAGACTGGTTTTATCAAGTCACGTCACTTGGATGACAAAGTCAGCGCAGCGATTTTGCTCAATCTTCTTCGTGTTTATAAGGAAGAGGGGCTTGAATTACCAGTAACAACTCATTTTGCTTTTTCAGTCTTTGAAGAGGTGGGCCACGGCGCCAACTCCAATATTCCAGCTCAGGTAGTAGAATATCTGGCTGTCGATATGGGTGCAATGGGAGATGACCAACAGACAGACGAATATACAGTGTCTATCTGTGTCAAGGACGCTTCAGGTCCTTATCACTACGACTTCCGTCAACATTTAGTGACTTTGGCAAAGGAGCAAGATATTCCATTTAAGCTCGACATTTATCCATTTTACGGTTCGGATGCTTCGGCAGCTATGTCAGCAGGAGCCGAGGTCAAACATGCACTCCTTGGAGCTGGTATTGAATCCAGTCACTCTTACGAACGAACACACATTGATTCGGTCATGGCGACTGAGCGTATGGTAGACGCCTATCTCAAGAGTGCATTGGTAGACTAATATGTGCTTGATTTGTCAAAGAATTGAATGGATCAAGGCAGGGAAGAATCCCTACTTTGTAAAAGAACTAGAAACAGGCTATGTTGTTATTGGAGACCATCAATACTTTAAGGGCTATACCTTATTTCTAGCAAAGGAGCATGTCACAGAACTCCACCATATGGAGACTTCTGTAAAACTTCGTTTTCTAGAGGAAATGAGTTTGGTCCAAGAAGCCGTTGCCAAAGCGTTTAAAGCTGAAAAGATGAACATCGAACTGTTAGGAAATGGAGATGCCCACGCCCACTGGCACCTCTTTCCAAGGCGATCAGGTGATATGAGGGGTCATGGACTTAATGGCCGTGGTCCAGTCTGGTGGGTGCCCTGGGAAGAAATGGCGGCAGAAGATTGCCAAGTGAAATCCCATGAGTTGGAACAAATGATTAAAGCCTTATCCGATGAATTAGAGAAGCACGTGGCCTAAGAGAGGAAGCAAAAAATGAAAAAAAGATACATCGTTTTATCCGGTTTGCTAGCAGTAACCCTAGCAGCATGTTCTCAAGAAACACCTAAAAATGAAGAAAATACTCAAAAAACGGAACAAACTAGTCAACCTGAGGGTACTGTAGGGAGCAAATCTCAAGCTTCTAGTCAGAAGAAGGCAGAAGTTGTCAATAAGGGAGATCACTATAGTATACAAGGAAAATACGATGAAATCGTCGTGGCTAATAAGCACTATCCTTTGTCAAAAGACTACAATCCAGGAGAAAATCCAACAGCCAAGGCAGAGTTGGTCAAACTCATCAAAGCTATGCAAGAGGCAGGATTCCCAATCAGCGATCATTACAGTGGTTTTAGAAGTTATGAAACTCAAACCAAACTTTATCAAGACTATGTAAATCAAGATGGTAAGGAAGAGGCAGATCGCTACTCAGCCCGCCCTGGATACAGTGAACACCAAACAGGTCTTGCTTTTGATTTGATTGGGACTAATGGAGAATTGGTGACAGAGGGGAAGGCAGCCCAGTGGCTCCTAGATCATGCAGCTGACTATGGATTTGTTGTTCGCTATCTCAAAGGCAAGGAAAAAGAGACTGGCTACATGGCGGAAGAATGGCATCTTCGCTACGTTGGAAAAGAAGCCAAAGAAATTGCTGCAAGTGGCCTTAGTTTGGAAGAATACTATGGCTTTGAAGGCGGAGATTACGTCGATTAAAAAAGAAATTTTTCTCTTGCATTTTTAGATAAATAGTGTATAATAGATGGGTATGTGTAAAGCATACTTGTGGGAGGTAAAAATCTTTAATTACCGCCAAAACCACAAAGGAGGATTTAAAAATGGCTAAAAAAGTCGAAAAACTTGTAAAATTGCAAATCCCTGCTGGTAAAGCTACACCAGCTCCACCGGTTGGACCTGCTCTTGGTCAAGCTGGTATCAACATCATGGGATTCACAAAAGAGTTCAACGCTCGTACAGCTGACCAAGCTGGTATGATCATTCCAGTTGTTATCTCAGTATACGAAGACAAATCATTTACTTTCGTTACAAAAACACCACCAGCTGCTGTTCTTTTGAAAAAAGCTGCAGGTGTTGAAAAAGGATCAGGTACACCTAACAAAACTAAAGTTGCTACAGTTACTCGTGCACAAGTACAAGAAATTGCAGAAACTAAGATGCCAGATTTGAACGCAGCAAACATTGAGTCTGCAATGCGTATGATCGAAGGTACTGCTCGTTCTATGGGATTCACTGTTGTTGACTAATCAATAACACAGTAGAAAATCTCACAGCAGTCTATTAGTTGCTTTTCATACTAGGCCAGTGGCTGATGCTTGTACTTAGGTACAGTAAAGGAACTGAACGAAGTAGGAAAAGGAAATAATAGGCTGAAAACCCGCAAGACTTCATCATTTCGAGAAGTGACGTGGGAGATGAAAATCGATTGAACCACTTACAAGGAGAATAGAAAATGGCTAAAAAAAGCAAACAACTTCGTGCTGCTCTTGAGAAAATTGACAGCACAAAAGCATACAGTGTAGAAGAAGCTGTAGCACTTGCAAAAGAAACTAACTTTGCAAAATTTGACGCAACTGTAGAAGTTGCTTACAACTTGAACATCGACGTTAAAAAAGCTGACCAACAAATCCGTGGAGCAATGGTATTGCCAAACGGAACTGGTAAAACTTCACGCGTTCTTGTTTTCGCACGTGGTGCAAAAGCTGAAGAAGCAAAAGCTGCAGGTGCAGACTTCGTTGGTGAAGACGATCTTGTTGCGAAAATCAACGACGGTTGGTTGGACTTCGATGTAGTTATCGCTACACCTGACATGATGGCTCTTGTTGGACGTCTTGGACGTGTCCTTGGACCACGTAACTTGATGCCAAACCCTAAAACTGGTACTGTAACAATGGATGTTGCTAAAGCAGTTGAAGAGTCTAAAGGTGGTAAAATCACTTACCGTGCTGACCGTGCAGGTAACGTTCAAGCAATCATCGGTAAAGTATCATTTGAAGCTGAAAAATTGGTTGAAAACTTCAAAGCTTTCAACGAAACAATCCAAAAATCAAAACCAGCTACAGCTAAAGGAACTTACGTAACAAACTTGACAATCACAACTACTCAAGGTGTTGGTATCAAAGTTGACGTAAACTCACTTTAATCAGTAGTTTATAAAAGAGAAGACGAGTACGAAAGTGCTCGTTTTTTTTGATGAGTATTACCTTTTAGAAAAATCAGTTCATTGATCAGCTTTGTAGCAATAGTGCGTTTCCTCTTCTTCTTTCACAGAAAATATGGTATAATAGAGAGTAAAAAACTTTGAAAGAAAGAAAAAGATGAATTTAAAAGATTATATCGCAACGATTGAAAATTATCCTAAGGAAGGCATTACCTTCCGTGATATCAGCCCTTTGATGGCAGATGGAAATGCTTATAGCTACGCTGTTCGTGAAATTGTTCAGTATGCAACAGACAAAAAAATTGACATGATTGTGGGCCCAGAGGCTCGTGGATTTATTGTCGGATGCCCAGTTGCTTTCGAGTTGGGAATTGGCTTTGCACCTGTTCGTAAGCCAGGAAAATTGCCACGTGAAGTGATTTCTGCTGACTATGAGAAAGAGTACGGTATTGATACCTTGACTATGCATGCTGATGCGATCAAGCCAGGCCAACGTGTTCTCATCGTAGATGATCTTTTGGCAACAGGTGGAACTGTCAAGGCAACGATTGAGATGATTGAAAGACTTGGTGGTGTTGTAGCCGGTTGTGCTTTCTTGATTGAGTTGGATGAGCTTAAAGGCCGTGAAAAAATCGGAGATTACGATTACAAGGTACTTATGCATTATTAATGAAAAACAGTCCTTGGGGCTGTTTTCTCTTCATCTGCTATATAAACAAACTATAGCTAGTTAGAGAAAAACTATAATTGAAAACTATATCTTCTTGCAGTATAATAAAAGGACTAAGTGTTTGAGATTTGACTTCAAACACATTCAATTATTTCTAAAAGAGTACAGTTAGGAGAAGGTTATGCCGATTAGAATTGATAAAAAATTGCCAGCAGTTGAGATTTTACGGACAGAGAATATCTTTGTCATGGATGATCAACGTGCGGCCCACCAAGATATCCGTCCCTTGAAAATTTTGATTTTAAACCTAATGCCCCAAAAGATGGTAACAGAAACGCAACTTTTGCGGCATTTGGCTAATACACCGTTGCAATTAGATATTGATTTCTTATATATGGAAACGCATCATTCAAAGACAACCCGTGCCGAACATATGGAAACTTTCTATAAGACCTTTCCAGAGGTCAAGGATGACTTCTTTGATGGAATGATTATCACGGGAGCGCCAGTGGAGCATTTGCCTTTTGAGGAGGTGGATTACTGGGAAGAATTCAAGCAGGTCATCGAATGGTCCAAGACGCATGTTTTTTCAACTCTGCATATCTGTTGGGGAGCACAAGCAGGTCTTTATGTTCGCTATGGTGTTGAAAAGCACCAGATGGATCGGAAGCTATCAGGTATTTACCCACAGGATACCTTGAAAGAAGGGCACCTTCTTTTTAGAGGTTTTGATGATTGCTATGTAGCTCCCCATTCTCGCCATACTGAGATTTTGAAAGAAGAAATCTTAAATAAGACCAATCTGGAGATTCTGTCGGAAGGTCCTGAGGTTGGGGTTTCCATCCTAGCTAGTCGGGATTTGCGTGAGATTTATAGTTTTGGTCATTTGGAGTACGATCGTGACACTTTGGCAAGGGAGTATTTTCGTGATTATGAGGCGGGGCTCGACCCTCATATCCCAGAGAACTACTTTAAAAATGATGATGTGAATGAGACACCGTGTCTCTGTTGGTCTTCATCAGCTGCCCTCTTTTTCAGCAATTGGGTGAACTATGCAGTTTATCAGGAAACCCCTTTTGTCTGGAGGAAGGTAGAGGATGATGCGGCTGCATTTGGATATTTATAAGAGGAATTATGACATATTTTGACGCTTTTAAATCAGGGAACTTGGTTTTGCCAAGTGCCCTGCTCTTGCATTTTAAGGAACTCTTTCCTTCCAGCGAAGATTTTCTCGTCTGGCAATTTTTCTATTTACAAAATACCACAGCCTTAGGAGATGTTTCGCCTAGCCAAATAGCTGAAATCATTGGGAAAGAGGTGGCAGATGTCAACCAATCCATTTCGAATTTGACTGAAAATGGTTTGCTACAATATCGAACTATTGAACTAAATGGGGAAATTGAGCTGATTTTTGATGCTAGT
The DNA here is from genome assembly GCF_023109315.1 of Streptococcus oralis. Taxonomy (GTDB): domain Bacteria; phylum Bacillota; class Bacilli; order Lactobacillales; family Streptococcaceae; genus Streptococcus; species Streptococcus oralis_BS. The sequence continues at coordinate 250,188 of NZ_JALDUF010000001.1, forward strand.
CTGGCTTTTGAACGCTTGGATAGCTTGCTAGATAGCCAAACTCCAGCTACAACTGCCCCAAACTCCAAAAATCAATTGAAGGATCTGGTTGAAACTTTTCAGCAGGAATTGGGGCGCTTGTTAACACCATTTGAAATCGAAGATCTTTCCAAGACTGTCAAAGAAGATGGAATCAAGGCGGATTTGATCAAGGAAGCTCTCCGAGAGGCGGTTTTTAATGGCAAACCAAACTGGAAGTACATTCAGGCAATCCTTCGTAACTGGCGCCATGAAGGTATCCAGTCTGTGGCTCAGGTGGAGGCCAAACGAGCAGAGCGAGAAGCGAACAATCCCAAACAAGTTCAGGCTTCAGCTGATTTCCTCGATGCTATGAATTTGTGGCAAGATTAGTTGCTTGAAAAATCTTGAAAATTAGAGTAAGGTTTGCAAGCTCCTTATAAATATGATAGAATAATAGTGAATAAAATGAAAAAAGAGGTATGTGAAATGTCACGTAAACCATTTATCGCTGGTAACTGGAAAATGAACAAAAATCCAGAAGAAGCAAAAGCATTCGTTGAAGCCGTTGCATCAAAACTTCCTTCATCAGACCTTGTTGAAGCAGGTATCGCAGCTCCTGCAGTTGATTTGACAGCTGTTCTTGCTGCTGCTAAAGGTTCAAACCTTAAAGTTGCTGCTCAAAACTGCTACTTTGAAAATGCAGGTGCGTTCACTGGTGAAACTAGCCCACAAGTTTTGAAAGAAATCGGTACAGACTACGTTGTGATCGGTCACTCAGAACGTCGTGACTACTTCCATGAAACTGACGAAGATATCAACAAAAAAGCAAAAGCAATCTTTGCAAACGGTATGCTTCCAATCATCTGTTGTGGTGAGTCACTTGAAACTTACGAAGCTGGTAAAGCGGCTGAATTCGTAGGTGCTCAAGTATCTGCTGCATTGGCTGGCTTGACAGCTGAACAAGTTGCTTCAACAGTTATCGCTTACGAGCCAATCTGGGCTATCGGTACTGGTAAATCAGCTTCACAAGACGATGCACAAAAAATGTGTAAAGTTGTTCGTGACGTTGTAGCTGCCGACTTCGGTCAAGAAGTTGCGGACAAAGTTCGTGTTCAATACGGTGGTTCTGTTAAACCTGAAAACGTTGCTTCATACATGGCTTGCCCAGACGTTGACGGTGCCCTTGTTGGTGGTGCGTCACTTGAAGCTGAAAGCTTCTTGGCATTGCTTGATTTTGTAAAATAATCTAGCTTATTCCAGACAGACAGTTAAAAGTACTGAGTGACTTTGACTGCCTGTCTTGTTTTTACTTGGAGCATTCTTGTGAAAGAGGGATTTTTCTAGACTAGGAAAGTTCCTTAGGGAAAGAAAGGCGTGCAGATGCGCGCTCTTTTCTATATCAAAAAGTTATGAAAGGGGGAGTTATGCTCTATATTTGGTCTTATTTGAAAAAATACCCCAAGTGGTTATTCTTGGATTTCTTTGGAGCGGTTTTCTTTGTTGTCGTCAATCTTGGACTGCCAACTGTTCTGGCTCGGATGATTGATGAAGGTGTGAATAAAGGGAATGAACAGCAATTGTATGTTTGGGCTGCAATTATGCTGGTGATTATCCTATGTGGAACCTTGGGGCGTATAGTCTTAGCCTACGCTGCTAGTAAGCTGACGACCAATATGGTCAAGGATATGAGGGATGATCTCTATGCCAAATTACAAGAGTATTCTCATCATGAATATGAAAAGATTGGAGTGTCTTCACTGGTTACTCGCATTACCAGTGATGCCTTTGTTCTCATGCAATTTGCAGAACAGACCTTAAAATTGGGTGTCATCACCCCCATGATGATGCTGTCTAGTATCTTAATGATCTTCCTGACAAGTCCGTCATTAGCCTGGATAGTGGCCTTTGCAGTACCTTTCTTAGCCGTGGTGGTCATTTATGTAGCGGTCAAGACTCGACCATTATCAGAGAAACAGCAGGCTACCTTAGATAAGATAAACCAATATGCCAGGGAAAATCTAATGGGACTCCGTGTCATTCGTGCCTTTGCCCGTGAGGAGTTTCAAGAGGAACGTTTTGCAGGACAAAATGCAGTCTATGCAGCCAATTCCAATCGTCTGTTTAAACTAACCGGTTTGACGGAACCCTTGTTTGTTCAGATTATCATTGCCATGATTGTAGCCATTGTCTGGTTTGCTCTGGACCCTATCAAACAAGGAAGCTTGCAAATTGGGGACCTAGTAGCCTTTATCGAATATAGTTTCCACGCCCTCTTGTCCTTCCTTTTTCTATCCAATCTCTTCACCATGTATCCTCGTACAGCCGTTTCGAGTGAACGTTTGAAAGAAGTCATGGATATGCCGATTTCTATTGATTCCAATGAAGGAGGAGTCAGAGAGACAGCAACCCACGGATATTTGGAATTTGAAAATGTCACCTTTGCCTATCCTGGCGAGACGGAAAATCCTGTTTTGCATAACATTTCTTTCAGCGCTAAACCAGGTGAAACCATTGCCTTTATCGGATCAACCGGGTCGGGCAAGTCCTCTCTTGTACAATTGATTCCTCGTTTTTACGATGTCACGCTTGGGAAAATCAAGGTTGATGGTGTCGATGTGAGGGATTACCGCCTCAAGTCTCTTCGTCAAAAGATTGGTTTTATCCCGCAGAAGGCCTTGCTCTTTACAGGAACTATCGCTGAAAATATCCGCTATGGGAAGGAAGATGCTAGTCACAAAGACCTATATCAGGCAGCGGATGTGGCGCAAGCCAAAGATTTTATCGAAAGCCGAGACGAAGGATTTGAGACCCATCTAGCTGAAGGAGGAAGCAATCTTTCTGGTGGACAGAAACAGCGTCTTTCAATTGCAAGAGCTGTTATAAAGAATCCTGATATCTATATTTTTGACGATTCTTTCTCAGCCTTGGATTATCGTACGGATGCCATTTTGCGCCGTCGTCTCAAGGAAGTCACTCAAAATGCTACAGTCTTAATCGTTGCCCAACGTGTTGGGACCATTATGGATGCGGACCAAATTATCGTTCTTGATAAGGGAGAAATCGTGGGTCGCGGTCGACATGAGGAATTGATGGAGACCAATGATATCTATCGTGAAATTGCTGAGTCGCAGTTGAAAAATGCATCTCTAACAGAAGAATAGGAGGAAATATGAAAACACAATCTAGTTTGGCTCGTTTGTGGAGCTATTTAAAAGCCTACCGTTTTTCTGTCTTCTTTGCAGTCTTTCTAAAAGTTTTGAGTGTGGTCATGAGTGTCTTAGAACCTTTTGTCTTGGGGCTAGCCATTACGGAGTTGACAAAAAATCTCTTAGATATGGCTAATGGACTGGCAGGTGCTGGTATCAATACTGGTTACATCGGAACTGTTTTAATCATTTACCTCTTTAGAGGTCTCTTGTATGAACTTGGTTCTTATTATTCCAACTATTTCATGACTAATGCGGTCCAGTCCATGACCCAGGATCTGCGAAATGAAATGACTGAAAAGATTAATCGTATCCCTGTGTCTTTCTTTGATAAACACCAGTTTGGTGATTTATTGGGACGCTTTACCAGTGATGTTGAGACGGTTTCCAATGCCCTTCAGCAGTCTTTTCTTCAAATTGTCAATGCCTTTTTGACGATTGTCCTTGTCATGGGAATGGTATTATACTTGAACTTTCAGCTGGCTATAGTGGTGATTCTATCCATTCCAGTGACCTATTTTGGTGCTAGAAGCATCCTGAAACGTTCTCAGCCTTATTTTAAAGAGCAGGCGGCTATTTTAGGACGGATGAATGGTTATGTGCAGGAAAATCTCACAGGTTTTAATGTCTTGAAACTCTACGGTCGTGAGGAAACTTCTCATAAAGAATTTTCTAAGATTACAGACGACCTCCAACGTGTTGGTTTTAAAGCCAGCTTTATCTCTGGGCTCATGATGCCAGCTCTTCATGCTGTATCGGACTTGACCTATCTGATCGTTGCAGTTCTCGGTGGTTTACAGGTTATCGCGGGCCGTTTGACAGTAGGGAATATGCAGGCCTTTGTTCAGTATGTTTGGCAGGTCAGCCAGCCTATCCAAAACATCACACAACTTGCGGGTCAAATGCAAAGTGCTAAGTCTTCGCTAGACCGCATCTTCGACATCTTGGATGAGACAGAGGAAGTCAAGGGAGAAGAACTCGAAATCCTTGAACCCTTAACAGGTCAGGTGACCTTCCAACATGTTGACTTCCAGTATGTTGAAAACAAACCATTGATTCGAGACTTTAATCTGGAAGTTCAACCGGGAGAGATGGTGGCGATTGTTGGTCCTACTGGAGCTGGTAAGACGACCTTGATCAATCTGCTTATGCGCTTTTACGATGTCACAGCAGGCGCAATCTTGGTTGATGGGCAGGATATTCGCCAGTTGTCACGTCAAGACTACCGCCGTCAGTTTGGGATGGTCTTGCAGGATGCTTGGCTTTATGAAGGTACGATCAAAGAAAACCTACGTTTTGGAAATCTTGACGCCAGTGACGAGGAAATAATAGAAGCTGCCAAAGCAGCAAATGTAGACCACTTTATCCGAACTCTTCCTGGCGGTTACAACATGGAGATGAACCAAGAGTCCAGCAATATTTCCCTCGGGCAAAAACAACTGTTGACCATCGCGCGTGCTCTCCTAGCCAATCCTAAAATTCTTATTCTGGATGAAGCGACTTCCTCTGTTGACACCCGTTTGGAACTCTTGATTCAAAAAGCCATGAAACGCTTGATGAAGGGAAGAACCAGCTTTGTCATCGCCCACCGTCTCTCTACCATTCAAGAAGCGGATAAGATTCTCGTTCTTAAGGATGGACAGATTATTGAGCAGGGAAATCATGAAAGCTTGCTCCAAGAAAAAGGCTTTTATTATGATCTGTACCAAAGCCAATTTTCGAGCAAATCTGATCAAGTCAGCTAATAAAATAAAGCTAAATTTTTCTTAAATTATCAGTCAATTACAACTTTTTTAATATGGGTTAATTTTCTTGCTTTTGTCTACTTGGAGTGGTATACTGAGGTAGTAATCAATAATATGGTTACAAAAATAATTTTACGAGGTGAAAAGAATGGTTGAATTGAAAAAAGATGCATTAAAAGACGTAACAACATTATCTAAATCAGCGCCTGAAGCGCTAGCAAAAACAAAGGAAGTGCTTAACCAAGCAGTAGCAGACTTGTATGTGGCTCACATTGCCCTTCACCAAGTACACTGGTATATGCGTGGTCGTGGTTTCCAAGTATGGCATCCTAAGATGGATGAATACATGGATAGCCTAGATGGTTACCTTGATGAAGTCAGCGAACGCTTGATTACACTTGGTGGCAAACCTTACTCAACTTTGACAGAGTTCCTTCAACACAGTGAAATTGAAGAAGAAGAAGGAGAATTCCGTAACGTTGAAGAAAGCTTGGAACGTGTTCTAGCTATTTATCGCTACCTCATCACTCTTTTCCAAAAAGCTTTGGATGTGACTGATGAAGAAGGCGATGATGTTACAAACGATATCTTTGTTGGTGCTAAGGCTGAACTTGAGAAAACAGTTTGGATGCTTGCAGCAGAACTTGGACAAGCTCCTGGTTTGTAAGATATAGTTGCTATCCCTTTTATCATGAGGCGTTTGATAAGTGCCCATGATCAATCATCTTTTAAAAGTCATGTAACTGTAAAAGTTGCATGACTTTTTTGTCTGCTAGACTTAGGACACATTGTCAAAAGTAGGATTTTACGGTATAATAGTTGCTGTTCGAGAAATTTTGATTTTCAAAGAATAGTGAAATGTTATAAGGAGAACCCATGAACAATTTACCAAATTGCCCAAAATGTAATTCAGAATATGTCTACGAAGATGGAAATCTCTTGGTCTGCCCAGAGTGTGCCTATGAATGGAATCCTGCTGAAGTTGCAGAAGTAGAAGAAGGTGTTGTCGCTATCGATGCTAACGGAAATAAATTGGCTGACGGTGATACTGTAACTCTTATCAAGGATTTGAAAGTAAAAGGTGCGCCAAAGGATTTAAAACAAGGAACTCGTGTTAAAAATATCCGTATCGTAGAAGGTGACCACAACATTGATTGTAAGATTGATGGTTTTGGGGCTATGAAATTGAAGTCAGAGTTTGTTAAGAAAATCTAGCCATGAAACTGAATTATAAATTTATCTTTTATAGTCGTGTACTTTTGTTCTTAGCGGCATTTACAGGAGTTTATTTGGAGATTACCAAGCACGGTGGCTTTGGTATGCTCCTTTACTATACAGTGTTGTCCAATCTTTTGGTAACGATTTTCACGGGTTATCTGCTCCGTGTGATGAGCCGTTCAGGTGAAAGTTGGCAAAGTCCGACCTTGCTTCGTCTCAAGGGTGGTGTTACCATGAGTATCATGATTACTTGTGTGATTTATCATTTTATGTTAGCGCCGATTGCGACAGACTTTTACCGAGTGGAAAATTTCCTTTGCCACTATATCGTTCCACTCTGGTTTTTAGCCGATACCCTCTTCTTTGATAAACGGGGTCAATACAAGATCTGGGATCCAGTCTTGTGGACCATCTTGCCCTTGGTTTATATGATTTTTGCCTTGTTTAACGGCCTGGTCTTAAAACTCAATATTCCGAATTCCAAGGACAATCCCTTCCCATATTTCTTTTTAAATGTGAACAAGGGTTGGGATGTGGTTATCAAATGGTGTTTGATCATTTTTGCGGCGTATATGGTTGCAGGCTTCATCTTCTATCTGATTAAGCAAATCAAGCGAAAATAGTCTTCCTATTAGGAAAGTTAGGACGGAGTCTCTAGTTCAATCGGGCTCCTTCTTTTCTTGCCATCTTCCTTTTAAAAGGATAAACAGTGAGAAATATATAGAAAGAAAATTCATGAAACAATATTTAGAACGGGCTAGTATTTTGGCCCTCTCCCTCGTTTTGATTACCTCCTTCTCCATCTCAAGTGCTCTGCCAGCCATGTTTGACTACTATCAAGGCTATCCCAAAGAACAAATCGAGCTCCTGGTCAGTCTTCCTTCTTTTGGAATCATGATTATGCTGGTTTTAAATGGGTTTTTGGAGCGATTGTTTCCTGAGCGACTTCAGATTAGTCTAGGACTTATCATCCTTTCTATCGGTGGAACAGCCCCTTTCTGGTATCAGGAGTACAACTTTGTCTTTGCGATGCGGATTTTATTTGGTTTGGGTGTGGGGATGATCAATGCCAAGGCTATTTCCATCATCAGCGAACGCTATCATGGAAAGACACGGATTCAGATGCTGGGTCTCCGCGGATCAGCAGAAGTTGTCGGGGCGTCGATTTTGACTCTAGTGGTAGGTCAACTCTTATCCTTGGGATGGACAGTGACCTTCTTGGCCTACAGTGCGGGATTTTTAGTATTGATTCTTTATCTGCTCTTTGTCCCTTATGGGAAAGAAAAGAAAGAAACAAAGAGAAAAGAGGCCGAGACAACTCGTTTGACAGGTCAGATGAAAGGCCTAATTTTTCTATTGGCTGTCGAAGCAGCAGTTGTTGTCTGCACCAATACAGCTATCACCATTCGTATTCCTAGTCTGATGGTGGAAAGAGGTCTAGGGGATGCCCAGTTATCGAGCTTGGTTTTAAGTATCATGCAGTTGATTGGTATCTTGGCAGGTGTGAGTTTTTCTTTCTTTATCTCTCTGTTTAAAGAAAGGTTGCTCCTTTGGTCAGGTATCACCTTTGGATTGGGGCAGATTGTGATTGCCTTGTCTCCGTCATTGGGTGTGATGGTAGTTGGAAGTGTTGTGGCAGGTTTTTCTTACAGTGTGGCCTTGACCACTGTCTTTCATCTTCTTTCCGAAAGAATCCCAGCCAAGCTCCTTAATCAGGCAACATCTTTTGCAGTGCTAGGATGCAGCTTTGGAGCCTTTACGACACCTTTCATTCTTGGGGCGATTGGCTTGGTGACTCAAAACGGTATGTTGGTCTTCACCATTTTAGGATGTTGGTTGATTGTCACTTCTATCTTTGTTATGTACGCACTTCAAAAGAGAGCTTAGGATTAATTTCCTAAGTTTTTCTTTCTGGGAATTTTGTACCCAGACAATTATTGGTTTTTAAACTTGTTTACACTTTTATTTCCTGATAAAATAGAAGTTATGACAAGATATAAAGCAATCATTTCCTATGATGGTTATGGCTTTGCCGGTTTTCAGCGCCAGCCTCATGCGAGGAGCGTTCAAGAGGAAATTGAGAAAACCTTAACGAGACTCAATAAGGGGCAAGCCATCACTGTTCACGGTGCTGGTAGGACGGATAGTGGGGTTCATGCTCTTGGTCAGGTTATTCATTTTGACCTGCTCTATCAGATGGATGAGGAAAAACTCCGTTTTGCTCTGGATACCCAGTCTCCAGAAGATATTGATGTGATTTCAATTGAGATTGTGGCAGATGATTTTCATTGCCGTTATGCCAAGCACAGCAAGACCTATGAGTTTATCGTGGATAGAGGACGTCCCAAAAATCCTATGCGTCGTCACTACGCTACTCACTTTCCCTATCCGCTCGACGTGGAGCGGATGCAGATGGCAATCAAAAAGCTAGAGGGAACTCATGATTTTACCGGGTTTACAGCATCTGGAACCAGTGTAGAGGACAAGGTTCGAACCATTACAGAAGCCAGTCTTAGTGTTGATGAGACAGGGCAGTTTTTGACCTTTACCTTTTCAGGGAATGGTTTCTTGTATAAGCAGATTCGCAATATGGTGGGGACACTGCTCAAAATCGGAAATAATCGAATGCCAGTTGAGCAGATTGACTTGATCTTAGAAAAAAAAGATAGACAGCTAGCAGGTCCAACGGCTGCACCGAATGGCTTGTATTTAAAGGAGATTCGTTATGAAGAATAATCGTATTTTAGCCCTTTCTGGGAATGATATTTTTAGTGGTGGTGGTTTGTCAGCTGATTTGGCTACCTATACCTTGAACGGCTTGCATGGCTTTGTAGCAGTGACTTGTTTGACGGCCTTGACTGAAAAGGGCTTTGAAGTCTTTCCAACTGACGATGCCATTTTTCAACATGAATTGGATAGCTTGCGTGATGTGGAATTTGCAGGGATTAAGATTGGTCTTCTCCCTACTGTCAGTGTGGCTGAGAAAGCCTTGAACTTTATCAAGCAACGTCCAGGAGTGCCTGTTGTATTGGATCCCGTCTTGGTCTGCAAGGAAACGCACGATGTGGCTGTCAGTGAACTCTGTAAAGAGTTGATTCTCTTTTTCCCTCATGTCAGTGTGATTACACCAAATCTTCCTGAAGCAGAATTGTTGGCGGGTCAGGAAATCAAAACTTTGGAAGATATGAAAGCTGCAGCGCAGAAATTGCATGATTTAGGAGCGCCAGCAGTCATTATCAAGGGAGGCAATCGCCTTAGTCAGTCCAAGGCTGTAGATGTCTTTTATGATGGACAAAGTTTTACTGTCCTAGAAAATCCTGTTATCCAAGGACAAAATGCTGGTGCAGGTTGTACCTTTGCCTCAAGCATCGCCAGTCACTTGGTTAAAGGGGATGAACTTTTACCAGCAGTAGAAAGCTCTAAGGCTTTCGTTTACCGTGCTATTGCACAAGCAGATCAATATGGAGTAAGACAATATGAAGCAAACCAAAACAACTAAAATCGCCCTTGTATCCCTCTTAACCGCCCTTTCTGTGGTTCTAGGTTATTTCTTAAAGATTCCAACACCAACAGGCATTCTAACTCTCTTAGATGCGGGTATCTTCTTTGCAGCCTTCTACTTTGGTAGTCGTGAAGGGGCTGTAGTCGGAGGTCTAGCAGGTTTCTTGATTGACCTCTTATCAGGCTATCCACAGTGGATGTTCTTTAGCTTGATCAACCATGGCTTGCAGGGATTTTTCGCAGGATTTAAAGGAAGATGGCAATGGCTAGGCCTTATCTTAGCTACTATTGCGATGGTAGGAGGCTACGCCTTGGGTTCAACTTTGATGAATGGCTGGGCAGCAGCCCTACCAGAAATCCTACCAAACTTCCTGCAAAATATCGTGGGAATGGTTGTAGGGTTTGTGCTTAGTCAAAGTATTAAGAAAATTAAGTAAAGCGGCTGGAGAAAAGTTCTAAAAATCAGAAAAACGCATAATATCAAGTGTTGAAAAACCTTGATACTATGCGTTTTATTGTGGGAAGATTTTATACTCTTCGAAAATCAAATTTAAACCGCGTCAACGTCGCCTTGCCGTACTCAAGTACAGCCTGCGGCTAGTTTCCTAGTTTGTTCTTTGATTTTCATTGAGTATTAGATGAATATTAATCAAAATAAAGCAAGTCTTTGCTGGTGCTTGTAAAGAGGTCAAAGCCATCCTTGGTAACAACACCACAGTCTTCGATACGAACGCCGACTTTACCAGGGATATAGATACCTGGTTCAACAGAGAAGCACATGCCTTCTTCAATGACCATGTCATTTCCTTCCATGATAGATGGGAATTCGTGGACATCCATACCGATACCGTGACCGAGACGGTGGTTAAAGTACTCACCGTAACCAGCTTTTTCGATGACTTCACGGGCAGCGCGGTCTACTTCATGAGCAGTCACACCAGGTTTGATAAAGTCAAGAGCAGCTTGTTGGGCTTCAAGGGTCAAGTTGTAAATATCTTTCTTGAATTGGTCTGGTTTGCCGACAGCGACTGTACGAGTCATATCTGATGCGTAGCCATTGACCATAACACCCAGGTCAAAGAGGAGAAGGGCGTCTTTTTCGACCTTGTTTGCACCAGGAATTCCGTGTGGATTTGCAGCATTATCACCAGTCAATACCATGGTATCAAAACTCATTTCATAGCCTTCACGTTTTAAGGCGAAGTCGATTTGGGCAATGATATCTGTCTCTGTTTTATCAAGAGAGATATTGTCAAAACCAACTTTTACAGCCTTATCAGCATAGAGCCCTGCAACCATCATTTTTTGCACTTCATCAGTTGATTTGATGAGGCGCATGCGTTGGATGCGAGGAGTGAGGTTTTCAAACTCAGCAGTTTCAAAAACTGTTTTCAAACCATGGTATTTTGTCAAGATGAGATTGTCAAACTCAACAGCGACACGTTTGAAGTCGTGCTGTGTCAAGGCATTTTTGATTTTTTGCCATGGATTTTCAGAATCCACATAGCCCACTACTGGGAAAGAAACAGTGCTGCTTGCACGCTCCACTTCAAGGGCTGGGACAAAAAGGAGAGGTTCCCGGTCCGCTAGGACAAAGAGGAACATTTGGCGTTCATGGGGATCACTGTAAAAACCAGTGAGGTAATTAATAGTGACGGGGTCAGATACGACAGCGACGTCTAGTTTTTCTGATTCAAGATATGTTACGATTTGTTGTAATTTAGACATATGCTACCTTCTTTCTACCTCTCTATTTTGGCAAAAAAAGAGAGAAAATGCAAGAGAGAAGGGTAAAAGAACAGGCAAAAAGAACTCCGACAAGATAGTGGAGTTCTTTTATCTAATTTTCCTTAGTTTAAGAAAAGTCAGCCTTGCTTTTCACGTCGCTGTATTCTTCAGCGATTTCTTGACTGAGAATATCCTCATAGGCAGGGAGTTGGATGTCCTGACCGTATTTTTTCTTGAGAGCAGTAGTGACTAAGCGATAAGCTAGATTGGCATTACGAGAGAGGATAGGCCCGTGGAAGTAAGAACCAAAGACATTCTTATAATGAACCCCTTCGCCGACCTTTTCTTCGTTATTTCCATTTCCATAGACTACCTGTCCCAGTGGTTTTTGGTCATCTGAGAGGAAGGTACGGCCCTGATGATTTTCAAATCCATAGTAGGTTTCATCGAATTCGTCATTGTGAATCTTGATGTCGCCGATAAAGCGGTTATTGGTCTGGTTGAGGGTGTAGTGACCCATGACTCCTAGACCTTGGATGCGCTTGCCTGAGGCTTCAACATAATATTGCCCCAATAGTTGGAAACCACCGCAGATAGCCAGAACTACACCGTCGTTTTGAATGTAGTTGTCAATGCTCTCTTTTTTAGCAGGTAGGTCTCCTGCGATAATACTTTGTTCAAAGTCTTGACCGCCACCGAAAAAGGCGATATCGTAGTGATTTTCGTCAAAGTCATCATGGAGAGAAACGATGTCAACCGTTACATGAGCCCCCAGCTTTTCAGCCACATACTTGAGCATAAGGATGTTTCCATTGTCTCCATAGGTATTCATGAGGTTCCCATAGAGGTGGGCGATGTTGAGCTGATAAGGGTAGTTGCCAGCTTTTGAGGAAAGTGAAGTATAAACCATTAGTTCATCTCCTTTCTAACAATCTGACGACTAGCCAGCAGTTCGCGGAATTCCAGCATGGCAGTATAGGTAGCCAGGATATAAGCATGCTTGCAGTCTTGGTTCTCAATGGTCTTGAGAACTTGCTCCAGATTACTTGTCTCAGTGATTTTATCAGCTGGATAGCCAGTCACCCGAAGACGACGAGCAATTTCAGAATGCCGAACACCGCCAGCGTTGATTTCAGGGATATCCATGTCAGTGATTTGTTCAAAGTCCGCATCCCAGATCCAGCTAGTGTCAATTCCATCTGCATAGTTGGCATTAAGGAGGACAGATAGGCTAAATGGGTAAGGAGCTAGTTTGATCATCTCGATAGCCTGAGTTGCACCGACTGGATTTTTAATCAAGACAAGGGTGCATTCCTTATCACCGATATGGAAGGTTTCCTGGCGTCCAAAGACAGCACGGCTTTTGTCAAATCCCTGCTTGATGAGTTGTGAATCGGCACCGAGGAAACGGGCAATAGCGACCGCAGCAAGGGCATTGTAGATATTGTAGAGTCCACCGATTTGGATTCCGTATTCTTGTCCGTCAATGACAAAGCGAGAGTGATTGTTAGTCAATTCAACCAATTCTGTCAGACGGTAGTCCAAGTCAGGACGTTTGCAACCACAATTTTCACAGATATAGGCCCCCAAGTTGGCATAGGTATTGAGTTCATATTTGAGGATGCCTTGACAGTCAGGGCAGAGAATACCTTCGGTATTGTAGTGAGCCCGTTGGGCTGGCCCTTTTTCCAAGTCAAAACCAAAATATTGTACAGGATTTGGAATAGCTGGCTTGTAGAAAAGCGGACTGTCACCATTGAGGAGAACTGTAGCCGTAGGCACTTTACGGATGGCATCCAAAATCATGTTATAAGTCGTGTAAATCTCACCATAGCGGTCCATCTGGTCACGGAAAATATTAGTGATGACAAAAAGGCTAGGGTGGATGTAGTCACAGATACGAGATAGACTGGCCTCGTCAATTTCTAGGACTGCAATGTTTTTTCCAGTTTTAGACGATTTGGCAGTCAAGAAGGTCGTTGCGATTCCTGTAATCATGTTGGCACCGCTTGGGTTAGTAAGAACCTGACCATAAACTTCTTTTAAAATGCCGACAGTCAGGGCGGTTGTCAGGGTTTTCCCATTGGTTCCAGTGACCACGACAATCTCGTAGTTCTTAGCTAGGTTTTGTAAAATATCTTTATCAAATTGGAGGGCAAGTTTTCCTGGGAGCGTACTTCCGCGGCCAAGACGGCTTAAAACGAAGTGAGAAGAACGCCCAGCTAGGAGGCCCAAAGTAGTTTTTAATTTCATGTTTCTATTATATCATAAAAGAAAGAAAAGACAGATTTGAGATTTCGCAGAAACAAAAACAGCCCGATGAGGGCTGTGAGATAAGATAAGACTTCAACTTAAATCGCAAACAAGTCATTCAAGTTCTCAGCCAAGGTTGGGTGAGTGAAGATTTGTTTTGTGAAGTAAGTGTAAGGGATCTTGTTGTCCATAGCAACAGTGATGATGTTGATGATTTCTTGAGAACCTTCTGAGAAGATAGTTGCACCGAGAATCTCTTTTGTTTCAGTATTGACAACAGCTTTGAAGGCTCCGCGAAGGTCTCCATTTACGTGACCACGAGGCATAGTAGCAACAGGGATTTCCTTAACAGCGTAAGGGAGTTTCAAATCAGCTGCTTGGCTTTCCGTCAAGCCAACTTGAGAAAGAGCTGGTGTGATGAACATGGTGTTTGGTACATTGAGACGGTCTTCAAGTGTGTAGCTGCCATCTCCAGCAAGGTAGCTGTAGACAACACGGAAGTCATCAAGTGAAATGTAGGTGAATTGAAGTCCACCATTGACGTCTCCAACTGCAAAGACACCAGGAACGTTTGTTTGGCAGTGTTTGTCGACCTTGATAGCACCACGCTCCGTTAGTTCAATATCTGTATTTTCAAGTTGAAGTGGTTCTACATTCGGTTTACGTCCAGTTGCGTAGAGAAGGGCATCGAAACGGTAAGTTTCCTTTTCAGTTACGACGAGGACTTGATCACCGTCGTTTTTGATTTCAGTAGTATGGATGTTTTGAAGCAATTCAATACCGTCTTCTTCCATGTATTGTTTAGCAAGAGCTGCGATGGAAGGTTCTGCACGAGGAAGGAATGTATCCAAGGCATCTAGGACTGTGACTTTGCTACCAAGTTTGTTGTAGAGTCCAGCAAATTCAAGACCGATGTTTCCACCACCAAGGACTCCAAGTTTTTCAGGCAATTTGTCCAAGTTTTGGATACCTGTTGAGTCAAAGACATTTTTACTTGTAGCAAGTCCAGGAATTGGCAAGACGTTTGAAACAGCGCCAGTGTTGATGACGATTGTTTCAGCAGTCATTTCTTTTTTTTCGTCACCAGCCTGGATCTCGATCACCTTATTTGACACGAAATGTGCCTCTGCATCAATGACATCAACGCCATTATCGGCCAACATTTTATAATTTTTAGCGTTAAGACGACCAGTCACCGCACCACGCTCTTTCATGGTATCGTCAAATGACCAGCCCTTTTCAGCCGCTACAATCATAGTCTTGGTTGGGATACAAGCAATATTAATGCAAGTACCACCATACATCGCTTTACTGCGCTCGATGACAGCAACTTTTTTTCCAGCCGCATTCATCTTAGCAGCCAAAGTCTTACCGGCTTTACCAAATCCAATGACAATTAAATCGTATGTTAACATTTTTAAATCCTCCTATTTGATTTAATTCTAGCACAAGAAAAAAACTTTTGCACAAATCTGCTACGGGAAATGAAGTACGTTTGAAATGGTCCCTTCAAATCCTTTGATAAACAAGTTTCAGGCTACTTTACAGCTAGAAAATCGTTTACATGTTTTAATCAAGTGGTTAGACTATCTTTTGCCCCGCTCTTGTGTTATACTAGATAGGTTGCAAAGAAACTCGTACTTTTCTTTCGTGGAAAAGAAGCAACACGGTATCTCGTTTTTTAAGAAGATACATCATGAAAAGAAAAGTATAAACTAAAGCCCTATAGGGTGGCTTCGCACCACCTTTAGAAAGAAGAATAACGTGAAATTTAATGAATTTGACTTGTCTGCTGAATTGCTAGCAGAGATTGAAAAAGCTGGATTTGTAGAAGCCAGTCCCATCCAAGAACAGACCATTCCCTTGGCTCTCGAAGGAAAAGACGTTATCGGTCAAGCTCAGACTGGTACAGGAAAAACTGCAGCCTTTGGCTTGCCAACTCTTGAAAAAATCCGTACAGAAGAAGCGACCATCCAAGCCTTGGTTATCGCTCCAACTCGTGAACTTGCTGTTCAAAGCCAAGAGGAATTGTTCCGCTTTGGCCGTAGTAAGGGGGTGAAAGTTCGCTCAGTTTACGGTGGTTCAAGCATTGAAAAACAAATCAAGGCACTTAAATCTGGTGCCCACATCGTGGTAGGAACACCAGGCCGTCTCTTGGACTTGATTAAACGCAAGGCCTTGAAATTACAAGACATTGAAACCCTGATCCTTGATGAAGCGGATGAAATGCTCAACATGGGCTTCCTTGAAGACATCGAAGCTATTATCTCTCGTGTCCCTGACAGTCGTCAAACCTTGCTCTTCTCAGCAACCATGCCAGACGCTATCAAACGTATTGGCGTTCAGTTTATGAAAGAACCTGAACATGTCAAGATTGCTGCCAAGGAATTGACAACAGAGCTGGTTGATCAGTACTATATCCGTGTCAAGGAACAAGAGAAATTTGATACCATGACACGTCTTATGGATGTGGAACAACCAGAACTTGCTATCGTATTTGGTCGTACCAAACGCCGTGTAGATGAATTGACTCGTGGACTGAAAATTCGTGGCTTCCGTGCAGAAGGAATTCATGGTGATTTGGACCAAAATAAACGCCTTCGTGTCCTTCGTGATTTTAAAAATGGGAATCTTGATGTTCTAGTTGCGACAGACGTGGCAGCACGTGGTTTGGATATCTCAGGTGTGACCCATGTCTACAACTACGATATTCCACAAGATCCTGAAAGTTATGTTCACCGTATCGGTCGTACAGGTCGTGCTGGTAAGTCAGGTCAGTCTATTACTTTCGTAGCTCCAAACGAAATGGGCTACCTTCAAATCATCGAAAACTTGACTAAGAAACGCATGAAAGGTCTCAAACCTGCAAGTGCAGAAGAAGCCTTCCAAGCAAAAAAACACGTAGCTCTCAAGAAAATCGAACGCGATTTTGCGGATGAAACTATTCGTGGGAATTTTGAGAAATTTGCTAAAGATGCTCGTAAGTTAGCTGCTGAATTTAGTCCAGAAGAATTGGCTATGTATATCTTGAGTCTGACAGTCCAAGATCCAGACAGCCTTCCTGAAGTGGAGATTGCGCGTGAAAAACCACTGCCGTTCAAACCGTCAGGAAATGGACGTTCTGGAGGTAATCGTGGACGCGACAATCGTCGAGGAGATAACCGTCGTGGTGGTCGCCGTGATGACTTCAAGAAAGGCAACCGCGGGAACGATCGTTTTGATAAAGACAGACGTTATCGTAATAAAGACAATAAAAAACCTCACAACACTTCAAGCGAAAAGAAAACCGGCTTTGTTATTCGTAACAAAGGAGACAAATAGAAAAAAGCGATTCACAGTGTGAATCGCTTTTATATATAAGGAGACCGATAGTAAAAGAAGATGGTGATAGTAAAGGATAGGTGAAACGGAAAGGGATTTATCATGTCATCTTCTTATAATATTATAATATCAAAAATAAAATAGGATGTCAATAAAAAAATCGCTTTTTTCTAAAATATTTTTGCTGTTCAAAATTGCAATTAAATAAGCAATTTTCAGATAATAATTGAAAATTCACGCTCTTTATGTTATAATGGTAGCGATTAAATGCGAGGTAAAAAATGGCACACTTATTAGAAAAAACAAGAAAAATTACTTCTATTTTGAAACGCTCAGAGGAGCAACTTCAAGATGAACTTCCTTACAATGCGATTACACGCCAGTTGGCAGATATTATTGATTGTAACGCTTGTATTGTGAATAGCAAGGGACGCCTTTTAGGCTACTTCATGCGTTATAAAACGAATACAGATCGTGTAGAGCAGTTTTTTCAAACTAAGATTTTTCCAGATGATTATATTCAAGGTGCAAACATGATCTATGATACGGAAGCCAACCTTCCTGTTGAACATGATTTGACCATTTTCCCTGTAGAGAGCCGTGCAGATTTTCCAGATGGTTTGACGACCATTGCTCCGATTCATGTATCAGGGATTCGCCTAGGTTCGTTGATCATTTGGCGCAATGATAAGAAATTTGAAGATGAAGATTTGATTCTTGTTGAGATTGCGAGCACGGTGGTAGGGATTCAACTGCTGAACTTCCAACGTGAAGAGGATGAGAAAAATATTCGCCGTCGTACTGCTGTTACCATGGCGGTTAATACCCTTTCCTATTCAGAACTTCGTGCCGTATCAGCTATTTTAGCTGAGTTGGATGGAAATGAAGGGCAGCTGACTGCATCAGTTATTGCAGATCGTATTGGCATTACGCGCTCAGTGATTGTCAATGCGCTTCGTAAATTGGAGTCGGCGGGAATTATTGAGAGTCGTTCATTAGGAATGAAGGGGACTTATCTCAAAGTTCTAATTGGTGATATTTTTGAGGAAGTGAAAAAGAGGGACTACTAATGACAAAGGCTTTAATCTCGATTGACTATACAGAGGATTTCGTAGCAGACCATGGAAAGCTAACTGCTGGAGCACCTGCTCAAGCAATATCAAAAGCCATTGATCAGGTAACCAGATTAGCTTTTGAGCGTGGGGACTATGTCTTTTTTACCATTGATGCTCATGAGGAGAAGGATACATTCCACCCAGAAAGCAAGCTTTTTCCACCGCACAACATCATCGGAACTAGTGGGCGTAACCTTTATGGCCCCCTAGCTGATTTTTATGCTGAGCATGAGGCGGATAGTCGTGTCTTTTGGATGGACAAGCGTCACTATTCAGCATTTTCAGGAACGGACTTAGATATCCGTTTGCGGGAACGTCGGGTTGATACTGTTATCTTAACAGGTGTTTTGACGGATATTTGTGTTCTTCATACGGCTATTGATGCCTATAATTTAGGTTATCAAATCGAGATTGTCAAGCCTGCAGTTGCCTCTATTTGGCCAGAAAATCATCAGTTTGCTCTTGGTCATTTTAAGAATACTCTGGGAGCCAAATTGCTAGATGAAAATCTGTCTGAAATGAAAGAATGATTCCCTTGGAAAAATGAAAAAAATCTGAAAAAAGTGTTGACAAAGATTTTGAAAGTTGATATACTAGTAAAGTAATCGACGCGGGGATGGCGGAATTGGCAGACGCGCAGGACTAAGGATCCTGTGACCGCTTTAGGTCGTGAGGGTTCAAGTCCCTCTCTCCGCATAGGGTAAGAGTTAGCTTTGGCTAGCTCTTTTTGTTTTTACAAAGAAGACTAGAGGCTACGTTTCGTATATCGAAAAATATTGGCATCAAGAACAGTCATTGTATCAGAAAATTTAAACTGAGTTTTCCATTTCATCCTATCAAGAATTTTCTCAGACACAAGTCAGAAAATGAAGAACTTAGGAAATGGAAAATGCTAAGCTGAAAGACGGTGCCAGCATTTATAAAATGGAGTATATTTTTGATTGATAAAACGTATTCCATATGAGAAAAGTTAGTGTTCGCTAGCTTTTTTGTTTTTTTCAAAAAAATTTTTTGATTTCATAAACATTTCATATTTGGATTTTATAATAGTCTTACAAATATGGAGGTGACAAATGGATCCAATCCAAAGAGCTTGGGCTTATGTCAGCAGAAAACGACTGAGAAGTTTTATTTTATTTCTGATTTTATTTGTTCTTTTAGCAGGAATTTCAGCCTGTTTGACTCTGATGAAGTCCAACAAAACAGTAGAAACGAATCTTTACAAATCACTCAATACCTCTTTTTCTATTAAGAAGATAGAAAATGGTCAGACTTTTAAGTTGTCGGACTTATCATCCGTGAGCAAGATTAAGGGACTGGAAAATGTCTCTCCTGAACTCGAGACGGTCGCAAAACTGAAAGACAAGGAAGCGGTGAGTGGTGAGCAGAGCGTCGAACGTGATGACTTGTCAGCTGCGGACAAGAATTTGGTTAGCTTAACGGCTCTGGAGGATTCATCCAAGGATGTTACCTTTACTAGTTCGGCTTTCAATCTAAAAGAAGGCCGACACCTTCAAAAAGGGGATTCCAAGAAAATCCTGATCCACGAAGAGTTGGCTAAGAAGAACGGTCTTTCGCTTCATGACAAGATTGGCTTGGATGCTGGTCAGTCAGAATCTGGAAAAGGACAGACAGTTGAGTTTGAAATTGTCGGCATCTTTTCTGGTAAAAAACAAGAGAAATTTACAGGCTTGTCTTCTGACTTCAGTGAAAACCAAGTCTTTACAGACTATGAAAGTAGCCAAACTCTTTTAGGAAATAGTGAACCTCAAGTCAGTGCAGCGCGCTTCTATGTAGAAAATCCTAAGGAAATGGACGGACTCATGAAGCAAGTGGAAAGCTTGGCTTTAGAAAGTCAAGGCTATCAAGTAGAGAAGGAAAACAAAGCCTTTGAACAGATCAAGGACTCAGTAGCAACCTTCCAAACCTTCCTCACCATCTTCCTTTATGGGATGTTGATAGCAGGAGCTGGAGCCTTAATTTTGGTCTTGTCTCTCTGGTTGAGAGAAAGGGTCTACGAAGTGGGGATTTTACTGGCACTTGGAAAAGGCAAGAGCTCAATCTTCCTACAGTTCTGTTTAGAGGTGGTGTTGGTATCTCTTGGAGCTTTGCTTCCATCCTTTATTGCTGGTAAGGCCATTACATCCTATCTGCTCCAAACTGTCCTAGCCAGTGGAGATCAAGCAACCTTACAAGACACACTAGCCAAAGCAAGCAGTCTATCAACCAGTCTCCTATCCTTTGCAGAATCCTATGTCTTTCTGCTCTTGATTGGTTGCTTGTCTGTAGCCCTTTGTTTCCTATTCTTATTTAGAAAATCACCGAAAGAAATTTTATCATCTATTAGTTAAGAAGGAGAAATCATGACTTTATTACAATTGCAAGATGTTACCTACCGTTATAAGAACACTGCTGAAGCAGTTTTATATCAGATCAAGTATAATTTTGAACCTGGAAAATTTTATAGTATCATTGGTGAGTCAGGAGCAGGAAAATCCACTCTCTTGTCCCTACTGGCTGGTCTAGATAGCCCTGTTGAAGGTTCTATCCTTTTCCAAGGAGAGGACATTCGGAATAAGGGGTATTCTTACCATCGCATGCACCATATTTCCCTGGTCTTTCAAAATTATAACTTGATAGATTATCTTTCTCCGCTGGAAAATATCCGCTTGGTCAACAAAAAGGCAAGCAAGGATACACTTCTTGAGCTTGGTTTGGATGAAAGTCAGATCAAGCGGAATGTTCTCCAGTTATCAGGTGGTCAACAGCAACGTGTAGCCATCGCTCGCAGTTTAGTCTCAGAAGCTCCAGTTATTCTAGCTGATGAGCCAACAGGAAATCTGGACCCTAAAACTGCTGGAGATATTATCGAACTGCTCAAATCACTTGCCGAGAAAACAGGTAAATGTGTAATCGTCGTCACCCACAGTAAAGAAGTGGCACAAGCGTCAGATATTACACTTGAATTGAAGGATAAGAAACTAACTGAAACTCGCAATACTACAAAATAAGATGAGTTTGTTTTGATAGAATGATAAAAACGAATCAAATCTAGAAAGGGAACCTATGTTACACAACGCATTTGCCTATGTTACAAGGAAGTTTTTCAAATCGATTGTTATCTTCCTGATTATTCTCCTCATGGCGAGCTTAAGTTTGGTCGGCTTGTCGATCAAGGGAGCTACTGCCAAGGCTTCTCAGGAGACATTTAAAAATATTACCAATAGCTTCTCCATGCAAATCAATCGTCGCGTCAATCAAGGAACGCCACGTGGTTCTGGGAATATCAAGGGTGAGGATATCAAAAAAATCACCGAAAACAAGGCCATCGAGTCTTATGTTAAACGCATCAACGCCATCGGAGATTTGACTGGATACGATCTCATCGAAACACCAGAAACCAAGAAAAATCTCACTGCTGACCGTGCCAAACGGTTTGGAAGCAGCTTGATGATTACAGGTGTCAATGACTCCTCTAAAGAAGATAAGTTTGTCTCTGGTTCATATAAGCTGGTCGAAGGTGAGCACTTAACCAACGACGACAAGGACAAGATTCTCATGCACAAGGACTTGGCAGCCAAACACGGTTGGAAAGTCGGAGATAAGATCAAATTGGACTCCAATATTTACGATGCAGACAATGAAAAAGGTGCCAAGGAAACAGTCGAAGTGACAATCAAGGGACTCTTTGATGGTCACAATAAGTCAGCAGTAACCTACTCACAAGAGCTCTATGAAAACACAGCTATCACAGACATTCACACTGCTGCAAAACTTTATGGATACACAGAAGACACAGCTATTTATGGGGACGCAACCTTCTTTGTAACAGCAGACAAGAACTTGGATGACGTCATGAAAGAGTTGAATGGTATCAGTGGTATCAACTGGAAGAGCTACACACTTGTGAAGAGCTCCTCTAACTACCCAGCTCTAGAGCAATCCATCTCTGGTATGTACAAGATGGCCAACCTCCTCTTCTGGGGTAGCTTGAGCTTCTCAGTCCTTCTCCTTGCACTCTTGCTCAGCCTTTGGATCAACGCCCGTCGCAAGGAAGTGGGAATCCTCCTCTCTATCGGTCTCAAGCAGGCAAGTATCTTGGGGCAATTCATCACCGAATCTATCCTGATTGCCATCCCTGCTCTCGTTTCGGCTTACTTCCTAGCCAACTACACAGCTCGAGCAATCGGAAATACTGTTCTTGCCAATGTCACTTCAGGTGTTGCCAAGCAAGCCAGCAAGGCTGCTCAAGCCTCTAACCTTGGTGGTGGTGCAGAAGTAGATGGCTTTAGTAAGACCTTGTCGAGCCTAGACATTTCCATTCAGACATCAGACTTTATCATCGTCTTTGTTCTTGCTTTGGTTCTAGTGGTTCTCGTTATGGCGCTTGCTTCAAGCAATCTCCTTAGAAAACAACCAAAAGAACTCTTGCTCGATAGCGAATAAAAAACTTGCTACCTATTCTCTCCTAAATGGGGTATAATATAGGTAGCATTTTTATCTATTTCATCTTGATGGGAAGAGGTTTTATCAGGATGAAACTGAGATAATTTACAAGAAATTTAAAGGAATGTGAAAAATTTTTTCTATGAAAATTTTAATTGTAGAAGATGAAGAGATGATCCGTGAGGGGATCAGTGACTATTTGACGGATTGTGGTTATGAAACCATTGAAGCAGCAGATGGACAAGAAGCTTTGGAAAAATTTTCCAGCTATGAAGTTGCTCTAGTACTACTGGATATCCAGATGCCCAAGCTTAATGGCCTAGAAGTCCTAGCTGAGATTCGTAAGACCAGTCAGGTTCCTGTCTTGATGCTGACCGCCTTTCAGGATGAGGAATACAAGATGAGTGCTTTTGCTTCTCTAGCAGACGGTTATCTGGAAAAACCCTTCTCCCTGTCTCTCTTAAAAGTGAGGGTGGACGCGATTTTCAAGCGCTACTACGATACAGGACGAATCTTCTCTTATAAGGATACCAAGGTAGACTTTGAAAGCTATAGTGCAAGCCTCGCAGGTCAAGAAGTGGCCATCAATGCCAAAGAGTTGGAAATTCTGGACTATCTGGTGAAAAATGAGGGACGGGCCTTGACTCGTTCTCAGATAATTGATGCGGTCTGGAAGGTGACAGATGAGGTTCCCTTTGACCGTGTCATTGATGTCTATATCAAGGAACTGCGGAAAAAGCTAGACTTGGATTGTATACTCACTGTGCGCAATGTTGGTTATAAATTGGAGCGAAAATGAAACGAACAGGTCTATTTACTAAAATATTTATCTATACCTTCTCGATTTTTAGTGTTCTGGTTATTTGTCTTCATTTAGCTATTTATTTTCTCTTTCCATCGACTTATCTGAGCCACCGTCAGGAAACCATTGGTCAGAAAGCGACAGCTATTGCCCAGTCCCTAGAAGGAAAGGATAGGCAAAGTATCGAGCAAGTGTTAGATTTGTATTCCCAGACCAGTGATATCAAAGGGTCCGTTAAGGGTGAGATGACTGAGGACAAGTTAGAGGTTAAGGATAATTTTCCACTAGATACAGCTCGCCAGACAACTTCACTCTTCATTGAGGAACGCGAGGTAAAAACGCAAGATGGTAGCACTATGACTCTTCAGTTTCTAGCTTCCATGGATTTGCAAAAAGAATCAGAGCAGATCAGTCTCCAGTTTCTTCCCTATACCTTGCTGGCATCCTTTCTGATTTCCCTCTTGGTGGCCTACATCTATGCTCGGACCATTGTTGCACCGATTTTGGAAATCAAGCGAGTGACCCGTCGGATGATGGATTTGGATGCCCAAGTGCGATTGCGTGTAGATTCTAAGGATGAGATTGGTGATCTCAAGGAACAAATCAATAGCCTTTACCAGCATCTTTTGACTGTTATTGCGGACTTGCATGACAAGAATGAAGCTATTCTCCAGCTGGAGAAGATGAAGGTTGAGTTTCTACGAGGGGCTTCTCATGAATTGAAAACACCTCTGGCCAGTTTGAAAATCCTGATTGAGAATATGAAAGAAAATATCGGTCGCTATAGAGATAGAGACCACTATCTGGGAGTTGCCTTGGGGATTGTGGATGACCTCAGTCATCACGTTCTCCAGATATTGTCTCTTTCTTCTGTTCAGGAATTGCGAGAGGAGAAAGAAAAGGTTGACCTCCTTCAGATGACGCAAAGTCTAGTCAAGAATTATGCTTTACTAGCCAAGGAGAGAGAACTTCAGGTAGACATTAACCTAACCCATCAGCAGGCATACATAAACCCATCTGTCATGAAACTAATCCTATCGAATCTCATCAGTAATGCTATCAAGCACTCCACTCCAGGTGGCCTGGTCTACATTGGCGAGAGAGAAGGAGAACTCTTTATCGAGAATAGCTGTAGTCCTGAAGAACAAGAACAATTGGCCCAATCTTTTTCTGGCAATGCTAGTCGCAAGGCAAAGGGGTCAGGAATGGGACTCTTTGTGGTCAAAAGTTTATTAGAACATGAGAAATTGCCTTATCGTTTTGAAAGGCAGGATGATCGCTTGACTTTCTTTATACGCTTTCCTAGAGTTAGCCAAGATTAAAAAAAGAAAGGGTTTACATTGGTCGGATTAGAAGAAATTCAATCTAAAGTATGGGAAAAACTAGCTTTTTTTGTCAAAAAGTGATAAAATGAACAATGTAAATGGGATGTCCCAAAAAATATATAGGAGGCCTGACAAATGGCAATCGTTTCAGCAGAAAAATTTGTCCAAGCAGCTCGTGACAACGGTTATGCAGTTGGTGGATTTAACACAAACAACCTTGAGTGGACTCAAGCTATCTTGCGCGCAGCAGAAGCTAAAAAAGCTCCAGTTTTGATCCAAACTTCTATGGGTGCTGCGAAATACATGGGTGGTTACAAAGTATGTAAACTTCTCATCGAAAACCTTGTAGAATCAATGGGAATTACTGTACCAGTTGCTATTCACCTTGACCATGGTCATTATGAAGATGCACTTGAATGTATCCGAGTTGGTTATACTTCAGTTATGTTTGACGGTTCACACCTTCCAGTTGAAGAAAACCTTGAAAAAGCTCGTAAAGTTGTAGAATTTGCTCATGCAAACGGCGTATCAGTAGAAGCTGAAGTTGGTACTATCGGTGGTGAAGAAGACGGAATCATTGGTGATGGCGAATTGGCTCCAATTGAAGATGCTAAAGCAATGGTTGCAACTGGCATTGACTTCTTGGCAGCTGGTATCGGTAACATCCACGGTCCTTACCCAGCAAACTGGAAAGGTCTTCACCTTGATCACTTGCAAAAATTGACAGAAGCAGTTCCAGGCTTCCCAATCGTGTTGCATGGTGGTTCAGGTATTCCTGATGACCAAATCCAAGCAGCTATCAAACTTGGTGTTGCGAAAGTTAACGTTAACACTGAATGCCAAATCGCATTTGCTAACGCAACTCGTAAATTTGTTGCTGAATACGAAGCAAACGAAGCAGAATACGATAAGAAGAAACTCTTTGACCCACGTAAATTCTTGAAACCAGGTTTCGAAGCAATTACAGAAGCTGTTGAAGAACGTATCGACGTATTCGGTTCAGAAGGTAAAGCATAATCTAGCTGAACAATACAGAAAGAACCTGCCCATTAGGGCAGGTTTTTTGTGGTTTAAGGAAACTACTAAACCAGAATTTTTGATTAAAACTATTATTTTAAGAGTGAAATCTCTAATTTCATAACTCACAGGCAAACGCTTGCATTCCATTTTTTATTGGACTATAATAGGTTGGTATAAAGCCTTCTGTAATGATAAAATGTAGAAGGTGTAAAAAGTAAGGATTTAGAATATTTGTAGTCAAAAATACAATGTTGCTATTCCTTGCGACAGGGAGATAGATATGGCAATGATAGAAGTGGAACATCTTCAGAAGAATTTTGTGAAGACAGTAAAGGAGCCGGGGTTAAAGGGGGCTTTGCGCTCCTTTATTCATCCTGAAAAGCAGACCTTTGAAGCAGTCAAGGATTTAACCTTTGAGGTGCCCAAGGGGCAGATCTTAGGCTTTATCGGGGCCAATGGTGCTGGGAAGTCGACAACCATCAAAATGCTGACAGGGATTTTGAAACCGACGTCTGGTTTTTGTCGGATTAACGGCAAAATTCCGCAAGACAATCGCCAAGATTATGTCAAGGATATTGGGGTTGTCTTTGGACAACGCACCCAGCTATGGTGGGATTTGGCTCTGCAAGAGACCTATACGGTCTTGAAAGAGATTTACGATGTGCCAGATTCGCTTTTTCAGAAGCGCATGGATTTTTTGAATGAAGTCTTGGACTTGAAGGAATTTATCAAGGACCCCGTGCGAACTCTTTCACTGGGACAACGGATGCGGGCGGACATTGCGGCTTCCTTGCTTCACAATCCCAAGGTTCTCTTTTTAGATGAGCCGACTATTGGTCTGGATGTTTCTGTCAAGGATAACATTCGTCGAGCCATTACCCAGATTAATCAGGAGGAAGAAACAACCATCCTCTTGACCACTCATGACTTGAGTGATATTGAGCAACTTTGTGATCGGATTTTCATGATTGACAAGGGGCAGGAGATTTTTGATGGAACGGTGAGTCAACTCAAGGAAACCTTTGGCAAGATGAAGACTCTTTCCTTTGAATTGGTGCCAGGGCAAAGTCATCTCCTTTCTCACTATGAAGGCTTTCCTGATATGACTATTGATAGACAAGGAAACAACCTGACTATTGAATTTGATAGTTCCCGCTACCAGTCAGCTGATATTATCAAGCAAACCTTATCTGATTTTGAAGTCCGTGATTTGAAGATGGTAGATACGAATATTGAAGATATTATCCGTCGCTTCTACCGAAAGGAGCTCTAAGATGGTCAAATTGTGGAGACGTTATAAACCCTTTATCAATGCGGGGGTTCAGGAGTTGATTACCTATCGAGTCAACTTTATTCTCTATCGGATTGGCGATGTCATGGGGGCTTTTGTAGCTTTTTATCTCTGGAAGGCTGTCTTTGATTCTTCGCAGGAGTCTTTGATTCAAGGCTTTAGTATGGCAGATATCACCCTCTACATCATTATGAGTTTTGTGACCAATCTTCTGACCAGGTCAGATTCGTCCTTTATGATTGGGGAGGAGGTCAAGGATGGTTCCATTATCATGCGCTTGTTGAGACCAGTGCATTTTGCGGCCTCTTACCTCTTTACGGAGCTTGGTTCTAAGTGGTTGATTTTTGTCAGTGTTGGACTTCCTTTCTTGAGTGTGATTGTCTTGATGAAAATCTTATCTGGGCAAGGGATGGTAGAAGTGCTGGGATTAACTGTCCTTTATCTTTTTAGCTTAACTCTGGCTTATCTGATTAACTTTTTCTTTAATATCTGCTTTGGGTTTTCAGCTTTTGTTTTTAAAAATTTATGGGGCTCTAATCTGCTTAAGAATTCTCTGATTGACTTTATGTCTGGGAGTTTGATTCCTTTAGCTTTCTTTCCAAAGATCGTTTCAGATATTCTGTCCTTCTTGCCGTTTTCATCCTTGATCTACACTCCGGTCATGATTATTGTTGGGAAATACGATGCCAGTCAGATTCTTCAGGCGCTTTTGCTACAGTTCTTCTGGCTCTTGGTGATGCTTGGCTTATCTCAGTTGATCTGGAAACGAGTCCAGTCATTCATCACTATTCAGGGAGGTTAGTATGAAAAAATATCAACGCATGCATCTGATTTTTATCAGACAATACATCAAACAAATCATGGAATACAAGGTGGATTTTGTGGTTGGTGTCTTGGGAGTCTTTCTGACTCAAGGCTTGAGTCTCTTGTTTCTCAATGTACTCTTTCAACACATCCCATCGCTAGAAGGCTGGTCCTTTCAAGAGATTGCCTTTATCTACGGTTTTTCCTTAATTCCCAAGGGATTGGACCATCTCTTTTTTGACAATCTTTGGGCTCTAGGTCAGCGCCTAGTCCGAAAAGGGGAGTTTGACAAATACCTGACACGTCCTATCAATCCTCTATTTCACATCCTAGTTGAAACCTTTCAGATTGATGCCTTGGGCGAACTCTTGGTCGGTGGCATTCTACTGGGAACAACAGTGACTAGCATTGCTTGGACACTTCCCAAATTCCTGCTTTTCCTAGTCTGTATTCCTTTTGCGACATTGATTTATACTTCCTTGAAAATCGCGACAGCCAGCATCGCTTTTTGGACCAAGCAGTCAGGTGCTATGATTTACATTTTTTATATGTTTAATGACTTTGCCAAGTATCCGATTTCCATTTACAATTCGCTCCTTCGTTGGTTGATTAGTTTTATCGTGCCTTTCGCCTTTACAGCCTACTATCCTGCCAGCTATTTCTTGCAGGACAAGGATGGACTCTTTAATATCGGTGGTTTGATTTTGATTTCCCTTATTTTCTTTGTCATTTCTTTGAAACTCTGGGATAGGGGCTTGGATGCCTACGAAAGTGCGGGTTCGTAAATAATAGAATATCAAAGCCTTGTCTTAGGACAGGCTTTTTCTAATGGAGATAAAAATTTCTTGACATCTATTCTCAGAGTGCTATACTAAAAGGGTAATCGCCGATTTAGCTCAGTTGGTAGAGCAACGCACTCGTAACGCGTAGGTCACAGGTTCAAGCCCTGCAATCGGCAGAATCAAGAAGTCCAAACGGGCTTCTTTTTTTGTAAATATAGGAAAGGTGGAACGTTTGAGATAGGTTCTATTTAACGTCTGAAACTCCTGCTTATAAATAAAAACTAAAATTTATATTTTGTGGTATAATATATTTTAATAAGCACTTGTTTTCGTTCCGTTTTAGAGGACTATAGGCTGTTAATCATTCTAGAATTTTTTGCATAGGTTTTCTAAAAATTATAAAAATCCGTGGATAATAACGAATGAAGTCTCGCAAGCTTGGCTGAATATAAATCAAAAAGGAGAAATTATGAATAAGAAAGAACGAGAAAAACAATTTGAAGAGGTCAATGGACGTAAGCGGTCTGAATCAAAGTCGGCTCCGAATAAAAATATAAAAATCTATATTGGCCTAGCACTCGCTGCTTCAGTCACTCTCATCTTGGTAAGTATTTTCTCGCATTCTTTGATTGGAAAGAAAGAGTCAAATCAAGCATCGTCTGCCGTTTCAACTACAGAGTCAACAAGTCAATCGTCTACAAACCAAGGAAAAATAGATGAGACTGATAAGGATAAACAAGAGGAAATTCAAAAACTCAAGAATCAACTGACTGCTTTAGATACCAAAATTACGGAAGCAGAAGCACTTGTTAGCAAGTTGAAGAAAGAAACTACCGTTCCAAAACTAGATATTGAAGCAATCAAGAACAATGATCTGTCTAGTTTAGAAGGTACTTGGCGTAGTCAATCTGGTAATGAATACATTATTAATGATTCTGGAGAAGTACGTGCGGCTTGGTTTACAAATGATCAAAAGTACGAATCTGTAGTTGGATTAAAGGTATCAAAAGGTCAAGATAGTCGTAACCCTGAGACAGCGTCTATCAGTGCATGGGTAAAAGATTCTGTTGCTGGAGGATTTGTAGTAGTTGCTGTTCCAAGTGGGGTTGTTATGCAGCCTGGCGATGATGGAAAGATTACGGATAAAAGCAATCATGCTGAAGAAAGACTACTTTCGGGTCAAGATTACGGGTCTATGTTAATGAAACCAGAAGATGTTTATTACCGTGTGAAATCAGATACCAGTAAACTTGAGGAAGAAGAAAAGAATTTAGCTCAACTGCAAGCTGATCGAGAAGCAATCAAAGCTTCTCTAGAATCTAAGGAAAAGAAAAACTAGATGGTATTCGTTCAAAAATACTGTTACAATCGGCAGAATCAAGAAGCCCATTTGGGCTTCTTTTCTTTTATCACCACTATTCAACCACTTAGACTGAGATAGAGACCAGATAGACAAAAGGGCTTGTTCTTGAAAAAATCCTCTGCTATAATGTTTTTGGTAAGGGACGTGAGGGGTCAGTATCAGACAACTCAAGAACCAAAAAAAGAAAATGGAGACAAAAAAATGAAAAAATTATTGGGACTTGTATTTTTAGTAGCAGCAGCGCTAGTATTGTATTTCGGTTCTGTTGGGTGGCCAAGTTTGGATGTCAACCTCTGGTCACTCATTCCGGTAGGATTGTTCCTCTATTTCACGCTAGAAAACGTTTTGAAAAAAGATTACAAAGCCAGTCTCATGTGCTTAATCATTTCCTTTATCATTGCAAATGCTATTTTTGATCTGTTGCCAATTTCAAGTGGTTTGGTGATTGGTGCCGGTGTGCTAGCTTGTGTAGGACTTGGCTACCTCTTTCCTGATAAAGATAAAAAAGAAGGCAAATAAAAAGTCTCGAGATTTCTCAAGACTTTTTTACTGACCAGCATAATATTTTTGGATCCCCTTTACGATGCCTGCGACCAGTTTATCTTGGTAGTGGCTATCTCTGATTTGTTGGTTTTCGGAGAAATTATCCATATAACCAAGCTCTAGGAGAACGGCTGGTTTTGCTGTTTCGCGTAGGACGGCATAGCTACTCTCCAACAGGCCAGCATCCTTAGCTCCTGTTTCTGCTAGAAGAGAGGAGTGGATGGCAGCGGCGAGGCGTTTGCTTTCACTCATACGATCAGGGTGATTGTGCCAGTATTGATTAATCTTACTTGGATAATCAGGTTCATCTCTATAGGAGTAGGTTTGAATACCGCTCGCTTTTGAGTAGGTATTACCAGTAGCGTTGAAGTGAATACTGATAAAAATATCAGAGTTGGTTTTATTAACCATACGAGAACGTTCGGTAACAAAGTCAACGTCAATATCACTATCACGAGAGGTGAGGACCTTGTAGCCCAGTTCCTCTAACTTAGCACGAAGCTTACGGTAAATCTGCATGTTGAGATCTTTTTCAGCGACATTGTAGTAAAAGGCACCTGAATCTCGACCACCATGCCCAGGATCTAGGAAGATAGTATTGCTGTATTGACCTTTTGTAAATCCACCTTCTGTTGAAACTTCAGAAATCCATTGGCCATATTTTTGGAACAAGTGCTCCTTGCCGTCTATCTTGTAAGTTCCTGAAACATAATGTCCACTATCGTCCAGATAGTAACGAGCCTTGTAATAGTCGTCGTAAATCCACTCATTCTTGGCCATATAACCGCCAGACTTGAGGTAGTATGCCCCAATCCACTCCTGATTTGCATAACGGCCATCCGCTTTTAGATAGAACCAGCTATTGTAGGATTTATCAAAAATCCACTCTTTTTCCGCCATGGCTCCACTGGCTTTGAGGTAGTAGCTTCCTTTCCATTTATTGGAAAGCATGACTCCATTTTGTTCAAAAGCATACCAAGAACCATTGATTTTCTCCCATTTGTCTTGGCTATATTTCCCATATGCATTAGCGTAATACCAATTTTCATTGATTCTCACCCAAGAGTTTTCTGCCATGGCTCCGCTACTGTCAAGCAGGTAGGCATCAATGGTTGTCGCACTCAGCATTCCACCGTCTTTGTCAAAGTAATACCAAGAACCGTTGATTTTCTCCCATTTATCCTGTGAAATCTTTCCAGAAGGAGCGACATAGTACCAAATTTGGTCTAATTTAATCCAACCCTTTTCCGCCATAGCTCCGCTTTTTGTGAGAAGATAGCCGTCAACGGAGGTGTTACTGAGCATACTTCCAGTTTGATCAAAATAGTACCAAGAGCCGTTAATTTTTTTCCAACTGTTCTGAGCTAGTCGTCCAGAAGAATCAGCATAGTACCATTGATTGTCCAGTTTGGTCCAGCTATTTTCTATCATGACACCATCTTGGTCAAAGGCATAACCTTTGTAGACAGTAGAATGAAGACGATTACCATCTTGATCGAAGTAGTACCATTTGCCTTGGATTTGTTTCCAGTTCAAAGCAGGTTTATCATCTTGGTAAAAACGCCAGTGGTGATTTTCTTGGTACCACCCTTCTTTTTTTGGCTTGTTTTCTTGCACATCTATTTTCGGAAGCACCTCTGATTTAGAGTTTTCCTCAACACTCGACTCTTTCTTTTCTTCTTTGGCAATTGCTTCCTTGACAGCAGATGTGGATTGTGTTGTGTTTTCTTCTCCTAAGACGGATGCGGGTGCTAATCCTGCGATTGAAAGGATTAAAGCACTAGTCAGTAGTATCTTTTTCACTTTCTATTTCCTAACTTTTTCTTTTTCCTATTAATTATCGAATTGAACTTCTTCTAGTAAGTATTCGATAAAGCGTTCGCCCATCTTAGATAGGCTAGTTTTTTCATGCTGGATATAGACCAGTTCAATCGGGTCGTCAATGTCCAGTGGAATGGAAACGATATTGTCTCCGTTGAGGTTACTGTTCAAAATCCCTGTTGCAATGGTGTAACCATCCAAACCAATCAAAAGGTTAAAGAGGGTGGCACGGTCACTGACTACGATGGATTTCTTGTGGTGCTCTTGTGAAAGAATCTCCTCTGAAAAGTAGAAGGAGTTGTGCGTCCCCTGGTCATAACTGAGGTACGGGAAGTCTTCCAAATCAGCCAGTTTGACCTTGTCTTTTTTAGCTAGAGGGTTGGTCTTGCTGACAAAGATATGGGGTTGAGCGGTAAAGAGGTGGTGGGCTAGCAGGTGATTGTCATCCAGCATTTTCGTTAAAACATCGCGGTTGTAGCTGTTTAAAAAGAGGACACCGACCTCGCTACGGAAGTTCTTGACGTCATCGATAATCTCCCAAGTCCGAGTTTCACGAAGGAAGAGCTCGTATTTTTCCATATCACTTTTCTTGAGCAGAGAGACAAAGGCATTAACTACAAAAGCATAGTGCTGAGAGGAAACGCTGAAAAGTTCGCGGTGGGCGATAGGATTTTTATAGCGTTCCTCCAGAAGCTGAGTTTGCTCAACGACCTGACGGGCATAGGAGAGAAACTCCATCCCATCACGGGTTAAGGTAATGCCCTTGGGATTGCGGATAAAGATTTCAATGCCCATTTCATTTTCCAAGTCTCGAACGGCATTTGAAAGACTGGGTTGGGTGATAAAGAGTTGCTTGGCTGCTTCATTCATAGAGCCAGTTTCGACGATTTTGATAATATAGTGTAGTTGTTGAATTCTCATGTTTTTATTGTACCACACTTGCGGAAGAATGGACAATGAAGACGAAGAAAATAGGGGGAAAGAGCCGGTCCAGTATTGAAAAAAAGTCTAAAATCTGTTAGAATGGAAGCTATGAAAACATTCTATGATGTGCAACAATTTCTCAAACAGTTTGGCATTATTGTTTACATGGGGAAGCGCTTGTATGATATTGAACTGATGAAGCTTGAACTCTCTCGGATCTATGATGCCGGTCTGATGGACAAGCTAGATTACCTAGAAGCGGAAGCTGTTCTCCGCAGGGAGCACAAGATAGAATTAGACTACATAGAGAAAAATGGAGATAAGAACTTATGACAATTTGGATTGTTTGGGGAATCGTATTGGCAATGGTGGCATGGATGGGTTATAACTACCTTCGTATTCGTCGTGCGGCTAAGATTGTGGACAATGCAGAGTTTGAAGCCTTGATTCGGAAAGGACAGTTGATTGATGTCCGTGATGCAGCAGAATTTCACAGAAAACACATTCTTGGTGCGCGCAATATTCCTTCAAGTCAATTGAAGTCAAGCCTTGCAGCCCTTCGTAAGGATAAACCTGTCCTTCTCTACGAAAACCAACGTGGACAACGAGTGACCAATGCAGCCCTCTATCTGAAAAAGCAAGGTTTCTCTGAAATTTACATCCTATCCTATGGATTGGATTCTTGGAAAGGGAAGGTCAAGACGAGCTAACATTCTGTAAAAAACTGTCGAATGATAGATAAAGCTAGCATTTTATGGTATCATCATTTATATTAAATTTAAGGAGATTTTATAATATGAATTCACAACAAAAGAAAAAACCTTCACTTATTTTAGGTATCTTATCTATTGTGCTCGGTTTGCTATCTCCAATAGTAGGTCTGATTTTGGGGATCATAGGATTGGTCTTGGCTTTTTCATACCAAAAAGAATCTGGACTGGACTATAAAACAGAAAAAATTCTCAATATCGTAGGACTTGTAGTTTCTGTTCTTAACTGGATTCTAGCAATCGCAATATTTTTTAGATAAGCAAAAACAAAAAAGCTTTAAATTTAAAGCTTTTTTATTTTATCGACTCATCTCTAAGTAGTTTTTTATGATTTCCAATTTCTCTGGATTCAAGGGACGGTATTGCCCTTCTGCAAGTTCTGAATCTAACGTAAAATCACCGAACTGAACTCGTTTGAGAGAGGTCACCTTGACACCAACTGAGAGGAACATTTTTTTAACCTGATGAAATTTGCCTTCTGAGATGGTGATGGAGGCACGGCTCTCTGTTGGGCTTGCGGACAGAATATCTAGTTTTGCAGGTTTACAAGTGGTCCCATCTAAAAAGACAATCCCCTCTTTGAAGTACTGAATATGGTCTGGTGTGAGCAGTCCGTTGACCACCACTTGATAGGATTTATCGACATG
The DNA here is from genome assembly GCF_023109315.1 of Streptococcus oralis. Taxonomy (GTDB): domain Bacteria; phylum Bacillota; class Bacilli; order Lactobacillales; family Streptococcaceae; genus Streptococcus; species Streptococcus oralis_BS. The sequence continues at coordinate 284,813 of NZ_JALDUF010000001.1, forward strand.
GTACTGGGGATGAAGGAGTTGAAAACCAAGAGGTCCATTGTCTGTCAAAAGCAGTAGTCCCGTCGTATCGCGGTCTAGTCTGCCGACAGCATAGAGTTGGTCAGACTGGATGTCCGGAGGAAGGAGGTCCATGACGGTTGGTAGGCCCTTATCCTTGCTAGCTGTAACGCTTCCGTTTGGTTTATGAAGAATGAGGTAGGTGTGCTCGTATCCTTGAATCTGCCGTCCTTGAAAGACTAGTTTCTGCAATCCAGTGTCGACATTTTGAGCGAGAGAGCGAGCTGGACAATCGTCCACTAGGATTTCTTTTTTCAGAAGTGCCTGTTTCATAGCCTTGCGACTGATCATTTCTTGGGCTAATAATCTATCTAAACGCATACCAGCTTATCTTATCATAAGTCTCTGACTTTGAAAAGAGTTGCCTTGACTAGAAAAGCAGAGTGAAAACATTTACACTTAGCTGAACTGTGATTTTTGAATGAGACTGTGGTATAATTGTTCAGTTAGAAATAAAAATTTAAATATTAGAGGAAATCATGACAAAATTAAGAGAAGATATCCGTAACATTGCGATTATCGCCCACGTTGACCACGGTAAAACAACCCTCGTTGATGAATTGTTGAAACAATCTGAAACTCTTGATGCACGTACTGAATTGGCAGAGCGCGCTATGGACTCAAATGATATCGAGAAAGAGCGTGGAATTACCATCCTTGCTAAAAATACAGCCGTTGCCTACAACGGAACTCGTATTAATATCATGGACACACCAGGACACGCGGACTTCGGTGGAGAAGTTGAGCGTATCATGAAAATGGTTGATGGTGTTGTCTTAGTCGTAGATGCCTACGAAGGAACCATGCCACAGACTCGTTTCGTATTGAAAAAAGCCTTGGAACAAGACCTTGTCCCAATCGTGGTTGTCAACAAAATCGACAAACCATCAGCTCGTCCAGCAGAAGTAGTGGACGAAGTCTTGGAACTCTTCATCGAGCTTGGTGCAGATGATGACCAGCTTGATTTCCCAGTTGTTTATGCTTCAGCGATTAACGGAACATCTTCCTTATCAGATGATCCAGCTGATCAAGAAAAAACAATGGCGCCAATCTTTGACACCATTATCGATCATATCCCAGCTCCAGTAGACAACTCAGATGAGCCTTTGCAGTTCCAAGTGTCACTTTTGGACTACAATGACTTCGTTGGCCGTATCGGTATCGGTCGTGTCTTCCGTGGTAGTGTGAAAGTTGGGGACCAAGTTACCCTTTCTAAACTAGATGGAACAACGAAAAACTTCCGTGTTACAAAACTCTTCGGTTTCTTTGGCTTGGAACGTCGTGAAATCCAAGAAGCCAAAGCAGGTGACTTGATTGCTGTATCCGGTATGGAAGATATCTTTGTCGGTGAAACCATCACTCCGACAGACGCAGTTGAAGCTCTTCCAATCCTACACATCGATGAACCAACCCTTCAAATGACCTTCTTGGTAAATAATTCACCATTTGCAGGTCGTGAAGGGAAATGGGTAACTTCTCGTAAGGTAGAAGAGCGCCTTCAAGCTGAGTTGCAAACAGACGTTTCCCTTCGTGTTGATCCAACTGATTCACCAGATAAATGGACGGTTTCAGGACGTGGAGAATTGCACTTGTCAATCCTTATCGAAACGATGCGTCGTGAGGGTTATGAACTTCAAGTATCTCGTCCAGAAGTTATCGTAAAAGAAATCGATGGTGTTAAATGTGAGCCATTTGAACGCGTTCAAATCGATACTCCAGAAGAATACCAAGGTTCTGTTATCCAAAGCCTTTCTGAACGTAAGGGTGAAATGTTGGATATGATTTCAACTGGTAATGGTCAAACTCGTTTGGTCTTCCTTGTTCCAGCGCGTGGTTTGATCGGATACTCAACTGAGTTCTTGTCAATGACTCGTGGTTACGGTATCATGAACCATACCTTCGACCAATACTTGCCATTGATCCCAGGGGAAATTGGGGGACGTCACCGTGGTGCCCTTGTTTCCATCGATGCTGGTAAGGCTACAACTTACTCAATCATGTCTATCGAAGAACGCGGAACCATCTTTGTCAATCCAGGTACTGAGGTTTACGAAGGAATGATCATTGGTGAAAACTCTCGTGAGAATGACTTGACAGTTAACATCACCAAGGCTAAACAAATGACCAACGTCCGTTCAGCTACCAAGGACCAAACAGCGGTTATCAAGACACCTCGTATCTTAACCCTTGAAGAGTCTCTTGAGTTCTTGAATGACGATGAGTACATGGAAGTAACACCTGAGTCTATCCGTTTGCGTAAGCAAATCCTCAACAAGGCAGAGCGTGAGAAAGCCAACAAAAAGAAAAAATCAGCTGAGTAACAGCTAGGAAAGAGATAAAGATGGTCTATTTAATCATAGGGATACTCTTATTACTACTCTATGTATTTGCGACACCCCAAAGTATCAAAGGAACAGTCAACATCGTTATCTTGGTCTTTGTAGTTGTTGCACTCTTGATTTTGCTGATGTTGTCCATCTTGCAAATCTTCCAATTACCGACAGAATTCTTTGTCACAATCGCCATGCTTGCCCTTGCCTACTTTAGCTTGAGAGATATTACACTCATGCCTGTAAAAAAGGGTAAAAGAAGATAAATAGAAAGAGAGCTGCGGCTCTCTTTTTCGATTTAAAATAAGATTTTTAAGACTTTCCTTAGGTGATTACGGACGGTAGCGACTTTCTTCGAAATTCCATACCTAAACTTTGAGCCTATAGTCTCAAAGTTTCCGAATGCCTGAAATCTATTGTTTTCAGGCATTTTTATCACAACGGAAAGTCTAAGATTCCGTTTCTTGCAAAAAGGAATAAACCTAAAAATATTTTGTTCAAGTGAGTTTTTTTCCACATTTTAAGAGCTCTATATTGTTATAGAAGTTTAAAAAGTTAGTCCAAAAAAATATAATTATATTTTGCTAAAATCTATTGACAATTTATCATAATGGTAATAAATTTGCGATAATAGAAACCGATTTCATACTCTGAAATCTTACCTCCTGAAATCAATTTTCACCACAAGGAGTCTACTATGAAGAAACTATTCATATTATTATCAACTTTTTTTCTCAGCTTCTTCCTTGCTTGGATTATTGTCCTACGTGCGCCACAATATTTATATGCAAGCTATGATTCCGTTTCTTTGCTTCGTGTCAAAAAAGATATTCAGGAACCGACGCGTGAGGTATTTGAACAGGAATTGGAGAAGTTTGTAAACTCAGAACAGAGTTTAATAGCTAGAAGAATCGTAGAGCCGAGTAAGGATGGGACGACTCACTTTACTTATGCAACTTATGGTAAGGGAACATTACCAAAAGAATTCCAAGAAGCTAGCCAAGAAAGTCGTGAACGTAGTGATCCACTAAATAGTTATCTCATTTTATCAGGCTCCTTGACGAAAGAAAAGCTAGCCGATAAATTAGGAGATTTGGGTTATAAAGCAATTCCTGACCGAAAGACACCGCCCTATACTCTTGCTTTTAGAATGTTACTAATTCCCCTTATTTTAATTAGTTTAGCGATATTTGGCTTATCTTTCTTTGCTCTGGTGATTATTACTCGGATTAAGGAAATGAGAGCAGCAGGTATAAAACTCTTTTCTGGTCAGACTCTCTTATCCATCATGGGGCATTCTTTATCTACTGATATCAAATGGCTCCTTCTATCAGCCCTCCTTTCCTTCCTAGGTGGGGGAGTCGTTCTTTTTAGTCAAGGTTTGTTTTATCCTATCTTGTTAGCTACCTATGGTTTTGGGATTAGTTTCTATCTGTTGTTTTTATTGGCGATTTCAATTTTACTAATGCTTCTTTATCTAATGAGTTTGAGTTACAAAACATTAGTTCCTGTTATTAAGGGAAGATTACCCCTTAAACGCTTGATGACTTTAACCCTATTGTGTCAGTTAGTAGCTGTTTTTACAGTAGGCTACGCTGTTAAGACAGGTTTGACGTCTTACCAACGATTGAAAGAACTTGAAATTTCAAAACAAGCATGGAAGGATAGAGCAGACTATTACCAGATTTCTTTTGGCTTAGGTGATAGAGTAAAAGATACAGAAAATCAGAGCAAGTGGTATGCCTTTGCCAAGGAAGCAATCGAAGAAGAACAGGCTCTATTTGTAAAAGATAATCTCATTCATTTTGCAAATCCTCAAGGAAAAAATGAAAAAGGGGAAACACTGGATACCTATAGTCCAGATGCTAATGTTCTCTATGTCAGTCCAAGTTATTTGGACAAGGAAAATGTGTCTGTCAATAATGAGACTAGACAGAAACTAGCTCATCTTCAAAAAGGGGAATTTGGACTCTTATTACCAGAATCTCTTCGTTCACAGGAAGCAGAACTTAAGAAAGTTTTTGAAGAAAGTTTGAACTACTACGGAAAATCAAGCGAGGACCAAGACGCTCCTTTAGAGTATGAAATGAGAGCGATTGTTAGCTATCTTCCAACAGGAGAAAAGCGGTTTGTTTATAATAACGGTGAAAGTCCAGTATCCGTCCAGTACTTAACCGATCCGATTTTAGTTGTGTTCACTCCTACATCTACAGGTGATAGTTTCATTTCAAAATCTGTTTGGTCTATTAATGCTGGAAATCGACTCTTTATCAAAGGATATGAGAGTGGACTAGCTCTCTTGAAGGAAGCTGGAATTTATGAGCAAGTATCCTATCTTAAAGAAGGAAGAAGTGTTTATCTAACTCGTTATAATGAAGTGCAAACTGAAACAGCAACTTTAATCTTAGGAGCTATTGTGGGGATAGCCAGTTCCTTGTTACTCTTTTATTCTGTCAATCTTCTATATTTCGAGCAATTCCGTCGAGATATCTTGATTAAACGAATTTCAGGTTTACGATTTTTTGAAACGCATGCTCAGTATATGGTTAGTCAATTTGCCAGTTTTGTATTTGGTGCTAGTCTCTTTATTTTACGCAGCAGAGACTGGGTAATTGGCTTGCTCACTTTATTAGTCTTTCTAGTTAGTGCAGTTCTGACGCTTTACCGTCAAGCGCAGAAAGAATCTCGTGTTTCTATGACAATTATGAAAGGAAAATAGGATGATTGAACTAAAGAATATATCTAAAAAATTTGGAAGCCGTCAGCTATTTTCAGATACTAATCTTCATTTTGAAGGTGGGAAAATTTATGCCTTAATCGGTACAAGTGGCTGTGGTAAGACAACACTCTTGAATATGATTGGACGATTAGAGCCATATGACAAAGGGCAAATCATCTATGATGGCACCTCTCTTAAAGACATTAAGCCCTCTGTTTTCTTTAGAGATTACTTGGGATATTTATTTCAAGATTTTGGCTTAATTGAAAGCCAAACGGTTAAAGAGAATCTCAATCTGGGTTTAGTTGGTAAAAAGTTGAAAGAAAAAGAGAAAATCTCTTTGATGAAACAAGCTCTAAACCGTGTAAACCTATCCTATTTGGACTTAAAGCAACCTATATTTGAGTTATCAGGAGGAGAAGCACAACGTGTTGCACTAGCGAAGATAATTTTAAAGGATCCACCTTTGATTCTCGCAGATGAACCAACCGCTTCCTTAGACCCCAAAAACTCTGAGAAATTACTTTCTATCCTAGAATCTTTAAAAAATCCGAATCGAACTATTATTATTGCGACCCACAATCCTCTGATTTGGGAACAAGTGGACCAAGTTATTCGAGTTACCGATTTATCACATAGATGATAAAAGAATATTAAGTTAGAAGAAAGAGCCACAAATACACTTTGTGGCTTTTTTATTTCCATAAAAATGGTAAAATAGTAGAAGTAGAAATGGAGTTTGAGACATGAAAGTAATCGATCAATTTAAAAATAAGAAAGTACTTGTTTTAGGTTTGGCTAAGTCTGGTGAGTCTGCAGCCCGTTTATTGGACAAGCTAGGTGCCATTGTGACAGTAAATGACAGCAAACCTTTTGAGGAAAATCCTGCTGCTCAAAGCTTGCTAGAAGAGGGAATCAAGGTTGTCACTGGTGGGCATCCTTTGGAATTGTTGGATGAAGATTTCGCTCTGATGGTGAAAAATCCAGGTATTCCGTATAGCAATCCCATGATTGAAAAGGCATTGGCAAAGGGAATTCCAGTCTTGACTGAGGTGGAGTTGGCTTACTTGATCTCGGAAGCGTCAATTATCGGTATCACAGGTTCAAATGGGAAAACAACCACAACGACTATGATTGGGGAAGTTTTGACTGCTGCCGGTCAACATGGTCTCTTGTCAGGGAACATCGGCTATCCTGCCAGTCAAGTGGCTCAAACTGCAACAGCCAAGGACACACTTGTCATGGAACTTTCTTCTTTCCAACTGATGGGTGTTCAAGAATTTCATCCTGAGATTGCGGTTATTACCAACCTCATGCCCACTCATATCGACTACCATGGTTCTTTTGAGGCCTATGTGGCAGCTAAGTGGAATATCCAAAATAATATGACAGCAGCTGATTTCCTTGTCTTGAACTTTAACCAAGACTTGGCAAAAGAATTGGCTACCAAAACACAGGCTACTGTTGTACCATTTTCAACAAAGGAAAAGGTTGATGGGGCCTATTTGGAAAATGGTCAACTCTACTTCCGTGGGGAAGTGGTCATGACAGCTAGTGAAATCGGTGTTCCAGGTAGCCACAATGTGGAAAATGCCCTTGCGACCATTGCAGTAGCCAAGCTACGTGGTGTAGATAACCAAATCATCAAGGAAACTCTTTCAGCCTTTGGTGGTGTCAAGCACCGTCTCCAGTTTGTGGATGAAATCAAGGGGGTCAAATTCTATAACGATAGCAAGTCAACCAATATCTTAGCGACTCAAAAAGCCTTGTCAGGATTTGACAATAGTAAGGTCATCTTAATTGCAGGTGGTTTGGACCGTGGGAATGAGTTTGATGAATTGGTGCCAGATATTATTGGACTCAAGAAGATGGTCATCCTTGGTCAATCTGCTGAGCGTGTCAAACGGGCAGCGGATAAGGCTGGTGTGACTTATGTAGATGCGACAGATATTGCTGATGCGACCTGCAAGGCCTATGAGCTTGCGACTCAAGGAGATGTAGTCCTTCTCAGTCCTGCAAATGCTAGCTGGGATATGTATGCTAACTTTGAAGTACGTGGAGACCTCTTTATCGACACAGTAGCGGAGTTAAAGGAATAATATGAAAAAAATTGTCTTTACAGGCGGGGGGACGGTTGGGCATGTCACCCTCAACCTTTTGTTAATGCCTAAGTTCATCGAAGACGGCTGGGAAGTTCACTACATTGGTGATAAACACGGAATCGAACACCAAGAAATCCTCAAGTCAGGTTTGGATGTTACTTTCCATTCTATTGCGACTGGGAAGTTGCGTCGCTATTTTTCTTGGCAAAATATGCTGGATGTCTTCAAAGTTGGTTGGGGAATTGTCCAATCCCTCTTTATCATGTTACGACTGCGTCCACAGGCTCTTTTTTCTAAGGGAGGATTTGTCTCAGTACCGCCGGTTATCGCAGCGCGTGTGTCAGGAGTACCTGTCTTTATTCACGAATCGGACCTATCTATGGGTTTGGCTAATAAAATTGCCTACAAATTCGCAACCAAGATGTATTCAACATTTGAGCAGGCTGCTGGTCTCGCAAAAGTCGAGCATGTGGGAGCAGTAACAAAGGTTTCGGAGCAAAAAACTTCAGAACCAGATGAATTGGTCGATATCCAAACCCACTTTGATCTTAAATTGCCAACCGTATTGTTTGTTGGTGGTTCTGCAGGAGCTCGTGTTTTTAACCAATTGGTGACTGACCATAAGAAAGAACTGACAGAGCGCTACAACATTATTAATCTCACTGGAGATTCAAGCCTCAATGAATTGAGTCAAAATCTCTTTCGTGTTGACTATGTGACGGATCTCTATCAACCCTTGATGGAGATGGCAGATGTGGTGGTGACGCGTGGCGGTGCCAATACGATTTTTGAGCTCTTAGCCATGGCGAAACTCCATCTCATCGTACCATTGGGTCGTGAAGCAAGTCGAGGAGACCAGATTGAAAATGCAGCCTACTTTGTTAAGAAAGGCTATGCAGAAGAACTTCAAGAAAGTGACTTGACCTTGGAAAGCTTGGAGGCGAAACTCAGTCACTTGCTTAGTCACAAGGATCAGTACCAAGCTAGCATGAAAGCTTCGACTGAATTGAAATCTCTTGCAGATTTTTACGATTTACTAAGAAAAGACCTATCATAAGGAATATCAATGTCAAAGGATAAGAAAAAAGAATCAAACCAGAAGCAAGAATTGTCTGAATGGCAGAAACGAAACCAGGAATACCTGAAAAAAAAAGCTGAGGAAGAAGCTGCCCTAGCTGAGGAGAAGGAAAAGGAAAAACAAGCTCGAATGGGGAAAAACTCTAAGTCGTTAGAGGAAAGTAAGAAGTCATCAAGTGATTCCGACCAGAACGAAACTGTTCCAGACGAAGAATCATCCGAAAAAGAAGAAAAATCTAAAAAAGATGATCCTAAAGTCAAAGAAGAAAAAGAAAAGAAGAAACAAGAAAAACCAGAGAAACCAGCCAAACCTAAAATTGCGCCTGTTCATATTTGGCGAGCTGTGAGTATCTTGGTACCCAGTGTCCTAGTCCTCCTTTTTTCAGTCTATCTGTTGACTCCACTTTCGACCATCAAAAATATCGAGGTTAAGGGAAATAGTAACACGCAGGCGGATGACATCAAACAGGCTTCTGGAATTCAAGATAGTGACTATACTTTAGCTCTATTGTTGGATAAGGAAACATACGCTGAGCGAATCAAGTCCAACCATTGGATAGAATCAGCGAAGATTAACTATCAATTTCCGACTAACTTTACGATTGAGGTTAAGGAGTTTGATATTGTCGGTTATTATGTGTCTGGTGAAGAGTATTATCCAATTCTTTCTAGTGGTGCGGTTGAGTCAACTCCTGTAAATCGCTTAAACTTGCCTGAGACTTATCTGACAGTTACCTTTAATGATGAGCAGCAGGTGAAAGAGCTGATCACAGGATTATCTACTATCAGTGAGGATATCAAGAGTCAAATCCAGAAAATCGAATTAGCGCCAAGCAAGGCAACAGCAGATCTTTTAAAAATTACTATGCTGGACACAGATGAGATTTTGGTTCCCTTGTCAGAATTGAGCAAGAAATTGCCTTATTACAGCAAAATCAAGCCCCAATTGACAGAGCCGAGTGTAGTCGATATGGAAGCTGGAGTATACAGCTATACGATAGCGGATAAATTGATAGAAGAGGCTGAGGAAAAAGCCAAACAAGAGGCTAAGGAAGCTGAGAAGAAAAAACAGGAAGAAGAAAAGAAAAAACAAGAAGAACAGGGAAATCAAAGCCAAACGAACCAGCAATCACAGAGTCGTTAGACTAACTTTTCCTCTTGATTTTGAATGGTATAGAAGTCCAGTTTCGAGTTTTTGCTTGACAAGTCCTACTATAAATAATAGAATAGAAAAAAACCTTTAAAGCAGTCCAGAGAGGCAGCTAAGGTTAGACGGTGAAAGGGTGGAGACTACCCATTTTTCGTGGAACCTTGCTGTTGGCAGGTTCCTTTTTTCGTGGTTTGTTTTTGACCATACTCTCTTGCTCGCAAAGGTAAAAGGAGAAAAGTATGCGTGAACATCGTCCAGTTATTGCTCTTGATTTTCCTAGTTTTGAGGCAGTCAAGGAATTTTTAACTCTCTTCCCGGCAGAAGAAAGCCTTTATCTAAAAGTGGGAATGGAGCTTTATTATGCGGAGGGTCCGGGAGTTGTCCTTTATTTGAAGTCATTGGGGCATAGTGTCTTTCTGGATCTCAAGCTACATGACATTCCAAATACAGTCAAATCTGCCATGAAGGTCTTGTCTCAGCTTGGTGTGGACATGACCAATGTTCATGCTGCAGGTGGTGTGGAGATGATGAAGGCTGCGCGTGAAGGTCTTGGAAGTCAAGCCAAATTGATTGCTGTCACTCAGCTCACATCAACATCAGAAGCTCAGATGCAGGATTTTCAAAATATCCAAACCAGCCTGCAAGAGTCTGTGATTCACTATGCCAAGAAGACAGCTGAAGCGGGCTTGGATGGTGTCGTTTGCTCGGCTCAGGAAGTGCAACTCATCAAGCAGGCCACCAATCCAGATTTTATCTGTCTGACACCAGGAATTCGTCCAGCGGGAGCTGCGGTTGGAGACCAAAAACGTGTCATGACACCTGCTGACGCCTATCAAATCGGTAGTGACTATATCGTAGTGGGACGTCCCATTACCCAAGCTGAGGATCCTGTTGCAGCTTATCATGCTATCAAAGATGAATGGAACCAAGACTGAAATGAAAGAAATAGATTATAAAAACAAAAGGAGAATACTATGACACTTGCTAAAGATATCGCTAGCCACCTCTTGAAAATCCAAGCCGTTTACCTCAAACCAGAGGAGCCTTTCACTTGGGCATCTGGTATCAAGTCACCGATTTATACTGACAACCGTGTGACGCTTGCCTATCCAGAAACTCGTAGCTTGATTGAGAATGGTTTTGTGGAAGCTATTAAAGCAGAATTTCCAGAAGTAGAAGTGATTGCAGGAACTGCGACAGCAGGAATTCCACACGGAGCTATCATCGCTGACAAGATGAACTTGCCATTTGCCTACATCCGTAGCAAACCAAAAGACCACGGAGCTGGTAATCAAATCGAAGGCCGCGTAGCTCAGGGTCAAAAAATGGTAGTGGTTGAAGACCTTATTTCAACAGGTGGTTCTGTTCTTGAAGCAGTAGCAGCTGCTAAACGAGAAGGAGCAGATGTGCTTGGAGTTGTAGCGATTTTCAGTTACCAATTGCCAAAAGCAGATAAGAACTTCTCAGACGCAGGTGTCAAACTTGTGACGCTTTCTAACTACAGTGAACTCATTCACCTAGCCCAAGAAGAAGGATATATCACACCAGAAGGACTCGACCTTCTAAAACGCTTTAAAGAAGACCAAGAAAATTGGCAAAACGCTTAAAACATAGAAAATCAGGTAGTCGCTAGGATTACCTGATTTTGTTTTTAATACTAAAGTTGAGCGATAACTTCCTCAGTTGTCAAAACTTGGTTGGCAATGTAGCCATAGTTTGTCAGGGCAGCTTGGTAGGCTTCTTCACCTGGAGCACCGACAGCATCGTTAACAACAATGACATTGTAGCCTAATTCTATGAGTTCACGCATATGTGAATCCACGCAGAGATTAGCATTCATACCAGCCAAGATGACGGTGTCGATACCATTTTTGCGGAGTTGAAGGTTAAGGTCGTTGCTTTCTGGGCCAAAGATTTTATGTCCGTTGACAACAATAGTATCTTCATCCAAAAATGGTTTAATCTCTTCAATCATATCTGCTCCAGAGCCTTCTGGAATTGCTGAATACTGGCTATCACGCCAAAACATTTCGTTTTCAATCATCATCGTTTCACCAGCAGCTTTAAATTGCCACTTGTGATCGTGTGGATAGAAGTAGTGCGGTGAGATAAAACGCTTGTAGCCACGCTCTTGAGCAAGAGCGAAAAGCTTTGTCAGATTTTCAATAGTATTAACTTTTTCAAGAACGTCTTTAGTTGCTCCGAATCCTTTACCAGTATGTTTTAGGAATTCAACTTGTGGGTCTGTGATAACAAATGCGACATTTTTCTGATTGAACATGAGGTTCCTCCTAATATGATTTGATTAACAGCCAATAGGAATTTAGACTGTTAGTTTGATGATTTTCCAAATGGTAGTTTTAGTTATATACTGACCATTCGGTACAATTATAATAACATCTAAAATTGAATTTGTAAATTAATTTGCTCAGAACAAAAATTTTAATGATAAAACAGTGGCAAAAGGAGGTGGTTTCAATTGTTTGGTTTCAGGCTCTGAATCTGCTATAATAGGAAAAAGAGAGGTGAGCAGATGAGTGTTAAAGAGCGTATTTTACAAAGTGCTGAGAAATTGATTTATCAGAAGGGTTATGTGGCCACCTCCATCAGTGACATCATGGAGGCAGCTGATGTTGGCAAGGGGCAGCTTTATTATTATTTCAAATCTAAGAAGGAAATTGGTTTGACGGTCATTCAAGATATTTTAGCAAATTGGCGAAAAGAGCTTTTTGAAGATATTTTTGAAGCAGACAAGTCTGACAGTGACAAGTTTTCGGATATGATTGACTGGGTTTGTCAATTTCATGAAAGTCAGACGGTCTTTTATGGTTGCCCAATTGGTAATCTGATTGTGGAATTGTCCACAGAAGATGAGAACTTCCGCTTTCCTCTCAATGATTTTATGACCCAGTGGACAGAGAAGTTAGCCAGCCTCTTGCAAGACCTGCATGCTGACTGGTCAGAAGAGCGGGCGCAGTTGCAGGCCCGTCAAGTCATCTCCAGTATTCAAGGAAGCATTGTCATTCTCAAAGTCAGCCAAGACATCCAAGTTTTGGAAAATAATATGACGGATTTGAAAAAGAATTATTGTTAATTTTTAGCCGAAGAATTAAAAGTATGTTAATTTATGGATTGTGGTTAAGAGGTAAGAATGACAACAGATATTAAAACTGAAATTGGTCATAGAGTAAGACAGGAACATGAACGTCACAAATTGACGAGAGAAGAGGTCTGTGGACAGAAGCTGACTTAATAATCAAACAGCTGATGCGTACTGAGCTTGGGCAATCCTTGCCAACAATTACTAAGTTACAATATTTATCTAAGCGATTAGAAGTTCCGATAGATACTTTTCTTGAAAATAAAGAACTAGCTCTTCCTGAGGAAGAGTTGCTGAGTCTAGACTTGATTGAAAGAATATTAGACTTGATAAGGACAGGGACAGGTAGTTTCGCTGAAGATATTTTTGATGATTATTTTAAGCAAGTAACACTAAAGCAAGTTTACACATTCAATGATTTACTATTAATTGATTATTTTGCTATGCAATGTCAAGACTTGATTTATAGAAGAGAGCATTAGATGATTTTCGGATTAAGTTGTTGAAACAGCAATTAGTTAGTGATGAAATGTATAATGTAGAGCTACTATCAGTTCTTTGTGCCATAGCGGGTGTTTATGTTGTTCATAGTGACTATAAGCATATGATATCTCTAGTAAAAAAGATGAATGAAATTTTATCAGTAACAATGTTGCAAGTCTATAAATCTGGAATTTCAGTATTTGAAGCTAAGTGCTATCTTTATTTTGAAAATGATAAAAATAAAGCAAAGGAACTTTATCACTCAGCAACTATACTAGTTGAACAATTTGATGATAAAGTATTAGAAAATGAAAAGATTATTTGAATTTCCATAACTTAAGAAAGTTCATCATTTTTAATTATCTCTGTAAAATGATTGAAAGCATGAAATTTCCAAACAAAATATTTGAAAAATTTTGAAAAAAGAGTTAGAATATTTTTTGTAATATACAAAGTAAACGCTTACTTATCAAGGAGGACATTTTATGTCATACAAAACAAGCAATGCAGAAGGTCATGTAGATTTCATCAATACCTATGATTTGGAGCCAATGGCGCAACAAGTTATTCCTAAAGCAGCATTTGGCTATATCGCTAGTGGGGCGGAGGATACTTTCACTTTGCGTGAGAATATTCGTGCCTTTAACCACAAACTCATCGTTCCTCATACACTTTGCAATGTAGAAAATCCAAGTACAGAGATTGAATTTGCAGGCGAAAAATTGTCTTCACCAATCATTATGGCGCCTGTTGCGGCTCATAAATTGGCAAATGAACAGGGTGAAGTGGCGACTGCGCGTGGTGTGCATGAGTTTGGTTCTCTCTATACAACCAGCTCTTACTCTACTGTCGACCTTCCAGAAATTACGGAAGCCCTTCAAGGGACACCTCATTGGTTCCAGTTTTACTTTAGTAAAGATGATGGTATCAATCGCCACATCATGGACCGTGTGAAGGCTGAAGGTTATAAAGCGATTGTCTTGACGGCTGATGCTACGGTAGGGGGCAATCGTGAGGTCGATAAGCGTAATGGTTTTGTCTTCCCAGTTGGCATGCCGATTGTTGAAGAATACCTGCCAGAAGGTGCTGGTAAATCAATGGACTTTGTTTACAAATCAGCTAAACAGCGCCTATCTCCACGAGATGTAGAATTTATCGCTGAATACTCAGGACTTCCTGTTTATGTCAAGGGGCCACAATGCCGTGAGGACGTTGAACGTTCGCTTGCTGCTGGAGCTTCTGGTATCTGGGTAACCAACCATGGTGGCCGTCAAATCGACGGTGGGCCAGCTGCCTTTGACTCACTTCAAGAAGTAGCAGAAGCAGTTGATAAACGTGTGCCAATTGTCTTTGACTCTGGTGTTCGTCGCGGTCAACACGTCTTTAAAGCCTTGGCTTCAGGAGCAGACTTGGTAGCTATTGGTCGCCCTGTGATCTATGGTTTGGCTCTCGGCGGTAGTGTTGGTGTGCGTCAAGTCTTTGAACACTTGAATGCAGAATTGAAGACAGTTATGCAGTTATCTGGAACTCAGACTATTGAAGATGTCAAACACTTCAAACTCCGTCACAACCCATACAATCCAACCTTCCCAGTTGACCCTCGTGACTTAAAATTGTATTGATAAAATAGCTTGCCTCCACTTGATGTGGAGGTTTTTCTTCGTCTATAGGAAGAATAAATCACCATTGAAATCTATATAAATATATTTTTCAGTCAAATATCTTGCTAGGGCTTTCATTTTTTGCTATACTGGTGCAGTAATTAAATAATAAAGACATTTGGGGTGCTTTAGGCTGAGATGATACCCATTGAACCTGATACAGTTAAGACTGGCGAAGGGAAATGTGAAACGTTTTTTCGTATGGCGAAATGAACGATCTAATCTTGTAAGCTAAACTCTAATTCTTGATTATAATTGGAGTTTTTTTGTTTATATAAACTGGATGAAGGTGATACAAAGCATTTAGGTAGCTTTTCTTGAACGCCCTTGATTTTCTTTAAAAAGGTCAAGTAAAACTAGGATTTTCTTGATGTTTTGTTGATTACGAACGAGTAAAGAGAGGAAAAGTAAATATGGAAAGACAAGACTATGCATTTCAGCCAGGTTTGACTGTTGGAGAATTATTAAAAAGCAGTCAGAAGGATTGGCAGGCTGCAATCAATCATCGTTTTGTTAAGGAACTTTTTGCGGGGACAATTGAGAATAAGGTCTTAAAAGACTACCTAATTCAAGATTATCACTTCTTTGATGCCTTCTTATCCATGCTGGGTGCTTGCGTAGCCCACGCAGACCAGCTTGAATCCAAGCTTCGTTTTGCCAAGCAACTAGGCTTTCTTGAAGCAGATGAAGACGGTTATTTCCAAAAAGCTTTCAAAGATTTAAAAGTATCTGAGAATGACTATCTGGAAGTGACCTTGCATCCTGTAACAAAAGCCTTTCAGGAGCTTATGTATTCTGCTGTATCATCATCAGACTATGCCCATCTTTTAGTCATGCTGGTCATTGCAGAAGGTCTCTATTTAGACTGGGGTTCTAAAGATTTGGCTCTACCTGAAGCCTATATTCATTCGGAATGGATTAATCTCCACAGAGGTCCTTTCTTTGCAGAGTGGGTTCAATTTCTGGTTGACGAACTCAATCGTGTCGGAAAAGGTCGAGAAGATTTGACAGAACTTAAGCAACGCTGGAACCAAGCAGTCGCTTTAGAATTAGCCTTTTTTGATATTGGTTATGATGCTTAGGGAAAGTTCAGGATACTGACAAATTTGATGAGGTAAATCATTCAATGTAACTGAAAAATTTCTTAACGAAAGATAGAGATAAATCGAAATCAGTAGATCGTATAAAGTGAAAAGGAAGGATTTCAATATGACAAGTTTAAAATTATTAAAAGAAAAAGCACCATTAGTAATCTGTATCACCAATGATGTTGTAAAAAACTTTACAGCAAATGGATTAGTAGCACTGGGTGCCTCACCAGCTATGAGCGAGTACCCAGCAGACTTAGAAGATCTATTAAAATATGCTGGAGGATTATTGATTAACATTGGGACTTTAACGGATAATAATTGGAAGCTGTACCAAGAGGCACTAAAAATTGCTGAAAAATATAATGTTCCTGCAGTTTTAGATCCTGTAGCCTGTGGAGCAGGAGAATATAGAAAAAAAGTAGCAGATGATCTAATCAATAATTACAAACTGGCAGCGATTAGGGGAAATGCTGGCGAGATTGCCTCTTTAGTAGGAATAAATGTGGCATCTAAAGGAGTAGATAGTGCAGGCGTAGATAATATTGATGAAATTGCTCTAGCAGCAAATGAGAAGTTCAATATTCCAATAGTAGTAACAGGTGAAGTGGATGCCATTGCGGTTAATGGAGAAGTTGTAACGATTCATAATGGTAGTGCCATGATGCCAAAAGTTATTGGGACAGGATGCTTATTAGGTGCTGTAGTAGCAAGCTTTATCGGACTTGAAAAAGGTCAAGAATTGAAATCATTAGAAACAGCAATGTTGGTTTACAATATCGCTGGAGAAATGGCAGAAAAACGTCCAAATGGGCATCTTCCTGGAACATTTAAAGTTGAATTTATAAATGCCTTATACGAGATTACAGACGAAGATGTAAAGGAATTCAAAAGAGTGAAGTAAGATGTTTCATAAAGAATTACTAAAACTATATTTTATTTGTGGAACGACTACTTGCCAAGGAAAAGATATATATAGAGTCGTTGAGGAAGCCTTAAAAGGTGGTATAACCTTATTTCAATTCCGTGAAAAAGGTGAGGGAGCCTTAGAAGGTAAAGAAAAAGTCGAATTAGCAATTAAACTACAGGATCTTTGTAAAAAATACAATGTTCCGTTTATTGTTAATGATGATATTGATTTGGCAATGGAAATTGATGCTGATGGTGTACATGTAGGACAGGATGATCTTGGTGTTGATGAAATTAGAAAATTGATGCCAGATAAAATAATTGGTCTTTCTATAAAAAACGAGGAAGAATTTCAACAATCAAAAGTTGAATATGTAGATTATGTTGGTGTTGGTCCTGTATTTGATACCCAGTCAAAAGATGATGCTGGTGGTGCTATAGGTTATGAAGGTCTTAAATTGATGAGAAAACTATTGCCACAAATTCCCTTAGTTGCAATTGGTGGGATACAGACGCAACATATTAAAGATATTATGAAGACCAATGTTGACGGCGTTTCAATCATTTCAGCAATATCGTATGCAAAAAATATAGAAAAAACTGTTCGGGAAATGAGTGAACAATAGGCATCAATTTTTCCTTGGATTCTGAGGGAGTAGGATTTTCTTTTTTCTAAAAAGATATGTCCAGATTCAGTTCAAATAGCTAATCCATCAAATAAGTCATTTATTTTTTGCAAAAGAAAGATCTGCTGTCTTTTTGAGTACAAGGCTGTATTTCCAGTTCAATTCCTTGAACTAGAATAAATCGTCTGTTAAAATAATTATATAATTAAATAATAAAGACATTTGGGGTGCTTTAGGCTGAGATGATACCCATTGAACCTGATACAGTTAGTACTGTCGAAGGGAAATGTGAAAAGGTTTTTTTCGTATGTCGAAAAGAACTGTCTAATCTTGTAAGGTAAACTCTAATTCTCGTTTGTAATTGGAGTTTTTTTGTTTATCAAAAGAGGATAGGCTGGACGTTAAGCCTTTCGGTAGCTCACCTTGAATACCCCACTTTTCTTTAAAAAAGGAGTTTTTTATGTTGAAAAAATGGCAGTTAAAAGATGTTATTTTACTTGCTTTCTTGTCTATCTTTTTTGGTGGCGTTTTTGTGGGTTCAGGCTATCTGTTTGATATCCTCACCCTGATTTTAGCACCTCTTGGTTTACAGGCCTTTGCCAATGAAATCCTCTTTGGTCTCTGGTGTATGGCTGCACCCATTGCTGCCATCTTTGTTCCAAGAGTGGGAAGCGCAACGATTGGAGAAGGGCTAGCTGCGCTTGCTGAAGTTCTTTATGGTAGCCAATTTGGTCTAGGTGCCCTTTTGTCTGGCTTGGTTCAAGGTTTGGGAAGTGAACTTGGTTTTATCGTAACCAAGAATCGCTATGAAAGTTGGCTCTCTCTAACTGCCAATAGTATTGGGATTACGCTTGTTAGCTTTGTCTATGAATACATTAAGTTAGGTTACTATGCCTTCTCCCTTCCTTTTGTCCTTTCCTTGCTAGTGGTACGTTTTATTTCCGTCTTTTTCTTCTGTACTATCTTGGTTCGTACCATTGTCAAACTCTATCATCAGTTTGCAACTGGAGGAAAAGCATAGATGGGGCTGGAATTACGGGAGATTCAGTCCCCAATTTTTTCAGAACCGATTGATTTTACCTTTCATGGGCAAGCCTTTACCTTGTTAGTTGGGAGCAGTGGTTCTGGAAAATCAAGCCTCTTTCAATTGATTGCCCAAGTCAGTTCTCTTCCCTATAGCGGTCAAGTCCTGATAGATGGGAGCGAGGTTAGTCAGCTTTCTACCGTTGAACGTGTCCAGACGGTTGGCATTCTCTTTCAAAATCCCAATCATCAATTTACCATGGAGAACTTGTTTGAGGAGCTGATTTTTACCTTGGAGAATATCGGCCATCCCGTTCAGAAAATTGATTCTAAAATAGCTGAGGTGGTCCGGCAATGTCGTTGCGAGCTAATCTTGCACCGTCCTATTCATCACCTATCAGGTGGGGAAAAGCAAAAGGCTGCATTGGCAGTTCTCTTTGCTATGAATCCTAGGGTCTATCTCTTGGATGAGCCCTTCGCTTCCATTGATCGTAAGAGTAGGATAGAGATATTGGAGATTCTAAAAGAGTTGGTCTCTGATGGGAAGACAGTTATCCTGTGTGACCATGATTTAACGGACTATGAAGCCTATATCGACCATATGGTGGAGCTAAGAGACGGTCAACTAAGAGAAGTGTTTCAAAACCCTTCCTCTGAGATGATACAGGTCGCTTCAAAGGAAGTTGCTTCTAGCCCAGAACTATTTCATATGGACCGTTTGACTTGTGAGCTGGATCATCGCCCCCTCTTTTCGATTGCGGATTTCACATTTTACCAAGGGATTTCCTGTATCTTGGGTGACAATGGTGTCGGGAAATCAACCCTCTTTCGGTCTATTCTTCAATTTCAAAAGTATAAGGGGCGCATTACTTGGAAGAGTTGTGTTCTAAAAAAGAAAAAAAGTTTGTATCGCGATCTGACTGGTGTTGTTCAGGAAGCTGAGAAGCAGTTTATCCGAGGCAGTCTGAGAGAGGAACTGCAACTAGATAGCCCAGACTCTGAAAGAAATCAGCGGATTCTCCAAGCTTTAGGATATTTTGATCTGGAGCAGGCGCTTGATAGGAGTCCCTATCAATTAAGTGGTGGTCAGCAAAAGATACTTCAGCTTTTGTCCATCTTGACCAGCAAGGCTTCTGTGATCTTGCTAGATGAGCCATTTGCTGGTTTGGATGATAGAGCCTGCCATTATTTTTGTCAGTGGATGTTGGAGGATAGAAATCAAGGAAGAAGTTTTTTGATCATTAGCCATCGTTTAGATCCCTTGATCTCTGTGGTTGATTATTGGATTGAGATGACTAGTCAGGGTCTTAGTCATGTGAAAGAAGTGACCATCAGCAAACCTCTCCCATCTCTGAAAAATGATACTCTAGGGGAGGTGAGGTAGTATGACCAAAGTAGCAACTAAGACACCGGTTATCAGTCTCTTCTTTCTAGTTTTATCCTTGGAAACATCTTTCATTCCTTCGATTAGTCTTAATCTTTCGGTAGTCGCATTTTGCATACTCTTTTTACTCTATTACCGTCGATTTAAAATATTGGCTTGGATGATTTTGCTCGCCATTTTACCTTCTTTCGCCAACTACTGGGCAGTTCAGTTACATGGGGATGCTTCGCAGGCAGTCATGCTTGGAACGAGGGCTTTTGTGACGGTTTGTATCGGTCTTGTCTTTGTTTCTAGTATTTCCCTAAAAGAGCTTCTCCTCTACTTGGCTCAAAAGGGGTTATCGCGTTCTTGGGCCTATGCCTTGATAGTTGTATTCAATGCCTTTCCCCTCATTCAGCAGGAAATCAAGTCCCTCAAAGAAGCTTGCCTATTACGTGGTCAAGAACTGCATGTTTGGTCTCCCTTGATTTACAGCAAGGTTCTGATGACAGTCTTTAGGTGGCGCCATCTTTATCTGAGAGCTCTATCTGCGCACGGATATGACGAACATGCACAGGTGGAGAATAGCTATCGGACTTTTTATATTCCTAAAAAAACAAAATTAATCTACCTGCTTTTCTTTTTATTGCTTCAAAGCAGTTTATTTCTATAAAGGAGTTATTATGGAATTTACAGATATTGCGATGGAATTATCCAAGGAAGCTTGGCAGGCTTCTTTTCATCATCCCTTTATTTTACAATTACAAGAGGGAAATTTAGAACCTGATATTTTCCGCTATTACCTGATTCAAGATGCCTACTATCTGAAGGCCTTCTCAGAAATCTATCACCTCTTGGCTGATAAGACTTCGAATCAAGAGATGAAAAGACTCTTGAAACAAAATGCTCAGAGTCTAGTGGAGGGTGAGTTGTTTATCCGCCAACAATTTTTCAAGGAATTGGAAATCAGTGACCAGGAAATGGAGGAGCAACCGATTGCTCCAACCTGTTATCATTACATTTCTCACATTTATCGTCAATTTGAAGAAGCAAATCTAGCCATTGCTTTTGCTAGTTTGCTCCCATGTCCTTGGTTATACCATGATTTGGGCAAGGCACTGAATCGCAAACCATCCCCGAATCCTCTTTATCAACAGTGGATTGAAACCTATATCACCGATGAATTAGAACAGCAGATTAAAGAGGAAGAAGCACTGGTCAATCAGCTCTATCGAGAAAGCAATGAGACGGACAAACAAAAAATGCTAGAGGCCTTCCACCGAAGTGTCCACATGGAAGCCAAGTTTTGGGAGATGGCTTACCAACATCAAACATGGACGAGTGATTTGCAGTCCTTAGAAAAAGAGAAGAAATAGAAAATGAGAAACCACCAACTTCAAGTTCACAAATTAACCATTTTATCCATGATGATTGCCCTTGACGTAGTTCTTACACCCATTTTTCGAATTGAAGGAATGGCACCAATGTCCAGTGTAGTCAACATTCTTGCAGGGATCTTGATGGGGCCTGTTTATGCCTTGGTCATGGCTACAGTCACAGCCTTTATCCGTATGTCTACTCAGGGCATTCCCCCTTTGGCCCTAACAGGAGCTACTTTTGGAGCCCTCCTCGCAGGTCTCTTTTATAAGTTTGGTAGAAAATTTTACTTCTCTGCCCTAGGAGAAATTTTGGGAACAGGGATTATCGGATCCATTGTTTCCTATCCTGTTATGGTACTTTTTACAGGATCGGCTGCTAAGCTCAGCTGGTTTATCTACACTCCGCGATTTTTCGGAGCGACCTTGATTGGTACAGCCATAGCTTTTCTTGCCTTTCGATTTTTGATCAAGCAGGAATTCTTTAAAAAAGTGCAGGGATATTTCTTTGGAGAAAGGATAGAATGATGCAGAAATTGACAAATCCTTTCCCTCTGGCAACCAGTTCCTTGATTCACTGTATTACCAATGAGATTTCTTGTGAGATGCTGGCTAATGGCATTTTGGCTCTGGGATGCAAACCAGTCATGGCAGATGATCCTCGTGAGGTTCTTGATTTTACTAAGCAAAGTCAGGCTCTCTTCATCAATTTGGGGCATTTGTCAGCTGAGAAGGAGAAAGCAATCCGTATGGCAGCTACTTATGCAAACCAAACTTGTCTTCCAATGGTAGTAGATGCGGTTGGTGTAGCAGCGTCACCCATTCGTAAGGGGCTAGTCAGAGAGCTTTTAGAATACAAGCCCACGGTCCTTAAAGGAAATATGTCGGAAATCCGAAGTCTTGTTGGTTTAAAGCACCACGGAGTGGGAGTTGATGCTAGTGCTAAAGATCAAGAAACTGAGGATTTGCTTCAAGTCTTGAAAGACTGGTGTCAACTTTATCCTGGTATGTCGTTCCTAGTCACTGGACCCAAGGATCTCATCGTTTCGGAGAATCAGGTTGCAATATTGGGAAATGGCTGTGCAGAATTGGACTGGATGACAGGGACAGGAGACTTGGTTGGAGCCTTGACAGCCGTTTTTCTCAGCCAAGGAAAGACTGCCTTTGAAGCTTCGTGCCTAGCAGTTTCTTATTTCAATATCTCTGCTGAGAGAATAGTTGTTCAAGGAATGGGATTGGAAGATTTTCGTTACCAAGTTCTCAATCAACTCTCTCTCCTAAAAAGAGACGAAGACTGGCTAGAAGCCATCAAAGGAGATGTTTATGAATAGAGAAGCACTTAGACTGTATCTAGTAACCAATCGCTACCAAGATTCCTTGGAAAACTTTCTTGAAAAAGTTGAGACAGCCTGCCGTTCAGGTGTTACCATTGTCCAACTACGAGAAAAAAATCTCACCACCAATCAATACTATCAACTGGCAAAACAAGTCAAGGAAATAACAGATGCCTATCAGGTACCCTTGATTATAGATGATCGGTTGGATATCTGTCTTGCAGTCGATGCTGCTGGTCTGCATATCGGAGACGATGAACTACCAGTTTCAGTTGCCCGCAAAGTACTAGGTTCTGAAAAAATCCTAGGTGTTACTGCTAAAACAGTTAAAAGAGCTCTCAAGGCAGAAGAAGGTGGAGCAGATTACTTGGGAACAGGAGCCATTTTCCCGACTACGACCAAAGAAAATGCCCCCATCACCCTGATTTCAACCTTGAAAACAATTTGCCAAACGGTCGCCATTCCAGTAGTTGCTATCGGAGGATTGACGTCAGAGAATATTGACAAACTTATCGGCACTGGTATAGCTGGAGTCGCTGTCGTCAGGGATCTGATGCAGGCAGAAGACATTGAGGCAAAAACGCAAGCTTTTTTAACAAAGTTGGATGACATGATTTCCTAATCAAAAACTCTCTAACTCCCTTAAAGTGGGAACTAGAGAGTTTTTTCTTAATCTTTAAAACTTGTATGGTTGACTGGACCTGAACCATGACCGAGTTGAGGAGCGTCTTGGATGGCTTTTGTGATAAAGGCCTTGGCCTTATCGACTGCCTGATAAAGACTTCTGCCCTTGGCTAGTTCAGCCGTAATCACTGCAGCAAAAGTACATCCAGTACCATGGGTGTGACAGGTTTGAATTCTTGGGCTTTCCCAGACAAATTGCTCCTCCTTGGTAAAGAGGAAATCCTTGGCACCGCCTTCAAGATGACCACCTTTGATAACCACAGACTGAGGACCAAATTCTTTTAAAATCAGGCGACCAGCACGTTGCATGTCTTCTGGATCATGGATTGAAAAACCAACAATCTCTTCTGCCTCAGGAAGATTGGGGGTGATGATGGTAGCAAGGGGAAGCAGGTTTGTTTTTAGGTAGCTTCTCGCACTAGTATCTATCAGGGTATCACCGCTTGTTGCGACCATAACAGGGTCAAGGACATAGGGACAGTCCAGCTTTTGAAGATAGGGTTGGATGATCTCCATGATTTCAGTAGTTGCCAACATACCAGTTTTTACAGCCTGAGGCTTGATATCCGAAAAGACACTCTCCAATTGAGCTTCCAACATTTGGTTGGAGACGTGCTCGATTAATTGAACGCCTCTGGTATTTTGAGCGACAAGGCTGGTCACAACGGCCATTCCATAAACATCTCTAGCTTGGAACGACTTTAAGTCGGCCATAATGCCAGCACCGCCACTAGGGTCAGTCCCAGCAATGGTTAGAGCAACGGGTAAATAAGTCATCTAAAACCTCCCAACCAACTGAAGTTTGTATTCTTAAGAACAAGCTAGTCTGTTTCAGGAAAGCAATAGAAGACCAGCTAGTCCTCATTATCATTTCCACTTCCATCAGCTAGCATTACCTAGATTGAGTCAAAGGGATCTAACAGTCGTTAATCTCAGCTTTACGCACCCCTAGTGGTTGTTTTCTTTTTTCTTCAGTATAGCATATTTTTATAGTTTATATAGTAAAATTTGACTGTAAATCTCTCGTTACATGATTAGAATTCTATTTTCGAAAAAATAATAAACATTATAATTGACAAATGTAGATTTTGAGAGTATACTAAGAGTCGTAATTGACAAATGTAGATTTTGGAGGTGTGCTGATGCAGATTTCAGATGCAGAATGGCAGGTCATGAAGATTGTTTGGATGCAGGGGGAGCAGACCAGTAGCGATTTGATCAGGGTTCTGGCGGAGCGGTTCGACTGGTCCAAGTCAACCATTCAAACTCTTTTGGCTCGTTTGGTTGAGAAAGAGTGCCTGACTAGGAAAAAAGAGGGCAAGTCCTTTGTCTATTCAGCCCTTTTAACTCTGGATCAAAGCCGAGACTTGCTTGTCCGAGATATTAAAGACAAGGTTTGTTCTCGTAGGATGAAGCAGTTAGTGTCTGATTTGATTATGGAATGTGATTTTACTTTGGCTGATTTGGCAGACTTGGAAGCTGTGATTTCTGAGAAAAAAGCTAGCGCAGTTGCTGAAGTAAAATGTAATTGTATGTAAAGGAGATGTCATGTTAAATAGTATTGTAACCATTGTTTGTATTGCCCTTGTTGCCTTTATCTGGTTCTGGTTTTTCAAAAAACCTGAAAAATCTGGGCAAAAGGCCCAGCAAAAAAAGGGCTACCAAGAGATTCGAGTGGAAGTCAAGGGAGGTTATACGCCTGACTTGATTATCCTCAAGAAATCAGTGCCAGCTCGTATTATCTTTGATCGTAAGGATCCTTCACCCTGTCTGGATCAAATTGTTTTTCCAGATTTTGGAGTACATGCGGACCTGCCTATGGGGGAAGAGTATGTAGTGGAAATCACGCCTGAGCAAGCTGGAGAGTTTGGCTTTGCTTGTGGTATGAACATGATGCACGGCAAGATGATTGTAGAGTAGGAGGAAACTATGACAGAAATTGTGAAAGCCAGCCTAGAAAATGGCATTCAAAAAATCCGTATCACAGCTGAAAAAGGCTATCACCCAGCCCATATCCAGCTCCAAAAAGGGATTCCCGCTGAGATTACCTTTCATCGTGCAACCCCTTCAAACTGTTACAAGGAAATTCTTTTTGAAGAAGAAGGAATCTTGGAACCAATCGGAGTAGACGAGGAAAAGGTGATTCGTTTTACACCTCAAGAGTTGGGTGATCATGAATTCTCATGTGGCATGAAGATGCAAAAGGGAAGTTATACAGTTGTTGAGAAGACTCGAAAATCTTTATCACTTTTACAGCGTTTTTGGATTACTAGTATCTTTACTGTGCCTCTTGTGATTCTCATGATTGGGATGTTGACAGGTAGTATCAGTCACCAAGTCATGCATTGGGGAACCTTTCTAGCCACAACGCCTATCATGTTAGTAGCAGGTGGTCCTTATATCCAGAGTGCTTGGGCCAGCTTTAAAAAACACAATGCCAACATGGATACCTTGGTTGCTTTGGGAACTCTAGTGGCCTATTTCTATAGTTTAGTTGCCCTCTTCGCTGGTCTCCCCGTTTACTTTGAAAGTGCTGGATTTATCCTCTTCTTCGTTCTTTTGGGGGCAGTTTTTGAAGAGAAAATGAGGAAAAATACTTCCCAAGCTGTGGAGAAACTACTGGATTTGCAGGCTAAAACAGCAGAAGTCTTGCGAGATGATAGCTATGTCCAAGTTCCCTTGGACCAAGTCAAGGTAGGTGACCTGGTTCGAGTACGACCAGGTGAAAAGATTGCGGTTGATGGTGTCGTAGTGGAAGGTGTGTCCAGCATAGATGAATCCATGGTGACAGGAGAGAGCCTGCCGGTAGACAAGACAGTTGGAGATACTGTCATTGGCTCAACCATCAATAATAGCGGAACGCTTGTTTTTAGGGCAGAAAAGGTTGGTTCAGAGACTGTCTTGGCACAGATTGTAGACTTTGTGAAGAAAGCCCAGACCAGCCGCGCACCGATTCAGGACTTGACGGATAAGATTTCAGGGATTTTTGTCCCAGCAGTTGTCATTTTAGGAATCGTGACCTTTTGGGTTTGGTTCGTCTTGCTCAGGGATAGTGTAGTCGTGCTTGGAGCTAGCTTCGTGTCTTCTCTTCTCTATGGAGTTGCGGTTTTGATTATTGCCTGCCCTTGTGCCTTGGGTCTTGCAACACCGACAGCTCTTATGGTAGGGACAGGACGCAGTGCCAAAATGGGGGTTCTTCTCAAAAATGGAACAGTCTTACAGGAAATTCAGAAAGTCCAAACTATTGTGTTTGACAAGACAGGGACTTTGACGGAAGGAAAACCAGTGGTCACTGATATCATTGGCGATGAGACAGAAGTGCTCGGCTTAGCTGCCTCTTTAGAAGAAGCTTCCCAACATCCACTGGCTGAGGCCATTGTTAAGCGAGCGACAGAAACTGGAATTGAGTTTCAAACTGTTGAAAATTTCCAAGCCTTGCATGGAAAAGGTGTTTCAGGGCAAATAGCTGGAAAACAAGTTCTGCTTGGAAATGCTAAAATGCTGGATAGTATGGATATTTCTAGAGCTTATCAAGAAAAACTAGAAGAACTAGAAAAAGAAGCTAAGACAGTTGTTTTCTTGGCTGTGGACAATGAAATCAAAGGTTTGCTTGCTTTGCAAGACATTCCCAAGGGAAATGCCAAGCTGGCCATCAGTCAGCTGAAAAAACGTGGTCTTAAAACAGTCATGCTGACAGGAGACAATGCAGGTGTGGCGCGTGCTATTGCCGATCAGATTGGTATTGAAGAGGTCATTGCAGGTGTCTTGCCAGAAGAAAAAGCCCATGAAATCCATCAACTTCAACAGACTGGTAAAGTAGCCTTTGTTGGGGACGGTATTAATGATGCGCCAGCCCTCAGTGTAGCAGATGTGGGGATTGCTATGGGAGCTGGAACAGATATCGCCATCGAGTCAGCAGATTTGGTGTTAACAACCAATAACCTCCTAGGAGTGGTTCGTGCTTTTGATATGAGTAAGAAAACCTTCAATCGAATTCTTCTCAACCTCTTCTGGGCCTTTATTTACAATGTCGTCGGAATTCCGATAGCGGCAGGAGTCTTTTCAGGTGTTGGACTGGCCCTCAATCCAGAACTGGCAGGTCTAGCCATGGCCTTTAGTTCTGTATCTGTTTTGACCAGTTCACTCATGTTAAACTTTACTAAAATAGACTAAAAGCGAGCTTACTCGCTTTTTATTATAAAACAGTCACATAAAACATTTTCAAACTGTACTGCAATAGAGTATAAAAACTTCTGAGCAGATTCTTAGTAAAGTCAAAATAATTGTGATAAATTAGTAGAGTAAAAATTTGCTGAAACGTTTCCAAATAATATATGAAAACGGATGAATCAAGTTTTAAAAATATTTGAAGGAGAGTTATCATTATGACTCAAGGAAAAATTACTGCATCTGCAGCAATGCTCAACGTATTGAAAACATGGGGCGTAGACACAATCTACGGTATCCCATCAGGAACACTCAGCTCATTGATGGACGCTTTGGCTGAAGACAAAGATATCCGCTTCTTGCAAGTTCGCCATGAAGAAACAGGTGCTCTTGCAGCGGTAATGCAAGCTAAATTCGGTGGCTCAATCGGGGTTGCAGTTGGTTCAGGTGGTCCAGGTGCGACTCACTTGATTAACGGTGTTTACGATGCAGCTATGGATAACACTCCATTCCTTGCTATCCTTGGATCACGTCCAGTTAACGAACTCAACATGGATGCCTTCCAAGAATTGAACCAAAACCCAATGTACAACGGTATCGCTGTCTACAACAAACGTGTAGCTTACGCTGAGCAATTGCCAAAAGTAATTGACGAAGCTTGCCGTGCTGCAGTTTCTAAAAAAGGTCCAGCTGTTGTTGAAATCCCAGTAAACTTCGGTTTCCAAGAAATCGACGAAAACTCATACTACGGATCAGGTTCTTACGAACGTCGCTTCATCGCTCCTGCTTTGAACGAAGTTGAAATTGACAAAGCAGTTGAAATCTTGAACAATGCGGAACGTCCAGTTATCTACGCTGGTTTCGGTGGAGTTGGTGCTGGTGATGTCATCACTGAATTGTCACGTAAGATCAAAGCACCAATCATCACAACTGGTAAAAACTTCGAAGCCTTTGAATGGGACTACGAAGGTTTGACAGGTTCTGCTTACCGTGTTGGTTGGAAACCAGCCAACGAAGTGGTCTTTGAAGCAGACACCGTTCTTTTCCTTGGTTCAAACTTCCCATTTGCTGAAGTTTACGAAGCCTTCAAGAACACTGAAAAATTCATCCAAGTTGATATTGACCCTTACAAACTTGGTAAACGTCATGCCCTTGATGCTTCTATCCTTGGTGATGCAGGTCAAGCAGCGAAAGCAATCCTTGACAAAGTAAACCCAGTAGAATCTACTCCATGGTGGCGTGCAAACGTTAAGAACAACCAAAACTGGCGTGATTACATGAACAAACTCGAAGGTAAAACTGAGGGTGAATTGCAATTGTACCAAGTTTACAATGCTATCAATAAACATGCTGATCAAGACGCTATCTACTCAATCGACGTAGGTGACACTACTCAAACATCTACTCGTCACCTTCACATGACACCTAAGAACATGTGGCGTACATCTCCACTCTTTGCGACAATGGGTATTGCCCTTCCTGGTGGTATCGCTGCTAAGAAAGACAATCCAGATCGCCAAGTATGGAACATCATGGGTGACGGTGCATTCAACATGTGCTACCCAGACGTGATCACAAACGTTCAATACGACCTTCCAGTTATCAACGTTGTCTTCTCAAATGGTAAATATGCCTTCATCAAGGACAAATACGAAGACACAAACAAACACTTGTTTGGTTGTGATTTCACTAACGCGGACTATGCGAAAATCGCTGAAGCTCAAGGAGCTGTTGGATTTACAGTTGACCGTATCGAAGATATCGATGCAGTTGTTGCAGAAGCTGTTAAATTGAACAAAGAAGGTAAAACTGTTGTTATTGATGCTCGCATCACTCAACACCGTCCACTTCCAGTAGAAGTCCTTGAACTCGATCCAAAACTTCACTCAGAAGAAGCAATTAAAGCCTTCAAGGAAAAATACGAAGCAGAAGAACTCGTACCATTCCGTCTCTTCTTGGAAGAAGAAGGATTACAATCACGCGCAATTAAATAATTCCTCTCGTCGAAAATCAAATTTTAAATTTGTAGACTTTATTCTTTGATTTTCAGAGAGAGGAACTTGAAAAGATCGGAGTAATCCGGTCTTTTTCTGGAGGATAGTAAATGAATTTAAATCAATTAGATATCATCGTTTCAAATGTTCCTCAAGTCTGTGCCGACTTGGAGCGTATTTTGGATAAAAAAGCCGATTATGTTGACGACAGTTTTGCACAGTTCACGATTGGCAGTCACTGCCTGATGCTGTCTCAAAATCATTTGATTCCTTTGGAAAACTTTCAGTCAGGAATCATTCTTCATATCGAGGTTGAGGATGTAGATCAGAACTACCAACGGTTGAAAGAAATTGGTGTCGAGATTTTAAATGGCCAAGCTGTAACCGATTGGGGAACAGAAAGCCTGCTAGTTGAAGGGCCTGCCGGTCTAGTGATTGATTTTTATCGTATGAAGTAGGTAATTCAATTATCAAATTTTTTATCTAAACATTCTTGGAGTGAAACTTAAAAAGATCGGAGCAATCCGGTCTTTTTCTTATCACAAGATTGTGATAGTTTACATCTTCATAACAAAAGCTTCAAAGTCTTGATTGTTTTGAAAAAAGATTATAAAATATGATTCATAAAAATGAAAGAGGTTTTGAAAATGTCTGAAAAACAAATGAAAATTTTGGGTTGGGTAGCGACCTTCATGTCTGTTATGATGTACGTGTCTTACTTCCCACAAATTATGAATAACCTGGCTGGTCAAAAAGGAAACTTCATCCAACCCTTAGTCGCAGCCATCAACTGTAGTCTCTGGGTTTACTACGGTCTTTTCAAGAAAGAAAGAGATATTCCCCTCGCGGCTGCTAATGCACCAGGTATCGTTTTTGGACTAGTAACGGCTATCACAGCTTTAATTTAAAAAGAAGACTGGTTTCAGTCTTTTTTTCGTATATATAAAAGTAAGTTTAGTGCTATCATTATCCAGAGAGTTCAAAACTTTTTGCCTCCTTTTTAGTATAATAGAAGTAATAAATCAATCGAGGTAAAGTGATGACAGAAATACTACAATTTCCAGAAGGATTTCTCTGGGGTGGTGCAACGGCGGCTAATCAATGTGAGGGTGCTTATAATCAAGATGGTCGAGGTCTTGCTAATGTCGATGTGGTACCGATTGGTCCAGACCGTGAGGCCATTATCACAGGTCAGAAAAAGATGTTTTCGTTTGAGGAGGGCTATTTTTACCCAGCAAAGGAAGCCATTGATATGTACCATCATTATAAGGAAGATATCGCGCTTTTTGCAGAAATGGGCTTTAAAACCTATCGACTTTCCATTGCTTGGACTCGGATTTTTCCTCAAGGTGACGAAGCAGAGCCAAATGAAGCTGGTCTAGCCTTTTATGAGGATTTGTTTAAGGAATGCCACAAGTATGGGATTGAACCTCTGGTGACCATCACGCATTTCGATTGCCCCATGCACTTAATCAGGGAGTACGGTGGTTGGCGCAATCGTCGCATGTTGGACTTTTACGCAAATCTCTGTCGTAGCCTCTTTACCCGTTACAAGGGCTTGGTCAAGTACTGGCTCACCTTCAACGAAATCAATATGATTCTGCATGCCCCCTTTTTAGGAGCTGGGATTTGTTTTGAAGAAGGAGAAAATCACGAGCAAGTCAAATACCAAGCAGCCCACCACGAGTTAGTAGCCTCGGCTATGGCGACTAAAATTGCTCACGAAATTGATCCAGAAAACAAGGTGGGATGTATGTTGGCAGCAGGGCAATATTATCCTAACACTGTCCATCCGAGAGACTACTGGGCAGCCATGGAAGAAGACCGCAAGAGTTACTTCTTCATTGACGTCCAAGCGCGTGGGGAATATCCAAACTATGCCAAGAAGCAGTGGGAGCGTGAGGGAGTTGAGATAGAAATGACGGCAGAGGATTTGGACTTGTTAAAGAATTACACTGTTGATTTTGTTTCCTTCTCTTATTATGCGAGTCGAGTGGCTTCAGGCGATCCAGAAGTGAGGAATCTGACAGCTGGAAATGTCTTTGCCTCTATCAAAAATCCCTATCTGAAATCCTCTGAATGGGGTTGGCAGATTGACCCACTGGGGCTTCGTATCACTCTCAATGCCATCTGGGATCGTTATCAAAAACCTATGTTCATCGTAGAAAATGGCCTCGGTGCTATGGATACGCCAGATGAAAATGGCTATGTAGCGGATGACTATCGGATTGCTTATCTAGAAGCCCACATCAAGGCTATGCGAGATGCTATTTACCAAGATGGCGTTGAATTGCTTGGTTATACGACTTGGGGTTGTATAGATCTGGTTTCAGCTGGAACAGGCGAAATGAACAAGCGCTATGGTTTTATCTATGTGGATCGTGATAATGCAGGTCAAGGAAGTCTCAAACGGAGCAAGAAGAAATCCTTCTACTGGTACAAGGATGTCATTGCCAGCAATGGTGCAAGTATTAAGTAGAGAACATTTGTTCACTATTTTTATAAAATCTTCTCCCTACTTTATAAGATGTGAAAAAGAGTTCAATTAGATCTAGCTTTTTGCTATAATGAGGTGAGAAAAACAGACAGGAGAATAAGATGTCAGAACCATTATTTTTACAATCAGTTATGCAAGAAAAAATCTGGGGTGGAACCAAGCTACGTGATGAGTTTGGCTATGACATTCCAAGTGAAAAAATCGGAGAATACTGGGCTATTTCAGCCCACCCAAATGGGGTTTCAAAGGTTGCTAATGGTCGCTTTGAAGGAATAGACCTTGCTACTTTGTATGCGGAACACCGTGAATTGTTTGGCAATCGTCCAGAACCTGTATTTCCACTCTTGACCAAGATACTCGATGCCAACGATTGGCTCAGCGTCCAAGTTCATCCAGACGATGCTTACGGGCTCGAGCATGAAGGCGAACTTGGAAAAACAGAATGCTGGTATATCATCGCTGCAGATGAAGGATCAGAGATTATCTATGGCCACAATGCCAAGTCAAAAGAAGAACTCCGCCAGCAAATCGAGGACAAAAACTGGGATGCGCTGTTGACAAAAGTGCCAGTTAAAGCAGGAGATTTCTTCTATGTACCAAGTGGTACCATGCACGCTATCGGTGCAGGGATCTTGATTCTTGAAACCCAGCAGTCTAGTGACACTACCTACCGTGTCTATGACTTTGACCGCAAGGATGACAAGGGCAACTTGCGTGAACTTCACCTTGAAAAATCCATTGATGTTTTGAACATTGGCGAGCCTGCAAATAGCCGTCCTGTGACTGTCAAAGCTGATGACCTGCGTTCTACACTCCTCGTTTCCAGCGAGTTCTTCGCAGTTTACAAGTGGGAAATCACTGGCAAAGTTGACTTTGAAAAGACAGCTGACTACAGCCTGTTCAGTGTCTTAGCTGGTCAAGGCCAACTAACTGTTGACGGGAAAAACTATCCAATCCAAAAAGGTAGCCACTTTATCCTACCAAGTGATGTTGAAGCTTGGGTCTTGGAAGGGCAAGGTTTGGAATTGATTGTTAGCCATCCATAAAAAAGAAAGGGCCTGAGTTTACTACTCAAGTCCTTTTTGATTACATAAATTGGGCGATAAAAACCACAATGATGATAATAGGAATGATGAAACGAAGAAGGAAGAGCCAGACTTGGAAAAGTCCTTGTTTCCATGCTCTTTCATCAAGATGGAGTTCCTCCTTAGCAAGAGCCTTCTTAAAGATATAGCCTGTAAAAAGTGAAAGGCAGAGGGCTCCAAATGGCATGAGGAGATTGGAAACCAAGAAGTCCATAGCATCAAAGAAGGTCTTCCCAAAGATGTGAACATCCGCCATAACACCGTAAGAAAGGGCTGAAGGAATTCCGAAGATAAAGTTTAAAATCCCTAAAATAGCACTCCATTTGCCACGCTTGCGGTTGTCCTGGTTGGTGATATTGCCCACATTGATTTCCAGCATCACGACAGAGGAAGTGACCGTCGCAAAGAGGAAGAATAAGAGGAAAAGGATGTAGAAAATGGTTCCAAAAGGCATCTTGTCAAAGAGTTGAGGCAAGACGATAAAGAGCAGGCTTGGTCCCCCTTCAGACTGGATATTGAAGGCTGACATGGCTGGGAAAATGGCTAGTCCCGCCATGATGGAAACCGAGATGTTCATGGCTACGATGGAAATCCCTGACCGGACCAGATTGGTTTTCTTGTCCAAGTAGGATGCATAGGTCAGCATGGCTGTAACCCCTAGTGAGAGTGCAAAGAAAGATTGTCCCAGAGCATAAAGGAGACCAGCGCTAGTTAGTTTTGAAAAGTCTGGTTTGAGGAAGTAGAGAACCCCTTCCATGGCGTTTGGCAAGCTGAGAGAGCGCCCGATGATGACAACAAAGATGATAAAGAGTAGCGGCATCATGACTTTTGAGGCTCTTTCAATCCCTTTTTGAACCCCACGTGATACAATAAAGATATTCAACAAGATAAAGGCAGCTTGTGCGCCAAGGGCAATGGCTGGATTTGAAATGATTGAAGTAAATAACTGAGCATAATCACCCGTTCCACCAAGTTGGAGCAATTTTCCAAACTCAATACCTAGATAGACTAGAATCCATCCACCGATAACACTGTAAAAGGAGAGGAGGATAAAGAGGGCAAAGGCACCAATCCAACCGATAAAGTTGTACTTGTTATTGTTGCCCAGTTTTCCAAAGGTTTTGATAGCGGAAACGCCAGCACTACGGCCGAGGGCAAATTCAGCCAGCAGGAGCGGGAAACCGATTAAAATGGTGGAAATGAGAAAGACCAACAAAAAGCCTCCCCCGCCATTAGCGGCAGTCATGTAGGGGAACTTCCAAACGGCTCCAAGTCCGATGGCTGAACCAGCAGATGCTAAGATAAAGCCTAGTTTCGAGCCCCATTGCGATTTTTCTGACATAGTTGAAACTCCGATCTCCTTTTTTAAAATAAGAAAAGGCTACTTGAGTTGTCAAATAGCCTTCTCTCAATGGCTCTTTATGAGCCTTCTGCTTGATTGATAGACTTGACTATCCTATCATGTTTTCTAGGGTCTGTCAAGAAAACCATTTTCAAGTTTTCACACCTTTATCAAAAAGTCAAAAATTTTTTTCAAAAACACTTGACTCTGACCTAAGGGGAGGGGGTATACTATTTCTTGTAAGGAGGAAATCATGTATCATATAAAAGAAGCTGCGCAGCTTTCAGGTGTCTCTGTCAAGACCCTGCACCATTACGATAAGATAGGGCTCTTGGTTCCCTTAAAGTTGGGAAACGGATATCGAACCTACAGTCAAGAGGATTTGGAACGACTTCAGGTCATTCTGTACTACAAATATCTAGGCTTTTCTTTAGAAAAAATAGCAGAGCTGTTAAAGGAAGAAAGGACAGATTTATTGCCCCATTTGACCAGGCAGTTGGACTATCTAACTCGAGAAAGGCAACATCTGGATACCTTGATTTCCACCTTGCAAAAAACCATTCAAGAACAAAAAGGAGAAAGAAAAATGACGATTGAGGAAAAATTCACTGGATTCAGCTATCAAGACAATCAAAAATACCACCAAGAGGCGGTAGAGAAATATGGTCAAGAAGTCATGGACCAGGCTCTCGAACGCCAAAGTGGTAGAGAAGATGAGGCTACGGCTGCCTTTAACCAAGTTTTTCAAGCCTTGGCACAAAACCTTAAAAATGGACTAGCTGCAACAGCGGTCGAAAACCAGGAAGAGGCAGCTAAGCTCTTGCAAGCCCTTCGTACTTATGGATTTGACTGCTCTATTGAGGTATTCGGTCATATCGGCAAAGGCTACGTCTACAACCCAGAGTTTAAGCAAAACATTGACAAGTTTGGACCTGGTACAGCTCAATACACATCAGATGTTATTGCTGCTTACGTTCAGACAAATGCAGAATAAATAGGCTAGGAATTTCCTAGCCTATTTTTTACTTCAAATCGTAAAGCCAGTCGTCACCGTCTTTGTAGTAAAAAAATTCACTGAGATTCTCTTCTAAAAAAACACGAAGCATATCAGACATATCATCGGTTGCAAGTTTTAGTTGAGAGAGATTTTCAAACTCTTCCCACCAAACTTTCCCTTCGTCTGAAGACTGGAGTTCACCAGTAAAGTGTTCTGTCTTGTAAAAAAGGACGACATAACGATAATCCTTGTCATCGTACCAGTTTTTGATACCACAGAGTTGGGGTTTGGAAATGGTCAGACCAGTTTCTTCTTTCACTTCACGAATGACAGCATCGACAAAGGATTCGCCACGTTCAACATGACCACCAGGAAAAGTAATGCCAGGCCAGTCAGGATTAACTCGATCTTGAACCAGAACCTGGTCTCCATTTTGAATCATACACATATTGACAAATTCGACTGTTTCTCTTCTGTTCATATTGTTTTTCCTATTTTGTTAGTAACTTTTCCACGACGTTTAACTTTCGCATGGTCAGAACCACGCCAAACAATTTTTCAAGATAGTTGGTATTGAGCTTTTTTTGTTTTGCAGTTCTAGGAAGATAGAGGTAGAGACAGTAATCGACTACACAGATTTCTTCCTCGCCGTAGTCAGTTTTCAATTTTTCTAGTGGCAGACTTTGGATAAGTCCTTGATAAAGAATCACATGTACACGATCATGAAGATAGTCTTCTTTAAATGGATTCTCATGAACAATCTTTTCAAAATCGTTCTTATTCTTGATAACCATTTTTAAGTCGGCCCCAATTTTTTCCTTTATCAAAGTATGAACGCGTTCTCGTATTTCTTCTAAATCTGAGTCACTCTCAAGAATAATATTCCCACTTTGAATATAGGTTCGAACGTGTTGAAAACCAGCTTCTGTCAAAATATCTACCAAATAAGACATTTTCGGGATAGCATTTTTTCCATTAGGAGTAACGCCTCTTAGTAAAATAATATGTTCCAAAGGACTTCCTTTCTTATTTGGTATTTATTGGATTGGAGCCTGCCACCCAGCCGGTGCAGAGGGCAGAAGTGATGTTGAAACCGCCCGTGTGGGCATTGATATCCAGGACCTCGCCAGCAAAGTGGAGCCCAGGTACCAGCTTACTTTCGAGGGTTTTGGGATTGATTTCCTTGAGACTGACACCGCCTTTAGTTACAAAGGATTTGGCAAGAGACATTTTGCCAGTCACAGGAATTTTGAGAGCCTTGATAGACTGGAGTAGTTGCTCGCGTTCTTTTTCAGTTAGCTGTTTAACTTTGTCAGGATAGCCTTGCACAAAAAATTCTGCCAAGCGTTCTGGAAGCAAAGTTTTTAAAGCATTTTTCAAGGATTTTTCCCGATTTTCTTCTAGAAATGTCATCAAGTCCCTCTCAGAAAGTTGAGGCAAAACATCTAGCGAGAGAACCTCCCCGCCCTTGACAAAGCTGGACATACGCAGAGCAGCAGGACCAGATAAACCAAAGTGAGTAAAGAGCAGATCATGAGTAATGACATGCTTGCCATAGTTTAAGGTCACATCGTCTAGTGAAATCCCCTGAAGCGCTTTATGCGGGAAATCAGTCAACAAAGGACTCTCAGCAGCCTCAAGCTCAGTAATGGTATGCTTAAAATGACGGGCAATCTCATGTCCAAAACCAGTCGAACCAGTAGAAGGATAGGATTTACCACCAGTTGTAACAATCAGTTTATTACAAGTGAAGCTTTGGTCTGCGGACTTAAGGACAAACTGGTCGTCTATCTTTTTAACCGAAACAATTTCTGTTTGAGTGAGAACTTGTCCGCCTAGCTCAGCGATTTTCTTATCCAAGGCTTCAATAATGGTCCGAGATTTGTCGCTGGCAGGAAAGACACGACCGTGGTCTTCAACCTTAAGTTTAACACCGTTTTCCGTAAAAAAGTTGATGATATCATGGTTATCAAACTGGGAAAAGACACTGTATAGAAAGCGTCCATTTCCAGGGATACCAGCTAGTAGGTCATCTAGAGTTCCGTTGTTGGTTACATTACAACGGCCACCACCCGTTCCAGCTAATTTTTTTCCGAGTTTTCGATTTTTTTCGATGAGAAGGGTTTTCTGACCATAAAAGCTACTGGAAATCGTAGCCATCATACCAGCAGGACCTCCACCGATGACAATAGTATCAAAATGTTTCATAGCTCTATTGTACCACAAAAAACAAGAGATGCTTGGCATCTCTTGTTGCTCATAATCTTAGTTGATTTCATATCCCATCAACAAACCGCCATCTTCTGCATAGAAACTGCAGAGACCAGACGTCGGGATGATTTTGATATTGGCTTGTGGGAAGGTTTCCAGCAAGCGTTCTGACAATTGCTGACAGAATTTTTCATTGCTGCGATGAGCCATGACGATACGGCCACCAGCGTAGCCAGCTTTGATGAGTTCTTCATAGGCTGCTTGAAGGGATTTTTTTGGTCCACGCGCTTTCTGGAGCAGTTCTAAAGTTCCAGTTTCACTTGCTTCCCCAACCATACGGATGTTGAGAAGCCCAACAACTGCACCGATAAGCTTACTCAAACGGCCATTTTTGACTAAGTTATCAACTTTAGCAAGAACAAAGAGTAACTTCGTTTTTTT
This sequence comes from Streptococcus oralis, assembly GCF_023109315.1. Classification (GTDB taxonomy): domain Bacteria; phylum Bacillota; class Bacilli; order Lactobacillales; family Streptococcaceae; genus Streptococcus; species Streptococcus oralis_BS. Next base: position 322,629 of record NZ_JALDUF010000001.1, read on the forward strand.
TTGGTAGGCTGTAATAGCTTCAACAATTTCTTCAAAAGAAAGTCCTTGATCAATCAAGTCATTGATTTTTTCTACAATTAGGTCAACTTCCCCACCAGCAGATAAACTATCAATCACATGAATCTGAGTGTCAGGGTGTTCTTCAAGGTAGATGTTCTTAGCGAGCTGAGCACTATTATGGCTACCTGAAAGAGTACCAGTAATGGTAACGACAAAGATATGCTTTGCACCTTCAAATGCACGCAAGTAATCATCAGGGCTAGGACAAGCTGATTTTGAAGCCTCAGAAGTCGCATACATGGTTTCCATCATGTGGTCAATGTCGAGATTGGCATCATCAATAAAGACCTGATCAGCTACTTGAATGGTTAAAGGAACACTGATAAATTCAGTATCGATAGCGGGAGTTACCAATTGACGATAATCACAACCAGAGTCAGCTACAATCTTCCAAGTCATAGAAATTCTCCATCTTTGTCACTTATACATTGACAAAGGTTCTGTCTTTTTTTACAATTATATCATGAAAGCCCTTGAAACAAAAGTACCACCTCTCTGTTGTCACAAGTAGAAAGAAATTGTTATGTCTGAACGTAAAATATCTGAAAAATCTCTTGAAAATCTCAGAAAATCAAATCAAGAATCCAATTTTTTAACTAGGGAAGCAATCGAGACGGCTCTTTTGCAACTTCTAGAGAAAAAAGACTTGGCCAAGATCAGTATTTCGGAGCTGGTCAAACGGGCGGGCGTCTCTCGTGCTGCCTTCTATCGTAACTATGACTCCAAAGAAGAGATTTTGGAAAGTGTTTTTAAACGCAGTGTCCATAACATTATGGAACAGTTGAGCCACTATGATGTCAAAACCGATCTTTATCTAGTCTGGGTACACCTTTTCCGCGCAGCTAAGAAAGAAGCCAAGGTTATCCAACTTGCTCTGGACTATCATTTGGAAAAGATTTTTGTCCAAGCCATGCAGGAATTTCTAGAAAAATACCACGGAAAGTCAAAAGGCGTTAGCAGCTACCTTCATTCCTTTTGGAGTTCTGCCATCGTATCGGTTCTGCTCAAATGGATCAAGGATGGCATGAAGGTTCCGGCTGAAAAGATTGCAGATTTACGCTTGCCATTTTTCAAAAAATAGAGGACAAGGAGAAGACTTATGACAGAAAAAAGACTGGCTTGGGATGAGTACTTTGCAGCCCAGGCTTTACTGATTGCCAATCGTTCGACCTGCAAACGTGCCAAGGTGGGAGCTGTCCTAGTCAAGGATAATAAAGTCATTTCAACAGGCTATAATGGTTCCGTATCAGGAACGGAGCACTGTATTGACCACGAATGTCTGGTCATTGAAGGACACTGTGTTCGAACCCTTCACGCGGAGGTCAACGCCATCTTGCAAGGGGCTGAACGAGGGGTTCCAAGAGGATTTACAGCCTATGTGACCCATTTCCCGTGTCTGAACTGCACCAAACAACTGCTACAAGTTGGTTGTAAGCGTGTGGTTTATATCAACCAGTACCGAATGGATGACTATGCCCAGTACCTTTATCATGAAAAAGGCACCAAGTTGACCCATTTACCATTAGAGACTGTTCAGACGGCTCTTCAAGAGGCAGATTTGATTTAAAAATTAATAAAAATAAATGGTTTAGAAAGCTTTTTAAACCATTTTTTGATATAATAAGAAGAATAAATTGAAAGAAGGAATTCAGAAAATGGGAAAAATTGAAGTCATTAATCATCCACTCATTCAACACAAATTGTCAATCTTGCGTCGTACAGACACTTCTACAAAAGCTTTTCGTGAGCTAGTAGATGAGATTGCGATGTTGATGGGATATGAAGTACTTCGTGATCTTCCACTTGAAGACGTTGAAATTGAAACACCTATCACAAAGACCGTTCAAAAACAATTGGCTGGTAAAAAATTGGCGATTGTCCCAATTTTGCGTGCAGGTATCGGGATGGTAGATGGTCTCTTGAATCTGGTTCCAGCAGCAAAAGTTGGACACATCGGTATGTACCGTGATGAAGAAACCCTTCAACCAGTTGAATACTTGGTGAAATTGCCTGAAGATATTGACCAACGTCAAATCTTTGTTGTTGACCCAATGCTTGCAACAGGTGGCTCAGCAATCTTGGCTGTAGATTCACTTAAAAAACGTGGCGCTTCAAATATCAAGTTTGTCTGCCTAGTATCTGCTCCAGAAGGAGTGAAAGCTCTTCAAGAAGCACATCCAGATGTAGAAATCTTTACAGCAGCCTTGGATGAACGCTTGAACGAACATGGTTATATCGTTCCAGGTCTTGGAGATGCTGGAGACCGCTTGTTCGGTACTAAATAAAATCCCAAAGTAAATATTGAAACTAGAAGTTTGTTTTTGACTTGAAAGGAGGTTGAGTTTTTGTTTCTGTTTAGAGAATAGAGCAAAAATTTGACCTTTTTTGACCAAAAAGATATAATAGTTCTGTATTGAAGTCGTATGACTAAGAAAATTCAACATTAAAAGGAGAAATGAATGATTCCTGTAGTTATTGAACAAACAAGCCGTGGAGAACGTTCATATGATATTTACTCACGTCTACTAAAAGATCGTATCATCATGTTGACTGGACCAGTTGAAGACAACATGGCCAATTCCGTTATTGCCCAATTGCTCTTCTTGGATGCCCAAGACAGTACAAAAGATATTTACCTTTATGTCAACACACCTGGAGGCTCTGTTTCAGCTGGTTTGGCAATCGTTGATACTATGAACTTTATCAAGGCAGATGTCCAAACCATCGTGATGGGGATGGCAGCCTCAATGGGGACTATCATTGCATCAAGTGGAGCAAAAGGCAAACGTTTCATGCTTCCAAATGCAGAGTACATGATTCACCAACCAATGGGTGGTACAGGTGGTGGTACCCAACAAACAGATATGGCAATCGCTGCAGAGCACTTGCTTAAAACTCGTAAGACTTTGGAGCAAATTCTTGCAGATAACTCTGGTAAAACAGTTGAGCAAATTCATGTAGACGCAGAACGTGATTACTGGATGAGCGCCCAAGAAACACTTGAGTATGGCTTTATCGATGAAATCATGGCCAACAATTCTTTGAGCTAACCAACCTAAAAAGCAAACTCGACGGGGTTTGCTTTTTTTGATATAATAGGAGAAGATTTCTTAGAAAGAGGATTCATCATGTTTGAAAAGGTCAATCGATCAGGATTAATCATCTATCTTTACTATAATCGGGATGCAAAGAAACTTCAGGAATACGGTGACATCTGTTACCATTCTAAGAAGCATCGCTATTTGCAACTCTATGTTCCAACTGAGGAGTTAGATGACTTAGTAGAGAGATTAGGTAAGGAAAGATTTATCAAGAAAATTAGACGGTGCCACATTCAAGAGTTAGAAACTCCCTTCGTTGGCAATCTCTATCGAAACGAAGAAAACGTTATCATTTAAAAAAGTGAATAAAAAGGTTGACAATTTTCTGATAATTCGGTATATTCTTAACATACTATTTTGGAACAATATTATAAGGAGATAAAAAATGAAGAAAAAATTTGCCCTATCTTTTGTGGCCCTTGCTAGCGTAGCCTTTCTCGCCGCTTGTGGAGAGGTCAAATCAGGAGCCTCAAACGCTGCTGGTAACTCAGTCGATGAAAAGACAATTAAAGTTGGATTTAACTTTGAAGAAACTGGTGCCGTAGCAGCCTACGGAACATCTGAACAAAAAGGAGCTCAACTTGCCGTTGATGAAATCAATGCAGCAGGTGGTATCGATGGAAAACAAATCGAAGTTGTAGACAAAGACAACAAGTCAGAAACTGCCGAAGCAGCTTCTGTTACAACGAACCTTGTTACCCAATCAAAAGTAGCAGCTATTGTAGGACCTGCGACCTCTGGTGCAACTGCTGCAGCTGTGGCTAACGCTACCAAAGCTGGAGTGCCATTGATCTCACCAAGTGCCACTCAAGATGGATTAACCAAAGGTCAAGATTACCTATTTATTGGAACATTCCAAGATAGCTTCCAAGGGAAGATTATTTCAAACTATGTGACAAACAAATTGAATGCTAAGAAGGTTGTTCTTTATACTGACAATGCTAGTGACTATGCTAAAGGTATTGCTAAATCTTTCCGCGAAACCTACAAGGGTGAGATTGTAGCAGATGAAACGTTTGTAGCAGGTGATACAGACTTCCAAGCAGCCCTTACTAAAATGAAAGGGAAAGAGTTTGACGCTATCGTTGTTCCAGGCTACTACACAGAAGCAGGTAAAATTGTAAACCAAGCCCGTGGTATGGGAATTGATAAACCAATCGTTGGTGGTGATGGATTTAATGGTGAAGAATTTGTTCAACAAGCAACAGCTGAAAAAGCATCAAACATTTACTTCATCTCAGGATTCTCAACTACAGTTGATGTTTCTGAAAAAGCTAAAGCCTTCCTTGAAGCATACCGTGCTAAATACAATGAAGAACCTTCAACCTTCTCAGCCTTGGCTTATGACTCAGTTTACCTAGTAGCCAATGCTGCAAAAGGTGCTAAAAATTCAGGTGAAATCAAGGACAACCTTGCTAAAACAAAAGATTTTGATGGTGTAACTGGTCAAACGAGCTTTGATGCTGACCACAATACAGTGAAAACTGCTTACATGATGACCATGAACAATGGTAAAGTAGAAGCAGCAGAAGTTGTAAAACCATAACATTAGAATAGTAGTTGAAATAGGGAATGAGCCTTTGACTCACTCCCTGTTTCGGTGTTTATGAACTTGTGAAAATGATGAAATTTTCTAAAAAATAACGATAGAAAAGAGTGAATGCTATGCTCCAACAACTTGTGAATGGTTTAATTCTGGGTAGTGTTTATGCACTTTTGGCCTTGGGTTATACCATGGTTTATGGAATTATCAAACTCATCAACTTCGCCCACGGTGATATTTATATGATAGGTGCCTTTATTGGTTACTTTTTGATTAATTCCTTCCAAATGGATTTCTTTTTAGCTTTGATTATTTCAATGGCAGGAACCGCACTACTTGGTGTTGTGATTGAATTTCTTGCCTACCGTCCTTTGCGACACTCTACACGTATTGCCGTATTGATTACTGCCATCGGAGTGTCTTTCCTACTGGAATACGGAATGGTTTATCTAGTAGGTGCCAATACTCGTGCCTTCCCTCAAGCAATTGAAACAGTCCGCTTTGACTTGGGACCAATTAGCTTGACAAATGTTCAATTGATGATTTTAGCAGTTTCTGTACTCTTGATGGTTTTATTGCAATTAATCGTCCAAAAAACAAAAATGGGGAAAGCCATGCGTGCGGTATCAGTTGATAGTGACGCAGCTCAATTGATGGGAATTAATGTAAATCGTACAATCAGCTTTACTTTTGCTTTGGGTTCAGCCCTTGCTGGTGCGGCAGGTGTCCTCATTGCCCTTTACTACAACTCTCTTGAACCTTTGATGGGCGTGACTCCAGGTCTAAAATCATTCGTTGCAGCCGTACTTGGTGGTATCGGGATTATTCCTGGTGCAGCTCTAGGGGGATTTGTGATTGGCTTGTTGGAAACTTTTGCTACTGCCTTTGGTATGTCTGATTTCCGTGATGCTATCGTTTATGGAATCTTGCTTTTGATTCTGATTATTCGTCCTGCAGGTATCCTTGGTAAGAATGTGAAAGAGAAGGTGTAAACAATGAAGACAAATCTTAAAGTAAATATTCTCTGGTTATTCCTTCTGTTAGCGGGTTATGGATTGATTAGCGTACTGGTTTCTGCTGGTGTTCTCAATCTATTCCATGTCCAAATTTTAGAACAAATTGGGATTAATATCATCCTTGCAGTAGGTTTGAACTTAATTGTCGGTTTTTCAGGACAATTCTCACTTGGTCATGCAGGTTTTATGGCGATTGGGGCTTATGCAGCAGCGATTATTGGTTCAAAATCACCAACCTATGGTGCCTTCTTTGGAGCAATGGTCTTGGGTGCCTTGATTTCTGGTGCAGTTGCTTTGCTCGTTGGGATTCCAACACTACGTTTGAAGGGTGACTACTTGGCTGTTGCAACACTAGGTGTCTCAGAAATCATTCGTATCTTTATCATTAATGGTGGAAGTTTGACCAACGGTGCTGCTGGTATCTTGGGTATTCCAAACTTTACCAACTGGCAAATGGTTTATCTTTTTGTGGTGATCACAACTATTGCAACTCTCAACTTCCTACGTAGTCCAATTGGACGCTCTACTCTATCTGTTCGTGAGGATGAGATTGCTGCAGAGTCCGTTGGGGTAAACACTACAAAGATCAAGATTATCGCTTTTGTCTTTGGTGCTATTACAGCAAGTATTGCTGGTTCACTTCAGGCTGGTTTTATCGGATCTGTTGTTCCAAAAGATTACACCTTTATTAATTCCATCAATGTGTTGATTATCGTTGTATTTGGTGGACTTGGATCGATTACTGGTACCATCGTTTCAGCGATTGTTTTAGGAATTTTAAATATGCTCCTTCAAGATGTTGCTAGCGTACGTATGATTATCTACGCCTTGGCTCTTGTATTGGTCATGATTTTCAGACCAGGTGGACTTCTTGGGACATGGGAATTGAGTCTATCACGTTTCTTTAAAAAATCGAAGAAGGAGGGACAAAACTAATGGCATTACTTGAAGTTAAACAGTTAACCAAACATTTTGGCGGTCTAACAGCTGTTGGAGATGTCACTCTTGAATTGAACGAGGGAGAATTGGTTGGTCTGATTGGACCAAATGGTGCTGGTAAAACAACCCTTTTCAATCTCTTGACCGGTGTTTATGAACCAAGCGAAGGTACTGTGACACTAGATGGACATCTCCTAAATGGGAAAACTCCCTATAAGATTGCCTCACTTGGTCTCAGTCGTACCTTCCAAAATATTCGTTTGTTCAAGGACTTGACAGTTTTGGAAAATGTTTTGATTGCATTTAGCAATCATCATAAACAACATGTCCTTGCGAGCTTTCTACGTCTACCAGCTTTTTATAAGAATGAGGAAGAATTAAAAAGCAAAGCTTTGGACTTGCTGAAGATTTTTGATTTGGATAGTGACGCAGATACTCTTGCTAAGAATCTGGCCTATGGTCAACAACGCCGATTAGAAATCGTTCGTGCTCTGGCAACTGAACCTAAAATCCTCTTTTTGGATGAACCGGCAGCTGGGATGAATCCTCAAGAAACAGCTGAATTGACAGAACTGATCCGTCGTATCAAAGATGAATTTAAAATTACTATCATGCTCATCGAACACGACATGAATTTGGTTATGGAAGTCACTGAGCGTATCTATGTTCTGGAATATGGTCGCTTGATTGCTCAGGGAACTCCTGACGAAATTAAGACGAATAAACGTGTTATCGAAGCTTATCTAGGAGGTGAAGCCTAATGCCTATGTTAAAAGTTGAAAACCTCTCTGTACATTATGGTATGATCCAAGCAGTTCGTGATGTGAGTTTCGAGGTTAATGAAGGAGAAGTTGTTTCCCTTATCGGTGCCAATGGTGCTGGTAAAACAACCATTCTTCGTACCCTTTCAGGTTTGGTTCGCCCAAGTGCTGGTAAAATTCAGTTTTTAGGAAAAGAAATTCAAAAGTTGCCAGCACAAAAAATCGTGGCAGGTGGCCTTTCACAAGTTCCTGAGGGACGCCATGTTTTCCCAGGTTTGACTGTTATGGAAAACTTGGAAATGGGAGCTTTCTTGAAGAAAAATCGTGAAGAAAATCAAGCCAACTTGAAAAAAGTCTTTTCACGTTTCCCTCGTCTGGAAGAACGAAAAAACCAAGATGCGGCAACTCTTTCAGGCGGTGAACAGCAGATGCTGGCTATGGGACGCGCGCTCATGTCTACACCTAAACTTCTCCTCTTGGATGAGCCGTCAATGGGACTTGCCCCTATCTTTATCCAAGAAATTTTTGATATCATTCAAGATATTCAGAAGCAAGGAACGACAGTTCTCCTAATTGAACAGAACGCTAACAAGGCCCTTGCTATCTCTGACCGTGGTTATGTACTTGAAACAGGCAAGATCGTCCTATCAGGAACAGGAAAAGAACTCGCCTCATCAGAAGAAGTCAGAAAAGCATATCTAGGTGGCTAAAACAGTCCAGTGGATTGTTTTAGTCGGTGGATGAGAGTTGCGAAAGCAATTCCCCTATAGACCCGGGGGACCTTTTTAGTCGGCGGATAAAAATTGCGCAAGCAATCCCTCTATAGACCGGGGGACCTTTTTAGTCGGCAGATAAGGATTGCGTAAGTAATCATCCAATCCAGTGGATTGTTTTAGTCGGCGGATGAGAGTTGCGGAAGCAATTCTCCTCTAGTCTGGGAGACTAGTTTAGGTTGTCGATAGAGATGATAATAGGTTTCCAATACTAGTTGCTAGTATCCTTAACAACTGAAAGAAATATAAATAATGTTTGCTAACTTGCACATAGAGAGCTCTAGATTAGAGCTCTTTTTTGTAAAAGACTCAGATTATTCAAAATCTTGAAAAAGAGATGAAAGCGTTTGATAGATTTTCTAAGAAAGTGTATAATAAAAGTAGCAATATAGAAGGAGAAGTCCCATGGCAGTTAAAGATTTCATGACCCGTAAGGTAGTTTATATCAGTCCAGATACGACTGTAGCACACGCAGCAGATTTGATGCGCGAGCAAGGTTTGCACCGTTTACCTGTTATCGAAAATGATCAATTAGTCGGATTGGTAACAGAAGGAACCATTGCGGAAGCCAGCCCATCTAAAGCAACCAGTCTATCTATCTACGAGATGAATTATCTTTTGAATAAAACCAAAGTAAAAGATGTAATGATTCGAGATGTCGTGACTGTTTCTGGCTATGCTAGTCTAGAAGATGCGACCTATCTGATGCTGAAAAATAAAATTGGAATATTACCAGTCGTAGACAACCATCAAGTTTATGGAGTAATTACAGATCGCGATGTCTTTAGGGCATTCTTGGAAATTGCCGGATACGGAGAAGAGGGGATTCGTGTTCGTTTTATCACAGAAAATGAAGTCGGTGTACTGGGAAAAATTGTAGCTCTAATCGTAGAAGAAAATCTAAATATCTCGCACACAGTTAACATTCCACGTAAGGATGGCAAGGTCGTCATCGAAGTTCAAATTGATGGAAAAATCGATTTGACTTCATTAAAGGATAAGTTTGAAAAAGAAGGAATTCAAGTGGAGGAAATCACTCAGACCTCTGCCAAAGTCCTTTAAACCAGAGGCTTTCGGGCCTCTTTTCTTCTGCCACAAAAAGCGATGAAAAGCAAAATATGGAAAGAAATAAGAGATTATGGTATAATAAAACGATATGAAAAGGAGTATCTATGGACATTTCAGAAATTCGTCAAAAAATTGACGCAAATCGTGAAAAATTAGCTTCTTTTAGGGGGTCTCTTTGACCTCGAAGGCTTAGAGGAAGAGATTGCCATCTTGGAAAACAAGATGACAGAACCTGATTTTTGGAACGATAATATCGCGGCCCAAAAAACGTCGCAAGAATTAAATGAATTAAAAAACACCTACAACACCTTCCGTAAAATGGAAGAGTTGCAGGATGAAGTTGAGATTTTATTGGACTTTTTAGCAGAAGACGAGTCAGTCCATGATGAACTGGTCGAGCAGCTAACCGAGTTGGATAAGATGATGACCAGCTACGAGATGACCCTTCTCTTGTCAGAACCTTATGACCATAATAATGCCATCTTGGAAATCCATCCAGGATCTGGTGGTACTGAGGCACAGGACTGGGGTGATATGTTGCTTCGTATGTATACTCGTTATGGAAATGCCAAAGGCTTTAAAGTAGAAGTCTTGGATTACCAGGCAGGTGATGAAGCAGGTATCAAGTCTGTGACCTTGTCTTTTGAAGGACCCAATGCATACGGCCTACTTAAATCAGAAATGGGTGTTCACCGTTTGGTCCGTATTTCGCCATTTGACTCTGCTAAACGTCGCCATACTTCATTTACATCCGTAGAGGTTATGCCTGAGCTGGATGATACCATTGAAGTAGAAATTCGTGAAGATGATATCAAAATGGATACCTTCCGTTCAGGTGGTGCTGGTGGACAAAACGTCAATAAAGTTTCAACAGGTGTGCGTTTGACACACATTCCTACAGGAACTGTCGTCCAATCAACGGTCGATCGTACCCAGTATGGAAATAGAGATCGTGCCATGAAGATGTTGCAGGCTAAGCTCTATCAGATGGAGCAAGAAAAGAAAGCTGCGGAAGTTGATTCTCTCAAAGGTGAGAAAAAAGAAATCACATGGGGAAGTCAGATCCGTTCTTATGTCTTCACACCTTATACTATGGTAAAAGATCACCGTACAAGCTTTGAAGTTGCTCAGGTAGATAAGGTCATGGATGGAGACCTTGATGGTTTTATCGATGCCTACCTCAAGTGGCGAATCAGCTAAGATAGAAAGGAACTCATATGTCAATCATTGAAATGAGAGATGTTGTCAAAAAGTATGATAATGGAACGACTGCCCTGCGTGGTGTCTCTGTCACCATTGAACCAGGAGAGTTTGCCTATATCGTAGGACCTTCTGGGGCAGGTAAGTCAACCTTTATTCGAGCTTTATACCGAGAAGTAAAGATCGAAAAAGGAAACCTATCAGTTGCAGGCTTTAATTTAGTTAAAATTAAGAAGAAAGATATCCCGCTTCTACGTCGTAGTGTTGGGGTTGTCTTTCAAGATTACAAACTCTTGCCTAAGAAAACGGTTTATGAGAATATTGCCTACGCAATGGAAGTTATCGGAGAGAATCGCCGTAACATCAAAAAACGTGTTATGGAAGTATTGGACCTAGTAGGTTTGAAACACAAGGTTCGTTCTTTCCCGAATGAACTCTCAGGTGGAGAACAGCAACGGATTGCGATTGCCCGTGCGATTGTCAACAATCCTAAAGTATTGATTGCTGATGAACCAACAGGAAACTTGGACCCAGATAATTCGTGGGAAATTATGAATCTGTTGGAACGCATCAATCTTCAAGGTACAACTGTTTTGATGGCGACCCACAACAGCCAAATCGTAAATACCTTGCGCCACCGTGTCATTGCCATTGAAAATGGCCGTGTCGTTCGTGACGAAGCTAAAGGAGAATATGGATACGATGATTAGTAGATTTTTTCGCCATTTATTTGAATCATTAAAAAGTTTAAAACGAAATGGCTGGATGACAGTAGCAGCAGTGAGTTCGGTTATGATTACCTTAACACTCGTTGCCTTGTTTGCATCTGTAATTTTTAATACAGCAAAACTGGCTACCGATATTGAAAACAACGTTCGTGTTATGGTCTACATTCGTAAGGATGTAGCAGATAACAGTGAAACGATTGAAAAAGAAGGTCAGACAGTTACCAATAATGACTACCACAAGGTCTATGATGCTTTGAAGGCGATGCCTGCTGTAAAAAGTGTTACCTTCTCAAGTAAAGAAGAACAATACGAGAAACTGACGGAAACCATGGGTGACGATTGGAAGGTCTTTGAAGGGGATGCAAATCCTCTCTATGATGCCTATATCGTCGATACAAATTCTCCAAGTGATGTTAAAACAGTAGCTGAAGAAGCGAAGAAAATTGAGGGAGTATCAGAAGTTCAAGATGGTGGAGCCAACACTCAACGACTTTTCGAACTGGCTTCCTTTATCCGTGTTTGGGGATTGGTTATTGCAGGACTCTTGATTTTTATCGCAGTCTTCCTCATTTCCAATACCATCCGTATTACCATTATTTCACGTAGTCGTGAGATTCAGATCATGCGTCTTGTTGGAGCGAGAAATGGTTATATCCGTGGCCCATTCTTGCTAGAAGGTGCTTTTATTGGCTTGCTTGGCGCAGCGATTCCCTCAGTTCTTGTATTCTTTGTTTACAATATCGTTTATCAATCGGTCAATAAATCCTTGGTAGGTCAAAACTTATCAATGATTACGCCAGATGTGTTTGTCCCTTTGATGACAGTTCTACTATTTGTAATCGGAATTTTCATTGGTTCAATTGGTTCAGGAATTTCGATGCGTCGATTCTTGAAAATCTAATTGGATATAAATGCAAATTGCAGAACAAATCAGAAAAATGATACATTTTTAAAAGAGAAGTTTTCGTAAACTTCTCTTTTTTCTTCTAAAAATTAAAAAAAGTAGACAATTTTTTTATAAAAGCCTTTACAAAAAAAAATAAAGTGGTATAATTGAATTATAAATAAGTGCAAACGTTTTCGTAAAACGTTTGCCTAAAAAATATAAAGGAGATTTGAATGATGAAAGATACATTCAAAAATGTCTTGTCTTTCGAATTTTGGCAAAAATTCGGTAAGGCATTGATGGTGGTTATCGCTGTTATGCCAGCGGCTGGATTGATGATTTCAATCGGTAAGTCGCTTGCATTGATTGACCCAAATCTTGCCCCACTTGTTATTACAGGTGGAATTCTTGAGCAAATCGGTTGGGGAGTTATCGGTAACCTTCATATTTTGTTTGCTCTTGCTATCGGTGGTAGCTGGGCTAAAGAACGTGCAGGCGGTGCATTTGCAGCAGGACTTGCCTTTATCTTAATCAACCGTATCACTGGTACTATCTTTGGAGTTACAAGTGATATGCTGAAAAACCCTGAGGCTATGGTCACTACCCTCTTTGGAGGCTCAATCAAAGTTTCTGATTACTTCATCAGTGTTCTTGAAGCACCAGCATTGAACATGGGTGTTTTTGTAGGGATTATCTCTGGTTTTGTAGGGGCAACTGCCTTTAACAAATACTACAACTACCGTAAACTTCCTGATGCGCTTTCATTCTTCAATGGGAAACGCTTCGTACCATTCGTTGTCATCCTTCGTTCAGCTATTGCAGCAATTGTACTTGCAGCTTTCTGGCCAGTTGTTCAAACAGGTATCAACAACTTTGGTATCTGGATTGCCAATTCACAAGAAACAGCACCTGTTCTTGCACCATTCTTGTATGGTACTTTGGAACGTTTGCTCTTGCCATTTGGTCTTCACCACATGTTGACTATCCCAATGAACTATACAGCTCTTGGTGGTACTTATGACATTTTAACTGGTGCAGCTAAAGGTACTCAAGTATTCGGTCAAGACCCACTATGGCTTGCATGGGTAACAGACCTTGTAAACCTTAAAGGTACTGATGCTAGTCAATACCAACACTTGTTAGATACTGTTCACCCAGCTCGTTTCAAAGTTGGTCAAATGATCGGTTCATTCGGTATCTTGATGGGTGTCATCGTTGCTATCTACCGCAATGTTGAAGCAGACAAGAAACACCAATACAAAGGAATGATGATTGCAACAGCTCTTGCAACTTTCTTGACAGGGGTTACTGAACCAATCGAATACATGTTCATGTTTGTTGCAACACCTCTTTATCTTGTATATTCTGTTGTTCAAGGTGCTGCCTTCGCTATGGCTGATATTGTTCACCTTCGTGTGCACTCATTCGGTTCAATTGAATTCTTGACTCGTACTCCGCTAGCTATCAACGCTGGTCTTGGTATGGATATCATTAACTTTATCTGGGTAACTGTCCTCTTTGCAGTCATCATGTACTTCATTGCCAACTTCATGATTAAGAAATTCAACTATGCAACTCCAGGACGTAACGGAAACTATGAAACTGCTGAAGGAGCATCAGAAGATGCAACTCCAGGAGAAACAAAAGTTGCAGCAGCTTCTCAAGCTGTAAATATCATTAACCTTCTTGGTGGTCGTGCAAACATCGTAGATGTAGATGCATGTATGACTCGTCTTCGTGTAACTGTTAAGGATGCAGATCGTGTTGGTACTGAGGAACAATGGAAAGCAGAAGGCGCTATGGGTCTTGTCATGAAAGGACAAGGTGTCCAAGCTATCTACGGACCAAAAGCTGACGTATTGAAATCTGATATCCAAGACATCCTTGACTCAGGTGAAGTAATTCCTGAAACTCTTCCAAGCCAAATGACAGAAGCTCAAAAAAATACTGTACATTTTAAAGGTGTAACTGAGGAAGTTTACTCAGTAGCTGACGGTCAAGTTATTGCCTTGGAACAAGTGAAAGATCCAGTCTTTGCTCAAAAAATGATGGGTGATGGTTTTGCAGTAGAACCAGCAAATGGAAACATTGTATCTCCAGTTACAGGTACTGTATCAAGTATCTTCCCAACAAAACATGCACTTGGACTTGTTACTGAATCAGGTCTTGAAGTACTTGTTCATATTGGTTTGGATACTGTAAGCCTTGAAGGAAAACCATTTACTGTTCACGTTTCTGAAGGGCAAAAGGTTGCAGCAGGTGATCTTCTTGTTACAGCTGACTTGGATGCTATCCGTGCAGCAGGTCGTGAAACATCAACAGTGGTTGTCTTTACAAATGGTGATGCTATCAAATCAGTTAAATTAGAACAAACAGGTTCTCTTGCAGCTAAAACAGCAGTTGCTAAAGTAGAATTGTAATATACTCGAGGTTGGAAGCTGTTTTCCAACCTCTTGTTTTAGGAGAAAAGCATGAAATTTTTAACACTCAATACTCATAGTTGGATGGAAAAAGAAGCAGAGGAAAAATTCCAGCTCTTGCTCCAAGATATTCTTGACAAAGATTATGATTTGATCTGTTTTCAAGAAATTAATCAAGAAATGACTTCGCCGGAGGTAGAGGTTAACAATCACTATCAAGCTTTGCCATCAGCAGAACCTATTCATCAGGATCACTATGTACGACTTCTGGTTGAAAAATTGGCTGAGAAAGGGAAAAACTACTACTGGACTTGGGCTTATAATCATATTGGCTATGACCGCTACCATGAAGGTGTAGCTATCTTATCCAAAACACCTATTAAGGCGCGTGAGATTTTAGTATCAGATGTAGATGATCCAACGGACTACCATACTCGCCGTGTTGTCTTAACTGAGACAGAGGTTGAAGGCAAGGAACTTGCTCTTGCAAGTGTCCATCTCTCTTGGTGGAATAAAGGTTTCCAAGAAGAATGGGCACGATTTGAGGCTGTATTAAAAGAGTTGAACAAACCTCTGATTTTAGCTGGAGATTTCAACAACCCAGCTGGTCAGGAAGGCTATCAAGCGATTTTAGCTAGCCCATTAGGATTACAAGACGCGTTTGAAGTTGCGAAAGAAAGAAGTGGTAGCTATACCGTTCCACCAGAAATTGATGGCTGGAAAGGCAATACCGAATCACTACGAATCGACTATGTCTTTACGACAAAAGACTTAGAAGTGGAAAGTTTGCATGTAGTTTTTGATGGCCAAAATGGTCCACAAGTCAGTGACCACTATGGTTTGAATGCTGTATTGACCTGGAAATAATGAAAGAGGTTGGAATCAGAGGTTCCAACCTTTTAAGCTACTTGAATCTTTAATACAGGACTGAGATTCAAATGAAGCTACTGAAATAGGACAAAATATGGTATAATTGAAAGGATAGAATCGAGGATAGTATGTCATTTAAGAAATTTCAATTTAAAAATTATATAGCAGAAGCCTTGGAGGAGTTGAAGTTTACGACTCCTACCGAAGTTCAGGAAAAGTTGATTCCTATTGTCTTGGCAGGTCGTGACTTGGTGGGCGAGTCAAAAACAGGTTCAGGAAAGACCCACACTTTCTTACTACCCATTTTTCAGCAATTAGATGAAACTAGCGATAGTGTGCAGGCGGTCATTACTGCACCAAGTCGTGAGTTGGCTACTCAAATTTACCAAGCAGCTCGTCAGATTGCAGCTCACTCAGATGTCGAAGTTCGTGTGGTTAATTATGTGGGTGGTACGGATAAGGCGCGTCAGATTGAAAAACTGGCCAGCAACCAACCACATATCGTTATCGGAACGCCAGGTCGCATCTATGACTTGGTCAAATCTGGTGATTTGGCTATTCACAAGGCTAAGACATTTGTAGTTGATGAAGCCGATATGACCTTGGATATGGGATTCTTGGAGACAGTCGATAAGATTGCAGGGAGCCTTCCAAAAGACTTGCAATTCATGGTCTTTTCAGCGACCATTCCACAAAAATTGCAACCGTTCTTGAAAAAATACTTGTCAAATCCTGTCATGGAAAAAATCAAGACCAAGACAGTCATCTCAGATACGATTGATAACTGGTTGATTTCGACCAAGGGTCGCGACAAGAATGCTCAAATTTATCAGTTGACTCAGTTGATGCAACCGTATTTGGCAATGATTTTTGTTAACACTAAAACGCGTGCTGATGAATTGCATGCATATTTGACTGCTCAAGGATTGAAGGTAGCAAAGATTCATGGAGATATTGCCCCTCGTGAACGCAAGCGGATTATGAATCAGGTGAAAAATCTAGATTTTGAGTATATTGTCGCAACGGACTTGGCAGCGCGTGGAATTGACATTGAAGGTGTCAGCCATGTTATCAATGACGCCATTCCGCAAGACTTGTCCTTCTTTGTTCACCGTGTTGGACGAACTGGGCGCAACGGACTGTCTGGTACGGCTATTACCCTTTACCAGCCTAGTGATGACTCGGATATCCGTGAGTTGGAAAAATTAGGTATCAAGTTTACTCCTAAGATGGTCAAAGACGGAGAGTTTCAAGATACCTATGACCGTGATCGTCGTGCCAATCGTGAAAAGAAGCAGGATAAGCTTGATATCGAAATGATTGGCTTGGTCAAGAAGAAAAAGAAAAAAGTCAAACCAGGCTACAAGAAGAAGATTCAATGGGCGGTGGATGAAAAACGTCGCAAAACCAAGCGTGCTGAAAATCGTGCTCGTGGCCGTGCCGAGCGTAAAGCCAAACGCCAAACATTTTAAGGACAAAATTGGAGCTGCATAGCTCCTTTTTTTAACTTCTTTTAATGAATTTTCAAAAACACTGCAAAAAAAAGTAAAAAGTGGTATAATGATAAGGTTATATAGTCCCGATAAGATGGTAGAAATATCTATCAGTACTTTGTAACTCGCAAAGAATGATGGCTCCAAAGTCGCTCGTCATTCTACGGTTGCCGCTATCATGCGGTCACCCTATGCGCCTTACTAGCTTCAGAAATAAAAAAGTATCGTTTTTATTTCTTTCGCGTCGTAACTCTTAGACAATAGAAAATTTCTATCAGTACTTTGTAACTCTATAACAATATTTTTTAAGGGGGGACATTTTTATGTCAGAACGTAAATTATTCACGTCTGAATCTGTATCTGAGGGGCATCCGGATAAGATTGCAGACCAAATTTCAGATGCGATTTTGGATGCTATTTTAGCAAAGGATCCAGAGGCGCACGTTGCTGCTGAGACAGCTGTATACACTGGTTCTGTCCATGTTTTTGGTGAAATTTCTACAAATGCTTATGTGGATATCAACCGTGTGGTTCGTGATACCATTGCAGAGATTGGTTATACGAATGCAGAATATGGTTTTTCTGCGGAAACAGTTGGAGTTCATCCATCGCTTGTTGAGCAGTCGCCGGATATCGCCCAAGGTGTTAACGAAGCCTTGGAAGTCCGTGGAAGTGCAGATCAAGATCCGCTTGACTTGATTGGTGCTGGTGACCAAGGTCTCATGTTTGGATTTGCAGTGGATGAGACAGAAGAACTCATGCCATTGCCAATCTCACTCAGCCACAAGTTGGTTCGTCGTTTGGCAGAACTTCGTAAGTCTGGTGAAATCAGTTATCTTCGTCCAGATGCCAAATCACAAGTTACAGTTGAGTACGATGAAAATGATCGTCCAGTACGTGTGGACACAGTCGTTATTTCAACTCAGCACGATCCAGAAGCTACTAATGAACAAATCCATCAAGATGTGATTAACAAGGTTATCAAAGAAGTTATTCCAGCTTCTTACTTGGATGAGCAAACAAAATTCTTCATCAATCCGACTGGCCGCTTTGTAATCGGTGGACCTCAAGGAGACTCAGGTTTGACTGGTCGTAAGATCATCGTGGATACCTATGGTGGCTATTCTCGTCATGGTGGCGGTGCCTTCTCTGGTAAGGATGCGACTAAGGTGGATCGTTCTGCGTCATATGCAGCTCGCTACATTGCCAAGAATATCGTGGCAGCAGGTCTTGCTAAGAAAGTAGAAGTGCAATTGGCCTATGCCATCGGTGTGGCACAGCCTGTTTCTGTTCGTATCGATACTTTCGGTACAGGAACAGTAGCTGAAAGCAAACTTGAAAAAGCAGCGCGTCAAACCTTTGATCTTCGCCCTGCAGGAATTATCCAAATGCTGGATCTTAAACGTCCAATTTACCGTCAAACAGCGGCTTATGGACACATGGGACGTACAGATATTGACCTTCCATGGGAACGTTTGGACAAGGTAGAGGCTTTGAAAGAAGCTGTGAAATAAAATAAAAAAGATTGGTAGTACACAACTACCAATCTTTTTTGCAAGTGAAAACCAGCTTAAAAGCTGGTCTTCTTATTTTATAGGGATTGAGATCTCAATCAATTTATCCGAATAGAGGGTTTTGATATTTGCTTCATCGATACTTTCTTTGTCGATTTTACGTTTCAAGAAGAAGTCTTGGATGGTTTCAATTTCGGGTTCACGAATAGCACGGTGTTTGTTCGAAATGAGGATTTCATAGTGAAGCGGGGCTTGTGTGAAAACCACATCTGTATTTCCGGCCGAATAGACCTCAACAAGAGTTGCGTCAGTACTTTCTAATTGGCTTTTAACAAGTTGCGAGTGTGAATTAGTCGTGTTGATAAGCTTCATAACAGTTCCTCCGATTTTCTAACTCTATTATAGCACTTTTTGGATAAAATCGTGCAATTTAGTCAATTCCATGTTGGATTTTCCAAGCTTCAATTCCCCATTTATGGCTACCACGTTTGAGTTTTTCAATTGCTTCATCAATAGGAAACCAAGCAATATGATTAAAATCTTCCAATGGTTTTTGTACTTCTTGGAAAGAAGTAGCTTCATAGAGATAAGCGGGGTTGTAGTAGTAGGTATCACGGTGGCGAGAGTAGAAATACTCATCAGCTTGCCCATAATAGGTTCCAATCTCAGCTGTAAAGCCAAGTTCTTCGATTAGTTCTCTTTTCAGTGCATCTTGATGATCTTCGCCTGCCTCAATCTCTCCACCTGGCAAGAACCAAGCACCATTGGGGGCTTGAACTAGGACAATTTGTTTTTTCTCCGCATCCGGAATAACTGCGTACACACCATAGCGGGACTGGTAGGTCACATTCTCTTTTTTTTCACCAAAAGTTGGGTTTGCCATTGCATTTTCCTCATTCTCTAGTATCTTTATTATTATCATAATGGACGAGGCGCTAGCTGTCAAGAATAAACCAACGAACTTGTGTAGAAATAGCTACTTTGTCTTGATCAATACTTGTCTCGTTAAACTTTCCAGCCCTAGCACTATAACTGGTATAATAAAAGAGAGGTGATTTTATGGCAGAATCAAGACTATTTCGTATCCTATATCTACTTTTAGAAAAAGGCAGTACAACAGCTCCTGAATTAGCTCGATTGTTTGAAGTATCTGTACGAACGATTTATCGTGATATTGAGCGGTTGAGTATGGCGGGAATCCCTCTATATTCAGTACCTGGAAAGGCGGGCGGAATCTTTTTAATGAAGGACTTTGTTCTGGATCGTACTCTCGTATCGGAGGATGAAAAATTAGAACTTCTGTCAGCTTTGCAAGGGATTCAATCCCTGACCGATGATAGGCAAGACCTGTTGCTTGAAAAATTGGAATCTATTTTTCAAGTTTCTACCAGCCCTTGGATAGAGGTAGACTTGACTGACTGGAGAAAGCGAGAAGGTCAAAAAGAATTATTTGATAACATCAAACAAGCTATTCTAGAGAAGAGGCGACTGGTGGTCACTTATCTGGGTGGGAGTGGTCAGAAAACGGTTCGTATAGTTGAACCTTTTAAACTCATATTTAAAAAGAGAGATTGGTATCTTCATGCCTACTGTTGTTTGAAAGAAGAGTGGCGTTTTTTCAAATTATCCAGAATTAGGAATTATCACCTAACAACTGAAACTGTGAAGCAGAAAAATGTGCTGGATTGCGTTGATGGTTCAGATCAAGTGGCAAATCAAATCGAAGTTTCCTTGAAGTTTAGTCCCAATCTTGCTTTCCGGGTTTATGAAGATTTTTCAGAAGATGCGATTAGCTTGGGGAAAGATGGCTACTACTATGTCAAGACAGTCTTACCAGAGCACGAAAGCATGTATACTTACCTCCTGTCTTATTTAGATGGAGTGGAAATACTCGAACCCGATTATGTGAAGAAGGAACTACTTTCTAGAGTAGAAAAAATCCAAAAACTTTACAAACCTTGACAAAAGATGTCAGGGTTTTAATGCTATACTAGAGACAGAAAGGAGAAGAACCAAATGAAATACGAATGGAGAAAAGAAGCGAAAGATCTTTATCAAGTGAAGGCTAGACCCAGCATTTTGCGGGTGCCAGATCAATCCTATATCGTGATTGAGGGTAAAGGAGATCCGATTTTTCAGAACGCGTAGGGGCCTTATATGCCTTAGCCTATGCGATAAAGATGAAGTATAAAAAAGCTCCTCTGGATGATGTTTACACTGATTTTACTGTCTTTCCTTTAGAAGGTGTATGGAGAAAGGAGAAGGAGGGAGAACTGGTAAAAAGTGAGCTTTCTTATAGTATTATGATTGGGCAACCCGATTTTATTACGAGAGAACTATTTGAGGAAGCTCTGGAAGAGGTCAAAATCAAGAAGCCAAATCCTCTCTATGAGGCTGTTCGTTTTGAAAAGATAGAAGAAGGCCAAATCCTTGCTATGCTTCATGTAGGACCTTTTGATACTGAAAATGAGACTTTTGCAGAGATGGAGCATTTTTGTCAACTTCATAAGCTCAAAAGAACTTCGGAAGTCCACCGAGAAATTTATCTCAATAATCTTCATCGAACGGAGCCAAGCAAATTAAAAACAATTCTTCGCTATCAAGTTCAAGAAGAGAATTAAAAAAGAACAGGAAACAAGATTTCCTGTTCTTTTTATGAGGTTTATTCTTCTATTTCAGAAGCAATCTCTTCTGTTTTTTCAGTTTTTTTGGCAGATTTGATTTGAATCTTACCATTGCTTGTCATGACTGCCTTGAGGTCTTTTTCACTTGGGTTTTCAAGGTAGTAGTCTGTGATGGCATCCTCGATATGGTCTTGAATGGTACGGCGGAGTGGGCGTGCTCCCATTTTTGGATCATATCCCAAGTCAACCAACTTTTCCTTGACCTTGTCTGTCACATCGAGGTGGATATTGTTGCTAGAGAGGCGTTTGTTGACATCCGCTAGCATGAGTTCGACGATTTGGAGAAGGTTGTCCTTGCTGAGAGGTTTAAATTCGATGATGCCATCAAAACGGTTCATAAACTCTGGACTAAAGAAGTTGCCGAGTTCACCGAGAACAGAGTTGGTTCGACCTTCACGAGCAGCTCCAAAACCAACGCTGGCTTCGGCCTTACCAGTACCCGCATTTGAGGTCATGATAATGATAGCATCCTTAAAGCTAACTGTTCGTCCTTGCCCATCTGTCAAACGACCATCATCCAAGACTTGAAGGAACATGTGCATCACATCTGGATGAGCTTTCTCAACTTCGTCGAGAAGGATGAGAGAGTAAGGATTGCGACGAACTTTTTCCGTTAACTGACCAGCTTCATCATAGCCAACATAACCTGGAGGGGCACCGACTAACTTAGCCACACTGTGTTTTTCCATGTATTCACTCATATCAAAGCGAATCATGCTGTCAGCAGAACCAAAGAGCTCAATGGCTAGTTGTTTGGAAAGTTCTGTCTTACCGACACCAGTTGGTCCGACAAAGAGGAAACTTCCGATTGGCCGGTTAGGAGTTCCAAGTCCAACACGATTACGACGGATGGCTTTGGCAATCTTATCAACAGCTTCATCTTGACCAATGACATGAGCTTTGAGGTCTTCTGCTAAATGGATAAGCTGAGATTGTTCCTTTTCTTTGAGTTCTCCGACAGGAATATTGGTTTTCTGCTCAATGATATGTTCAATGGTTTTCTCGCTAATGATAGGAGTATCTTGGTCAGTCACCTTGTTTTTCTGCATTTCCTTATACTTGGCAATCTGATCGCGGAAATAGGCAGCCTTTTCAAAGTCTTCCTCTCGAGTAGCCTGAGCCTTGAGATTCTCAGCTTCAATTAAACGCTGGTCAATCACTTTAGGATCAACAAAGTTCAGCGTTAGATTCATCTTAGAACCAGCCTCATCCAACAGGTCAATAGCCTTGTCTGGCAAGAAGCGGTCTTGGATGTATCGGTTGGAAAGAGTAGCAGCAGCTTCGATAGCAGCATCAGTATACTTGACGTGATGATAGTCTTCGTATTTTTTTTGAACCCCTTTGAGGATGGTAATGGTTTCTTCGACAGTTGGTTCATCTACCTTGACAGGCTGCATACGGCGTTCGAGGGCAGCATCTTTTTCAATGATACGGTATTCATTGAGAGTAGTGGCACCTACCAGTTGCAATTCACCACGGGCAAGGGCTGGTTTGAGGATATTTCCTGCATCCATATTGCCATCGCCAGCAGATCCAGCGCCAACAATTTCATGGATTTCATCGATAAAGAGGATGATGTCCTCGCGTTTGCGAATTTCTTCCATGAGTTTTTGCATACGTTCCTCAAATTGACCTCGGATCCCTGTTCCTTGAACTAGGCTAACCACATCCAGACGGATGACCTGCTTGCCTTGGAGTTTATGGGGAACATCACCATCGACAATCTTCTGAGCTAGACCTTCTACAACAGCTGTTTTACCAACACCAGGTTCTCCGATAAGAACAGGATTGTTCTTGGTTCTTCGGTTGAGGATTTCGATAACTCGGATAATCTCCTCATCTCGACCGATAACAGGGTCAATATCTCCTCGACGGGCTATTTCAGTCACGTTGATACCATACTCCTCTAGGAGTCCTCTTTCTTGGCTAGGAGGAGGTGTTTGAACAGGTCCGCGGTTTTGAGGTCCGTATCCCCCATTGCCTCCGTATCCCCCACCAGATTGAGTTGGAGGGACGTTATTAGAAGAAGGTTTGAAATTGTTCAAATCATTGAAAAAGTCACCGAATGGATCAAAGTCATGATTATTTAAGTCAGTCATTCCTTTAAAGAGGGTATTATTTGGATCTGTTTTGATAATTTTATAGCAATTTTGACAGAGATCAATTTGCTTTTGCTGTCCATTGATATTGGTATACAGATGAATTGTTGAGTCGTTAATTTTACAGTTTTGACAGAGCATACATCTACCTCATTTCATTCTTATTCTTGGTCTAAGAAAAAGGTCAAGAATAGTCAAAGTTTTATACTCTCATTATAGCATGATTAAGGTGTAAAGCAAGTAAAAAGATTGGGAAGTGATCGTTTTTAAAAGAAGGATTTATGGAGAATCAAGCGACATTGAAGGTAAGAAAAAATCCCATTTGCAGTGACAAAAAGGATTCTCATTCATCGGGCCTTACTGCCCGTTGTTTTTATATTAGTAAAGGAGTTCGTAGATCTCCATTGCAATTAAATCAATGCTATCAAAGGTATAAGTTTCACGAGCCTCTACATCGCGAAGGGTGAAGAGTGATCCGTTTTCTTCGTCGTGGCTGTATGCAACTTCTGCGACAACAACACCTTCACGTTCAAAATTACGTTTTAGATTTCCACCATCTTTTGTCATTGCTTCTAGGCGGTTAATGATTCTAACCAAATGTGATTCCATTTTGATTCTCCTCCATTTCTTATCGTTTCTATTTTACCATAAACAAGAGGTAGTTGACTAGAAAAAAACTGTGATTTCTCTCTATTTCTCTATTCTATCAAGTTAATTGTTAAAATTAGAGAAAAAAGATTGCATTTTAATTCAATTCATGTTATAATCATACAATCTAATACATAGAAAGTTGATTGAATATGAATTTTTCTTTTTTACCAAAGTATTTACCGTATTTTAACTATGGTGCTCTGATTACCGTGTTAATTTCCATCTTTGTTGTCTGCTTAGGAACTATTATAGGTGTGTTACTGGCCTTTGCTCAGCGATCACGCTTTAAACCGCTCGTTTGGTTTGCAAATGTGTATGTTTGGATCTTCCGTGGTACTCCGATGATGGTTCAGATTATGATTGCCTTTGCTCTTATGCATATCAATGCTCCGACTATCCAAGTGGGAATTTTAGGAGTTGATCTTTCTCGTTTGATTCCTGGTATTCTGATTATTTCTATGAACAGTGGTGCTTACGTTTCAGAAACTGTTCGTGCAGGAATCAATGCGGTTCCTAAAGGGCAGTTAGAGGCCGCTTACTCTCTTGGTATTCGTCCGAAAAATGCCATGCGTTATGTCATTTTGCCACAAGCTATCAAAAATATTCTTCCAGCTCTGGGAAATGAATTTATCACCATTATCAAGGATAGTTCCCTCTTGTCTGCGATTGGGGTGATGGAGTTGTGGAATGGTGCAACGACAGTAGCGACAACAACTTATTTACCGTTGACTCCCCTTTTATTTGCAGCCTTTTACTATTTGATTATGACCTCTGTTTTGACAGTGGCGTTGAAAGCATTTGAAAAACATATTGGACAAGGAGACAAGAAATAATGACAGAAACCTTGATTAAAATTGAAGAATTACATAAGTCTTTTGGGAAAAATGAAGTTTTAAAAGGCATCAATCTTGAGATTAAACGAGGAGAAGTTGTGGTCATTATCGGTCCGTCAGGGAGCGGGAAGTCAACTCTCCTTCGTTCGATGAATCTCCTTGAAGAAGCAAGTAAGGGAAAGGTTATCTTTGAAGGTGTCGATATTACGGATAAGAAAAATGACCTTTTTGCTATGCGTGAAAAGATGGGCATGGTATTCCAACAATTCAACCTTTTTCCAAATATGACGGTCATGGAAAACATCACCCTGTCTCCAATCAAAACCAAAGGGGAAAGCAAGGAAGTAGCGGAGAAAAGAGCACAGGAACTGTTAGAAAAAGTTGGCTTACCAGATAAGGCGACGGCTTATCCTCAGAGTTTGTCAGGTGGTCAGCAACAACGAATTGCAATTGCACGTGGACTTGCTATGGAACCAGATGTTTTGCTTTTTGATGAGCCGACTTCAGCCCTAGACCCTGAGATGGTTGGAGAAGTTTTAGCTGTTATGCAAGACCTCGCTAAGTCAGGGATGACCATGGTGATTGTGACGCATGAAATGGGCTTTGCGCGTGAGGTAGCAGACCGTGTTATCTTTATGGCGGATGGGGTTGTTGTCGAAGATGGAACGCCAGAGGAGATTTTTGACCAAACCCAAGAACAACGGACCAAGGAATTTTTGAGTAAGGTTTTGTAAGACCTCATTTTTAGAAGAAGTGGAGTAGAAATCATGGCTTCAAGTAAGGAATATTTAGCCTTTATTCTCGATCGGTTTTCGGAGCTAGAGGAGATGAGTTATCGTTCAATGATGGGAGAGTATATCCTTTATTATCGTGGGAAGATTATTGGGGGAATCTATGATAATCGTTTGTTACTGAAGCCTGTGAAGGTGGTCATGGATCAACTGGGACAGATTAGGCTTGAACGTCCTTATGAAGGAGCTAAGGAGATGATTTTGATAGAAGACATTGAAGATAAGTCATTTCTAGCGAGATTAATCAGGGATATGTATGAAGTCTTACCGGCTCCAAAAGTTAAAAAGAAAACATGACAGATTTTCCTAATATCAATAGGCACTAAAAGCTCGACAAGAGCTTTTTCTTATAGTTTCAAACTATAAGGTCTATTAGTCAAGAAGTGTTAGAATGGCAAGGTATTTTTTGATATAATAGAGGATATTTGACAGAAAAGAGAAGTGATATGACACAGATTATTGATGGGAAGGCTCTTGCGGCTAAGTTACAAGGACAGTTGGCTGAAAAGACTGCCAAACTAAAAGAAGAAACAGGTTTAGTTCCAGGCTTGGTGGTGATTTTGGTGGGGGACAATCCAGCCAGCCAAGTCTACGTTCGCAACAAGGAACGGTCAGCTCTCGCTGCTGGCTTCCGTAGTGAAGTAGTGCGAGTTCCAGAGACAATTACCCAAGCGGAATTATTAGACTTGATTTCCAAATACAATCAAGATCCAGCTTGGCATGGGATTTTGGTCCAGTTACCTTTGCCAAAACATATTGACGAAGAGGCAGTTTTATTAGCCATTGACCCCGAAAAAGACGTGGATGGTTTCCATCCCCTAAACATGGGTCGCCTCTGGTCTGGTCATCCAGTTATGATTCCTTCGACACCTGCAGGAATTATGGAAATGTTTCATGAATATGGGATTGATCTAGAAGGTAAAAATGCGGTTGTCATCGGTCGTTCAAATATTGTTGGAAAACCGATGGCTCAGCTTCTTTTAGCCAAGAATGCGACTGTGACTTTGACTCACTCACGCACCCATCATCTTGCCAAGGTGGCTGCTAAGGCAGATATTCTTGTGGTTGCAATCGGTCGCGCTAAGTTTGTGACTGCTGACTTTGTCAAACCGGGAGCGGTTGTCATTGACGTTGGGATGAACCGAGATGAAAATGGCAAGCTTTGTGGAGATGTTGATTATGATGCGGTTGCACCACTTGCCAGTCACATCACACCTGTACCGGGTGGAGTTGGCCCTATGACTATTACCATGCTAATGGAGCAAACCTATCAAGCAGCGCTTCGAACACTAAACAAGGACTAGGAAGATGAAATTCGTATTTGACCTGGATGGAACGCTATCTTTTGACTACATGACCATAGATGAGGAGATTAAGCAGGTTCTTTTAAAGGCTGAAGATTATGGACAGGAGCTTGTGTTTGCCTCAGCCCGCTCTTATCGGGATTGCTTGGGTTTATTAGGCCCTAAACTCAGTCAGCGCTTGGTCATAGGATTGAATGGTGGCGTAGCCTATCATCTGGGGCGGGCTATCTTCGAAAGGAATCTCGATGCTAGAGTTTATCAGGCGCTAGTGGATTATTGCCAGACTTATAATCTTCCTTTCTTTGTAGATGATTGCTTTGACTATAGTGGTCAGATTGTAGAGAAGATTCCATTTATTTCCAGTGTGGATCCCCTAAAGGTAGCTCGTCATCAGAAACTCGAGGACTTAGGTACTCCGATTAAGGTAGTCGTTTATATGGGTGACCATGAGGAGTTGCTTGATGATCTGCTTGGTCAGCTAGAAAGACTGGGGCAGGCTCATCTGTCCTATCATGCCCATGAAAAGTGCCTTTATGTTAATCCCTTGGACACTCATAAGGCGACAACTGTTGAAAAGTTATGTGGGGAGAACTTCATCGCTTTTGGAAATGACCAAAACGATATTGAACTATTTAAAACGTCTATCTATTCTGTCCAGATAGGAGATTTTGCTGGCCTTACTCCATATGCAGATGACACATTAGAGCTAAAAGGAGAACCTTCTCCAGCAGTGGCAGCTAAAATCTTACAGACCTTTGCGGAATTTAAGGGAAAATAGTGTAGAAGGAGGTTTGCCCCTCCTTTTGTAGTATAATGGAGTGAGGTGATTAGATGATTTTAAAAATTTATAATGGAGAATATAGTTTACAATGGGATGGAATATACTACTTAGCACTAATTGATTATCCAAATATTCAAGAGTGGGAATTAGAAAAAATTGCTAAATTTATAGCTTACGAAAAACTTCATAAACGTCAAACAAGTATCGAGTGTGCTGATTCTTGTTTAAAAAAAGAGATTTTAGATTACATCTGTCAGCATCCCTTTCTTCCACCATTTACCCCTACAGATAAAAGAGTAGCTTCGACTTATGATCTACATAAGAGGCTAGTGACTTCAGACTACTGTAGCCATACTACGACTATAGATGCAGCGATTTCTATTTTTAAAACAGGTCAGCTCTTATCTGCTGTGAAAGCCTTTAGGCGAGATGCTGAGGAGTTGGTTTTGAATAGTCGAAATGCTGCATCTGATCCGAAAGATTATTTTGACTATGTCATGTTAGGATGGTCAAATACAAGTTCTGGTTATCGATTGGCGATGGAGCGTTTATTAGGTCGAGCTCCTTCAGAGAAAGAATTACAAGATAAGTTTATTCCTGGAGTAAGTTTTCATTTTATCTATACAGATTTGATTAAAGTTCCTGGTTATATTTTTGATGGTTACCATGTTGCAAAAATTAAGGACATGCTTAATTTATTAAGTGAGTTGTATATTTGCATTATTCCAACTCATAATAAGTTCCAATTTGAAAATATTATTCCAAGTCGATTACTAGATAGGGTGTATTATCTTGACCATGATGGAGAAGGTTTGGAAGAGTGGACTAAAAAAGTGTATCGGATTGTCTTAAAACAATCAGGTAAAGGATAGTTGAGGAAAAAACGATGAAAGTGATTGATCAAACCTTACTAGAAAAAGTCATTATTGAACGTTCTCGTATAAGTCATAAAGGAGACTATGGTCGTCTGCTGTTACTGGGTGGGACCTATCCTTATGGTGGTGCCATCATCATGGCTGCTTTAGCAGCTGTAAAAAGCGGTGCAGGATTGGTGACCGTTGGAACGGATAGGGAAAATATTCCAGCTCTGCACAGTCATTTACCTGAGGCTATGGCCTTTTCTCTAAAGGATAAAGCATTACTAAAGGAACAGATAGGGAAGGCAGAAGTTGTCTTAGTGGGGCCTGGTTTACGGGACGATGCTTTTGGAGAAGAACTCGTAAAACAGGTCTTTGACAACCTTAGAAAAGACCAGATTTTGATTGCAGATGGCGGTGCTTTGGGCATCTTAGCAAAAGGCCAGTTACCACTTCCTTCCAGTCAGCTCATCCTAACTCCCCACCAAAAGGAATGGGAAAGACTGTCTGGTATAGTTCTTGACCATCAAAATACAGAGGCGACTGCCAGAGCTCTTTCTGCTTTTCCTCAAGGAACGATTCTTGTCGAGAAAGGTCCAGCGACTCGTATCTGGCAAGCTGGTCAGTCTGAATATTATCAGTTACAGGTTGGAGGACCCTATCAAGCAACTGGTGGGATGGGAGATACTCTGGCTGGGATGATTGCAGGTTTTGCAGGTCAGTTTGACCAAGTCAGTCTCTATGAGAGAGTGGTGGTAGCGGCTCACCTTCATTCAGCTATCGCGCAAGAACTAGCTCAAGAAAATTACCTTGTCTTGCCTACCGAAATTAGTAAAGCTCTTCCGAAAACAATGAAAAAAATATCTCAAAAAGGTAGTTAATACCTTGGTTGTCTTTTTATGTTGATGTAGGTTTGTTGATAAGGTTTTCAAATACCTCAGAACCAGCAATCAACTGCTGAACTTACGAGGAATTCTCACTTTTAAGGTCTTGATTTTTACTCAAACTCAAAAGAAAAGCGAGGTTGTTATCAAAGTTGAGGGGTGTCAAATCATGCTTTTTTTGATATAATTTTTAATGATGAATGCAAGAAATGATCGGTATGTGGTCGTTGATTTAGAGGCGACCAGCACCGGAAGCAAGGCAAAAATTATTCAAGTAGGCATTGTGGTGATTGAGAATGGTGAAATCATCAATCAGTATGCGACTGATGTCAATCCCCACGAACCCTTGGATTCTCATATCAAAGAATTAACGGGTCTGACCGATCGGCGTTTGGCTGCGGCACCAGAGTTTTCTCAGGTGGCCGGAAAAATTTTTGAATTGGTTAAGGACGGTATTTTTGTTGCGCACAATGTACAGTTTGATGCCAACCTTCTTGCAGAATTTCTCTTTTTTGAAGGATATGAATTGCGCACACCGCGGGTGGATACAGTTGAGCTTGCTCAAGTTCTGTATCCTCAGTTTGAAAAGTATAACTTAGGAATCCTTTGTCAAGAGTTGGGCATTGAGCTGGAACATGCCCATACTGCCCTGTCAGATGCTCAGGCAACAGCAGAACTCTTGCTTTACATGCGTCAAAAACTTTTTGAGTTACCAAAAGGGCTCTTAGAAAGCTTATTAAACCTTGCAGACAACCTTCTCTATGAAAGTTATCTGGTGATTGAGGAGGTCTATCAGCAACAATCTCTCTTGTCTTTACCGGACTTGATGGAGCTTCATGGACTTTTCCTCAGAAAGGAAAGCAAAGGCTTAGTCCCACGAAAGTTATCCAAAGATTTTGCTAAAAATATTTCTTTATTGGGGCTGGAGGAGCGTCCGCAACAGTTGGAATTTGCGGAGAAGGTTGAGCACTTATTGGAAGAACACCAGACTTCCTTCATCCAAGCTCAAACAGGACTGGGAAAGACTTATGGTTATCTCCTCCCAGCTTTGAACTTGGAGGGTCAAGCAGGGATCCTAGTGAGTGTTCCCACCAAAATTCTTCAAAATCAAATCATGCAAGAAGAAGGTCAGCGCTTAAAAGAGGTCTTCCATCTGGAAATTCATAGTCTCAAGGGGCCTCAAAATTATTTAAAACTGGATGCCTTTCACCGAGTTCTCCATCGACCGGAGTCCAATCGCCTTTTCACACGCTTTAAAATGCAACTGCTCATCTGGCTAACAGAGACAGAGACTGGCGACTTGGACGAAATCGGGCAACTTTATCGCTATCAGCACTTTCTGCCTGAACTAGTCCACGATGGTAAGCTTTCAAAGAAAAGCCTATTTGCTACAGAGGATTTTTGGAAACGAGGGCAGGAAAAGGCCAAGACCAGTCGTGTTCTCTTGACCAATCATGCCTATCTGATCACTCGTTTGGAAGACAATCCAGAGTTTGTCGACAACCGTTTGCTGATCTTGGATGAAGCTCAAAAAATGCTACTAGCTCTCGAAAATTTAGCCCAGCAGGCTTATCGCCTTGAGGAACTTGTAACCCAGCTTGATAAGTCCTTGGAGACAGATGAAGATTTGGTTCAGAAACGCTTGCTTGAGAGTATCGGCTTTGAATGTCGTTACTTGATGGAGCACTATCAGTCGGGCCTTAGGAATGGAAAGTGGTTGGATTCTCTTGAACAGTTGCGCCAGCATTTTTCGGAGCTAGCTCTCCCAGAGTATAGAGAGCTTGCAAACTTTTTCACCTCGGACCGTGAATTTTGGCTTGCTACAGCAGAGAAATCTAGCAAGGATGTCTTGATTTGTTCAAGCAAAAAAGGTCGCTTTATACTAGCAGACTTATTGCCAGAAGATTGTAGGCTCCTAGGAGTATCAGCTACTCTTGAAATCAGCAATCGAGTTTCCCTAGCAGATTTATTGGGCTTTCCAGATGCTCCGCTTGTTAGGCTTGATGTAGCAAAACAGGAGCAACAAGAAGTCTTTCTAATTGATGACTTTCCTCTTGTGACGGAAGTTTCACCTTTTGACTATGCTAGTGAAGTGGCTTCTGTTATCCGAGGTTTACAAGCCTTCCAAGAACCTTTATTGGTTTTGTTTACCTCAAAAGAAATGTTGCTGGCAGTTTCGGACCTGCTCGACCAACCGCATCTAGCTCAGTATAAAAATGGGGAACCAAGTCAACTGAAAAAACGTTTTGAAAAGGGTGAACGCCAGATCTTGCTTGGAACAGGCAGTTTCTGGGAAGGAGTTGATTTTTCAACCCATCCTTGCGTGATTCAAGTGATTCCGAGATTGCCTTTCCAAAATCCCCAAGAGCCGTTAACCAAAAAGTTAAACCAAGAACTGCGTCAAGAAGGGAAAAATCCTTTCTATGATTATCAGTTACCGATGGCGATCATTCGGCTAAAACAAGCCCTTGGTCGTACTGTTAGACGGCCCAACCAAGGTTCGGTTGCTGTAATCTTAGACAGTCGTGTTGTCAGCAAGCGTTATGGTAAACAAATCGCCCAGACCTTGTCAAAAGAAAGGGCTGTTCAAGTTCTTTCTAGAGAACAGCTAGAGCCTGCTGTAGCTGATTTTCTCCAATCTCGTCGCAATAGAATGAAAGAAAAATCCAAGAAAGAGAAAAGGTAAAAAATATGAAACGTTCCTTCGACTCTCGAGTCGATTATAGCCTCCTTCTACCAGTGTTTTGTTTACTGGTGATTGGAGTAGTGGCCATTTATATAGCAGTTAGTCATGACTATCCAAATAATGTGTTACCAATACTAGGCCAGCAAATTGCTTGGATTTCCTTGGGCCTTGTCATTGGTTTTGTGGTCATGTTCTTCAATACTGAGTTTTTATGGAAGGTGACTCCTTATCTCTATGGTTTAGGCCTAGCCTTGATGGTCCTCCCTCTTGTTTTCTACAATCCAAATCTTGTAGCATCAACAGGTGCCAAGAACTGGGTATCGATTGGTGGAACGACACTCTTTCAGCCATCGGAGTTCATGAAGATTTCCTATATCTTGATGTTGGCTCGAGTCATCGTACAATTCACTCAAAAACACAAGGAATGGCGACGGACTATTCCCTTGGATTTCCTATTGATTGGTTGGATGATTGCCTTTACCATCCCAGTCTTGATCCTCTTAGCCCTACAAAGTGACTTGGGGACTGCCTTGGTCTTTGTAGCTATTTTTGCAGGTATGGTTCTCCTTTCAGGTGTTTCGTGGAAGATTATCATTCCTGTTTTTGCGACAGGAGTGACTGCAGTTGCAGGTTTTATGGCCATCTTTATAAGCAAGGATGGACGTGCCTTCTTGCATCAGATTGGAATGCCAACTTACCAGATCAACCGCATTTTGGCTTGGCTCAATCCCTTTGACTTTGCGCAAACAACGACTTACCAACAGGCGCAGGGACAAATTGCGATTGGAAGTGGTGGCTTGTTTGGGCAAGGTTTCAATGTGTCCAATCTCCTCATTCCAGTACGTGAGAGTGATATGATTTTCACGGTGATTGCTGAGGATTTTGGCTTCATTGGTTCGGTTTTTGTTGTTGCCTTGTACTTACTTCTCATCTATCGGATGTTGAAGATTACTCTCAGGTCAAATAACCAGTTCTACACCTACATTTCGACTGGTTTTATCATGATGTTGCTCTTCCATATCTTTGAAAATATCGGTGCCGTGACAGGCTTGCTTCCTTTGACAGGGATTCCTCTGCCTTTCATTTCTCAAGGGGGCTCCGCAATTATTAGCAACCTCATTGGTGTTGGTCTCCTTTTGTCTATGAGTTACCAGACAAACCTAGCGGAGGAGAAAAGTGGAAAAGTTCCATTCAAACGAAAGAAAGTCGTCCTAAAACAAATCAAATAAGGAGGCCACTATGGCAACAGTAGCAGTTATTTTAGCCCAGGGTTTTGAAGAAATCGAAGCCTTGACAGTAGTCGATGTCTTGCGTCGAGCAAACATTTCTTGTGATATGGTAGGATTTGAAGAGCAGGTGACAGGGTCACATGACATTCGGGTAAAAGCCGACCATATCTTTGATGGCGATTTGTCCGACTATGACTTGGTCGTTCTTCCAGGTGGTATGCCAGGCTCAGCTCACCTACGGGATAATCAAGCCCTTATTTCTGAGATTCAAGCCTTTAATCAAGCAGGAAAGAAAATTGCTGCCATCTGTGCAGCTCCAATCGCCCTCCATCAAGCAGGTATCCTGAAAGACAAGCACTTCACCTGTTATGACGGTGTTCAGGAGCAAATTACTGATGGAATTTACCGAAAGGAAACAGTAGTTGTGGATGGCAATCTAACAACCAGCCGAGGACCGTCAACTGCCCTTGCCTTTGCCTATGAGTTGGTAGAGCAGTTGGGAGGAGATGCTGAAAGTTTACGAGTCGGCATGCTCTATCGAGATGTCTTTGGAAATCAACAATAAGACGAGAGTTCGGCTCTCGTTTTTGCTTGGAAAAATCTAGGAAATCATCGCTTTTTTCGTAAAAAAATGGTATAATGAAGGGTATGAAATATCACGACTACATATGGGATTTAGGTGGTACCCTATTGGATAATTATGAGACTTCTACAGCAGCCTTTGTAGAGACCTTAGCCCAATACGGAATAGAGCAAGAACACGACTGTGTTTACGAAGCCTTGAAGGTTTCGACAGCTTTTGCCATTGAGAAGTTTGCCCCAGACATCGAGAATTTTTTAGAAAACTACAAAGAAAATGAAGCGCGTGAGCTAGAGTATCCAGTTTTGTTTGAAGGGATTCCAGAACTACTCAAAGACATTTCGGACAAGGGTGGTCGCCATTTCTTGGTTTCTCATCGAAATGACCAAGTTCTAGAACTTCTTGCTAAGACCCAGATAGCGAACTACTTCACCGAGGTGGTGACTGCCAGTTCTGGCTTTAAACGAAAACCAGATCCTGAGTCCATGATTTATTTACGTGATAAATATCATATTACATCTGGTTTGGTCATTGGTGACAGGAATATTGATGTAGAAGCAGGGAAAGCTGCCGGCTTAGATGCCTATCTTTTTAAAAACGTTGTGACACTGAGACAAGCAATAGACATGTAAGAAAAGGGAAAAAATGACAGAAGAAATCAAAAATCAACAGGCACAGGATTATGATGCCAGCCAAATTCAAGTTTTGGAGGGGTTGGAGGCCGTTCGTATGCGTCCAGGTATGTATATTGGGTCGACTTCAAAAGAAGGCCTTCACCATCTAGTCTGGGAAATCGTTGATAATTCAATTGATGAAGCCCTAGCAGGATTTGCCAGTCATATCCAAGTCCTTATTGAGCCAGATAATTCCATCACCGTTGTGGATGATGGACGTGGTATTCCTGTTGACATTCAGGAAAAGACAGGACGTCCTGCCGTTGAGACCGTCTTTACTGTTCTTCACGCTGGAGGAAAATTCGGCGGTGGCGGATACAAGGTATCAGGTGGATTGCACGGTGTGGGTTCATCAGTAGTAAATGCCCTCTCAACTCAACTAGATGTTCGGGTTCATAAAAACGGAAAAATTTATTATCAAGAATACCACCGTGGGAATGTCGTTGCTGATCTTGAAGTGGTTGGAGATACGGATAGAACCGGAACAACAGTTCACTTCACGCCGGACCCAGAGATTTTTACAGAAACAACGACCTTTGACTTTGAAAAATTAAACAAACGTATTCAAGAACTAGCCTTTTTGAACCGAGGTCTTCGAATCTCCATCACAGATAAGCGTGAAGGTCTCGAACAAACCAAGCATTACCACTATGAGGGTGGGATTGCTAGCTACGTTGAATATATCAACGAGAACAAGGATGTGATCTTTGATACACCAATCTACACAGACGGTGAGATGGATGATATTACCGTTGAAGTAGCCATGCAGTACACAACCGGTTACCACGAAAACGTCATGAGTTTCGCCAATAACATTCACACCCATGAAGGCGGAACGCATGAGCAAGGTTTCCGTACAGCACTGACGCGTGTTATCAATGATTATGCCCGCAAAAATAAGCTGCTAAAAGACAATGAAGACAACCTAACAGGGGAAGATGTCCGTGAAGGTCTGACTGCTGTGATCTCTGTCAAGCATCCAAATCCACAGTTTGAAGGACAAACCAAGACCAAACTGGGCAATAGTGAAGTGGTTAAGATCACCAATCGCCTTTTCAGCGATGCCTTCTCTGATTTTCTCATGGAAAATCCACAGATTGCCAAGCGTATCGTGGAAAAAGGAATTTTGGCTGCCAAGGCTCGTGTGGCTGCCAAGCGTGCGCGTGAAGTCACACGCAAGAAATCTGGCTTGGAAATTTCCAATCTTCCAGGAAAACTAGCAGACTGTTCTTCAAATAATCCTGCTGAAACCGAACTCTTCATCGTCGAAGGGGACTCGGCCGGTGGATCAGCTAAATCTGGTCGTAACCGTGAATTCCAGGCTATCCTTCCAATTCGTGGTAAGATCTTGAACGTTGAAAAAGCTAGCATGGATAAGATTCTTGCCAACGAAGAAATTCGAAGTCTCTTCACAGCCATGGGGACAGGATTTGGTGCAGAATTTGATGTCACTAAGGCTCGTTACCAAAAACTCGTTTTGATGACCGATGCCGATGTTGATGGAGCCCACATTCGAACTCTCTTGCTAACCTTGATTTACCGCTACATGAAACCAATTCTAGAAGCTGGTTATGTTTATATTGCCCAACCACCGATTTATGGGGTTAAAGTTGGAAGTGAGATCAAAGAATACATCCAGCCAGGTACAGATCAAGAAATTAAACTCCAAGAAGCCTTAACACGTCACAGTGAAGGGCGTTCAAAACCAACCATCCAACGTTATAAGGGGTTGGGAGAAATGGATGACCACCAATTGTGGGAAACAACTATGGACCCTGAACATCGCTTGATGGCGCGTGTTTCAGTAGATGATGCTGCTGAAGCAGATAGAATCTTTGATATGTTGATGGGCGATCGGGTAGAACCTCGTCGCGAATTTATCGAAGAAAACGCTGTTTACAGTACACTTGACGTCTAAAAAATGTGGGAAATAGTTCCCTTGGTTTAAAAAATATGATATAATCATTACGATTGTTTCTAGTATAAAAGGAGTTTGATATGTCTAATGGACAACTAATTTATCTAATGGTTGCGATTGCGGTCATTTTGATTTTAGCTTATGTAACAGCCATTTTTCTACGTAAGCGTAATGTAAGCAGATTAACGGCGCTTGAAGAAAGAAAAGAAGAACTCTACAACCTTCCTGTAAATGATGAGGTTGAAGCCGTTAAAAATATGCACTTGATTGGTCAAAGTCAGGTAACCTTTCGTGAATGGAATCAAAAATGGGTTGATTTATCTCTGAACTCATTTGCAGACATCGAAAATCACCTCTTTGAAGCTGAAAACTACAATAATTCTTTCCGTTTCTTTAAAGCAGCTCACAAGATTGATCAAATTGAAAGCCAGATTAGTTTGATTGAAGAGGATATTGCAGCTATTCGCAATGCCCTTTCTGAACTTGAAAAGCAAGAATCTAAGAATAGTGGTCGTGTCCTACATGCTTTGGACTTGTTTGAAACTCTTCAACATACTGTTGCAGAGGACTCAGAGAAATATGGAAAAGCTCTTCCTGAGATTGAGAAACAATTGGAAAACATCCAATCGGAATTCTCTCAATTTGTTACCCTTAACTCATCAGGTGACCCAGTTGAAGCTGCAGCAATCTTAGATGATACTGAAAATCATATTCTTGCTCTAACGCATATTGTTGATCGGATTCCAGCTCTTGTTGAAACCTTGACAAAGGAATTACCAGACCAATTAGCAGATTTGGAAGAAGGCTATCGTAAGCTTTTGGATGCCAATTATCACTTTACTGAAACAGATATTGAGTCACGTTTCCAACTTTTGCATGAATCTTTGAAGAATAATCAAGAAAACATTCGTCAGTTGGAGTTGGACAATGCAGAGTATGAAAATAATCGCATTCAAGAAGAAATCAACGCACTTTATGATATTTTCACTCGTGAAATTGCGGCTCAAAAAGTCGTTGAGAATCTCCTCTCAACACTTCCAACCTATCTCAACCACTTGAAAGAAAATAACCAGGTGCTTGTTCAAGATCTTGAACGCCTGAATAAAACTTACCTTCTTCCAGAAAGTGATGGAAATCATGTTCGCCGACTTCAAGAAGAATTAGCTGCACTTGATACTGCTATTTTAGAAGTAACAGAGGATCAAAGAGAATCTGCTCAAGCCTATTCTGTTCTTGAAGAACAGTTGGAAATGCTTCAAAGCAATCTCAAAGATATTGAAGATGAGCAAATTTCTGTGAGCGAACGACTTGCGCAAATTGAAAAAGACGACCTCAATGCTCGCCAAAAAGCAAATGTCTATGTGAATCGTTTGCACACCATCAAACGTTACATGGAAAAGCGAAACTTACCAGGAATCCCTCAAAGTTTCTTGAAACTCTTCTTTACTGCAAGTCATAACACTGAAGATTTGATGGCGGAGCTAGAACAACCGCAGGTTAATATTGAATCTGTTAAGCGAATTCTTGAAATTGCAACGAATGATATGGCAGTACTTGAGACAGAAACATACGATATTGTTCAGTATGCAACTTTGACAGAGCAACTTCTCCAATACTCAAATCGTTACCGTTCATTTGATGAACGCATCCAAGAGGCTTTCAACGAAGCACTTGAAATTTTTGAGAAAGAGTTTGACTACCGGGCATCATTTGAGAAGATTTCTCAAGCCTTGGAAGTTGCAGAACCAGGAGTTACAAACCGTTTTGTGACTTCATATGAAAAAACACGTGAAGCAATTCGCTTTTAAAATAGAAGCTTAGAGAATTCTAAGCTTTTTCTTTATTTTTTGAAATGGAGCTAGATTATCTGTTTATCATTGAAATAATAGCTTTGATTTGATATGATGGAAATATGAAGAAAAATATGAACCGTGTTTCTCACGATAAAAAGAGAAGGTTATTGCTTTCCTTTGTTGGGATCTTAGGAATCGCTATGATTCTTTTGGGAAGTGCCATTGGCTACAAGGTTCTACAAAAGCAATCTTATGAACAAAAAATTGAAGCGTTAAAAAGCGACAAGGATCAGCAATTCAACTCAGGTAGTCAGAGGGACAATTTCCGAAAAGGGCAAGCGGAGGTGATTGCCTACTACCCTCTGCAAGGAGAGGAAGTTATTGCGTCTATTAGAGAAAAAATCAACCAAGACATCAAAGAAAATCTAGAAGATAAAGAGGATCTGGTCTTTTATTATACTGAACAGCTGGATCCTGTCTTAAAGGGAGTTGTTGCTCGTAATATCAGAAAGCAAGTCTACGATTTGTCTGCAGCAAAGGTTGAAGAAAAAGAAAAGACTTCTTTAGGAAAAATTTTCTTGACTGAAGATGGGAAAGATTTTGACCTCAGTAAACTTTTTAAAGATGCAAGCAAGGCTAAGGAACTCTTACTAAGTCAAATCAAATCAACTCTAGAAGATAAGAAACTTGACCAGACAAAAATTGATCAGGTTGTCAAAAACTTCACAGATCAGGATTTGGCATCTTGGAGTTTTGATTATAAAGATAGTCAAATTATCCTTTATCCTGCTAATCCTGGAGAGACTGTTGAAGAAATTGCTTTACCAATATCCAGTTTCTTTGATGTCATTGATTCCTCTTATTTACTAGAAAAAGATGCTGAACTTTATCAAGCTTACTTTGCCAAGAAAAATAAAAAGGTTGTAGCCTTGACCTTTGATGATGGTCCAAATCCGACTACAACTCCACAAGCCTTGGATACCTTGGCTAAGTATGGTGTAAAAGCAACCTTCTTTGTACTTGGAAAAAACATAGCAGGAAATGAGGATCTTCTGAAACGAATGAAATCGGAAGGTCATGTTGTGGGAAATCATAGCTGGGATCACCCTATCCTTTCTAAATTATCCCTCGAAGATGCTAAAAAGCAAATCACTGATACAGAAGATTTGTTGACTCAAGTTTTAGGATCAAGCTCTAAACTGATGCGTCCACCTTATGGTGCCATCACTGATGATATTCGAAATAGTCTTGACTTGAGTTTTATCATGTGGGATGTGGATAGTTTGGACTGGAAGAGTAAGAATGAAGCTGCTATTTTGACAGAAATTCAACACCAAGTTCGTAATGGTTCTATCATTCTCATGCATGATATCCATGGTCCTTCTGTTAATTCTCTACCAAGTGTCATTGAGTATTTAAAGGGTGAAGGGTATACATTTGTAACTGTTCCTGAATTGCTCAATTCTCGCTTGAAGGCTCACGAGATCTATTACGACCGTGATCAATAATTGTTAAAATCTAAAGGAGCAAGTGTTCTGATAATCAGAATTTTGTTTCTTTAGATTTTCTTCACATAGAAAGGAAAAACGATGAAATCATATACCCTGAATAATGGAGTTTCCATTCCTGTACTAGGATTTGGAACATGGAAAGCTGAAAATGGAGAGGTAGCCTATCAAGCCGTTTTAGAAGCCTTAAAGGCTGGTTATCGTCATATCGATACTGCAGCTATCTATAAAAATGAGGAAAGTGTTGGTCGTGCTATTCGAGATAGCGGTATTCCACGACAAGAAATCTTTGTAACGACCAAACTCTGGAATACCAATCACAGCTATGAAGAAACTCGCCAAGCATTTGAAGAATCAATGGAAAAACTGGGATTGGATTATCTAGATTTGTATCTTATCCATTGGCCAAATCCAAAACCACTAAGAGAAAATGACGAATGGAAAACTCGCAATGCTGAAGTCTGGAGAGCGATGGAGGACCTTTACCAAGAAGGCAAAATACGTGCTATCGGCGTTAGTAATCTCCTTCCTCATCATTTGGACGCCTTGCTTGAGACAGCAAGAATCATCCCGGCGGTCAATCAGGTTCGCTTGGCACCAGGAGTTTATCAAGAGGAAGTGGTTGACTACTGTAGAGAGAAAGGAATTCTCTTAGAGGCATGGGGACCATTTGGGCAAGGGGAGTTGTTTGACAAGACAGAAGTCCAAGAAATTGCTGCTAATCATGGGAAATCAGTTGCTCAAATTGCCTTGGCTTGGAGCTTGGCAGAAGGATTTTTACCCCTACCTAAGTCAGTGACAGCCTCTCGCATCCAGAGCAATCTTGACTGTTTTGGAATTGAACTCAGCAAAGACGAGCGAGAAGTCTTAAAGACAATTTCAGTGACTTCGGGCGCACCTCGTGTGGATGAGATGGATTTTTAGAAAGTAAGAAAAAGAATTGTAAATTTTCTCTCTTTCTGATATAATAATTAACAAGAAAGAAAGTCTTATGGCGTTCTTCAAGCGAGCTTGGGGTAGTGGGAGCCAAGTAGAACAAGGTAAGAAACTGGCGCTTTCTGTCGTATTTTTAAAAACAATGAAGTAATAAATTAGGGTGGAACCGCGTTTCTGACGCCCCTAGGTCACAGACTTAGGAGCAAAGACACGGTTCTTTTTGCATCCAAAGTCATAAGAATTTATAAAAAAGGAGTAAACAATGTCTAAAAAATTGACTTTCCAGGAAATCATCCTTACTTTGCAACAATTTTGGAATGGCCAAGGTTGTATGCTTATGCAGGCTTATGATAATGAAAAAGGTGCGGGAACGATGAGCCCTTACACTTTCCTTCGTGCTATCGGACCTGAGCCATGGAATGCGGCTTATGTAGAACCATCACGTCGTCCTGCTGACGGTCGTTATGGAGAAAATCCTAACCGTCTCTACCAACACCACCAATTCCAAGTGGTCATGAAGCCTTCTCCATCAAATATCCAAGAACTTTACCTTGAGTCTTTAGAAAAATTGGGAATCAACCCTTTGGAACACGATATTCGTTTCGTTGAGGACAACTGGGAAAATCCTTCTACTGGTTCAGCTGGTCTTGGATGGGAAGTCTGGCTTGATGGGATGGAAATCACTCAGTTCACTTACTTCCAACAAGTTGGTGGATTGGCAACTGGCCCTGTGACTTCGGAAGTTACCTATGGTTTGGAACGTTTGGCTTCTTACATTCAAGAAGTGGACTCTGTCTATGATATCGAGTGGGCTGATGGTGTGAAATACGGAGAAATCTTTATTCAACCTGAGTATGAGCACTCAAAATATTCATTTGAAATTTCGGACCAAGAAATGTTGCTTGAAAACTTTGATAAGTTTGAAAAAGAAGCTGGTCGTGCATTAAAAGAAGGCTTGGTTCACCCTGCCTATGACTATGTTCTCAAATGTTCACATACCTTTAACCTACTTGACGCGCGTGGTGCCGTATCCGTAACAGAGCGTGCAGGCTATATCGCTCGTATCCGTAACTTGGCCCGTGTCGTAGCCAAAACCTTTGTCGCAGAACGCAAACGCCTAGGCTACCCACTTTTGGATGAAGCAACACGAGCTAAACTCTTAGCAGAAGACGCAGAATAGTAAGTAATACTGTGCTCTAAAATCGTTAAAGGCAAGTCGAAGACTTGCTAGAGGGATATGCACCGCCGTACTGTTATGTGGGGATTTTTGAAACCTTGGGTTCAAAAATCAGTCAGCTAAATCCACTTTGATGAAACTGTTGGAAATCTTAGTTTATTTGGTATAAGATTTCCTTACAGACTCACAAAAGTTAGTTAGCGACGTCCCCAGTACTAAGGTGCATATCAAAAAAAGATTGAAGAAAATGTAAAGGAAAAAACATGACAAAAAACTTATTAGTAGAACTCGGTCTTGAAGAGTTACCAGCCTACGTAGTAACTCCTAGTGAAAAACAACTAGGTGAAAAAATGGCAACCTTCCTCAAAGAAAATCGTCTTTCCTTTGAAGCCATTCAAACCTTCTCAACACCACGCCGTTTGGCTGTTCGTGTGATTGGTCTTGCAGACAAACAGTCTGATTTGACCGAAGATTTCAAGGGACCAGCAAAGAAAATTGCCTTGGATAGTGATGGAAACTTCACCAAAGCAGCTCAAGGATTTGTCCGTGGGAAAGGATTGACGGTTGAAGATATTGAATTCCGTGAAATCAAGGGTGAAGAATATGTCTATGTTACCAAGGAAGAAGTGGGGCAACCAGTTGAAGCCATTGTTCCAGGTGTAGTAGACGTCTTGAAGTCACTGACATTCCCTGTCAGCATGCACTGGGCTAACAACACCTTTGAATATATCCGCCCTGTACACACTTTGACAGTTCTTTTAGATGAAGAAGAGTTTGATTTGGATTTCCTTGATATCAAGGGCGGTCGTGTGAGTCGCGGCCATCGTTTCTTGGGACAAGAAACTAAGATTCAGTCAGCATTGAGTTATGAAGAAGACCTTCGTGCTCAGTTTGTAATCGCAGATCCTCGTGAACGTGAGCAAATGATTGTTGACCAAATCAAGGCAATCGAAGCTGAACATGGTGTACGTATCGAAATTGATGCTGATTTGCTGAATGAAGTCTTGAACTTGGTTGAATACCCAACTGCCTTTATGGGAAGTTTTGATGCCAAATACCTTGAAGTTCCAGAAGAAGTCTTGGTGACATCAATGAAGGAACACCAACGTTACTTTGTTGTTCGTGATCAGGATGGTAAACTCTTGCCAAACTTCATTTCTGTTCGTAATGGAAACGCAGAGCATTTGGAAAATGTCATCAAGGGTAATGAAAAAGTCTTAGTTGCCCGCTTGGAAGACGGAGAATTCTTCTGGCGTGAAGACCAAAAATTGGTTATTTCTGACCTTGTTGAAAAATTAAACAACGTCACCTTCCATGAAAAGATTGGTTCCCTTCGTGAACACATGATTCGTACTGGTCAGATTGCCGTCCTTTTGGCGGAAAAAGCTGGTTTATCAGTGGATGAAACGATTGATCTTGCCCGCGCAGCATCCATTTATAAGTTTGACTTGTTGACAGGGATGGTTGGTGAGTTTGATGAACTCCAAGGAATTATGGGTGAGAAATATGCCCTTCTTGCTGGGGAAACTCCAGCAGTTGCGGCTTCCATTCGTGAACACTACATGCCTACATCAGCGGACGGAGCTCTCCCAGAGAGCAAGATTGGAGCCATTCTAGCCATTGCAGACAAATTGGATACGATTTTGAGTTTCTTCTCAGTAGGTTTGATTCCATCAGGTTCTAATGACCCTTATGCCCTTCGTCGTGCAACTCAAGGTGTAGTTCGTATCTTGGATGCTTTTGGTTGGCACATTGCCATGGATGAGTTGATTGATAGCCTTTACACTTTGAAATTTGACAGCTTGACTTATGGAAATAAAGCAGAGGTCATGGACTTTATCAAGGC
Organism: Streptococcus oralis; assembly: GCF_023109315.1. Classification (GTDB taxonomy): domain Bacteria; phylum Bacillota; class Bacilli; order Lactobacillales; family Streptococcaceae; genus Streptococcus; species Streptococcus oralis_BS. The sequence continues at coordinate 366,232 of NZ_JALDUF010000001.1, forward strand.
TCGTGTTGATAAGATGATGGGTTCTACTCCGAAAGACATTAAGGAGGCAGTCCTTGCAAGTTCGAACTTTGTCGTGGCGGATATGTTGGAAGCAGTAAGTGCTCTTGTAGAAGCAAGCAAAGAAGAAAACTTCAAATCATCTGTCGAATCTCTCTCACGTGCTTTCAACTTGTCTGAGAAAGCTGAAGGATCTGAAACAGTTGATTCGGCTCTTTTTGAAAATGAAGAAGAGAAAGCCTTGGCGGAAGCAGTAGAGTCACTCGTTTTATCAGGGACTGCAAGTCAGCAATTAGAACAACTCTTTGCGCTTAGCCCAATTATTGATGCTTTCTTTGAGAATACTATGGTAATGACCGATGATCAAGATATCCGTCAAAATCGATTGGCCATCTTGTCGCAATTAACCAAGAAAGCAGCTAAGCTTGCACGCTTTAACCAAATCAATACCAAGTAGACTCTCTATTAAATAAACTGTATCTTTTTACAAAGGAGATAAACATGGATTCAAAAAAAATCGCTCGTATCAACGAGCTCGCTAAAAAGAAAAAAACAGAAGGCTTAACTTCTGCTGAAAAAGTGGAACAAGCTAAACTTCGTGAGGAATACATTGAAGGCTATCGTCGTGCTGTTCGTCACCATATTGAAGGAATTAAAATTGTGGACGAGGAAGGAAATGACGTAACGCCAGAAAAACTACGCCAAGTGCAACGTGAAAAAGGTTTACACGGCCGTAGTTTAGATGATCCTAACTCATAAAATGAAAGGGGGCTGTAGATGATTTACAAGCCCTTTTTCTGTTGTAATAAAAAAAAGGAGCCATTTGGCTCCTTTTGGGTTTCTTAGTTGCTTGCACCAGAAGTAGCGTCTGCGCCACCACCGTGGCCTCCAGCATCACCTGAATCAGAAGCGCCAGAAGTAGCATCAGCATTTCCATGTCCTCCAGCAGCAGGAGCAAATGGTCCGTTACCGCCTACCAAACGTTGACCCGTTTCTTTTAGGTACCAGTCAAGCCATGGTTGGAAGTTAAAGACAATTTCATTGATACCAGCGTATGATCCGTCAGGATAGTACATCGCTTGGTAGTTGTGAGTATTGATGACGCCTGCAGGAGAACCTGGAACGATCGTACGGACGTATTCTTGGTTTCCGTTGCGAAGTGTTCCGATGACCCACTCTACATTCTTCATACGTGCTGGTGGAAGAGAATTGTGAACAGTCGACATACGGTTACCTGATTGAGGTGGTACACGTTTGGCAAACATGGTGTCTGGATCTTGGTGAGCGTTGTTGTAGTAGAGGAATTGGTTGTTATCGTCAGCGTATGTCAATTCAAATGGCATAGCTTTCAAGAACATATCAATTTGGTTAACCGTCAAGATACCGTGGTCCAATTTGACATAGGTATCACCAGAAACAGCTCCAGTGATTGCAGCAACTTTTTCTACCCATTCTGGATCGTCAGGATCAACTTCTGTAATGGTTGTAGCAATTGGTTTTCCACAATCCAAGTCTTCTGGTTCGATTGGTTTTGGTTTTTTCAATTTCGAAACGACTCCTACGTATTTTACAAAGTTATCTAAGCAAGTTTCAAGGAATTTAACAGTTCCTTCGTTGGTGATATTTCCGTCGTTATCAAAAGCTTCCTTAGCTTTACCAAGAAGGAATTCGTTACCTGGAAGCGTGTAGGCATTAACACCTGGAGCGTCAAGGATTTTACGAAGGTGAACTTGGGCACGTGATGTTCCTTGGTCATAGTATGATGCACCCACAATCATAACAGGCTTGTTTTCAAATGGATGAACTTCGTATGAAAGCCATTCAAGTACAGATTTGAGTGAAGCTGAGATAGTGTGGTTGTGCTCAGGAGTGGCGATAATGACACCATCAGCACGTGTAATTTTGTTATACAAGAAACGCAATTGGAAGCTTTCGTCCCATTTTTCGTCTTGGTTAAACATTGGAACTTCGTCGATTTCAAGAACTTCTAATTCAAATTTGAATTTGAAATTGCGACGAATAAATTCCAAGAGTTTGCGGTTATATGATTGATCGTAGTTTGATCCAACAAGTCCAACAAATTTCATTCTTTCGGTCTCCTATCTTACAAATTTTCCCAGTCAAATTCTTCTGCATCTTTGCGAAGCAATTCTTGTGCATTGCGCAATTTTTCAGTAATCTTCACAAAGATACGGAAGTCATCAAAGATGGCATCCAATTTCTTGATGACGTCAAGGTCAACCAAGTCACCACTTGGGTTAAATGCTTGAAGAGAGTGTGAGAGCAAGAATTCATCTGGAAGAACATTTGCCTTGATTTCAGGAGCGTTCAAGATTTGACGAAGTTGCAATTGGGCACGAGATGAACCAAGTGTGCCGTATGAAGCACCAGTGATCATGATTGGTTTGTTTAAAAGTGGATAGATACCGTAAGATAGCCAAGCAAGAGCGCTCATCAAAACTGCAGGGATAGAGTGGTCGTACTCAGGAGTACCGATAATCACACCATCAGATGCTTCAATTTTAGCTGCAATCTCAAGAATTTCAGCTGGAAGTTGCTTATCTGCTGGTTTGTTGAAAACAGGGATATCCTTGATTTCAACGAGTTCAATTTCAGCTTTATCAGCAAAGTGTTTTTGCATGTATTGGAGCAATTGGCGGTTTGTAGAACGTTTAGAGTTCGTTCCAACAATGGCAATAAGTTTTAGCATGAGATTTCCTTTCTCTTTTTACATAATACAATTTTGAAGGCCTGAAGAACATGCAAGGCGTCCCTCTTTGTCGATGAGAATGGCTTCGATACCATCTAAACTTTCGACTTGCCAGAGGATAGAAGCGCTACGTTCTCCAAATAGGCGGGTTGTCCAAATCTCACCATCAACGGATTTATCAGAGATAATCGTTAGGCTAGCAAGATCGGTTTCGACAGGAAATCCTGTCTCACTATCAAAGATATGGTGATAGTCTTTTCCATCTACTGTCAGGTGGCGTTCATAGATACCTGAAGTGACAACGGATTTGTTAGAAGCAGGAATGGTTAGGAGATGATTGCCACGAGGATTTCGCGGATCTTGAATCCCAATCTGCCAGGCTTTCCCTTCTTTGGCTTGGTTATTCCCGATGGTGAGGATATTTCCTCCAAGATTGATCAAGGCAGAGGTGACACCGTGTGCTTTTAAATACTGGGCAACCTTATCTGCACTATAGCCCTTAGCTAAACAACCTAAATCAAGCTTCATTCCTTTCTTCTCTAAAAAGACAGTAGAGTTAGTCGGATCTAACTTGATAAAATGTGGGTCAACTAGTGGCAAGACGGCTTCGATTTCGTTTAGCTCCGGGAGCCGTGCATCTGCAAATCCGATTCGCCAGGTTTGAATCAAGGGACCGATACTGATATTTAGATGGCTAGAGGGAGCTAGGCTGTGCTCTAGTCCAAGAGCAATCAGTTCAAATAGGTCAGGATGAACCTTAACAGGTGCGATTCCAGCCTTGTAGTTGATTTCCATCAGTTCGGATTCTTGACTATTGGCGTTGAAGCGGTATTCGAGCTCCTTGAGCAAATCAAAGACTCCTTGAAGTAGGCAATCAGCCTGTTCATCTACTAATGAAATCGTGATAGTTGTTCCCATTAGCCGTTCCGAACGTGAATGAAGAGGCAAGCTACCAGCTCCTTTCTCTTTATAGGAAATCATTTAATATAAGTTGGTTAAAGAAAAATTAAACCCCTTACATTTTCTTTCCATGTATCTAGCATATCATAAAGTCAGCGTTTTCACAAATGAATTTTGACAAAAAGTCAAGAAATATGCTCAAAATTAGCATGAAAACGATAGAAAAATAATGTTTGTTAATATTAAGTGTATTTTTTCTGAAAAAAAGAGAATTCTGAGCAAATACCTTGTAAACGCTAACAGTAAATGATATACTAGAAAAGTAAATCAAAAATTAAAGGTAGGAATTTTTCTATGAGTAAAATTGTTGTAGTTGGTGCTAACCATGCTGGTACAGCTTGTATTAATACGATGTTGGATAACTTTGGTCATGAGAACGAAATCGTAGTATTTGACCAAAACTCAAATATTTCATTCCTTGGTTGTGGAATGGCGCTTTGGATCGGGAAACAAATTGATGGCCCAGAAGGTCTCTTCTACTCTGATAAAGAAAAATTGGAAGCAAAAGGTGCTAAAATTTACATGAACTCACCAGTTCTTTCAATTGACTACGATAACAAAGTTGTGACTGCAGAAGTTGAAGGAAAAGAGCACAAAGAGTCTTATGACAAATTAATCTTTGCAACTGGTTCAACTCCAATCTTGCCTCCAATCGAAGGTGTAGAAATCGTTAAGGGCAACCGCGAATTCAAAGCGACTCTTGAAAATGTTCAATTTGTTAAGTTGTACCAAAATGCAGAAGAAGTAATCGAAAAACTTGCTGACAAGAGCAAACACCTTGAGCGCATTGCCGTTGTTGGTGGTGGTTACATCGGTGTTGAGCTGGCTGAAGCTTTCGAACGTCTTGGAAAAGACGTGGTGCTTGTTGATATCGTAGACACTGTTTTGAACGGCTACTATGACAAAGACTTTACCCAAATGATGGCGAAGAACTTGGAAGACCACAACATCCGCTTGGCGCTTGGTCAAACAGTTAAAGCCATCCAAGGTGACGGTAAAGTTGAACGCTTGGTAACAGACAAAGAAACATTTGATGTGGATATGGTGGTTCTTGCAGTTGGTTTCCGTCCAAACACAGCTCTTGCTGACGGTAAGATTGAACTCTTCCGTAACGGTGCCTTCCTTGTAGACAAGAAACAAGAAACATCTATCCCAGGTGTATACGCTGTTGGTGACTGTGCGACTGTTTATGACAATGCTCGTAAAGACACTAGCTACATCGCTCTTGCATCTAACGCTGTACGTACTGGTATCGTTGGTGCTTACAATGCTTGTGGACATGAATTGGAAGGAATCGGTGTGCAAGGATCAAACGGTATTTCAATCTATGGTCTTCACATGGTTTCAACTGGTTTGACTCTTGAAAAAGCCAAAGCTGCAGGCTATAATGCAACTGAAACTGGCTTTAACGATCTTCAAAAACCAGAATTTATGAAGCATGACAACCACGAAGTTGCCATCAAGATTGTCTTTGATAAAGACAGTCGCGAAATCCTTGGTGCACAAATGGTTTCACATGATGCTGCAATTAGTATGGGAATCCACATGTTCTCACTTGCTATCCAAGAGCATGTGACAATTGATAAATTGGCTTTGACAGACCTATTCTTCTTGCCACATTTTAACAAACCATACAACTACATTACAATGGCTGCACTTACAGCTGAAAAATAACAATAGCTGAGCTATCTGGCCTTAAGTTAAGGTCAGATAGTTTTTTTAATCCATCTGTACCCAGACAATTATTATTTTTCTATCTTGTACTTCATTCTAATCTGGCTTAAAATGAAATGGTAGCTACCAATACAAATGATGAGGATTAAGAAATGACTGAAAATCGTTATGAACTAAATAAAAACTTGGCACAGATGCTCAAAGGTGGGGTTATCATGGACGTTCAGAACCCTGAACAGGCTCGTATCGCAGAGGCTGCTGGTGCGGCAGCTGTTATGGCCTTGGAGCGGATTCCAGCTGATATTCGTGCAGCTGGTGGAGTTTCTCGTATGAGTGATCCAAAGATGATTAAGGAAATCCAAGAAGCGGTCAGTATTCCAGTGATGGCCAAGGTCAGAATCGGGCATTTTGTTGAAGCTCAGATTTTAGAGGCTATTGAGATTGACTATATCGATGAGAGTGAAGTGCTGTCTCCGGCTGACGACCGTTTCCATGTGGACAAGAAAGAATTTCAAGTTCCTTTTGTCTGTGGAGCTAAGGATTTGGGTGAAGCCTTGCGTCGTATCGCTGAAGGAGCTTCCATGATTCGTACCAAGGGAGAACCGGGTACAGGAGACATCGTTCAAGCTGTTCGTCATATGCGTATGATGAATCAAGAAATTCGCCGCATTCAAAACCTCCGTGAAGATGAGCTCTATGTGGCTGCCAAGGACTTGCAAGTCCCTGTTGAATTAGTCCAATACGTCCACCAACATGGAAAATTACCAGTTGTCAACTTCGCAGCCGGAGGTGTGGCAACACCAGCAGATGCTGCGTTAATGATGCAATTGGGGGCAGAGGGCGTCTTTGTCGGTTCAGGTATTTTCAAGTCAGGAGATCCTGTTAAACGAGCAAGTGCTATTGTTAAGGCCGTAACCAACTACCAAAATCCTCAAATTCTGGCTCAAATCTCTGAAGACCTAGGGGAAGCCATGGTTGGTATCAATGAGAATGAAATTCAAATTCTCATGGCAGAGCGAGGAAAATAGATGAAAATCGGAATACTAGCCTTGCAAGGTGCCTTTGCAGAACATGCAAAAGTGCTAGATAAACTAGGAGTCTCTAGTGTCCAAATCAGAAATTTAGAGGATTTTCAACACCATCAGAGTGACTTGTCCGGTTTGATATTACCTGGCGGTGAGTCTACAACAATGAGCAAGCTCTTGCGTGACCAGCAGATGTTGATTCCCATCCGAGAAGCCATTCTTTCTGGACTACCAGTCTTTGGAACTTGTGCGGGCTTAATTTTGCTGGCTAAGGAAATCATTTCTCAGGAAGAAAGTCATCTAGCGACTATGGACATAGTAGTTGAGCGCAACGCCTATGGGCGCCAACTAGGAAGTTTTTATACAGAAGCAGAATGTAAGGGAGTTGGTCAGATTCCCATGACCTTTATCCGTGGACCGATTATCAGCAGTGTTGGAGAGGGTGTAGAAATTCTAGCAACAGTTGATGATCAAATCGTTGCTGCGCAAGAAAAAAATATGCTGGTAACCTCTTTTCATCCAGAATTGACAGATGATGCTCGCTTGCACCAGTATTTTATCAATATGTGTAAAGAAAAAAGTTGAGAAAAGATTCTCAACTTTTTTACATGTAATAAACAATCGCGATATATTGGAGTGCAGATGCTGCTAGGATAAAGAGATGCCAAATCATGTGGAAATAAGGCTTTTTCTTGGCGTAAAATCCAGCTCCAACTGTATAACAGAGTCCGCCAGTTACCATGAGACTCCAGAAAATTGGCGTTGTTTGACTGATAATGGCAGGAATGATAGCCAGAACTAACCAGCCCATAATCAGGTAAAGGGCAAGACTGAATTTCTCATTGACCTTTTTAGCAAAGATTTTATAGAGGATGCCAAAGATGGTCGTTCCCCACTGAATGGCAATGATCAGATAGCCAAACCAGTTATTCATCAAAGTCAAGACGACCGGCGTATAAGAGCCTGCGATAGCTACGTAAATCATAGAATGGTCGATGATTCGTAAGACGTATTTGTGGGTCGAACCATAGGCCATAGAGTGGTAAATGGTTGACGAGAGGAACATGAGAAAGAGACTGATAACAAAGATAGAAACACCAAAAGATGATAAAAATCCATGTGCTTCATAACTATAGGTGGATGAAATAGGGAGTAGGATGAGCATGATAACGGCACCTACAGCATGGGTCACGCTATTAGCAATCTCCTCTCCAAAACTGAGTTTTTTACTGAGCTTTAGACTGGTATTCATTGGATTTCCTCCTCTTCTTTGATAAGGATTAAGTCTAGAGTTTGATGATAGAGTTTAACCGTTTGACAGCTAGTTTGGATAATAGGATTTTCTGGATCAATCCCATGGTTCATGTAGTCTACAAAAGCATCGTAGAGCTGGTCTGAGCTCGCTTGAGTTTGCAGAGTATTAAGGGTCTGAGCGATTTCTTGGATCGAAAAGACAGACTTGAGAGTGGTGATGGCAATCAAACGGGCGATCTGTTTGCGTTGGTATTTTTTCTTGTCTGGCTTTGTCAGGTAACCATGTTTGACATAGTTATTGACCATAGATGCTGTTAGTCCCTTGTCCTTATCTGGAGAGATAGGGGCACAGACCTGATTGACATAAAGTAAAACCTGATCCAGATAGAGGTCAATGTTTGGAATGTCTTCCCATTTTGGGTAGGAAAAGTTAGAATTCATTTCCAACTCCTTTTTATCTAGTTTTGATAACTAGATTATAAAATAATAAAAAACAAAAGTCAAGTTTCAACTGCTTGTAGAAAGCTTTAAATTATGCTATGATGAGAGAAAACAGTTAGAAATGAGGGGAAAAGATGGAGATTCGTTTAGCTTTTCCAAACGAAGTTGATGCGATTATGCGGGTGATGGAGGATGCTAAAAAGTGCTTAGCTGAGTCTGGTAGTGACCAGTGGCAAAATGGCTATCCAAATGCTGACATCATTATTGATGATATCATCTCTGGTCAAGCTTATGTGGCATTGGAAGAGGGAGAACTGTTAGCCTATGCTGCTGTGACCAAGAGCCCAGAGAAAGCCTATGAAGCCATTTATGAAGGAAGTTGGCAGGGGGAAGAATCAGAATATCTGGTCTTTCACCGTATCGCTGTGGCAGCAGATGTCCAAGGACAAGGTGTTGCTCAGACTTTCCTAGAAGGCTTGATTGAAGGTTTTGATTATCTAGATTTTCGCTCAGATACGCATGCAGAAAACAAGGCCATGCAGCATATCTTTGAAAAGCTAGGCTTCCAACAGATTGGTAAGGTTCCAGTTGATGGGGAACGTTTGGCCTATCAGAAATTAAAAAAATGAAGCAGAAAAAGTACGCAAAGATGCTCTACCCGTCGCCAATTGGAACCTTATCCTTAGTTGCTGACGAGCAATATCTGTATGGAATTTGGGTACAGGACCAAACTCATTTTGAGAGAGGTTTGACAGCTGAACAGATAGAAGAGGTTGCCAGTCATCCGATATTGGATCAAATTGTTTCCCATTTAGATGTTTACTTTGATGGGCAATCCCAGGATTTGTCAAAACTACCCTTGGCTCCCATTGGGACGGATTTTGAAAAGTGGGTCTGGGCCTACTTACAGAGCATTCCTTATGGTCAAACAGTGACTTACGGTCAAATAGCGAAAGATTTGCAGGTGGATTCTGCCCAAGCTATTGGCGGAGCAGTGGGGCGTAATCCTTGGTCCATCCTCGTACCCTGTCACCGTGTGCTGGGATCAGGCAATCGTCTGACAGGCTATGCATCGGGAGTCGAAAAGAAAGCCTGGCTCTTGCAACATGAAGGTGCAGCATTTCAAGAAAATAAAAAATAGAAAGAAAAGAAGATGTTAGAATTTATCGAATACCCAAAATGTTCAACTTGTAAGAAAGCAAAAAATGAACTAGACCAACTCGGACTTGACTATCAAGATATCCATATTGTAGAAGAAACACCAAGTGAAGAAGTGATTTTGAACTGGTTAGAAACTTCCGGTTTTGAAGTGAAACAATTTTTCAATACTAGCGGGATCAAATACCGCGAACTAGGCCTAAAAGATAAGGTAGGAAGTTTGTCAAAACAAGAAGCAGCCAAGCTTCTAGCCAGTGATGGTATGTTATTGAAACGTCCAATTTTGGTGGAGAATGGTGCTGTTAAACAAATCGGCTATAGAAAAACCTATGAGAATTTAGATTTGAGATAGTTTTTATTTATCTCCTTGATAGGTAAAATATATAGCCTCCCTGTTTTAAAGTGTGATAAACTAGAAGATAGACAAAGTCTGAGTAGCCCGTAGCAAATAATTTGCTTGCGAACAGAAGTATGATAGAATGAATCATTATCAGGAGAGGATGTTTTTATGATTGTTACAACATTTTTAGCATCAGATTGGTACCAAAGTTTGATGCAACTCATTCCGGATGGTAAGCTCTTTAGTTTGCGTTCGGTCTTTGATGGAATTCCAAGGATTGTCCAACAACTGCCTACAACCTTGATGTTGACGCTTGGAGGTGCACTCTTTGGTTTGCTACTTGCTTTGATTTTTGCCATTGTTAAGATCAATCGTGTTAAGATTTTATATCCCTTGCAGGCCTTTTTCGTCAGCTTCTTAAAAGGCACCCCAATCCTAGTCCAACTTATGTTGACCTACTACGGAATTCCTTTGGCACTGAAAGCTATTAACCAGCAATGGGGCACTGGTTTCAATATCAATGCGATTCCAGCAGCGCTTTTTGCGATTGTGGCCTTTGCTTTTAATGAGGCGGCTTATGCAAGTGAAACGATTCGTGCAGCCATCCTTTCTGTTAATCCAGGCGAAATTGAGGCGGCGCGTAGTTTGGGTATGACTCGTGCGCAAGTTTACCGTCGTGTAATTATTCCAAATGCGGCGGTGGTAGCGACGCCGACTTTGATTAACTCCCTTATCGGTTTGACCAAGGGAACTTCTCTAGCCTTTAGTGCAGGTGTTGTGGAGGTCTTCGCCCAAGCTCAGATTTTGGGTGGAGCCGATTATCGCTATTTTGAACGTTTCATCTCCGTAGCTCTTGTTTATTGGGTAGTCAATATCGGAATTGAGAGCCTCGGTCGTTTCATCGAGAGAAAAATGGCTATCTCAGCGCCGGATGCAGTATCTACAGATGTGAAAGGAGACCTTCGTTAATGATTAAGATTTCGAATTTAAGCAAATCCTTTTCAGGACAGACTGTCTTGGATCATCTGGACTTGGATATCCAAAAGGGAGAAGTAGTAGCCTTGATTGGTTCATCTGGAGCAGGGAAATCAACCTTTCTTCGTAGTTTGAACTACCTTGAAACTCCAGATAGTGGAACGATTCAGATTGACAATTTTAAAGTTGATTTTTCTCAGATTAGCCAAGAAGAGATCCTAACCCTTCGTCGCAAGTTATCTATGGTTTTCCAACAGTTTAATTTGTTTGAACGCCGAACTGCTCTTGACAATGTCAAGGAAGGTTTGGTTGTCGTTAAGAAATTATCGGACGAGGAAGCAACAAAAATCGCTAAGGAAGAGTTGGCCAAGGTTGGTCTTTCTGACCGTGAAAACCATTATCCTCGCCATTTATCAGGTGGACAAAAGCAACGGGTTGCCCTCGCGCGTGCGCTTGCTATGAAACCAGATGTCTTGCTCTTGGACGAACCCACTTCAGCCCTTGACCCAGAGTTGGTCGGTGAAGTAGAAAAGTCTATTGCAGATGCTGCCAAGTCAGGTCAGACCATGATTTTGGTCAGTCACGATATGTCTTTTGTAGCCCAAGTGGCAGACAAGGTTCTATTCCTAGATAAAGGGAAAATCATCGAGTCTGGCACACCAGATGAAATCATCAATCATCCGAAAGAAGAACGAACAAAAGAATTCTTTGCTAGTTACAAACGGACTTATATTTGATATAATAGAAAAAGGAAAACTCAGTTAGTTGGACTAGCTGAGTTTACTCTTTAAAAAAGATAGAAACGAGAGAGATCATGCTACTGCAACTGTTTTCTTTATATTTCGAGAGTTTGATCTTAACGACCATCCTTGTCGTGATTTTTCTGGGGATTTGGATTGGATTGAGAGCCATGTCTGGTGTGGACAAGACAGCCAAGGCTCGTCAAGCTCATCTCTATGATATGATTATGATTGGAGTTTTGGTTGTTCCGGTGTTATCCTTTGCCGTCATGAGTTTGCTCTTGGTTTTCAAGGCATAATCCTTGCGTGACTAGCAAGAATGAGTTAGAATAAAGATAGTTACAACAAGAAAGAAGGAATTGAAATGTACGATACGATTATTATCGGTGCTGGACCTGCGGGAATGACCGCTGCCTTATATGCTGCTCGAAGCAATCTGAAAGTAGGCTTGATTGAAGGTGGTCTGCCAGGCGGGCAAATGAATAACACATCTGATATCGAAAACTATCCAGGTTATGCCAATATCAGTGGACCTGAATTGGCTGAAAAGATGTTTGAACCACTTGAAAACCTTGGAGTAGAGCATCTTTATGGCTATGTTGAAAATATTGAAGACAAGGGTGACTATAAGAAGGTAATCACTGATGATCAAGTTTACGAAACCCGTACTGTCATCGTGGCAACTGGGTCAAAACACCGTCTTTTGGGAGTTCCCGGAGAAGAAGAACTGAACAGTCGTGGTGTTTCTTACTGTGCAGTCTGTGATGGAGCTTTCTTCCGTGACCAAGACTTGCTCGTAGTCGGTGGTGGAGATTCAGCGGTAGAAGAAGCCCTCTTCTTGACTCGCTTTGCCAAGACTGTTACCATTGTTCACCGTCGCGACCAACTTCGTGCCCAAAAGGTGTTGCAAGACCGTGCCTTTGCTAATGAGAAAGTCAACTTTATCTGGGACTCTGTCGTCAAGGAAATCAAAGGTGAAAACCGAGTAGAATCTGTCGTATTTGAAAATGTAAAAACAGGTCAAATAACAGAGCAAGCCTTTGGTGGTGTCTTTATCTATGTTGGTTTGGATCCCGTTAGCGATTTTGTCAAAGATTTGAATATTCAAGATCAGGCTGGCTGGATTGTGACAGATAACCACATGAAAACTGCCGTTGACGGTATCTTTGCGGTTGGAGATGTTCGCCAGAAAGACCTTCGCCAAGTAACAACAGCAGTTGGAGATGGGGCTATCGCTGGTCAAGAAGCTTACAAATTTATTACAGAACATAGTTAATACACTTCGAAAATCTCTTCAAACCACGTCAGCTTCGCCTTGCCGTAGGTATGGGTACTGACTTCGTCAGTTCTATCCACAACCTCAAAGCAGTGCTTTGAGCTGTCTTAAGCTAGCTTCCTAGTTTGCTCTTTGATTTTCATTGAGTATAATCATAAAAAAGTTTCCAATCAGATGACTGGAAACTTTTTTTATAGTCTATTTCGGAAAACTTCGTACATGAGAATGGCTGCAGCAACACTGGCATTGAGGCTTTGAACATGTCCATTCATGGGAATGGTAATCATCTCATCAACCTGTTTTTTGATGTTGCTAGAGATGCCTTTTCCCTCATTTCCGATGATGAGGGCGATTTTTCCTTTTGTATTCCACTTGTGGCAAGGAGTACCGTTCATATCCGTTCCAAAGGTCCAGAAGCCTTCATCCTTGAGTTTGTCTAGAGTTTGACTGAGGTTGGTCACTCGCGCAATCGGTACATGCTCAATAGCACCTGTGGCCGTTTTGGCAACGACAGGAGTCACTCCGACGGCACGGTGCTTGGGAATGATGACACCTGAAACATTGGTCGCATCAGCAGTCCTTAAGATAGAACCTAAGTTGTGAGGGTCAGTTAGACCATCCAGAATCAACAGAAGTGGATTTTCTTCTTGGCGTGTTTTGGCAAGGATGTGATCCAGCTCACTATAGGCAAATTCGGACACTCGTAGAACAAAACCTTGGTGGACAGCGCCTTCGGTCATTTCAGAGAGGGATTTTTTTGAGGTCCAAGAGATGGAGACCTTTTTCTCAGCAGCCAGTTCCTTGACTTTCTCAAGATTCTTTCCCCTTAGATCTTCTTGGAGGTAGAGTTTGTTTCCTGTATTTGCAAGGAGGGCTTCAGTAACGGCGTGGACGCCATAGACAATATCATTTGTTTTCATGCCTCTATTATAACACAAAACCCCGTCTTGCAACGGGATTTTCTTTATTCGAGGATGAGGAGTCCATCTTTGATAGCAAATGGGTCTTTCTCATTGATACGATCGTAGAACATGATTCCGTTGATGTGGTCAATTTCATGTTGGACAACGATAGAGTTGTATCCTTTAAGCTTGATGCGGTGTTTTTCTCCGTCCTTGTCAAAGTAATCAACAGTGACGCGGGCATGACGAACAACATAGCCTGGAACTACACGGTCGACAGATAGGCACCCTTCTCCTTCACCGAGGGCGGCGTCCTGAACAGAGTGAGAGACGATTTTGGGATTGTACATAACAGCTTGCAGGTCGTAGGCTTCCTGAGGAGTTTCACCTTCTTCCACAATATTTGGCACTAAAACAGCGATAATGCGTTTTGAGATATCTAACTGAGGAGCGGCCAATCCAACCCCACCGCGGAGTCCCATCTTTTCAGCCATAACAGGATCCTGAGAATTTTTGAGGAATTGCATCATCTTTTCTCCAAGGATGATTTCCTGGTCAGACAGTGGGAAAGTGACCTCCTCAGCAACCGCGCGTAAAGTTGGGTTCCCCTCACGGATAATATCGTTCATATTAATTAAATGAGCAGCTTTTGTAATACGTTCTATAGCAGACATTTTCTCTCCTTTCATTACCTCTACATGATAACACAAAATAGGCGAGAAAGAAAGTCACAGAAGTTCCTAAAAAATAATATAATAAACGGTATTCCTCTTTTGTCTGTGGTATAATAAAAGAAAAGACTTGCAGTAAAAGCAAGGGGGGAATAAAGATGGAAAAGCGACAAGATAGACGGTCTCATGGTCCTATTTTTGGATTGTTGAAGAGTAGTATTGGTTTCTTTAGGAATTATAAATCTTGGACAAATGCCCAGTTTATTACGGTGCTGTTGCTTGCAGTTTCCTTGTCTATGGGGCTGAACTTGTTGACCCAAGCAGTACAAGGGAACAAGGGAACAAGTCCGAGTGGTCAAACAGTTGATTCTGCTCAGACGTCTAGTCAGTCTAAGGAAAATCAGTCTGCCGAAACGACAGCTCGTATCATGGCAAATGGTGACCTTCTCTACCATATTCCTATCTACCGAACAGCTCTGAAAGAAGATGGAACCTATGATTTCCATGAAAATTTTGAGTATGTAAAACCCTGGCTCAAACAAGCGGATTTAGTGCTTGGTGACTTTGAAGGAACGGTGAACAAGGACCACTACTTGGCAGGCTATCCTCTCTTTAATGCGCCAGGGGAAGTCATGGATGCGATCAAGGATGCAGGCTACCAAGTTCTAGACTTGGCTCATAATCACATCTTGGATTCTCAAATTGAGGGAGTGGTTTCGACAGCAGAAGCTATTGAAAAGGCAGGGATGACACCCATAGGAGTCTACACACATGAATCCCGTGACCAAGCTCCGCTAGTTATCAAGGAAGTCAATGGTATCAAGGTAGCTCTCCTAGCCTATTCTTACGGTTTTAATGGCATTGAGCAGTATATCTCTCAAGAGGATTATAATCGCTATCTTTCTGACCTGAATGAAGATAAGATGAAGGCGGAAATCGAACGAGCTGAGCAAGAGGCGGATATTACTGTCATCATGCCTCAGATGGGAATTGAGTACCAGCTAGAACCGACGGAAGAACAGAAAACACTGTACCACAAGATGATTGACTGGGGAGCTGATATTATCTTTGGAGGGCATCCTCACGTCGTTGAACCTGCTGAAACAGTTGAAAAAGATGGTGACAAAAAATTGATCATCTATTCCATGGGAAATTTCCTCTCAAACCAACGCATTGAAACCATGCAAGACGAGGAAAATGCCAAGTGGACGGAGCGAGGTGTTCTCATGGATGTGACCATTAAGAAAAAAGATGGCAAGACAAGGATTGAAACTGCCCAAGCGCATCCTACTTGGGTCAATCGGACACCTAAAGGGACTTACTCTCCAGAAGGCTATCCGCTCTTCCTCTATCAGACCTATATCCTAGAGGACTTCATTGAGGGGGGCAGTCATCGTGATCAGTTGGACGAAGCGACCAAGGAACGAATTGACACGGCCTATAAAGAAATGAATGAACATGTAGGGTTGAAGTGGTAGGTGCTCACCCTAAAGGAGATATAATGACGATTAAATTGATTGCAACAGACATGGATGGAACCTTGCTAGACCCGAGAGGGCAGCTAGATCTGCCCCGCTTGGAGAAGATTTTAGATCAGTTGGATCAAAGGGATATTCGTTTTGTCATTGCGACGGGGAATGAAGTTCACCGTATGAGGCAATTACTAGAACACTTGGCGAGTAGAGTAGTTCTAGTAGTTGCCAATGGGGCGCGTATTTTTGAACATGATACATTACTTCAGGCTCAGACCTGGGATGATGCTATGGTTGACAAGGCTTTAGTTCATTTTAAAGGGAGGGAGTGCCGAGATCAATTTGTTGTCACTAGTATGAATGGGAGTTTTGTCAAGAAAGGAACTGTTTTTACAGAACTTGATAAATTTATGACTCCTGAGATGATTGAAAAACTCTATCGGCATACAAACTTTGTTGAAGAGCTCAGCTCGGATCTCTTTGGTGGGGTGCTAAAGATGAGTATGGTCGTCGGTGAAGAACGCTCTAGTTCTGTTTTGCGGGAAATCAATGACCTCTTTGATGGGCATGTAAGAGCTGTTTCCAGTGGTTATGGTTGTATCGATATCCTACAGGCTGGTGTTCACAAGGCTTGGGGATTGGAAGAATTACTCAAGCGCTGGGATTTGCAATCGGAACAAATCATGGCTTTCGGTGATAGCGAAAATGATATCGAAATGTTAGAACTGGCTGGAATTGCCTATGCTATGGAAAACGCAGCTGATGAGGTCAAGGCCGTTGCGACTGCCCTAGCTCCAACTAACAGCCAGGCGGGCGTTTATCAAGTCCTAGAGAATTGGTTAGAGAAAGAGGGATAAGGTGGCAGTACAGTTATTAGAGAATTGGCTCCTAAAAGAGCAGGAAAAAATTCAAGCCAAGTATCGTGGATTGAATCAAATTTCTGTCCTAGAGCCAGATATCATCTTTATTGGTGATTCGATTGTGGAATATTACCCTCTGCAAGAGTTGTTTGGGACGGCCAAGACGATTGTCAATCGTGGCATCCGAGGCTACCAGACGAGACTTTTATTAGAGAATCTAGATGCCCATCTGTATGGTGATGCTGTCGATCAAATTGTTCTCCTAATTGGGACAAATGATATTGGAAAAGATATTCCCATGAATGAAGCCTTGGATAATCTCGAGCGTGTAATCCAATCGATTGCCCGAGATTATCCGCTATCACAAATAAAGCTCCTTTCCATTTTGCCAGTCAATGAGGGAGAGAGATACAAGCAGACTGTTTATATCCGAACCAATGAAAAGATCAGAGAATGGAATCAAGCCTATGAGGCTCTAGCATCCGCCTATATGCAGGTAGATTTTGTGCCTGTTTATGATAGTTTGACAGATACAGAAGGACAACTCAAAAAAGACTATACAACAGATGGCCTCCATCTAAGTGTAGCCGGTTATCAAGTCTTATCGGAAGCCTTAAAAGGGGTTCTTTTCTAAAGAGGTGGCTTGATTTTGCATTTTTCATGAAGATAGGTTATAATGGTTCTATCGTCTTTTGGGGTCGTTACGGATTCGACAGGCATTATGAGGCATATTTTGCAACCCGTGTGGCGACGTAAACGCTCAGTTAAATATAACTGCAAAAAATAACACTTCTTACGCTCTAGCTGCCTAAAAACCAGCAGGCGTGACCCGATTTGGATTGCTCGTGTTCAATGACAGGTCTTATGATTAGCGAGATACGATTAAGCCTTGTCTAGTGGTTTGATAAGAGATTAATAGACTCGCAGTTCCTAGGCTTGAGTTATGTGTCGAGGGACTGTTAAAACAATACATAACCTATGGTTGTAGACAAATATGTTGGCAGGTGTTTGGACGTGGGTTCGACTCCCACCGGCTCCATTATTCTTTCACCAACCTTGGAAAAACGTTGTTAAATCAACGTTTTTTGTTTTTGCCTTTGGTATTCCTTGGTATTCTTTTTTTAAAAAGGGATACAAAAAAAAGATACAACATTTGTTGTATCTAAAAAAATAATTTTTCTTTTCTACGGAAGACATGGGATTCGAACCCACGCACGCTGTTACACGCCTACCGCGTTTCCAACACGGCCTCTTAAGCCTCTTGAGTAATCTTCCAATACTTACTCAAATAGTCTACCATAAAGCCACTTATCTTGCAATAAAAATTTTGGAAATAAGAAAAATGATAGAATTTGAAAGAAAATGATAAAAAATGCTTGACTTTGATAGAAATTGTGCTAGAATGAATAGTGTAAACGATAACAGGAGGTGATTTGGTGTTAAAAACTGAGCGGAAGCAACTGATTTTAGAGGAGTTAAATCAACATCATGTAGTTTCCCTAGAAAAATTGGTTAGTCTATTAGAAACATCAGAATCGACAGTACGAAGAGATTTGGACGAGTTGGAAGCAGAAAACAAGCTTCGCCGTGTGCATGGTGGAGCAGAACTACCTCACTCCTTGCAGGAGGAAGAAACCATCCAAGAAAAATCTGTCAAAAACCTTCAAGAGAAGAAGCTGCTGGCTCAAAAAGCAGCATCTCTTATTAAGGAAAAAGATGTCATCTTTATCGATGCTGGAACGACAACTGCTTTTTTAATCAAGAAATTGGTTAATAAGAATATCACAGTTGTGACCAACTCCATTCATCATGCGGTTCAGTTGGTTGAAAAACAGATTCCGACTGTCATGGTTGGAGGGAGTGTCAAGATGGCAACAGATGCATGTATCGGTGGAGTTGCTCTTAATCAAATTAACCAATTGCACTTTGACCGTGCCTTTATCGGGA
Source organism: Streptococcus oralis (assembly GCF_023109315.1). Classification (GTDB taxonomy): domain Bacteria; phylum Bacillota; class Bacilli; order Lactobacillales; family Streptococcaceae; genus Streptococcus; species Streptococcus oralis_BS. The sequence continues at coordinate 384,634 of NZ_JALDUF010000001.1, forward strand.
TGAATGGTGTGGACGATGGTTATTATACGACTCCTGATATGGAGGAGGAAGCCGTTAAGCGTGCTATTTTAGAGAATGCCAAACAAACCTATGTCTTGGTTGATTCGTCAAAGATTGGTCAAACTTGCTTTGCCAAGGTAGCGCCTCTCAAACGAGCTATTGTTATCACAAGTCAAGGGCATGAGCTCTTGCAGGCTATTAAGGAGAAAACGGAGGTAATAGAAGTATGATTTATACAGTCACACTCAATCCATCCATTGACTATATCGTTCGCTTAGACAAAGTAGAAGTAGGTAGTGTCAATCGTATGGAAAGTGATGATAAGTTTGCTGGTGGGAAAGGAATCAATGTCAGTCGTGTTTTGAAACGCTTGGGTATTCCAAATACAGCGACTGGTTTTATTGGAGGATTTACTGGTAAATTTATCACAGATACTTTGGAAGAAGAACAAATCACAACTCGTTTTGTCCAAGTGGCAGAAGATACTCGTATCAATGTTAAGATTAAGGCAGACCAAGAGACAGAAATCAACGGAACAGGTCCCAATGTTGAACCTGCTCAGTTGGAGGAGTTGAAAGCTGTTTTATCTAGTCTGACAGCAGATGATACGGTTGTCTTTGCGGGTTCAAGTGCTAAAAATCTAGGCAATGTTATCTACAAGGATTTGATTGCCTTGACCCGTCAGACTGGTGCGCAAGTGGTTTGTGACTTTGAAGGACAGACCTTGATTGATAGTTTGGACTACCAGCCACTTTTGGTTAAACCAAACAATCACGAACTTGGAGCTATCTTTGGAGTGAAACTTGAAAGTTTAGATGAAATCGAGAAATATGCTCGAGAATTGTTAGCTAAAGGTGCTCAAAACGTTATCATCTCTATGGCTGGGGACGGTGCCCTCCTTGTCACATCTGAAGGAGCTTACTTCGCTAAACCAATCAAAGGGACAGTAAAAAATTCAGTTGGTGCTGGTGACTCTATGGTCGCTGGATTTACCGGTGAATTTGTCAAATCAAAAGATGCAGTAGAAGCCTTCAAATGGGGAGTGGCTTGTGGAACAGCAACTACTTTCTCTGATGACTTGGCAACTGCAACATTTATAAAAGAAACTTATGAAAAAGTTGAGGTAGAAAAACGATGAAAATTCAAGACCTATTGAGAAAAGATGTCATGTTGCTGGATTTGCAGGCAACTGAAAAAACAGCTGTCATCGACGAGATGATTAAAAGTTTGGTAGATCACGGTTATGTGACGGATTTTGAAACCTTTAAAGAAGGAATCTTAGCGCGTGAAGCTCTGACTTCTACTGGTTTGGGTGACGGAATTGCTATGCCTCACAGCAAAAATTCTGCTGTCAAAGAAGCAACGGTTCTCTTTGCTAAGTCAAACAAGGGTGTTGACTATGAGAGCTTGGATGGGCAACCAACAGACCTCTTCTTCATGATTGCAGCTCCAGAAGGTGCAAATGACACCCACTTGGCAGCCTTGGCAGAATTGTCTCAATACTTGATGAAAGACGGTTTTGCTGACAAACTTCGCCAAGTAACATCAGCTGACCAAGTCATCGAACTCTTTGACCAAGCTTCAGAAAAAGCTGAGGCGCCTGTCCAAGCTCCTGTAAATGAATCTGCTGACTTTATCGTTGCAGTTACGGCTTGTACAACAGGAATCGCCCACACTTACATGGCCCAAGAAGCCCTTCAAAAAGTGGCTGCTGAAATGGGTGTAGGCATCAAGGTTGAAACCAACGGTGCTAGCGGTGTAGGTAACCAACTAACTGCAGAAGATATCCGTAAGGCTAAAGCCGTGATTATCGCAGCAGACAAGGCTGTTGAAATGGATCGTTTCGATGGCAAACCATTGATCAATCGTCCAGTTGCTGACGGTATCCGTAAGACTGAAGAATTGATTAACTTGGCTCTTTCAGGAGATGCTGAAGTTTATCGTGCTGCTAATGGAGCAAAAGCTGCAACAGCAAGCAATGAAAAACAAAGTATCGGTGGTGCCTTCTACAAACACCTGATGAGTGGTGTATCCCAAATGTTGCCATTCGTTATCGGTGGTGGGATTATGATTGCCCTTGCCTTCTTGATTGATGGTGCTATGGGTGTGCCCCAAGATAGTCTTGGCAATCTCGGTTCTTACCATGAGTTGGCTTCTATGTTCATGAAAATCGGTGGTGCAGCTTTTGGCTTGATGCTTCCAGTTTTTGCAGGATATGTTGCCTACTCTATCGCTGAAAAACCAGGTTTAGTAGCAGGTTTTGTGGCTGGTGCTATTGCCAAAGAAGGTTTTGCCTTTGGTAAAATCCCTTATGCTGCAGGAGGAGAAGCAACTTCAACACTTGCAGGTGTCTCATCTGGTTTCCTAGGTGCTCTTGTTGGTGGATTTATCGCAGGTGCCTTGGTTCTTGCTATCAAGAAATACGTTAAAGTTCCTCGTTCACTTGAGGGTGCTAAATCAATCCTTCTCTTGCCACTTTTTGGAACAATTCTGACAGGATTTGTCATGCTGGCTGTCAACATTCCAATGGCAGCAATCAACACTGCTATGAATGACTTCCTTGGCGGTCTTGGAGGAGGTTCAGCTGTCCTTCTCGGTATCGTTCTTGGTGGAATGATGGCTGTTGACATGGGTGGACCTGTCAACAAAGCAGCCTATGTCTTTGGTACAGGTACGCTTGCAGCGACTGTTTCCTCAGGTGGTTCTGTAGCCATGGCAGCAGTTATGGCGGGAGGAATGGTGCCACCACTTGCTATCTTTGTCGCAACCCTCCTCTTTAAAAATAAATTCACCAAAGAAGAACGTAACTCTGGTTTGACAAACATCATCATGGGCTTGTCATTTATCACCGAGGGAGCGATTCCGTTTGGTGCAGCAGACCCAGCTCGTGCGATTCCAAGCTTTATCCTTGGCTCTGCAGTGGCAGGCGGACTCGTTGGTCTTGCAGGAATCAAACTCATGGCGCCACACGGAGGAATCTTCGTCATCGCCCTTACTTCAAATGCTCTTCTTTACCTTGCCTGTGTCTTGGTTGGTGCGATTGTAAGTGGTGTGGTTTATGGTTACCTCCGCAAACCACAAGCATAAAAAAGTATCAGAATAGAAAGATTGTTACCATTTGGTGCAATCTTTTTCTCTATTCGAAATGGCTGTGAAATATGTTATAATAGAAGAATGGCAAACAAGAATACTACAAAAACAAGACGGAGACCGTCTAAAGCAGAACTCGAAAGAAAACAGGCTATTCAGAGGATGTTGATTTCCTTAGGGATTGCCTTATTGTTGATTATTGCAGCCCTCAAGCTCGGTGCGGCGGGTATTACCCTTTATAATCTCATCCGACTGGTGGTCGGGAGTTTGGCCTATGTGGCCATAGGTGGCCTCCTCATCTATCTTTTTCTTTTTAAATGGATCCGCAAGCAGGAGGGACTTCTATCAGGATTTCTCTGTATCTTTGCTGGCTTACTCTTGATTTTTGAGGCCTACTTGGTATGGAAATATGGCTTGGAGCAGTCAGTCCTAAAAGGGACCCTGTCTCAGGTTATGACTGACCTGACTGGTATCCGGGTGACTAGCTTCGCTGGTGGAGGCTTGCTTGGTGTTGGACTTTATATCCCCATAACCTTTCTTTTCTCAAATATTGGGTCGTACTTTATTGGAGTTCTCTTGATTCTAGTTGGGGCACTCTTGGTCAGTCCTTGGTCTATTTATGATGTTGCAGCTTTTATTGGAGCTCAGTTCAGATCCTTCATGGCAAAACAGGAACAGAGAAAACAGGAACGCTTCATCAAGAGAGAAGAAGAGAAGTCTCGACAAGAGGCTGAAGAAGCAGCCAGAATTCAGAGAGAACAAGAAGAACAGGATGCACTACCGCTTCCTCCTGTAGATCCTGAAACTGGAGAAATCTTACCAGAAGTTCCAGACTATGATCTTCCACCAATTCCTGAAAAAGAATGGACTGAACCGGAGATTATCCTCCCTCAAGCTGACTTTGAAGTTCCAGATGTGGAAGAAGATTTTGAGGATGAAGAGGTGCAGGTTGATTTTTCTGCCAAAGAAGCCCTTGAATACAAACTGCCAAGCTTGCAACTCTTTGCGCCAGATAAACCCAAAGATCAGTCCAAGGAAAAGAAGATTGTTCGAGAAAATATCAAAATCCTAGAAGAAACCTTTGCTAGCTTTGGTATCAAGGTAACGGTGGAACGGGCTGAAATCGGTCCATCTGTTACCAAGTATGAAGTCAAGCCAGCAGTGGGAGTCCGAGTTAATCGCATTTCTAACTTGGCTGACGACTTAGCGCTAGCTTTGGCGGCCAAGGACGTCCGGATTGAGGCTCCAATACCTGGTAAATCCTTAGTCGGGATTGAGGTTCCTAACTCTGAAATTGCGACCGTTTCCTTCCGTGAGCTCTGGGAACAGTCTCAAACTAAACCAGAAAATCTCCTCGAAATTCCTCTAGGTAAGGCTGTCAATGGAACTGCTCGCACCTTTGACCTTTCCAAGATGCCCCACCTACTGGTTGCAGGTTCGACGGGATCAGGGAAGTCAGTCGCAGTTAACGGTATTATAGCTAGCATTCTGATGAAAGCAAGACCAGACCAAGTCAAGTTTATGATGGTGGATCCAAAGATGGTTGAGCTATCGGTTTACAACGACATTCCTCATCTCTTGATCCCAGTTGTGACCAACCCACGCAAGGCCAGCAAGGCTCTCCAAAAGGTCGTGGATGAGATGGAAAACCGTTATGAACTCTTCGCTAAGGTTGGAGTGCGAAATATCGCTGGTTACAATGCCAAGGTCGAGGAATTTAATAGCCAGTCTGAGTACAAACAAGTACCCCTGCCTTTGATTGTTGTCATTGTGGATGAATTGGCAGACCTCATGATGGTGGCCAGCAAGGAAGTGGAAGATGCCATCATTCGTCTCGGGCAGAAGGCGCGTGCCGCAGGAATTCACATGATTCTCGCAACGCAACGTCCATCAGTCGATGTCATCTCTGGTCTTATCAAGGCCAATGTCCCATCTCGAGTAGCATTTGCAGTCTCATCAGGTACAGATTCACGAACCATCTTGGATGAGAATGGAGCAGAAAAACTACTTGGTCGAGGAGACATGCTCTTTAAACCAATCGATGAAAATCACCCAGTCCGTCTACAAGGATCCTTCATCTCAGATGATGATGTCGAACGCATTGTAAACTTCATCAAGGCTCAGGCGGATGCGGACTACGATGAGAGTTTTGATCCAGGTGAGGTTTCTGAAAATGAAGGAGAATTTTCAGATGGTGAAGCTGGTGGCGATCCGCTTTTTGAAGAAGCTAAGGCTCTGGTTATCGAGACGCAGAAAGCCAGTGCTTCGATGATTCAGCGTCGTTTGTCGGTTGGATTTAACCGTGCGACCCGCCTTATGGAAGAACTTGAAATGGCAGGTGTCATCGGCCCAGCTGAGGGAACCAAACCACGAAAAGTATTGCAACAATAAAAAATAGCTTCTTTCCAAATATGGAAGGAAGCTATTTTAGTAGTTACTGGTTCGTTTTAGTTTCAGAACTCGTCGTATTTGACTGTGTTCCGTTATCGCTTGTTTCTTTTGTTGAGGAAGGTGTAGAAGAATCCTGAGTTGTTGTTTTCTTCTCTTCTTTTTGCTCTTCCTTTTTATTGGATTGAGGAGTTTCTTCCTGCGAGGTATTTTCTTTAGTAGAAGTGTTGTCCTTGTTAGGAGTAGTATTCTCCTGAGGGGCTTCTTTTTGGATTTCCTTGACAACAGTTGTTTGGGTTGTCGTCGGTTCTTTTTTGTTGTTTTTGTTATTATCCATGGCGTTCATGATGGTGATAGTAGCGGTGATTAGGCCAAGGATACTACCGATGGTAGCGATCGTTTTTTGAAAGACAGTAAACCCTTTTTTGATATGCTCAGTTTTTGGTTTTGAAGTTCTATGATAGTTAGACATGATACTCTCCTTTAATTATGATTTATTATACCTCATTTCTTTAAAAAAATCTTAAAAAAAGAGAAATTGCCCTTTCTTGTCGCAGGTCTCTTTTCGTGATACAATAGAGGGAGTGATTTTAGAAAGCGTGAGAAAACATGATCTACTTTGATAATTCGGCGACAACTAAGCCTTATCCTGAAGCTCTAGAGACCTATATGCAGGTCGCTTCGAAAATTGTAGGAAATCCTTCTAGCCTCCATCGTTTGGGAGACCAGGCGACACGAATTTTAGATGCTTCCCGGCAGCAGATTGCAGATTTGATTGGCAAGAAGAGTGATGAAATCTTCTTTACCTCTGGTGGAACAGAAGGAGATAACTGGGTCATCAAAGGTGTGGCCTTTGAAAAAGTCCAGTTTGGCAAGCACATCATCGTATCAGCTATTGAGCATCCAGCAGTCAAGGAGTCAGCCCTCTGGCTGAGAAGTCAGGGTTTTGAGGTAGATTTTGCCCCAGTTGATGAGAAAGGATTTGTAGATGTCAAGGCTCTAGCAAGTTTGATTCGATCAGATACGACCCTCGTTTCGGTCATGGCAGTTAACAATGAAATCGGATCTATCCAGCCTATTGAGGCTATCTCAGAACTGTTGGAAGACAAGCCAACTATTTCCTTCCACGTTGATGCAGTTCAGGCACTCGCTAAGATTCCGACTGAAAAATATCTGACAGATCGAGTGGATTTTGCGACCTTTTCGAGTCATAAGTTCCACGGTGTCAGAGGTGTTGGCTTTGTCTATATCAAGTCTGGTAAGAAAATTACGCCTCTGTTGACTGGTGGTGGTCAAGAGGGAGACTATCGTTCGACAACTGAAAATGTTGCAGGGATTGCCGCGACAGCCAAGGCCCTCCGTTTGTCTATGGAAAAGTTAGATATATTTACTAATAAGACAGGGCAGATGAAATCAGTCATTCGCCAAGTGCTTTTGGACTATCCAGATATTTTTGTCTTTTCAGCTGAGGAAGACTTTGCCCCTCATATCCTGACTTTTGGGATTAAGGGTGTTCGTGGTGAAGTCATCGTTCACGCCTTTGAAGACTATGACATTTTCATTTCCACAACTTCGGCTTGTTCATCCAAGGCTGGAAAACCTGCAGGGACCTTGATTGCTATGGGAGTGGACAAAGATAAGGCCCTGTCAGCTGTGCGTCTTAGCCTAGATCTTGAAAATGATATGAGTCAGGTCGAGCAATTCTTGACCAAACTAAAATTAATTTACAATCAAACTAGAAAAGTAAGATAGGAGGATTCATGCAGTATTCAGAAATTATGATTCGCTACGGAGAGTTATCAACCAAGGGCAAAAACCGTATGCGGTTCATCAATAAACTTCGCAATAATATTTCGGACGTTTTGTCCATCTATCCCCAAGTTAAGGTAACTGCGGATCGCGACCGTGCCCACGCTTACCTGAATGGAGCCGACTACACAGCAGTTGCAGAATCTCTCAAACAAGTTTTCGGGATTCAGAATTTTTCTCCAGTATATAAGGTCGAAAAGTCTGTAGAAGTTCTGAAGTCTTCTGTCCAAGAGATTATGAAAGATATCTACAAGGAAGGCATGACCTTTAAGATTTCTAGTAAGCGCAGCGACCACAACTTTGAACTCGACAGTCGTGAACTCAACCAAACACTTGGTGGAGCTGTATTCGAAGCTATTCCAAATGTCCAAGCTCAAATGAAAAATCCGGACATCAATCTTCAGGTTGAGATTCGTGAGGAAGCAGCTTATCTTTCCTATGAGACTATTCGAGGAGCAGGTGGTTTGCCAGTGGGTACTTCTGGTAAGGGGATGCTCATGTTGTCAGGAGGGATTGACTCACCTGTAGCAGGTTATCTAGCTCTTAAACGTGGAGTGGATATCGAGGCCATTCACTTTGCCAGCCCACCTTACACGAGTCCAGGCGCTCTCAAGAAGGCCCAAGATTTGACCCGTAAATTGACCAAGTTTGGTGGCAATATCCAGTTTATTGAAGTTCCTTTCACAGAGATTCAAGAAGAAATCAAGGCAAAGGCGCCAGAAGCCTACCTCATGACCTTGACCCGTCGCTTTATGATGCGCATTACTGACCGTATCCGTGAGGTACGAAATGGTTTAGTTATCATCAATGGGGAAAGTCTTGGTCAGGTGGCAAGCCAAACCCTGGAGAGCATGCAGGCTATCAACGCTGTGACCAACACTCCTATCATCCGTCCCGTGGTTACGATGGACAAGTTGGAAATCATTGACATCGCTCAGGAAATTGATACCTTTGAAATTTCAATCCAGCCTTTTGAAGACTGCTGTACCATTTTTGCGCCTGATCGTCCTAAGACCAATCCTAAAATTAAGAATGCGGAGCAGTATGAAGCACGCATGGATGTTGAAGGTTTGGTTGAGCGAGCAGTGGCTGGTATCATGATTACTGAGATTACACCTCAAGCTGAAAAAGATGAAGTCGATAACTTAATTGACAATCTCCTCTAATCAGAAAATCCAGAAGAATTCAGAAAAACAAATGAAAAAGTTAGTTATTTATCCTTAAAATGGACATTTACTGACTTTTTTTTCTATTTTTATGGTATAATGAGATAAAATTTTGAATATAGAGAGTTTTCTGACAATGAATCATTCCTACTTTTACTTAAAAATGAAAGAACACAAACTCAAGGTTCCTTATACAGGAAAAGAGCGTCGTGTGCGTGTGCTCCTGCCAAAGGACTACGAGAAGGACACAGACCGTTTTTATCCTGTAGTTTACTTTCATGATGGGCAAAATGTCTTTTACAGCAAGGAGTCTTATATCGGACACTCTTGGAAAATTATTCCAGCCATTAAGCGAAATCCAGATATCAGTCGCATGATTGTTGTTGCTATTGATAATGACGGCATGGGACGGATGAATGAGTATGCGGCTTGGAAGTTTCAAGAATCTCCTATACCAGGGCAGCAGTTTGGCGGTAAGGGTGTGGAGTATGCCGAGTTTGTCATGGAGGTGGTCAAACCTTTTATCGATGAAACCTATCGTACCAAAGCTGATCGCCAGCACACGGCTATGATTGGTTCGTCACTAGGAGGCAATATTACCCAGTTTATCGGACTAGAGTACCAAGACCGAATTGGTTGTCTAGGTGTCTTTTCATCTGCCAACTGGCTTCACCAAGAAGCTTTTAACCGCTATATCGAGCGCAAGAAATTATCGCCTGAACAGCGCATTTTCATCTATGTAGGAACAGAAGAAGCAGATGATACGGATAAGACCTTGATGGCTGGTAATATAAAGCAAGCCTATATCGACTCGTCGCTTCGCTATTACCATGATTTGATTGCAGGTGGAGTAGGCTTGGATAATCTTGTCTTGAAAGTTCAGTCTGGTGCCATCCATAGTGAGATTCCATGGTCGGAAAATTTACCAGACTGTCTCCGATTTTTTGCGGAGAAATGGTAAGTTAGGAAAGGAGAAAGCCAATGCATATTGAAAACCTCAGCCACTGGAGTGGCAATCTTAATCGTGAAATGTACCTTAACCGTTACGGACATGCTGGAATTCCAGTTGTGGTTTTTGCTTCATCTGGTGGCAGTCACAACGAATACTATGATTTTGGCATGATTGACGCCTGTGCTTCCTTTATCGAGGAGGGGCGTGTCCAGTTCTTTACTCTCTCCAGTGTCGACAGTGAGAGCTGGTTGGCTACTTGGAAAAATGGTCATGACCAGGCGGAGATGCACCGCGCCTACGAACGCTATGTAATTGAGGAAGCCATTCCTTTTATCAAGCATAAGACAGGTTGGTTTGATGGTATGATGACGACAGGTTGCTCGATGGGGGCCTACCATGCACTTAATTTCTTCCTCCAGCATCCAGATGTCTTTACCAAGGTGATTGCACTCAGTGGTGTTTACGACGCACGTTTCTTTGTCGGCGATTACTACAATGATGATGCTATTTACCAAAACTCGCCAGTAGATTATATCTGGAATCAAAACGACGGATGGTTTATCGACCGTTACCGTCAGGCAGAAATCGTCGTCTGTACGGGCCTTGGTGCTTGGGAACAAGACGGTCTACCATCTTTCTACAAGCTCAAAGAAGCCTTTGACCAGAAACAAATTCCAGCCTGGTTTGCTGAATGGGGACACGATGTCGCCCATGACTGGGAATGGTGGCGTAAACAAATGCCCTATTTTCTTGGACACCTGTATCTATAAAAGGAGTTGCCTATGAATTACCTTGTTATTTCTCCCTACTATCCGCAAAACTTTCAACAGTTTACCATCGAGCTAGCCAATAAAGGCATCACCGTTCTAGGGATTGGGCAAGAACCCTATGAGCAACTAGATGAACCATTGCGCAATAGCTTGACTGAGTATTTCCGAGTTGATAATCTTGAAAATATCGATGAGGTTAAACGTGCAGTAGCTTTTCTGTTCTACAAGCATGGCCCAATCGACCGCATCGAGTCCCACAATGAATACTGGCTTGAGTTAGACGCAGCCCTTCGTGAGCAATTCAATGTCTTTGGAGCCAAACCGGAGGATCTCAAAAAGACCAAATATAAGTCTGAGATGAAGAAACTTTTCAAAAAAGCAGGTGTCCCTGTGGTACCTGGGGCCGTTATCCAGACGGAAGCAGACGTGGATAAAGCAGTTGAGACGATTGGTCTACCAATGATTGCCAAACCTGACAATGGAGTGGGAGCAGCAGCAACCTTTAAGCTTGAGACAGAAGAAGATGTAAATCACTTTAAGGCTGAATGGGATCATTCAACCGTGTATTTCTTTGAAAAATTTGTTACTTCTAGCGAAATCTGTACCTTTGACGGGCTTGTGGACAAGGATGGCAACATCGTCTTTTCAACGACTTTCGATTATGCCCATACTCCACTTGATCTGATGATTTATAAGATGGACAATTCCTACTATGTACTCAAGGATATGGATCCCAAACTGCGCAAGTATGGCGAGGCCATTGTCAAGGAATTTGGTATGAAAGAACGCTTTTTCCATATCGAGTTTTTCCGTGAAGGGGACGACTACATTGCCATTGAGTACAATAATCGTCCCGCAGGTGGCTTTACCATTGACGTTTATAACTTTGCTCATTCCTTGGACCTCTATCGTGGCTATGCAGCGATTGTCGCAGGAGAAGAGTTCCCAGCATCAGAGTTTGAACCTCAATACTGTTTAGCTACATCACGTCGTGCAAATGCTAACTATGTCTATTCAGAAGAAGACTTGCTTGCTAAATACAGTCAGCAATTCAAGGTCAAAAAAATCATGCCAGCAGCCTTTGCAGAGTTACAAGGAGATATCCTCTATATGTTGACAACTCCAAGTCGTGAGGAGCTGGAGCAGATGATTGCAGACTTTGGTCAGCGTCAAGAGTAACGAAAAGGATGAAGGGAGTTTGACTTCTTTTGTCCTTTTCTTAAAGATAAGTTAAATAAAGCGTTTTCCATAGATTCTTTTAGAAAATCTGTTGCTAAAAGGTCTAAAAATTGATAGAATAAGGATTGTCTAAAAAAATTAAGGAGAATCTATCAAATGGATTTTACATGGGCTATTAAATATGCCACTGAATTTTTGGGAACTGCCATTTTGATCATTCTTGGTAATGGTGCAGTTGCTAACGTTGAACTTAAAGGTACGAAAGGTCACCAAAGTGGCTGGCTCGTTATCGCGGTTGGTTACGGTATGGGGGTTATGATCCCAGCCTTGATGTTCGGTAATGTATCTGGTAACCACATCAACCCAGCTTTCACACTTGGACTTGCTGTGAGTGGACTTTTCCCTTGGGCACAAGTACCATATTACATCCTTGCGCAAGTTTTAGGAGCGATTTTTGGTCAAGCTATGGTTGTGGCAACTCACCGTCCTTACTACTTGAAAACAGAGAATTCTAATAACATTTTGGGTACTTTCTCAACGATTTCAAATGTTGATCACGGTACAAAAGAATCACGTTTCGCAGCAAGTGTAAATGGTTTTATCAATGAGTTTGTCGGTTCGTTTATTTTGTTCTTTGCAGCCCTAGGAATGACTAAAAACTTTTTTGGTGCAGAAGTAATGCAATACATGAAGCAAATGGCAACGCAGGCTAATCAAACAGTTGACTTCTCTGAATTAGCTATCAAAGCTCAAATAGCACCACACACAGCAGCAGGTCTTTCAGTAGCTCATTTAGGACTTGGTTTCCTAGTAATGGCCTTGGTAACTTCACTCGGTGGACCTACTGGACCTGGTTTGAACCCAGCTCGTGACTTTGGACCACGTCTTCTTCACGAACTCCTTCCAAAATCAGTTCTTGGTCAACACAAGGGTGATTCAAAATGGTGGTATGCTTGGGTTCCAGTTGTAGCTCCAATTGCAGCGGGAATTGCAGCAGTAGCACTATTCAAACTACTTTACCTATAAGAAACGAAACTGGGGAAACCCAGTTTTTTTCTTGGAAAATTTTCTAATTTAAACAAATATGGCTTGTAAAATATTCTAAAATCCTTTAAAATAAAAGAGTTGGAGGAACTTATGGATGTGAATGAGATTGTTCGGATCATTCCGACTTTGAAAGTTAATAATCGAAAATTAAATGAGATATTTTATATTGAAACTCTAGGAATGAAACCCTTACTAGAAGAGTCTGCCTTTCTTTCATTAGGCGACCAGACGGGTACGGAGAGATTGATTTTAGAAGAGGCTCCAAGCATGCGAACTCGCAGAGTTGAAGGACTTAAGAAGCTAGCTAGGCTCTTGATAAAGGTTGAGGATCCTTCCGAAATCGAGGCCCTTCTTTCTCAAATGAAGTCTCTTCCTCGCTTGTTTAAAGGAAGTCGTGGATATGCTTTTGAGATTGTTTCTCCTGAAGAGGATGTGATCCTTGTTCATGCAGAAAATGATATAAGAGATCTGGTTCCACTGGAAACTGTTCCTGAATTTTATTCAAATACAAGTATAAAATACGTGAGCCAATTTGAGGTTTCTATGGAGTTGCGTTTGCCTGAAGAGACAGAGAGTTTACTTGATCCTGAAGGAGTAGCGCAAGCAATCACCTTTACTAAAGGGCAAGGGCCAGATTTGGCTGTTGAAAACAATGTCACTTGGGACCTGACGATGTTGAAATTTTTAGTAAGAAATTTTGATCGAACCAGTCTTCGTCAGAAATTTGAAAAGACAGGCTACTTTGTCCCTAAGTCTGAAAAATTCTTCCTTGGTAAAGATACCAATAACATTGAATTGTGGTTTGAAGAAGCATGAAGTTGGAAAAAATTCTAAGAAAAATAGAAAATCAAATCGAGGCAGGGATTTATCCCGGGGCCTCTTTTGCGTATTATAAGGATGGTGAATGGAAAGAGTCTTATCTAGGATTGAGTGATCCAGAACGGGGCTTGAAAACAGAGAGCGATTTGGTTTATGATCTGGCTAGTGTGAGTAAAGTCGTGGGAGTAGGGACAGTTCTCATCTTCTTGTGGAAGCAGGGCAAATTCGATATTAATCGACCGGTGACAGAATTATTACCAGAGTGTGATTATCCAGATATTACCATACGACAACTTCTGATCCATGCTACAGACCTGGACCCCTTTATTCCTAACAGAGACCAGTTAAGCGCTGAGGAATTGAGAGAAGCCATGTTTCACCTCAATAGACGAAGTCAGCCTGCTTTTCTATACTCGGACGTTCACTTTTTACTCTTGGGCTTTCTTTTGGAAAAAATCTTTAACCAAGACTTAGATCAGATTATAGAAGAACAAGTTTTGAAACCATGGGGGATGAAGGAAACCAAGTTTGGTCCCGTTGAGCAAGCTGTACCAACAGTGAGAGGAGTGGAGGCCGGAATCATTCACGATCCCAAAGCTCGTCTATTAGGGAAACACGCTGGAAGTGCTGGTTTGTTTTCGACTGTTAAGGATTTGCAAATCTTTCTGGAACATTACTTAAAAGATGATTTTGCAGCAGATTTGAGCCAAAATTTTTCTCCCTTAGAGAATAAGGAGCGTTCCCTAGCCTGGAATCTGGAAGGAGGAGCTTGGCTCGACCATACGGGCTATACTGGTACCTTTATCATGTGGAATCGGGAGAAACAAGAAGCTGCTATCTTTTTATCCAATCGAACGTATGAGAAGGATGAGCGTGCCCAGTGGATACTCGACCGAAATCAAGTCATGGATATGATTCGTAGGGAGGAGTAGGGAGAATCATGTCAAAAACATTAAAAGGAACTCTATATACAGTAGTGGCAGGGATTGCCTGGGGCTTGTCTGGAACCAGTGGCCAATACCTGATGGCACACGGGGTTTCTGCTCTAGTCTTGACCAATTTGCGACTTATCATTGCAGGTTTGGCACTGGTAGTCTTATCCTATGTGACTGCAAAGGATAAATTCCTTTCTTTTTTAAAAGACAAAAAAAGTCTGCTATCTCTGTTGTTATTTGCAGTGTTCGGACTTTTCTTAAACCAGTTTGCCTATCTTTCTGCCATTCAGGAAACCAATGCTGGAACGGCGACAGTTCTTCAGTATGTATGTCCCGTTGGGATCTTGGTTTATACCTGTATGAAGGATAAGGTAGCACCGACATTGGCTGAGATTATTTCGATTGGCTTGGCTATAGGAGGAACTTTTCTGATTGCGACGCACGGGAAAGTTGACCAGTTGTCTGTCACACCCCTAGGCCTTTTCTGGGGTCTCTTTTCTGCCTTGACCTATGCCCTCTATATTATCCTTCCCATCGCTTTGATTAAGAAGTGGGGCAGTATTTTGGTGATTGGTGTTGGGATGGTTATTTCTGGTGTGGTGGCTCTTCCCTTTACAGGAGTCTTACAGGCCAGCATACCGACTAGTCTAGATTTTCTCTTTGCATTTGCTGGGATTATCATCATCGGAACGGTCTTTGCCTATACAGCTTTCCTAAAAGGAGCTAGTCTAATAGGCCCTGTTAAGTCTAGTTTATTAGCTTCCATAGAGCCAATTTCTGCTGTTTTCTTTGCCTTTCTGATTATGAAGGAACAGTTTTATGCGATTGATTTTGTCGGTATGGCCATGATTTTACTAGCCGTGACCATTATTTCATTGAAAGATTTACTGTTGGAAATAAAGAGTAAGTAATTAAAAAATCCACTCAATCGAGTGGATTTTGTGTGTATAGATGATTAGTCTTTATTTTCGTGTGGCAAAATCAAGTTTAAGATGATTCCTGTCATGGCTGATAGAGCAGTACCTGAAAGTGTAACTGGGCCAAGTTTGAGGATGGCTCCACCAAGTCCAAGTACCAACATGGCACTAGCAATGATGAGGTTACGCATCTGGCTAAAGTCAACTCGCTCTTTAATCAAAACTTTCAGACCGTTGCTGGCGATAACTCCGTAGAGAAGGATGGACATCCCACCAAGCACAGCATTTGGAATGGTTGAAATCAAGGCAGTGAATTTACCTAGGAAGCTAAGAGCAATGGCGATGAAGGCCGCGTTACGGATAACAGAGACAGAAGCGATACGAGTCATCCCGATAACCCCTGTATTTTCTCCGTAGGTCGTATTAGCTGGTCCACCGAGGAAGGCAGATACAGATGTCGCGATACCGTCACCGAGAAGCGTACGGTGAAGTCCTGGTTCTTTTAGGAATTGACGGCCACAGATTTGGCTCAAAACTGTGTGGTCTCCGATGTGTTCTGAAATGGTTACAATAGCGATTGGCAAGATAGCGATTGTTTCAGGGCCAAAGTACAAGTTGTATTCTTTAAAGGCACCACCAGTACTAAATGGCAAGTAGAAACCAGGAATTTCAAACCAATTGGCTTGAAGGACTGGGGTAAAGTCAACCAAACCAAGCATCATAGCGAAGATATAACCACCGATGATGGCAAAGAGGAAAGGAATGATACGAAGGAAACCTTTTCCTTTTGTATTGATAAAGGCCGCAATCAAGAACGTAACAACGGCTACAAGGGCGTTTTTCCAGTTTCCGTCTGCTACAAGTCCAGCATTCGTTACAGCAGAACCAGCAAGACCAAGACCGATAACGATAATCATAGGTCCGATAATGATTGGTGGCAAGAGTTTATCAATCCATTTCGTACCTGCAAAACGAACACTTGCTGCTACAAGGACATAGACTAAACCAGTCAGGATAACTCCAGTTTGAGCAGCAGATACATCGCCCCCCATTTCTTTCATGGCTAGAGACATAGCCGTGATAAAGGCGAATGAAGAACCTAGGTAAACTGGAACCTTAAAACCTGTAGAAATCATATAGATAAGTGTTCCAATACCGGATGCAAAGAGAGCAACCGATACGGGCATTCCCAAAATTAAGGGAACGAGAATGGTTGCACCAAACATAGCAAACACGTGCTGGAAGCTTAGAAGAATGCCTTTACCAGCAGAAGGACGTTGATCAACGTCTAGTAACAAGTTAACAGTTGATTCCTGTTTCATAAAAACCTCACTTTTGGGCACCAAAAAAGAGCCCATTATTTTGCAGCAATAGGCCCTCAGAGTAAGACTTTTTAAAAAATAGCTATCTTTTAAAAATTTATATAAATCTGCGCCTTCGTCACCTCACAGGATGGCATTAAAAACCTTTGCTTAGGATAGTATAGCAGAAAAAATTCGTTTTGTAAACGAATTTTTCCCGAGCCTAGAAATGCGAGAGCGAGGTTTGATTTTGTAAATCATTTTTTCCCGAGCCCGGAAATGCGAGAGCGAGGTCCGTTTTGTAAACGAATTTTTCTCGAGCCTAGAAATACGAGAGCGAGGTATGATTTTGTAAATCATTTTTTTCCGAGCCTAGAAATAATAAAGCGAGGTTGATTTTGTAAATGGTTTTCTGAATTTTAAACAAGGGTGCACCATTGTTTAAAGTGGGCGTTTGTTGGGCATGCCAGCCTTACGTGGATATTTATTTGGGGTTTCTTTTTTCTTTTCGACCACAGTGATGTAGCGCGGATCTCCATTTGGTAGGGCATAGCTGAGGTTTTCCTCTACCTTACTAAAGAGGAGGTTGAGGGCATTCTTAGCTTCTAGCAATTCCTCAGGAGCATTGCTGGCCTTGAGTGCCAATAGTTTTCCGCCGACTTTAAGATAGGGAATGGTCAGCTCAGACAAAACCTGCATACGGGCAACCGCACGAGCCGTCACCACATCAAACTGGGCACGGAAGTTCTTGTCTTGGGCAAAGTCTTCTGCCCGTCCATGGTAAAAGTGAACACCATCCAAATCCAACTCTTGAGCCAAAAGCTGAAGGAAGTTGATGCGCTTATTGAGCGAATCAATGATGGTCACATCTAACTGAGGATAGAGGATTTTCATGGGCAGACTAGGAAATCCTGCCCCCGCTCCGATATCAAGAAGTTTGATAGTTTCATTTGAAATTAAGCCTTGCAGGATGGGTGCAATCGAATCATAAAAATGTTTGAGATAAACCTCTTCTTTGTCTGTAATAGCCGTCAAATTAATCTTTTCATTCCACTCGACCAAGAGCTCAAAATAACGTTCAAATTGGTTCTTTTGCTGGTCAGAAAGTGGAAGATTTTGCTCAGCTAGTAGTCTGTAAAATGTTTCTGGTTTCATAGTAGTTTCCTTCTCTAGTATCATCTTATTTTACCATATTCGTTAAAATTTTGATATACTGGTATTAATCTAAAAGCAGAAAGGAATAAGATTATGACTTGGATTATTCTTGGAGTTTTGGCTCTGATTGTTATTTTTGTGATTGTTAGCTATAACGGTTTGGTTAAAAATCGTATGCAGACCAAGGAGGCTTGGAGCCAGATAGATGTTCAGTTGAAGCGTCGTAATGATCTCCTCCCAAACTTGATTGAAACGGTTAAAGGCTATGCGAAATATGAAGGTTCTACTTTGGAAAAAGTAACAGAACTTCGTAGACAAGTAGCCGCAGCAACTTCACCGGCAGAAGCTATGAAGGCCAGTGATGCCCTTACCCGCCAGATTTCTGGTATCTTTGCAGTAGCAGAGAATTACCCAGACTTGAAAGCTAGTGCTAACTTTATCAAATTGCAAGAAGAGTTGACCAATACAGAAAATAAAATTTCTTACTCACGCCAACTCTACAACAGTATTGTCAGCAACTACAATGTAAAACTTGAAAGTTTCCCAAGTAATGTCATCGCAGGACTATTTGGCTTTAAAGCTGCAGACTTCCTTCAAACGCCTGAAGAGGAAAAGGCAGTTCCTAAAGTTGACTTTAGCGGATTAGGTGACTAAGATGTTGTTTGATCAAATTGCGAGCAATAAACGAAAAACCTGGATTTTGTTGCTGGTTTTCTTCCTACTCTTGGCCTTGGTTGGTTATGCGGTTGGCTATCTCTTCATGCGCTCAGGTCTTGGTGGCATGATTATTGCCTTGATTATTGGTCTTATCTACGCTCTGACCATGATCTTTCAATCGACAGAGATTGTCATGTCCATGAATGGGGCGCGTGAGGTTGATGAGCAAACAGCACCAGACCTCTACCATGTAGTAGAAGATATGGCCATGGTGGCTCAGATTCCTATGCCGCGTGTTTTCATTATTGAGGATTCTTCTTTAAATGCCTTTGCAACAGGTTCCAACCCGCAGAATGCAGCAGTCGCAGCCACTTCGGGTCTTCTGGCTATCATGAATCGTGAGGAGCTAGAAGCTGTTATGGGTCATGAAGTCAGTCATATCCGAAACTACGATATCCGCATTTCGACCATTGCTGTCGCCCTCGCCAGTGCCATTACCCTTCTGTCTAGTATGGCAGGACGGATGATGTGGTGGGGAGGCGCTGGTCGCAGACGGAGTGATAATGATCGCGATGGAAATGGTTTGGAGATTATCATGCTTGTTATCTCTCTCTTAGCCATTGTTCTAGCACCTCTCGCAGCAACCTTGGTGCAATTAGCCATTTCCCGTCAGAGGGAATTTCTGGCGGATGCATCCAGTGTGGAGCTGACTCGTAATCCTCAAGGGATGATCAATGCCTTGCGTAAGTTGGAAAATAGCGAGCCGATGCATCACCATGTTGACGATGCCAGCAGCGCTCTTTATATCAATGATCCGAAGAAAGGTGGGGGACTTCAAAAACTCTTTTATACCCACCCACCTATCTCAGAACGAATCGAACGCTTGAAACAGATGTAAAAAAATCCAGAGATGACCTCTGGATTTTTGCTTTTAGTATCTCGCTTTTAACTTGTTATCTCTCCAAAAAATAGTATAATATATGTAATTCTATATAATTGAGGTGAATGATGTATAAGCGCTGGATGACGTTTTTCTTGATTTTGATTTTTATGCCGATTCATTTGAGTATAGCAGAGAAAATCATGCGAATAAATTCATTACCGCTATCAATCCTTTTTACACTTGTTGAACTTGCATTATTTTTATATGTAGGAAAAAAGTATGACTTGTTTCACATTCGGCAAATCAGCCTAAAAGATATTCTTAAATGTTTTCTTTCATACGCCTTGCTTTTCCTCTTTTATATTTTGGTCAATTTTTTAGGCCCTACCCAATCAGACACAACTCAAACTGTGCAAAGTTTATCACTTTCATGGTCTGTACTTTTTGTGGATCTCTGTGTTTTGGCACCTGTCACGGAAGAAATCTTTATGCGAGGTATGTTACAGGGGATAGTATTTAAGAATACCTATTTTGGATTGTTTGCCACATCGCTTCTTTTTGCTTATCTTCATGGTCCCTATACTATTCCTAGCTTTATCAGCTATTTAGGTATGGGATTTGCATTTGGGGTAAGGTATAAGACTTCTGACAACCTATGGAATTCCATTCTTTTGCATGTCCTCAATAATCTGGTTGCATTTTGCTTTTTGTACATGAGATAATGCTACATTAGAATGCTTTGAGCTGTAAGATAGTAAAAAATGATTTCTAGCTTATACAATTTAAACAAAAGCCAGAGCATAATCTGTCACGTCGATGATGCCAGCAGCGATCTTTATATCAATGTTCCCAAGAGCGACGTATGTAAAAAGAATCCAGAGAAGTCTCTGGATTTTTGCTATGTTCAAAAATTATAAATCTTGTAAATCAACAACTTCCAAACCATTTTCTGTCAAACGATAGATACTCGTACAGACCTCTTTTAAGAAGCGTCTGTCATGCGAAACAGTGATCAGACCGCCGGGATAGGAGGCAAAGAGTTTTCTGATTTCGGGTTGAGAAGTGGGAGAAAAATTACGTGTAGGCTCATCCAGAAGGAGAAAGTTTGGTTTGTGCAACACTAAATCCAAAAGTAGGAGTTTGCCTTGTTGCCCGCCAGATAGGGAGCGGATTTGGTGGTGCATCTCTGGATAGTTGAAATTGAGACTGGCTAGGTGAGATTGGATTTTCTGTAGCTCCTCTTTTTCCCCAGTTTGGCTGAGATAGGCTACTGGAGATAAATCCAATTGCAGTTTTTTATGGTAATCTTGTGGCATAAAACCAAGCGATATTTCTCTTTTAGCGCTGAGCAGTTGTTGCAATTTGGCTAACAGAGTTGATTTTCCAACACCATTTGGCCCGATGATACCGATTTTATCTTGGCCACGGACCGTTAGTCGTAACTCCTGAGCTAAAATGCGCTGGCCAATGGACAAATTTTCTTTTTCCAGTTGGACTAAGACTTTAGAAGATGGTAATGGTTGGATGTCTGAAAAGAAAAGTTGGATTTGTTCCTCTTCAAGTGGCATTTGGGTCATGGACTGAGCTTCCTTTTCAAAGCGTTTTTCTTGAGAGAGAACAGTTTTCATCTTTTTAGCCAATAGGCGACCGGCAGTACTGTCTTTGGTTGCTCGAAGTGCAGTTTCTACATTTTGCTTGACGCGACGATGCTTTTCCATGGTTTTGTCATAAGCTCTCTGGTCGTTAGCAGCTTGCTGACTTTGTTTGGCAAAACTAACCTTTCTCTGGTCACTATAGCTATCGTAGTCTAAATGCTCGACTAGCGTTTCCGCTTCTTTTCGATGCTTGACCAGTCGCAAGTGGACAATAGTATCTGCCGTTTGAGAAAGAAAGTCTTCATCATGGGAGATGAAAATAACAGTTTGCCTGGTTTTTTGAATCTGACTTTTTAGCCAATCAACCGTCTCAAGGTCTAGGTCATTTGAAGGTTCATCTAAAAATAGAATCTCAAAGGGTTTGGCTAATTCATGTATGAGCTGAATTTTCAAAGCCTCGCCCCCTGATAGACTGCCAATTTCTTGATCGCTAGCAAAACGGTCGCTATCAAAGTGCAACTCCTCCGCCAAACGATAAAGAATACTGTAGTCTAAATCAGCAGAATCCAAAAAGAAGTAGTCATGTAGAGTTTTCTTTTTCAGGTCCTCAGCTAGTTTTTGAGGAATGTAGGCCAGTGATTGAAGGTCAGACTGAATGTCGCCCTTGATAGTAAAATCAGGTAATGCTTCCCCCATTAAAGCTCGTAGTAAAGTCGATTTGCCATTTCCTTCTTCACCAATAATAGCAACCTTTTCCCCGTCTTGGATAGTCATGGTTAGGTCAGATACAAGATCTCGTAGATCTTTGTTTTGCGTGATGGTTAGATGATTGATTTTTATCATATTGTTGCCCTTTCTAGAATGTCGATAGTGCATAACAAAAAGCTCTACTTTATCTAGTAGAGCCCAAAGTCACTGTTAAAAACTCTATTATCCTCGTTGAAAAGGTCGTCAAACTAGCTTGGAGCTGCCTACCCCAACCTAAAAGGAGCAGACGGTTAGCTTTCTAGTTTTTTTGATTTTCAATGGGGACAAGATACTAGAAAATCTAGTATAAAAAGAGCATGCAAAAAGAGACAAAAACAAGATCTACTAAATAAAGGTTCTTTATTTGATAGACTTAGTTGTTCATGTCTCCCTTACCTCCGAGTATTAGTACCTCTATCCTATACTTTTGAGGAAATTTTGTCAATAGAAAACAGGAAATTCTAGTTTTTATACTCAATGAAAATCAAAGGGCAAACTAGGAAGCGATCCGAAGACTGCTCAAAGCACAGCTTTGAGGTTGCAGATAGAGCTGACGAAGTCAGTAACCCATACCAACGGCAAGGCGAAGCTGACGTGGTTTGAAGAGATTTTCGAAAAGTATCAGAATCCGAAAACAGGTCCATAGAGAGTCAGTACGTGTTTGACATGCTGGTAATGGAACTTGTCATAGTTGCGCCAAGCGGTGCGTGCTTGATCGTTTAGTTTTAGACTACCAAGTCCAATCAATAGACTGGTACGTTGGTAAAATTTCTCAAGGTCGATTAAGATACTATTATCCAACTTTTCTGCTTTTTTAAGCTCTTGCAGAGTAGTATTTAGCAGTTCTTGTAGACGGAAATCATCGGTTGTACCTTGTTTACAGCTTTGGTAGCTTTTATTTAACTCGGAAAGTAGTTGGTAAGCTTCAGTGATGAGTGCTTTGTCTTCCATATGAGCATCCTCCCTGCTCTGGTGTATTCTTGCCTATAGTATAGCACTAAATAGGAAATATGTCATAGTAAATATGTTAAAAAATGAGGTTTTAATATCAAAGTTTGGAAAGCTGATTTATAGCCTTTTCATGGTATAATCAAGTGAGTACATCTTTATGGAGGAAATATGAAGTTAAATATTCAAGAAATTCGTAAGCAGCCTGAAGGTCTACACTTTGAACAAGCTTTAGACCTGGCAGCAGACTTGCGTAAACGAAATCAAGAGATTTTAGATGTCAAAGATATCCTTGCAGTGGGGAAGGTGCAGTATGAAGACCGTCTGTATTTTTTAGACTATCAGTTGTCATATACCATTGTTCTTGCTTCCAGCCGCAGTATGGAGCCAGTTGAGTTGGCAGAGTCTTATCCAGTGACAGAGGTTTTCATGGAAGGAGCAACCAATCAACTAGACCAGGAAGTTCTAGATGATGACTTGGTCTTGCCTATCGAAAATGGGGAAATCGACCTTGCTGAGAGCGTAGCAGATAATATCTTGCTCAATATCCCAATCAAGGTCTTGACGGCAGAAGAAGAGGCGGGCCAAGGATTTGTGTCAGGAAATGACTGGCAAATCATGACTGAGGAAGAATACCAAGCCCAACAAGCAGTCAAGAAAGAAGAAAACAGTCCTTTTGCAGGTTTACAAGGACTATTTAATGGAGACGAGTAGATGGTTTTATCCAAGAAACGTGCCCGTCATGTCATAGAGGAAATCATTGCCCTTTTCCCAGATGCGAAACCAAGTCTAGATTTTCGCAATCATTTTGAACTCTTGGTTGCAGTGATGCTGTCAGCTCAGACCACAGATGCAGCGGTAAATAAGGCCACACCAGGTCTCTTTGCGGCCTTTCCAACGCCACAAGCCATGTCTGTAGCGACAGAGAGTGAAATTGCTTCACACATTTCTCGCCTGGGACTGTATCGAAATAAGGCTAAATTCCTTAAAAAATGTGCCCAACAGTTACTAGACGATTTTGACGGTCAAGTGCCTCAGACTCGAGAGGAATTAGAAAGTCTAGCTGGTGTTGGTCGCAAAACAGCAAATGTCGTCATGAGCGTGGGCTTTGGAATTCCAGCTTTTGCAGTGGACACTCATGTGGAGCGTATCTGTAAGCATCACGATATCGTTAAAAAATCAGCTACGCCACTTGAAGTAGAAAAACGTGTCATGGACGTTCTGCCACCAGAAGAATGGTTAGCAGCCCACCAGGCCATGATTTACTTTGGACGAGCTATCTGCCATCCCAAAAATCCAGAATGTGCCCACTATCCCCAATTATATGATTTTAGTAATGTTTAAGGGGACTCTGAAAAAGTTTTTGCTTGATTTTAAGGGTGCTTTGTGCTATAGTAAATGATAACTAAATAGTCCTTTAAACCTGTCCCGTGAGGCAGGCAAGGAGCGCGATAAAGTAGAAGGGTGAAGTCTATACTGTTTACAGTAGGGCTCGCTTGGCTATACATTTCAAGTCTCCTTGTAGAAGGAGACTTTTCTTTTTGGAGGTTTGTCATGAAGACAAAAGAAGTTGTAGATGAATTGACTGTCAAACGAGCGATTACGCGAATTACTTATGAGATTATTGAGCGCAATAAAGATTTGAATAAAATTATCCTAGCTGGGATAAAAACGCGAGGTGTTTTCATCGCTCATCGTATCAAAGAACGCTTGGAGCAGTTGGAAAATATCACTGTTCCTGTTGTGGAATTGGACACCAAACCTTTCCGTGATGATGTTAAAAGCGGAGAAGATACTTCTTTGATTTCTGTTGATGTGACAGACCGTGAAGTTATCTTGGTGGATGATGTGCTTTATACAGGTCGTACAATCCGTGCTGCTATCGATAACATTGTCGGACATGGTCGTCCTGCGCGCGTGAGTCTTGCGGTGCTAGTAGATCGTGGACATAGAGAATTGCCTATCCGTCCAGATTACGTTGGGAAAAATATCCCAACCAGTCGTTCTGAAGAAATCATCGTAGAGATGACAGAACTTGATGGCCAAGACAGAGTTCTGATTACTGAAGAAGCTTAGAAAGCTGAAGGAGTAGCCATGTCAGAAAATCAACAAGCATTGAACCATGTGGTTTCCATGGAAGACCTCACTGTTGATCAAGTGATGAAATTGATCAAACGAGGGATTGAGTTTAAAAACGGAGCCCAGCTTCCTTATGAAGACCATCCGATTGTTTCCAATCTTTTCTTTGAAGATTCTACACGGACGCATAAATCTTTTGAAGTGGCAGAGATTAAGCTAGGGCTGGAGCGACTGGACTTTGATGTGAAGACCAGCTCAGTAAACAAGGGTGAGACACTGTATGACACAATCCTAACCTTGTCTGCGCTTGGTGTAGATGTCTGCGTGATTCGCCACCCAGAGGTCGATTATTATAAAGAACTGATTGCGAGTCCATCGATTACGACTTCCATTATCAATGGTGGAGATGGTTCAGGTCAACACCCTAGTCAGAGCCTGCTTGATTTGATGACCATTTATGAGGAATTTGGTCACTTTGAGGGTCTCAAGGTTGCTATTGCAGGTGACTTGGATCATTCACGTGTTGCCAAATCCAATATGCAAATTTTGAAACGCTTGGGAGCTGAACTTTTCTTTGCAGGACCTGAGGAATGGAGAAGTCAAGAGTTTGCGGACTATGGACAGTTTGTAACTATTGATGAGATTGTTGATCAGGTGGATGTTTTGATGTTGCTCCGCGTTCAACATGAACGCCATGATAGTGGAGCAGTCTTTTCAAAAGAAGACTACCATGCTCAACACGGTTTGAACCAAGAACGCTATAATCGCTTAAAAGAAGAAGCCATTATTATGCATCCTGCTCCAGTGAATCGCGATGTGGAAATTGCAGACCACTTGGTTGAAGCGCCAAAATCACGCATTGTCCAACAAATGACCAACGGTGTCTTTGTTCGAATGGCAATCTTAGAATCCGTACTGGCGAGTAGAAACGCCAATTAAAACACAAGACGTTAAAAGACGCCAGTGAGCGTCCACGAGAGGTGAAAATATGACAAAAAGACTTCTAGTATTAGAAGATGGCACAGTTTTTGAAGGCAAGGCCTTCGGAGCAGATATTGATGTAACAGGCGAAATCGTCTTTAACACAGGTATGACCGGCTACCAAGAGTCCATTACAGACCAGTCTTATAATGGACAAATCTTGACCTTTACTTATCCTTTGGTGGGAAATTATGGAATTAATCGTGATGATTACGAATCCATTATTCCGACTTGTAAGGGAGTTGTCGTTTTTGAAGAAGCACGTCGAGCTAGCAACTGGCGCAACCAAATGACCTTGGATGAATTTTTGAAAGCCAAGAAAATTCCAGGGATTTCAGGAATTGATACGCGTGCACTTACCAAGATTATTCGTAAGCACGGTACTATGCGTGCAACCTTGACTCATGTTGGAGACAGTATGGACCATGTGACTGACCAGCTTCAAGCAACAGTCCTGCCGACAGACAATATCAAGCAGGTTTCTACTAAAACATCATATCCAGCTCCTGGAGTTGGTTTGAGCGTGGTGCTAGTGGATTTTGGTCTTAAGCACTCAATCCTACGTGAACTTTCCAAACGCAACTGTAATGTGACCGTCGTTCCGTATTCAACAACGGCGGAAGAAATTCTCCACCTCAATCCTGACGGAGTTATGTTGTCAAATGGTCCAGGTAACCCAGAAGATGTTCCAGAAGCACTGGACATGATTCGTGGTGTGCAAGGGAAAATTCCAATTTTCGGAATTTGTATGGGACACCAACTTTTTGCTATGGCAAATGGGGCTAAGACATACAAGATGAAATTTGGTCACCGCGGATTTAACCACGCGGTACGTGAGATTGCTACAGGCCGTATAGACTTCACCAGCCAGAACCACGGTTATGCAGTTAGCCGTGAGGACTTGCCAGATCATTTGATCATTACCCACGAAGAAATCAATGATAAATCAGTTGAAGGAGTTCGCCACAGATACCAACCAGGTTTTTCTGTACAATTCCACCCAGACGCAGCTCCTGGTCCACACGACGCAAGCTACCTATTTGACGAATTTATCGAGATGATGGAAGCCTTTAAACAATCAAACTAAGAACGAGTAAGACTTGTCGGAGAATTTATGGAATTGAACACGGACGGAAAGCTCGGAATTTAGATAAACCAAGGAAGAATTTCTATCCTTGGTTTCCTAAAATTCAGTCGCTTTCTTATCGTCCTTTGTATCTTATTTAATGTCACCCTGTGAGGCGACGAATAGAAAGGCAGGTCGTTTCTTTTAGTCGCTATTGGGCGAACTAAAAACTCCCTGCACTAGATTTTTTATCGAAAAATATCGTTTCTCTAAAAAATCGTCGGAGAACTTATTTAATGGCAACCAGAGAGTTGCCGAATAGAAAGGAGAAGATACATTGTTCGCGGAAGTGAACACGCCCTAAGAACTGTGTGAAAAAGATAAACGTCGTTTTGACGCTAAAGGCGTCTGCACCGAGTTTCCTATTTTCCCTGTGTTCTTTACGGGCTTTGTATCATAAACTATGCCTAAACGTACTGATATTCAAAAAATTATGGTGATTGGTTCTGGTCCGATTATTATTGGTCAGGCTGCTGAGTTTGACTACGCTGGGACCCAGGCCTGCTTGTCTTTGAAAGAGGAAGGTTATGAGGTTGTCTTGGTGAACTCAAATCCTGCCACCATCATGACGGATAAGGAGATTGCGGACAAGGTCTACATCGAACCGATTACACTTGAGTTTGTGACACGTATTCTCCGTAAGGAACGTCCTGATGCTTTGCTTCCAACTCTTGGAGGTCAGACAGGACTCAATATGGCCATGGAATTGTCTAAAAACGGTATTCTAGATGAATTGGGAGTAGAGCTTCTAGGTACTAAATTATCTGCCATCGACCAAGCGGAGGACCGTGACCTCTTTAAACAATTGATGGAAGAGCTTGAGCAGCCGATCCCTGAATCTGAAATTGTCAACACAGTGGAAGAAGCTGTTGCCTTTGCGGCATCAATCGGGTACCCTGTTATCGTTCGTCCAGCCTTTACCCTTGGTGGTACTGGTGGTGGTATGTGTGCCAACGAAGAAGAATTACGTGAAATCGCTGAAAATGGGTTGAAACTGTCACCTGTTACCCAATGTTTGATTGAACGTTCAATCGCAGGTTTCAAGGAAATCGAATACGAAGTGATGCGAGATTCAGCTGACAATGCACTAGTTGTTTGTAACATGGAAAACTTTGACCCAGTTGGGATTCATACAGGGGATTCCATCGTCTTCGCTCCTGCGCAAACCATGTCAGACTATGAAAACCAAATGCTACGTGACGCGAGCTTGAGCATTATCCGCGCACTCAAGATTGAAGGTGGGTGTAACGTTCAGCTGGCCCTTGATCCGCATAGCTTCAAGTACTATGTTATCGAAGTAAACCCTCGTGTATCGCGTTCGTCAGCTCTTGCTTCTAAGGCGACGGGTTATCCGATTGCCAAATTGGCTGCCAAGATTGCCGTTGGTTTGACTCTGGATGAGGTCATCAACCCAGTTACAGGTTCAACTTATGCTATGTTTGAACCAGCTCTTGACTACGTCGTTGCTAAGATTCCACGTTTCCCATTTGACAAGTTTGAAAAAGGTGAGCGTCGTCTCGGAACTCAGATGAAAGCGACTGGGGAAGTCATGGCCATTGGTCGTAACATCGAGGAATCTCTTCTAAAAGCCTGTCGTTCACTTGAAATTGGGGTTCACCACAATGAAATGCCTGAATTGGCAACCGTTTCTGATGATGCCTTGATTGAAAAGGTTGTCAAGGCCCAAGATGACCGTCTCTTCTACGTATCAGAAGCTATTCGCCGTGGTTACACACCAGAAGAGATTGCAGATTTGACTAAGATTGATATCTTCTATCTTGATAAACTCTTGCATATCTTTGAAATTGAGCAAGAATTAGGAACTCATCCACAAGATGTAGCAGTCCTAAAAACAGCAAAACTCAATGGTTTCTCAGATCGTAAGATTGCGGAACTTTGGGAAACGACAGCTGACCAAGTTCGCCAACTTCGCTTGGAAAACAAGATTGTTCCAGTCTATAAGATGGTCGATACCTGTGCGGCAGAATTTGACTCTGAAACACCATATTTCTATTCAACCTATGGATGGGAAAATGAGTCTATCAAGTCTGATAAGGAATCCGTCCTAGTCCTAGGTTCAGGTCCAATCCGTATCGGACAAGGGGTTGAGTTTGACTACGCAACCGTTCACTCTGTTAAGGCAATCCAGGCAGCTGGTTATGAGGCCATCATCATGAACTCAAACCCAGAGACCGTTTCTACGGACTTCTCTGTGTCTGATAAGCTCTACTTTGAACCATTAACTTTTGAAGATGTGATGAATGTCATTGATTTGGAGCAACCAAAAGGCGTTATTGTTCAGTTTGGTGGTCAAACAGCCATCAACCTTGCGGAGCCATTGGCCAAAGCAGGAGTGACCATTCTTGGTACACAAGTTGCTGACCTAGACCGGGCGGAAGACCGCGACCTCTTTGAGCAAGCCCTTAAAGACTTGGATATTCCACAGCCACCAGGCCAAACAGCAACCAATGAAGAAGAAGCGGTGCTTGCAGCTCGCAAGATTGGCTTCCCAGTCTTAGTTCGTCCATCTTATGTCTTGGGTGGACGTGCCATGGAAATCGTAGAAAATGAAGAAGACCTTCGTTCTTACATGCGTACTGCTGTTAAGGCCAGTCCAGACCACCCAGTTCTTGTTGATTCATACATCGTTGGACAAGAGTGCGAAGTTGATGCCATTTCAGATGGAGAAAATGTTCTCATCCCTGGTATCATGGAGCATATCGAACGTGCCGGTGTCCACTCAGGTGACTCAATGGCCGTTTACCCACCACAAACTTTGTCTCAGAAGGTTCAAGAAACAATCGCAGACTACACAAAACGCCTAGCAATCGGTCTTAACTGCCTTGGAATGATGAACATCCAGTTTGTTATCAAGGATGAAAAAGTCTACGTTATTGAGGTCAATCCACGTGCCAGCCGTACGGTTCCATTTCTTTCTAAAGTGACCAATATCCCTATGGCTCAAGTAGCAACTAAGCTCATTCTTGGTCAAAGTCTTGAAGAACTTGGCTACCAAGATGGACTTTATCCAGAAAGCACTCGCGTTCATATCAAGGCGCCTGTCTTCTCCTTTACGAAACTAGCTAAGGTAGACAGCTTGCTCGGTCCTGAAATGAAGTCAACAGGGGAAGTTATGGGTTCTGATACTACTCTTGAAAAAGCTTTGTACAAGGCCTTTGAAGCTTCTTACCTGCACTTGCCAACTTTTGGAAATGTGGTCTTTACCATCGCTGATGATGCCAAAGATGAAGCCTTGGACTTGGCTCGTCGTTTCCAAAATATCGGTTACGGTATCCTCGCGACAGAAGGGACAGCAGCCTTCTTTGCTAGTCATGGACTGCATGCTCAACCTGTTGGTAAGATCGGTGATGATGAGAAGGATATCCCAAGTTTTGTCCGCAAAGGAAAAATCCAAGCAATCATCAACACTGTCGGAACCAAACGAACTGCTGATGAAGATGGTGAGCAAATTCGCCGTTCAGCTATTGAACACGGTGTGCCACTCTTTACAGCCCTAGATACAGCTAATGCCATGCTCAAGGTGCTAGAAAGCCGTAGTTTTGTCACAGAAGCAATTTAGTTTCTTGTTAAATGATCTAAGTAGCTTTTATCCAGCGTCAAAAGACGCTGGTTTTTCCTCTTTTATAGAGAAATCGAGTTAGAAATAATAGTTACAGTTCACTATTAAATGTCAAAGTTTATCAATAGATTTATCATTATCGTTAATGAGTAGACTTATTCTGACTTTCCCTAAAATTTTGTTGAATTTTCTTAAGTTTTTATCATATTTTTTATAATTAAGGTGCCTTAAGAAAAATAATGAAAAAACTAAATGTTTTTCATATAGTTTTCATTTTTTGTGTTATAATTAAGGCGCCTTAAGAAAAATATTAAGGTGCCTTAAGAAAAATAATGAAAAAACTAAATGTTTTTCATATAGTTTTCATTTTTTGTGTTATAATTAAG
>NZ_JALDUF010000001.1:415243-524972 GCF_023109315.1 Streptococcus oralis
GTGCCTTAAGAAAAATATTAAGGTGCCTTAAGAAAAATAATGAAAAAACTAAATGTTTTTCATATAGTTTTCATTGTTTTAATAGTTTAAAGTCAATCTTATTTTTCTCTAATAGAAAATAATGAAAAAGTAGGTTTAGAAAGAGGTAAGTATCTATGTCTTCTCATAAAAAAGTGTCACTCTCTGAGATTAATCAATCTATCGATACTCCAAATAACAACCATTTTTGGCAAAATCTAAAAGCATTTTTAGGACCTGGCGCTCTTGTAGCAGTTGGTTATATGGATCCTGGAAACTGGATTACTAGTGTGGTTGGTGGTGCTTCTTACAAGTATAGTCTCTTATTCGTCATTTTAATTTCATCCATCATCGCCATGCAGCTACAACAGATGGCTGGAAAGCTCGGTATCGTAACTAAGATGGACCTAGCACAGGCAACAGCTCATCATGCTCCCAAGTGGCTTCGTTATAGTTTATGGGTGATTTTAGAATTAGCTTTAATGGCGACCGACTTAGCCGAGGTTCTAGGCTCAGCGATTGCCTTAAATCTTTTATTTAAAATACCAATTATGGTCGCTATCCTCTTAACCGTTTTAGACGTATTTCTTTTGTTGTTGTTGATGAAATTTGGCTTCAAAAAAATTGAAGCCATTGTTACGACCCTTATTTTAACCATATTAGCCATCTTTACCTATCTGGTGGCTTTATCCAATCCAAGTATTCAGGGTATCTTTGGTGGTTATTTACCGACTCCAACATTATTTGAAACACCATTACCAGGTCATGAAAGCCAATTGACCTTGGCTCTAGGAATTGTGGGGGCGACAGTCATGCCCCATAATCTCTATCTTCATTCATCCCTATCCCAAACAAGGAAAATCAATCACAAAGATAAGAAGGATGTTCGAAAAGCCGTGCGTTTTATGACCTGGGATTCAAATCTTCAGTTGTCTCTAGCCTTTATTGTCAATTCCTTGCTTCTTATTTTAGGGGCATCTCTCTTTTTTGGTCATGCATCTGAAATTTCAGCTTTCTCTCAAATGTACAATGCTTTACAGGATTCGAAGATAGCAGGAGCTATAGCTAGTTCAACTCTGTCAACTTTATTTGCCCTTGCCCTCCTAGCAAGTGGTCAAAATTCGACCATTACAGGCACTTTGACAGGACAGATTGTCATGGAAGGTTTCTTACATCTAAGATTACCTCAGTGGATTATCCGTATCGGTACACGTATTTTTGCCTTGATCCCTGTGATTATAGTCGCCGTCTTGTTTGGACATCAAGAAAAAACCTTGGATCAGTTATTGGTCTATTCACAGGTCTTTCTTTCAATCGCTCTTCCGTTTTCAATTTTTCCCTTGATTTATCTGACCTCTAAGAAGTCACTGATGGGAGAATTTACCAATGCCAAGTGGAATACAATCCTAGGTTACGCAGTTTCAATCATCTTGACCATTCTCAATATCAAGCTTCTTTTCGATATTTTTTAAACTCGTTTGAAATCACTTATAGTGTCAGCGTGAAGGTTGACAAATAGAAAGTAGTAGTGATTGGTTCATAAAAACAAGTACAAAAAAAGAACAGTGGTAACTGTTCTTTTTTATCATTATTTGAGACCGTATTTTACAAAGATATACTCTATAGTGTTTAAATCCTTATTAAATCAACGTTTCTAAAGGGATATAGCTGTAAAATATTATATATATACCGTATTGTTAAACCAAGACGGTACCAAAAAGGTACCAAAAATTAAGGTTTCGGAGCTTATAAAATAATGAAAGTTGTCTCAATCAGTTGAGCTTTTTTTATTGCCTTTTTGTAGCAAAGTGACATAGTCACTTTTAGTGTGGAATAGGTGAGATAAAAAAACGGTGTTTCGATTTTGGTCAATGAAGTAAAGCAAAACATATTGGTCAATAATTTTTCCTCGTGTGGGATACTTACTGTTAATCTTTACTCCGATTTTCTCATCAGCGTCAAAACCTGCTTCAGGAAAAATTTCTAAACTTTTTAAGCTGTCTAAAATTTTAGCCACAGTATTTTTAGCAGATTGAGGAGATAGAAGCACCGTAGCTATATAGTCGTGTATATTGTCGATAGCTTCCTCGACTTCTTTTGAAGCAATCACTTTATAAGCCATAGCTTACCCTCATATTGTCTAGGGAAGTACCTTCTCCTGCCTCGTATTCTCTCAAGGCACGTTCAGATTGAGCTTGTAATTCTTCAATCAACTGTTCTCTATGTAGATCTTCGGCCGTCTTAATAGGCAAATCTTGCTCCAGGACTATTTGCTCTACAAAAAGGCTAATAGCCTCAGTCATGGTCATTCCTTTTTCCTTGATAATGGATCTAGCTTGCTCCATTGTTACTTCATTTATTTTAAAATTGTATTGCTTAGCAAGTGATGTAGTCATGGTATATCTCCAATCTATATCTTATATAGCTAGTATATATCTTTTATACTTTTTAGGCAAGAAAAAACTCTTGAATATAATCCAAGAGTGAAACGAACAGGACCAGTGGTGGCACGGGTTCTTTACAGCCTAAAGCTGAAGGCAGTACCTCACCTGTACTTGAAACAAGTACCTTTGAGCAAACTGTTACCAGTCACCCGACATCATCCTATCCTTATCCATAGTTTAGGATAAATAAGAGAGAATGTCAACAACAATTCTTATCACAACCATGCTCTTGTTCCTTTGTTTGCTTTTCTTGTTTTTGGATAAATTGATTGACTGTATCTTTCAAATATTTTTGCATCTCCAGAATCTGACTCAGCTCATTTAAGCTAACCTGGTCATCTTCATTTACCTTTTTTGCGATCTGATTGACATTGACTCCAATCCGATTGATAGCCTGACGCAATTCTTTTAATTCTTCAAAATTCAAAATTTTGACTTCGCCCATAATTAACATGATTCGGGCAAAGGAATTAAAATTTGTCATTCCAGACTCTGCAACTTTGTTCGAAATGAAGCGAGCCTCTTCGTCCGTTAGTCTGATAAGTTTTTGAACTGGCCTTTTCCGTTTTTCTCCATTTCCCAAAATTATTCACCTCCATTTTGGCATTTTTCGCTTGAGGCCCTCAAGGACCTATTCTTCTGGCAAGCATAGCACTTGGATATCCAAATGCTGTTTTTAAAAAGGTCAGAGATGGTCAGTTTCTAAAACTGACCATTCTTGACTTTTTAAATTTTTGGGGAAATCCCCAATCCCCTAATCCCTGCAAGCAAGAATGTTGTTCTATCACGAGGGAAAAGTTTTAATTAGAATTTCTTATCGTCCCCCATAATAAGCAAGCTGTTTTTCTAATATTGGTCGTTCATGTTTTAATAAATCTTTCATCAATTTCAGATAGTCAATATCAGATGTTTTATAGGTTTCTAAAATCTTTTTATATTTAGTTCTTGTATTTCTATGTAATTTTTGCCAAACATTTTTATTGCGTGTATATGCGACTAGATATATCTGAGTTTCAACTGGCAAATCATCAAATACAAAAGGTTTAAAGATAACAGAGTTAATGACCTCAAATATTTCTTCAACAGAGCGACTCCGGAGCTGAAATTCTAAGCGCCACCAATGCTGGAACTGCTGAGCAAATTTCTTGTCTTCCTCAGAGCCATTTTCTAATTGTTCAACTTTTTTGTTATAGAGTCTAATTTGCTTTTCTGACCTGGAGGCGCCTAGATATTTAGTTTCGAGTTTTCCATTCTGGTCTCTCCATTCTTTGGTAGCAGTAGGGCGGCCTTTCTTTTCAAGAATAAACTCACTACAATCAACTTCAAATATATCAAAAGCTAAATCGACTCGAGAGATTGCAATATCTTCAAGATATGGTATAAGTGTATCTAAGATATTAATATCAATCTGTCGGAGTTTATTGGGGTTAAACTCTATCCTGAAAGGGCGAGCATTAAAGGCTTGTCCTTTTAATTTGTCGTAGTCTAGGAGGAGTCTAACGTGACTTCCGTCCCGAGTGATTGCTCTAAACATATCAGTCATATCAGTCTGTACGATAATGGCTGTATGGTTTTCTATCAAACTTTTGAGATTAAGGAGTTTGATAGGTTTGATATAAGCTGTAATAGTGATGTTGTCCAAGATAACTTTTAATTCCAAATCAACCTCCTTTCTTGTAGAGATCGCCTATCGGCGCCTCTTTTTTGTCTGCGCAAAGACCTCCGTAAAATGACATTCTTGGGGGAGCAACCCCAAGCCGACTTCGTCGGACCATTTTCATTTTGCTACGGTCAAACTTGCCAAAAAACGGGTGCAGTAAATGCACATCAGATGTGCACATAGCGGGCTGTTAGAGGAGCCCGCGTTATAAATTTTGAGAAAGCTCAAAAATTTAGTCTCAAAATCTCATTTTCAAAATATTTTCACAACTATTTTCACAATTATTTTTTTGCAAAAAATTTTTATTAAATAAATTTCTATTTTACTCTCATCTCTCATATTGTTGTAGCCAGGCAGTAACCTTACGTTTATCATATAAGGTCACTCCATCAATCACCATGTGAGGCATGCCCTCACGTTGCCATTTGACAATAGTAGTGGTGGATACATCAAGCCAACGGCACAAGCCTGACATACGAATCATAGGTTTATAGAGTTCTCTATCTTCAAGGGCTTTTTCTATAGCCTTTTGAACCATGTTATCGTAGCGAGCGAGCAACTTCTTTTCAGTTGCTTTGGGTAAGTGGATAGTAAAATCTTCTGCCATATTCTGACCTCTTTCTTTATTGTATAAGTTCCGAAATTAAACAAATTTGTTTAATAATTGAATTTTATTAAACTTTTTTGTTTTTGTCAACTAAAAATATACATATTTGTTTAAAAATGATAAAATAATAGTCTGAAGGGAGTTTTTATGACTAAT
This sequence comes from Streptococcus oralis, assembly GCF_023109315.1. Classification (GTDB taxonomy): domain Bacteria; phylum Bacillota; class Bacilli; order Lactobacillales; family Streptococcaceae; genus Streptococcus; species Streptococcus oralis_BS. The sequence continues at coordinate 420,129 of NZ_JALDUF010000001.1, forward strand.
ATTAATAATGTTTTTGGAAAACCACCTACTAGAATAAAAGAAATGATCAAAAAATCTGGAAAAAAGTTAAAGGAGATTAGTCAAGAGTCTGGTGTTCCTTATGGTGCTCTTAGTTCTTATAATCAAGGTACTAGAAAGCCAAAAGAAGAAAATGCAAAAAAACTTGCCGACTACTTCGGAGTCTCCATCCCTTTTTTACTAGGCATAGAACAATCTCCAAATAAGACTGTTAATAGCTGGGAGAATTTAACTGATGATGCAAAAATCACATATCTATACTTGTTAAATATGGCACAGTCTGTTAATGGAATAGAGTTATTAAGTCAAGAAGAGATTCAGAAACTACAGTCTATCCATGAGAAAAGAAGAAAGATTTTAAAGCAATTAAGTGACTTACAAAATCAACTATTCGAACTTGAAAATCAAGAAGAGTCATTACGAAATAGTCTTAATCACGATATTCAAGAATTATTTAATAGAATAGCCAATGAGGAGGGAGAAATAGAATTATCTATCAATGATTTATAAAACGATTTAAACAAATGGTTTAATCAGTAATTTCTTTATTTTATAAGTTCCGAAACCTTAAAAATAAAGGAGAAATTACATGTCTATTATTAAATATAAGGCTAAAAAGTCTAAATCAGGGTATCTTTATAAGGTCAGAATCTACAGGGTAATTGATGGCAAACGTCAGGACTTCTTTAAAAGCGGATTTAAGAGCCGTAGAGAGGCTAGACAGTATGAAGCTATGATTTACCACAAAAAAGCGTCAGGCGACCCCTCAGGGATTCTGAGAGCCTCTGAGAGACGTTTTGATGAAGTTTTTGAGGAATGGTTCAAAACTTATCAAAACACAGTAGAGAGGACGACAAGCGTCCGTACAGATGATTTGTTTAGAATTCATATCTTGCCAGTTCTTGGAAAGATGAAAATTTCCAAAATTACTCCTTGGCAATGCCAAGACTTTATTACCGAAAAAGGTCAGACTTTTAGAAATATCAAACAGGTAAAATCTTATACTAGCCAAGTGTTTGATTTTGCTTTGAAAATGAAATTGATTACAGACAACCCAATGAAGCAAACGATACTCCCCAAAAGAGAGCGGAAGAAGTCAGATAACTTCTTTAGCGTTGAGGAGTTGCATGAGTTTTTAGCTATTATTAGGGCAGAAGAGCCTTATAAAAACTATGCCTTATTTCGTTTGTTGGCCTATAGTGGTTTAAGGAAAGGGGAACTGTATTCTTTGAGGTGGTCTGACATCGATTTTGACAATCAATTACTTTCTATCAGCAAAAACCTAGGTAGAATCAAGGGGAAAGCAGTTGAGAAAAGCACCAAAAACAGGTTTTCAATAAGGCAAATTCCTTTAGATACTGAGACAGTCTTGATTTTGAAAGAGTGGAAACAAAAGAGCAGAAAAGAAAAGGGGCAACTGTCAGTTACCCCATTGATTATGTGACTATTAGTCCGTCTCGCTCCGTAAGGTGCGAGACAAATAAACCACCCGCTATGCGGGTGCGCGTCGAAGGTTATACCAAAAAACTCCAAACGCGATACAATAAAGGTGTTCAAGCCAATTGTAAAGCGAAAGGAGAAAAATATGGCACAAAAGGCACATAGTTTATAACACACAAAGTGGATGTGTAAATATCACATTGTGTTCACCCCTAAGTATAGACGAAAAGTCATTTATAATCAATATCGAAGTAGTTTGGGAGAAATATTCCACCGATTATGTAGTTATAAAGGTGTTGAGATTATCGAAGGACACTTAATGCCTGATCATGTACATATGTTAGTAAGTATTCCACCAAGGATAAGTGTTTCAAGTTTCATGGGTTATTTAAAAGGTAAAAGTGCACTCATGATGTTTGATAAACACGCCAACCTCAAGTACAAGTTTGGCAACCGGCATTTTTGGGCAGAAGGTTACTACGTGAGCACAGTAGGGCTTAATGAAGCCACAATTAAGAAATATATTCAGGAGCAGGAAAAGCATGATATAGCACTAGATAAATTGAGTGTAAAAGAATATGAGGATCCCTTTAGGGATAGTGGTAAGTAGTAGCAAGGCCTCTTTAAGAGGCAAGTGACGAGTCAAGAGCAATGAGGCTTGAACAACGTGAAAGCCAGCGTCTTTAGGCGCTGGCTGGTAATTTGGGCTTATAGCCCTGGTGCAAACCACCCGTTAGACGGGTGGTTATGATTGATAGTGATTACATGTTTACGTTTGTTGGCCGAGATGGAAAGATAGAGCCTTTATATCAGGACTATATTAATAGCGTACTCAAGCGGGTTATCAAAAAGCATAATCTGAAAAAAATTACTCCTCATGGCTTCAGACATACTCATGCTACCTTAATGATTGAAACGGGTGTTGACCCTGTTAATGCAGCAAAAAGGTTAGGTCATGCAAGTAGTCAGATGACCCTGGATACTTATAGCCATTCTACAGTAGCAGGAGAGAAGAAAGCTATCACAAAATTTGTAGATTACCTGGATAGTGCAAAAGGTTAGTTTTCCAAGACGGTACCAAAAACGGTACTAAAAACAAAAAAAGCCAATTCCAATTTCTTGGAAAGGGCTTTGTATCAACGCTTTTAAGCAATAAATGCGGTTGATTATTTGAGACCGTATTTTTTGTTGAAACGATCCACACGTCCATCTGCTTGAGTGAACTTTTGACGTCCAGTGTAGAATGGGTGTGAGTCTGATGAAATTTCCACACGGATCAATGGGTAAGTTTCGCCTTCGAACTCAACAGTTTCGTTAGAGCGTTTAGTTGAACCGCTAAGGAATTTGTAACCAGTAGTTGTGTCCATGAAGACAACTGGGCGATATTCTGGATGGATATCTTTTTTCATTTTGCAATATTTCCTTTCTGCCATGGTCTCTTTGCGAGCCATAGATTGTTACCTTACTAGTCTATCAGATTCTGAAAAGTTTGGCAAGTATTTTATCAGTTTTTAAGTAAGTTTTTTAACTTTTGGTAGATGATTTCGTTTTCTTCTAGACTATAGGAATTGGCGCCACTAGCTAATGGATGTCCTCCTCCGTCGTGTTCTTTGGCAATTTCATTGATAGGGGTAATTTTACTGCGCATACGCACACGGAAGTGACCGTCAGCTTGCTCAACAAAGATGGCCCAAGCCTTAACGGTATCAATTCGACCAGGTGCTCCGACAATCGCAGCCGTTTCAGCATCCGTAACCTTATATTTTTCCAGGATTTCTTGAGTAAGCAGAACGCGTGCAGCTCCATTCTCATCGACTTCTAAGTGATCATAAACATACCCTTGCAGTTTTGCAATCTTGAAGCTCATGGTATCCATTTGACGAGATAATCCAGCAAAGTCAAAATCAATTTCTCGGAGCTGGCCAGCTATTCTAAAGGTACGAGCACTAGTTGACGGGTAGAGAAAACGCCCTGTATCCCCGACAATTCCTGCATAGAGAAGTCGTGCCGCTTCACTAGACAAAGCTAGCTGATTTTCTTGAGCAAATAATGCAATCATCTCACTGGCACTGCTTGAACTTGTATCCACCCAAGATAGGTCACCATAGATATCATCGTTTGGATGGTGATCAATTTTGATGGTGAAAGCAGCTTGTTCGTAGCGTTTATCATCGATACGAGGACGATTCGCTGTATCACAAATAATAGCAAGAGCTCCTTGGTAGTCACTGTCTTGGACAGTATCCATTTCCGCCATCCAGGTTAGAGTGGGTTCGTTAAAACCGACCGCTTTGATAGTCTTTTCTGGGAAATGGTGTGTGAGAAGAGCTTTCAAGCCCACCTGACTCCCTAAGGCATCCGGATCTGGTTTCATATGACGGTGAATGATAATGGTATCGTATTCTTTGATTTTCTCTAAAATTTGCTGGCAAATGTCCATAAATAACCTCAATTCTTTCTCATTTCATTGTAGCATAAGAATTTTTATTTTTAAAATGAAAAAGATATGATATAATGGAGAAAGATAAATTGAGGAGGACGATATGGCATTAGCAAAAATTGTATTTGCCAGTATGACCGGTAATACCGAAGAAATTGCAGATATTGTAGCAGATAAATTGCGTGACTTGGGCTTGGATGTCGATGTGGATGAATGTACGACTGTTGACGCTTCAGACTTCTTGGAGGCGGACATCGCAATCGTTGCGACTTACACTTACGGGGATGGAGAATTGCCCGATGAGATGATGGACTTCTACGAAGACCTAGCTGATCTCAATTTGAATGGCAAAATTTACGGAGTGGTCGGTTCAGGAGATACCTTCTACGACGAATTCTGTAAGGCTGTCGATGACTTTGATCGCGTTTTTGTAGCAACAGGAGCAGAAAAAGGTTCAGAGTGTGTTAAAGTGGACCTTTCTGCTGAAGAAGAAGACATCGAACGTTTGGAACAATTCTCAGAAGAATTGGCTGCAAAAGTAGGATAAGAATCAAACTGCGCTGACTGGAAGAAGTCAGTGCGTTTTTTTATTAGTTTTTTTGGGATTTTACTAGCCTATTTAGAGGCTTTTTGATACAATAATTCAAATAAAGGAGGAGACACTATGGATTTAGATATTATTCGGCAAGAAATTGATCAAATCGACGACCAAATCGTCAAGCTCTTGGAAGAACGAATGCATTTGGTTGAGGGAGTAGTTGCCTATAAGAAAGCCTCAGGAAAACCTATTTTAGACACCAAGCGAGAAGAAGTCATTTTTGAAAAGGTAAGAAGTCGTGTAACCAATAAGAATTACCAAGAAACCATTGTTGCGACTTTTTCAGATATTCTTAAACGTTCGCGTGATTATCAGGAACAAAACATCAAATGAAAAAAGAACAATTGTATCCGCTAGGAATTTTTTTAGCTGCTATGTTGGGAGGCCTTGTCCGCTATTTTGTATCTAGTCAGTTGCCAGCCAGTCCTGACTTTCCATGGGGAACCCTCCTTGTCAATTATCTAGGAATTTTCTGCTTGGTCTATCTGGTAAAAGGCTATCTGGTCTATAAGGGAAGCAGTAAAGGTTTGGTTTTGGCGCTGGGTACAGGCTTTTGCGGTGGTTTAACAACCTTTTCTAGTCTAATGCTTGATGCTGTGAAACTGCTTGATACCGAGCGTTATCTTAGTTTGGGTATCTACCTACTTTTAAGTATTGGCGGAGGCCTGCTCTTGGCTTATTATCTAGGGAGGAAGAAATGGTAATCGTCTATCTTGCAATCGCCTGCGGACTTGGAGCCCTAGTGCGGTATTTCTTTTCCCGATACAATCAATCCTCTAAATTTCCCCTAGGAACTCTCATAGCCAATCTTCTCGGTTGTTTTTTGATTGGCTTGCTCTACAATCATGTGGAGTCTAAGGAAGTTTATGCTATCCTCGCGACAGGTTTCTGTGGTGGGTTGACGACCTTTTCAACTCTGAATGACGAGCTGCAAAGACTGTTAAGTGACAAGAAGGTATTTTATAGCTATTTTCTCTTAACTTACCTAGGCGGTTTTCTAGCGATTTTTTTAGGAATTCTGCTATAAATTTCTTTACTTTTAGGTGGAAATTTGGTAAACTGTATCTTGTGTGTAATGGACGCACAAAAATACAGTTTATCCGCTGAGGAAGGTTCCTCAAGATTGACAAAGATAGGAGAATAAAATGAATCCATTAATCCAAAGCTTGACTGAAGGTCAACTTCGTACAGATATCCCATCATTCCGTCCTGGTGACACTGTTCGTGTACACGCGAAAGTTGTCGAAGGGAACCGTGAACGTATCCAGATTTTTGAAGGTGTTGTTATCGCACGTAAAGGTGCTGGCATCTCAGAAAACTACACAGTTCGTAAAATCTCTAACGGTGTAGGTGTTGAGCGTATCTTCCCAATCCACACTCCACGTGTTGAAAAGATCGAAGTTGTTCGTTACGGTAAAGTACGTCGTGCGAAATTGTACTACTTGCGTGCTCTTCAAGGTAAAGCAGCTCGTATCAAAGAAATCCGTCGTTAATTCGACAAAAAAACTCTGCTTATTCAGCAGAGTTTTTCTCTAGCTCCCTTAGTTCAATGGATATAACAACTCCCTCCTAAGGAGTAGTTGCTGGTTCGATTCCGGCAGGGGGCATATAAACAGTGTAAAAAACCGCTCAGCTGAGCGGTTTTCGTATTTTATCATACTTTACAGCACCCACGTACGGATAGCATGGGCAACGCCAGATTCATCATTTGTTTTAGTGATGTATTTGGCGATTTTTTTGAGTTCTGGATTTCCGTTTTCCATGACTACAGGGTTGCCAACGACTTCCAGCATGGCACGGTCATTCTCTTCGTCCCCGATCGCCATGGTTTCATCTGTGGTCAATCCGAGTTTTTCAGCTAGGTGAGTGATGGCTGAACCCTTGTCTACATTCTTTTTAAGGAGTTCGAGGTAGAAAGGAGCAGATTTGTTGATGGAGTAGCGTTCGTAAAATTCGGCTGGAATCTTTTCAATCGCAGCATCGAGGATTTCTGGTTCGTCGATGAACATACATTTGACGATTTCCTTGTCAGCCATTTCTTCAGGAGTGCGGTAAAAGATAGGCATGTTGACGAGGGTTGATTCGTGCACTGTGTATTTTCCGATATTGCGATTGGCAGTATAGATACCGTCCTTGGTAATAGCGTGCATGTGGACACCGAGTTTGCGACTGAGAAATTCGATATCTAGATAGTCTGCATAGTCCAAGGTTTCACGGATAATCTCATGACCTGTCGCTGTTTCTTGGACAAGACCTCCATTAAAGGTCACAACATAGTCTCCTTCGTCTCTAAGTTGTAAGTCATCAAGGAGTTTGGCAACGCCAGCGATGGGGCGACCGGTTGCAATAACGACTTTGACACCAGCTTTTTTTGCATCTTGGATAGCTGAAAATACTTCAGGTGTGATTTCTTTTTTACTATTGACAAGTGTGCCATCAATATCGACAGCGATTAATTTGATACTCATAAATTTCCTCTATTATTTCTTATTTGGGGTAAAATGATCGTTCTCAATCAAGTGTAAAAATTGCTGGGTAATGCTTGCGAAGATGCTGTTTTGGTCCAACATTTCTTTTGGAAAATAGAAACGATTGTCCCCATGGCGGCTGCCAGCAAGGGATTGGACGATAGGGGACAAGCTAGAGAGTTCTGCCAGTTCACCATTTTTCTGTAGAATCTCAATCTGTGTCCGTGGATTTTCAGATTCGGGACGATAGATATCATAAGGGAGGTCAAAGTTCTTATGAATGGCTGTATAGTAGTCTGGATCAAAACCGATTTCTTCAACCAGTTGTCTCATGGTTGCGAGTTGGTCTTGGTCTTTTTCTGAAAAAGTAATGGATTTAAAGACCTTGCGGTTGACAAAACGTTGCGACAAGTCGGCTAGTATCTTGTCAGGACTGGTCATCCAGAGTTGGAAGTAGGTATTCATCACGCCATCATCAAGTGCTAGATAGTCAGATAGAGTAACTTTCTTTTCAAAAAAAGGTAGCAAATGAGGAGAAGTGCGTGCAAAGAAGTCCTTGTCTTCAGGATAGAGTTCCTTGGCGCGTTTGAGGAGATTTTGTAGGAGAACCTCCATGGCGCGTGTTGCTGGGTGGAAATAAACCTGCATATACATCTGGTAGCGACTGAGAACATAGTCTTCGATGGCGTGCATGCCATTGCGCTGAAAGGCGATACCATTTTCAACAGGACGAATCACTCGGAGGATGCGAGTCAGGTCAAATTCTCCATAAGATGCTCCAGTAAAATAGGAGTCGCGCAAGAGATAATCCATGCGGTCTGCATCAATCTGACTAGAGATGAGCTGTACGACCTGCTTGTTAGAGTAGGTATGGTCAATGACACTAGCTACCTTTTCCGGAAAATCGGGTGCCACTTGTAGCAGAACTTGGTGAATCTCTGTCTCAGGACTTTGGATGATTTCCTGAGTAATGGCCTCATGATCTGTATCAAAAAGATGTTCAAAAGTATGAGAGTAGGCACCATGCCCGAGGTCATGAAGGAGCGCAGCAGTCATGGTCAAGAGAGACTCAGCAGGATCCCATTCTTCAGGATATTTTTCTTCAAAAATCTCCGTGATACGACGAGCAATCTCATAGACCCCCAAACAGTGGGAAAAGCGACTGTGCTCCCCACCATGGAAGGTATAGCTGGAAGTTCCCAGTTGTTTGATACGACGCAGACGTTGAAATTCTTTTGTATTGATCAAGTCATAGATGACCTGATTATTAACATGGATATAATTGTGAACAGGGTCACGGAATACTTTTTCGTTCATATGACCATTATAGCAAAATCCTGCTCTTTTTGGTAAAATAGTAGGACAAGAGACAAGAAAGAGGACTTGATGTGAAAATTCGGATGCGAAATACGATTCAGTTTGATGAACAGTTGGAAGTCATTGATCAACTCTATGACGTGGAAGTATATGAAAAAGGAGATTATGGCTATTTACTCTTTTATAATGAGGAAAAAGAAAAAGTGGTACTCAAGTTTCATCAAGAAGAACTGGTGATGACCCGTTTCTCGAGTCCCAAGACCATTATGAGATTTCTAAAGGATACTGATAGTTTAGCCTATATTCCCACACCTATGGGGATGCAGGAGTTTATCATTCAAACGAATCACTACAAACTGGATGAGCAAAAGATTGAGCTCGCCTATCAACTGCAAAATCAAGAGGGACAACCCTTTGCCAGCTATCAATTAGAAATTACTTGGGGATAAGAAAAAGGTTGGCGAATGCCAACCTTATTTGATATAGAGTTCTTGATTTTTTAGAACAATTTCACGTACACTTGTAAACTTCTTGAGTTTTTTAAGTTCTTCAGGATGGGTTACCAGAGTGATAACATAGCCCTCTTTGCCCATGCGACCTGTACGGCCAGCACGGTGAGTGTAGGTTTCCATATCTCTAGGAACATCAAAGTTTACGACACATTCTAGACTATCGATATCAATCCCACGTGCCAAAAGGTCTGTTGCAAGGAGCAGGGTTAGTTGCTTATCTTTAAACTTTTCTAAGATAACTTTTCTAAATTTGACATTGACATCGCTAGCGAGGGAAACAGCCAAGATATCCCGATACTGTAGTTTTTCCTCTGCGTTTCCAAGGTCTGATAGGCTGTTAAAGAAGACCAGACCACGGAAATCCTCTACATGAGCCAGTTTTCGTAGCATATCCACTCGGTGACGTTGGTCTACCTGCATATAGAAATGTTGGATGTTGTCCAGTTTTTGATCAGAGAGATCAATAGTGCGCGTGTTTGGTGCAATCTTTTCTTGGTCAAACTTGGTCGTCGCACTCATATAGATGAGTTGGTGGTCACGAGGTGCGTAGTGAGTGATTTTCTCGACAAAGTGAATCTGAGAATCATCGAGCAATTGGTCAAATTCATCCAGGATGATGGTTTCCACATTCATCATCTTGATTTTTTTCAATTTAATCAACTCAAAGATACGGCCAGGTGTTCCAATCAGAATTTCTGGTCCTTTTTTAAGACGTTCAATCTGACGTTTCTGACTTGAACCTGATAGGAAGAGTTGAGCTGTTAAACCAATAGCTTCAGCCCAGGTTTTACACACGTCAAAAATCTGTCCAGCTAGTTCTGTATTTGGTGCTAGAATCAAGAGTTGTTGGGCTTTTTTCTTTTGTAGTCTGAGAAGACTTGGCAGGAGGTAAGCGAGGGTCTTACCAGTTCCTGTTGGGCTTACTCCCAGGAGGTTTTCTCCAGCAAGTATAGGCTCAAATAGTTGAGTTTGAATGGGAGTAAATTCTTGGAAACCGAGTTGGTCGCTCAGTTTTTGCCATTCAGTGGGGAGTTTGGTTTTCATTTTTCTGCCTCAAATCTAATGCCAGCAGTCTGGCGCATGGTATAGAGTAGCTCATGAATAGAACTTGCATCATCCAGCCAGTTCTGGTAGAGCGTCTGGTCTGGTTGCTGGATCATGTGTGCAAATGCAGCAACTTCCTCAGTCATCGTATGAGGAGCTTGTTGGATAGGGAGTTGAACTTGATTTCCTCGGTGGTTAGTAAAAATAGCTGAGCGGACATGTTCAATCGTGTTAAGGGTCAAGGTTCCATCTGCTGTGTAAATCTCACAAGGAAGATTGGAAGTGATGTTTTTCCCAGCTTTGATATGAACTTGAAAGTCAGGGTAGAAGAGGATACCGTCTCCATTTAGGTCAATGCTATTGTCAAGCTGTTGAGCATGGTAAGTCGCGTCCTGAGCCTTTCCAAAGAGGCGAATAGCAGCATAGAGAGGATAAATCCCCAAGTCCATAAGGGCTCCACCAGCAAAACGGTCTGAAAAGACATTTGGCGTCTGCCCAGCTAACAAGTCCGGCATCTTGGAAGAATACTTGGCATAGTTGAAATCAGCTCCCAATACTTGCTTGTCTGCCAAAAAAATCTTGATAGTAGTAAAAGCTTCCTCGTGGTAATTACGAGCAGCTTCAAAGATAAAACAGTGATTTTTCTCAGCTGTCTGTCTCAAATCCAGCCATTCTTGTGGCTGCGTGACAGCTGGCTTTTCAAGAATGACGTGCTTACCAGCAGACAAGGCGGTTTGTGCCTGAACAAAATGCAAGGAGTTTGGACTGGCGATATAGACTACATCAAAGGAAGACTTAAAGAAGTCTTCTAATTGATCAAAGAGTTGGACATTTTGATAGCGGGAAGCAAAGGTTGTGGCAGTTTCTAGTTTTCTAGAATAGACTGCGACCAGTTGGTATTCTCCACTAGTATGGGCTGCTTCTATGAAATGATGGCTGATAGCGCCTGTTCCGATGACACCTAATTTAAGCATGGATACTCCTTTTCCGACTTCAAATCCTTCCTTCATTATAACATAGAAAAGAAGGACTATCCAACAGATGGTAAAAATTTTCAAATGGACTACGCATTTCTTGGAGAAAGTGGTACAATATTTAGATAAGTAGATGAAATGAGAAGGGGGAGAAAATGAGATTATTACCAATAAGAAAAATATCACGTCAGTCTAAGAGGCTAGCGCTTTTTTTGACTTTTTGCGCAGGATATGTAGATGCCTATACCTTTATCGTGCGAGGAAATACCCTTGTGGCGGGACAGACTGGAAATGTGGTTTTTCTATCAGTAGGACTCATTCAACACAATGTGTCAGATGCCAGTGCCAAAGTAATGACCTTGCTAGCTTTTATGATGGGGGTCCTTTTATTAACTATCTATAAGGAAAAATTGAGAATTGTTAAAAAGCCAATTTTGTCCGTAATTCCACTTGCAGTCTTGTCCCTAATTATTGGATTTGTGCCGCAAACTGTAGAGAATATCTATCTCGTACCGCCATTGGCCTTCTGTATGGGACTGGTGACAACTGCTTTTGGAGAAGTATCAGGGATTGCCTATAATAATGCTTTTATGACTGGGAATATCAAACGAACCATGTTGGCTTTTGGAGATTATTTTCGGACCAAGCATACGCCTTTCCTACGAGAGGGCCTGATTTTTGTTAGCTTGCTTAGCAGTTTTGTCTTCGGGGTTATTTTTTCAGCTTATTTGACGATTTATTATCTGGAAAAGACAATTTTAGGTATTCCTCTCATGATGAGCATCTTTTACATTAGTATGCTTTTTGCTTCTTGGAGGAAAAAAGGGAAAGAAAAAGCTTAAATTTGATTGATTTTACTTGTAAGAAAAAAGAAGATATGCTATACTTGAAGAGTTGACTATGCACAGTCCTGTGCAACCGCACGAACATCGTTGCTCGTCGTATACAAAATTTAAACTTTGTTATACTTAGAGCTCTTCTTTTAAGTGGTTCGTCCCACGATGCTAGGCGAGTCTTCACAAAAATACGGGGAAACCCTAAAAATCATAGGAGGTGCATAATGAGCACATACGCAATTATCAAAACTGGCGGAAAACAAGTTAAAGTTGAAGTTGGTCAAGCAGTTTACGTTGAAAAATTGAACGTTGAAGCTGGTCAAGAAGTTACTTTTAACGAAGTTGTTCTTGTTGGTGGTGAAAACACTGTTGTCGGAACTCCACTTGTTGCTGGAGCTACTGTAGTTGGAACTGTTGAGAAACAAGGAAAACAAAAGAAAGTTGTTACTTACAAGTACAAACCTAAAAAAGGTAGCCACCGCAAACAAGGTCACCGTCAACCATATACAAAAGTTGTCATCAACGCGATCAACGCTTAATTTTAAGGAGAACACATGATACAAGCAGTCTTTGAGAGAGCCGAAGATGGCGAGCTGAGGAGTGCGGAAATTACTGGACACGCCGAGAGTGGCGAATACGGCTTAGATGTCGTGTGTGCATCGGTTTCTACGCTTGCCATTAACTTTGTCAATTCTATTGAGAAATTTGCAGGCTATGAACCAATCTTAGAATTAAACGAAGATGAAGGTGGCTATCTAAAGGTTGAAATACCAGCGGATCTTCCTTCGCACCAGAGAGAAATGACCCAGTTATTCTTCGAATCATTTTTCTTAGGTATGGCAAACTTATCGGAGAACTCTTCTGAGTTCGTCCAAACCAGAGTTATCACAGAAAACTAACACGGAGGAAAACATTATGTTAAAAATGACTCTTAACAACTTGCAACTTTTCGCCCACAAAAAAGGTGGAGGTTCTACATCAAACGGACGTGATTCACAAGCGAAACGTCTTGGAGCTAAAGCAGCTGACGGACAAACTGTAACAGGTGGATCAATCCTTTACCGTCAACGTGGTACACACATCTATCCAGGTGTAAACGTTGGACGTGGTGGAGACGATACTTTGTTCGCTAAAGTTGAAGGCGTAGTACGCTTTGAACGTAAAGGTCGCGATAAAAAACAAGTTTCTGTTTACCCAATCGCAAAATAAAAAGGTCCAGTGAACCTTTTTATCCCGAGCCTTGAAATGAAAAGGCGAGGAAGCTACAAGTAGCATAAAATCAGGCTTTCCGAGTTTTCGGAGAGCCTTTTTTTGTTTTGATACCCATTTTGAATTTAATAGAGAATAGTTAGATTTAAACTTGCGATGGACACTTTTTTCTTTTTTGGAAAAATTCTGAAATATGGTATAATGAACAGATAGAGAAGTTGGGGGTAAAAGATGAACATTCAACAATTACGCTATGTTGTGGCCATTGCCAATAGTGGTACTTTCCGTGAAGCTGCTGAAAAGATGTATGTTAGTCAGCCGAGTCTGTCTATTTCTGTGCGCGATTTGGAAAAAGAGTTAGGCTTTAAAATTTTCCGTCGGACGAGTTCGGGAACGTTTTTGACTCGTCGTGGTATGGAATTTTATGAGAAAGCGCAAGAATTAGTCAAAGGATTTGATGTTTTTCAAAATCAGTATGCCAATCCTGAGGAAGAAAAGGATGAATTTTCTATTGCCAGTCAGCACTATGACTTCTTGCCACCAACCATTACGGCCTTTTCAGAACGCCATCCTGACTACAAGAACTTTCGTATTTTTGAGTCTACCACAGTTCAAATATTAGACGAAGTAGCCCAAGGACACAGTGAGATTGGGATTATCTACCTCAACAACCAAAATAAAAAGGGCATCATGCAACGGGTTGAAAAGTTAGGTCTCGAAGTCATTGAGTTGATTCCTTTTCATACCCACATCTATCTGCGTGAAGGACATCCCTTGGCGGAAAAAGAAGAACTGGTCATGGAGGATTTAGCTGATTTACCAACAGTTCGTTTCACTCAGGAAAAGGACGAGTACCTATACTATTCAGAGAACTTTGTCGACACCAGCGCGAGCTCGCAGATGTTCAATGTGACGGACCGTGCTACCTTGAATGGTATTTTGGAGCGGACAGATGCCTATGCGACTGGGTCTGGATTTTTAGATAGTGACAGTGTTAATGGGATCACAGTCATTCGCCTCAAGGATAATCTAGATAACCGCATGGTCTATGTCAAACGGGAGGAAGTGGAGCTTAGCCAAGCTGGGACTCTTTTCGTTGAGGTTATGCAAGAATATTTTGATCAGAAGAGGAAATCATGAAAAAAAGAGGAATAGTAGCAGTCATTGTACTGCTTTTGATTGGGCTGGATCAGTGGGTTAAAGCCTATGTTCTCCAGCTGATTCCACTGGGTGAAGTGCGTTCGTGGATACCCAATCTTGTTAGCTTGACCTATCTGCAAAATAGAGGAGCAGCCTTCTCCATGCTGCAAGATCAGCAGTGGTTATTTGCTATCATAACCTTGGTTGTCATGGCAGGTGCCATATGGTATCTACATAAGCACATGGAGGACTCTCTCTGGTTGGTTTTTGGATTGACTCTAATTATCGCGGGAGGTCTGGGCAACTTTATCGACAGAATGAGTCAAGGTTTTGTGGTGGATATGTTTCACCTAGACTTTATCAACTTTGCGATTTTCAATGTTGCTGACAGCTATTTGACAGTTGGTGTCATTGTTTTATTGATTGCAATGCTTAAAGAGGAAGTAAATGGAAATAAAAATTGAAACTGGTGGGCAACGTCTAGACAAGGCTCTGTCTGATCTGACAGAATTGTCACGCAGTCTCGCTAATGAACAAATCAAGGCTGGACAAGTCTTGGTTAATGGGCAAGCCAAGAAAGCAAAATACACTGTCCAAGAGGGGGATATCGTCACCTACCATGTGCCAGAACCAGAGGTTTTAGAGTATGTTGCTGAGGAACTTCCTCTGGAAATTATCTACCAAGATGAGCATGTAGCCGTCGTCAACAAACCTCAAGGGATGGTGGTCCATCCGAGTGCCGGTCATACTAGCGGAACCTTGGTCAATGCCCTCATGTACCATATCAAAGACTTGTCGGGTATCAATGGGGTTCTTCGTCCAGGAATTGTTCACCGTATTGACAAGGATACGTCTGGTCTCCTCATGATTGCAAAAAATGATGAGGCCCACTTGGCGCTTGCCCAAGAACTCAAGGACAAGAAGTCTCTACGTAAGTACTGGGCGATTGTTCATGGCAATCTTCCCAATGATCGTGGTGTGATTGAAGCACCGATTGGTCGGAGCGAAAAAGACCGTAAGAAACAGGCTGTGACTGCTAAAGGGAAACCGGCAGTGACGCGTTTTCACGTCTTGGAACGTTTTGGTGATTATACCTTAGTGGAGTTGCAACTGGAAACAGGGCGTACCCACCAAATTCGTGTTCACATGGCTTATATTGGTCATCCAGTCGCTGGGGATGAGGTCTATGGTCCTCGAAAAACGCTGAAAGGACATGGACAGTTTCTCCATGCTAAAACTCTAGGATTTACCCATCCGAAAACAGGTGAAACCTTGGAGTTTACGGCAGATATTCCAGATATTTTTAAAGAAACCTTGGAGAGATTAAGAAAGAATTAGACGTGATAAAAGAGTTGAGATGCCTTGTCTCAACCTTTTTTATTTCAAGTCTTTTCTATTTTAAAACATTCATGTTATAATGGATAAATATGAAGAATCGGAGTGAGAATATGAAGTACAAACGAATCGTCTTTAAGGTAGGGACCTCCTCCTTGACAAATGAAGACGGGAGTTTATCAAGAAGTAAAGTAAAGGTAATTACCCAGCAATTAGCTATGTTGCATGAAGATGGACATGAGTTGATTTTGGTGTCATCTGGGGCAGTAGCGGCAGGGTTTGGAGCTTTGGGCTTTAAAAAACGTCCGACCAAGATTGCAGATAAGCAGGCTTCGGCCGCAGTAGGCCAAGGTTTGCTCCTAGAAGAATACACAACCAACCTCCTCATGCGCCAAATCGTTTCTGCACAAATCTTGTTGACACAGGATGATTTTGTAGATAAGCGTCGCTATAAGAATGCCCATCAGGCCTTGTCTGTATTGCTTCATCGTGGAGCGATTCCCATCATCAATGAAAATGACAGTGTCGTCATTGACGAACTCAAGGTGGGTGATAATGACACTCTGAGTGCCCAGGTAGCGGCTATGGTGCAGGCAGACCTTTTGGTTCTCTTGACGGATGTGGACGGTCTCTATACTGGAAATCCCAACTCAGATCCAACAGCCAAGCGTTTGGAGAAAATTGAGACTATCAATCGTGAGATTATTGATATGGCTGGTGGAGCTGGTTCGGCAAACGGTACTGGGGGTATGCTGACAAAAATCAAAGCGGCTACGATCGCAACGGAGTCAGGGGTACCAGTCTATATCTGCTCGTCCATGAAATCAGATGCCTTGATTGAGGCAGCTGAAGAAACTAGGGACGGTTCCTTCTTTGTTGCGCAAGAGAAGGGACTTCGTACTCAGAAACAATGGCTGGCTTTCTATGCTCAAAGTCAAGGAACGATTTGGGTAGATGGTGGAGCTGCAGAAGCACTTTCAAAAAACGGAAAAAGTCTCCTTTTATCAGGTGTGGTAGAAGTGGAAGGGAATTTCTCTTACCATGATATTGTCACAGTAGCAGATAAAGAAACAGGTCAATCTCTTGGAAAGGGACGTGTCCAATTTGGCGTTTCAGCCCTAGAAGATATGCTCCGTTCTCAAAAAGTCAAGGGAGTCTTGATTCACCGTGATGACTGGATTTCCATCACTCCTGAAATCCAGCTACTCTTTACAGAATTTTAGAGGTGAACGATGGTAAGTACACAAGAACAATTTGAACAAGTACAAGCTGTTAAAAAATCAATCAATACTGCCAGTGAAGCAGTGAAAAACCAAGCCTTGCTAGCCATGGCAGATCATTTATTGGCAGCTACTGAGGAGATTTTAGTGGCAAATGCCCTCGATATGGAAGCGGCTAAGGGGAAAATCTCAGATGTTATGCTAGACCGTCTTTATTTGGATGCGGGACGTATAGAAGCGATGGCAAGAGGGATTCGTGAAGTGGTTGCTTTACCAGATCCTGTCGGTGAAGTCCTAGAAACAAGTCAGCTTGAAAATGGCTTGGTTATCACCAAAAAACGGGTGGCCATGGGGGTTATTGGTATTATCTATGAAAGCCGTCCAAATGTGACGTCGGATGCGGCTGCCTTGGCTCTCAAGAGTGGTAATGCAGTCGTTCTTCGTAGTGGTAAGGACGCCTACCAAACTGCTCATGCCATTGTCACAGCTTTGAAGAAGGGCTTGGAGACGACTACCATTCATCCAGATGTGATTCAACTAGTGGAAGATACCAGCCGAGAAAGTAGCTATGCCATGATGAAGGCCAAGGGCTATCTAGACCTTCTCATTCCTCGTGGAGGGGCTGGCTTGATCAATGCGGTGGTTGAGAATGCCATTGTACCCGTTATCGAGACAGGAACTGGGATTGTCCATGTCTATGTAGATAAGGATGCAGACGAAGACAAAGCTTTAGCTATCGTCAACAATGCTAAAACCAGCCGTCCTTCTGTCTGCAATGCCATGGAGGTCTTGCTGGTTCATGAAGACAAGGCAGCAAGCTTCCTTCCTCGTTTGGAGCAAGTGCTGGTTGCAGATCGAAAAGAATCTGGACTGGAACCAATTCAATTCCGTCTGGATAGCAAAGCAAGTCAGTTTGTTTCAGGTCGAGCAGCTGAGGTCCAAGACTTTGATACTGAGTTTTTAGACTATGTTCTTGCTATTAAGGTTGTGAGCAGTTTAGAAAAAGCGGTTGCGCATATTGAAGCCCACAGTACCCATCATTCGGATGCGATTGTTACGGAAAATGCTGACGCTGCAGCTTACTTTACAGATCAAGTGGACTCTGCAGCAGTTTATGTTAATGCATCAACACGTTTCACTGACGGTGGGCAGTTTGGTCTCGGGTGTGAAATGGGGATTTCTACTCAGAAACTGCATGCGCGTGGTCCAATGGGCTTGAAAGAGTTGACTAGCTACAAGTATGTGGTTACTGGTAACGGACAGATAAGGGAGTAAGAGATGAAGATTGGATTTATCGGTTTGGGGAATATGGGAGCTAGCTTGGCCAAGGCTGTCTTGCAGGCCAAGACGGGTGCTCAGATTCTCCTTGCCAATCGTAGTCAAGCGAAAGTAGATGCTTTCATTGCCAACTTTGGAGGTCAGGCTTCCAGCAATGACGAAATCTTCGCAGAAGCAGATGTGATTTTTCTAGGTGTTAAGCCTGCTCAGTTTTCTGAACTGCTTTCTCAATACCAGACCATCCTTGAAAAACGAGAAAGTCTTCTTTTGATTTCCATGGGGGCTGGATTGACCTTAGAAAAACTGGCTAGACTTCTTCCCAGTCACCACCGAATCATTCGCATCATGCCCAATACTCCAGTGGCTATCGGCCAAGGAGTGATTAGTTATGCCATGTCAGCAAACTGTCGTGCTGAGGACAGTGAACTCTTTTGTCAATTATTAGCCAAGGCTGGTCTTTTGGTTGAGTTGGGAGATAGTTTAATCGACGCGGCGACAGGTCTCGCAGGTTGTGGACCAGCTTTTGTTTATCTCTTTATCGAGGCTTTGGCAGATGCGGGTGTACAGACAGGATTACCACGAGAAATGGCTTTGAAAACGGCAGCCCAGACAGTAGTCGGCGCTGGACAAATGGTCCTCGAAAGTCAGCAACATCCTGGAGTATTGAAAGACCAAGTTTGTAGCCCAGGAGGTTCGACTATCGCTGGTGTAGCCAGTCTGGAAGAACATGCCTTTAGAGGCACGGTCATGGGCGCAGTTCATCGAGCCTATAAACGAACACAAGAACTAGGTAAATAAGAGGTTGGATGACTCCCAGCCTCTTTTATGGTCGAATGAATGGAGAAGACGCAAAAAGATTGTCACAAAAACCTATTTTTTTGATAGAATAGAAGGTAGAAAAAAAGAAATGAGTTAGACATGTCAAAAGGATTTTTAGTCTCTCTTGAGGGACCAGAGGGAGCAGGAAAAACCAGTGTTTTAGAGGCTCTGCTCCCAATTTTAGAGGAAAAAGGAGTAGAGGTGATGACGACCCGTGAGCCAGGTGGAGTCTTGATTGGGGAGAAGATTCGTCAAGTGATTTTGGATCCAAGTCATACTCAGATGGATCCTAAAACAGAGCTTCTTCTTTATATCGCTAGTCGCAGGCAGCACTTGGTGGAAAAAGTTCTTCCAGCACTTGAAGCTGGTAAGTTGGTCATTATGGACCGCTTCATCGATAGTTCCGTTGCTTATCAGGGATTTGGTCGTGGCTTGGATATTGACGCCATTGACTGGCTCAATCAGTTTGCGACAGATGGCCTCAAACCCGATTTGACACTTTATTTTGACATTGAGGTGGAAGAAGGACTGGCTCGCATAGCTGCTAATAGCAATCGTGAGGTCAATCGTTTGGACTTGGAAGGGTTGGACTTGCACAAAAAAGTCCGTCAAGGCTACCTTTCTCTTCTGGACAGAGAAGGGAATCGTATTGTCAAGATTGATGCCAGTCTTCCTTTGGAGCAAGTTGTGGAAACGACCAAGGCTGTCTTGTTTGAGAGAATGGGATTGGCAAAATGAAACAAGAACAACTAAAGGCTTGGCAACCAGACCAGTTTGACCGCTTTGTCCGTATTTTAGAACAAGACCAGCTCAATCACGCCTATCTCTTTTCAGGTTTCTTTGGAAGTTTGGAAATGGCACAATTTTTGGCTAAGAGCCTCTTTTGTAGGGATAAGGTAGGCGTTTTACCATGTGAGAAATGCCGAAACTGCAAGCTGATTGAACAGGAAGAATTTCCCGATGTTACTTTAATCAAGCCAGTCAATCAGGTCATCAAGACAGAACGGATTCGAGAATTGGTGGGTCAGTTTTCCCAAGCAGGGATTGAAAGCCAGCAACAGGTCTTTATCATCGAGCAGGCGGAGAAAATGCATCCCAACGCAGCCAATTCCCTGCTCAAGGTCATTGAAGAACCTCAGAGTGAAGTTTACATTTTCTTCTTGACTAGCGATGAGGAAAAGATTTTACCGACCATCCGTAGTCGGACTCAGATCTTCCATTTTAAAAAGCAAGAAGAAAAGCTTATCTTGCTCTTAGAACAAATGGGACTGGTTAAGAAAAAGGCGACTCTTTTAGCCCAGTTTTGTCAGTCACGAGCTGAAGCAGAAAAGTTGGCAAACCAGGCAATTTTTTGGACCTTGGTGGATGAAAGTGAACGCCTGCTGACCTGGTTAGTAGCCAAGAAAAAAGAGAGTTATTTGCAGGTAGCTAAATTAGCCAGCTTGGCGGATGACAAGGAAAAACAAGATCAGGTCTTGCGAATCCTCGAAGTGCTCTGTGGACAGGATCTCTTGCAAGAAAGGATTCGACAGATTCTGCAAGATTTGCTAGAAGCTAGAAAAATGTGGCAAGCCAATGTTAGTTTTCAAAACGCCATGGAATATCTGGTCTTGAAAGAAATATAAACTCAAAAATAAACGATAAAGAAAGGAAAGGGCTGGTTTATGGACAAAAAAGAATTATTTGATGCACTAGACGATTTTTCCCAACAGCTACTAGTGACCTTAGCCGATGTGGAAGCCATCAAGAAAAACCTCAAGAGCTTGGTAGAGGAAAATACAGCTCTTCGTTTGGAAAATTCTAAGTTGCGCGAACGCTTGGGTGAGGTGGAAGCAGATGCTCCCATCAAGGCCAAGCATGTTCGTGAAAGCGTCCGTCGGATCTATAAAGACGGATTTCATGTATGTAATGATTTTTATGGGCAACGCCGAGAGCAGGACGAAGAATGTATGTTCTGTGACGAGTTGTTGTACAGGGAGTAGGCATGCAGATTCAAAAAAGTTTTAAGGGACAGTCTCCCTATGGCAAGCTTTACCTAGTAGCAACGCCGATTGGCAATCTGGATGACATGACCTTTCGTGCTATCCAGACCTTGAAAGAGGTGGACTGGATTGCTGCTGAGGACACGCGCAATACTGGTCTTTTACTCAAACATTTTGACATTTCCACTAAGCAGATTAGTTTTCATGAGCACAATGCCAAGGAAAAAATTCCTGACTTAATTGGACTCTTGAAAGCAGGGCAAAGTATTGCTCAGGTATCCGATGCGGGTCTGCCTAGCATCTCGGATCCTGGTCACGATTTAGTCAAGGCAGCCATCGAGGAAGAAATTGCGGTTGTGACTGTTCCAGGTGCCTCTGCAGGAATTTCTGCCTTGATTGCCAGTGGTTTAGCGCCACAGCCACATATCTTTTATGGTTTTTTGCCGAGGAAATCAGGTCAGCAGAAGCAATTTTTTGACTTGAAAAAAGACTATCCTGAAACTCAGATTTTCTATGAATCCCCTCATCGTGTGGCAGATACTTTGGAAAATATGTTAGAAGTCTACGGTGACCGCTCGGTTGTCTTGGTCAGGGAATTGACCAAAATCTATGAAGAATACCAACGCGGTACCATTTCTGAGTTATTAGAAAGCATCGCCGAGACGCCGCTCAAGGGTGAATGCCTACTCATCGTTGAAGGTGCTAGTCAGGATATGGAAGAAAAAGACGAGGAAGATTTGTTCTTAGAAATCCAAGCTCGTATCCAGCAAGGCGTGAAGAAAAATCAAGCCATAAAGGAAGTTGCGAAACTCTACCAGTGGAATAAAAGCCAGCTCTACGCTGCCTATCACGACTGGGAAGAGAAACAATCCAACGACTAAACAGGGAAGTTTTCCTTCTTCCCTTTTTTTGTTATACTAGTAAAAGAAAAATTAGAAAGATTTGTGGGTGTCAAATAGTCTAGTAGCTTGTTTTTATTTGGACTTAGTTTCCACCCAAAGAGGTATTAGTGTCGTGTCTCAATCTTATATCAATGTTATCGGAGCAGGTTTGGCAGGGTCTGAAGCTGCTTATCAAATTGCAGAACGTGGTATTCCAGTTAAACTCTATGAAATGCGTGGTGTCAAGTCAACACCCCAGCACAAAACAGACAATTTTGCAGAGTTAGTTTGTTCCAATTCCTTACGTGGGGATGCTTTGACCAATGCTGTCGGTCTTCTCAAGGAAGAAATGCGTCGCTTGGGTTCTGTCATCTTGGAATCTGCTGAAGCTACACGTGTTCCTGCGGGCGGTGCCCTTGCGGTGGACCGTGACGGTTTCTCCCAAATGGTGACCGAAAAAGTAGCCAACCACCCCTTGATTGAGGTGGTTCGTGATGAAATTACAGAATTGCCGACCGATGTTATTACAGTTGTCGCTACTGGTCCTTTGACCAGCGATGCCCTAGCTGAAAAGATTCATGCCCTTAATGACGGCGATGGTTTCTATTTCTACGACGCGGCGGCGCCGATTATCGACGTTAACACAATCGATATGAGTAAGGTCTATCTCAAGTCTCGTTATGACAAGGGAGAGGCGGCCTACCTCAATGCTCCAATGACCAAGCAAGAGTTTATGGATTTCCATGAAGCCTTGGTCAATGCGGAAGAAGCACCGCTCAATTCCTTTGAAAAAGAAAAATACTTTGAAGGATGTATGCCTATCGAAGTCATGGCCAAGCGTGGCATTAAAACCATGCTTTATGGTCCGATGAAACCAGTCGGTCTGGAGTATCCAGACGACTACACAGGCCCTCGTGACGGGGAGTTCAAAACACCGTATGCAGTTGTCCAGCTTCGTCAGGATAATGCGGCTGGTAGCCTCTACAATATCGTCGGTTTCCAGACCCACCTCAAATGGGGAGAGCAAAAGCGTGTCTTCCAAATGATTCCAGGTCTTGAAAATGCTGAGTTTGTCCGTTATGGAGTCATGCACCGCAATTCTTACATGGATTCACCAAATCTCCTTGAACAGACTTACCGTTCTAAGAAACAACCAAATCTTTTCTTTGCTGGTCAGATGACGGGTGTGGAAGGCTATGTTGAGTCAGCAGCTTCAGGCTTGGTTGCAGGTATTAACGCGGCTCGACTCTTCAAGGGTGAAAGTGAAGCTATTTTCCCAGAGACAACAGCGATTGGAAGTCTGGCTCATTACATTACTCATGCAGATAGCAAGCATTTCCAACCGATGAATGTCAATTTCGGAATTATCAAGGAATTGGAAGGCGAGCGTATCCGTGATAAGAAGGCTCGTTATGAAAAAATTGCAGAGCGTGCTCTTACTGACTTAGAGGAATTTTTAACGGTCTAATTTTTTTCAAAGAATTGCTCATGATACTATAAAAATCTTAGAAATTGTGATAAAATAGGTAGGATAAAAAAAGGAGAGTAAAAATGGCGAATCCCAAGTATAAACGTATTTTAATCAAGTTATCAGGTGAAGCCCTTGCCGGTGAACGTGGCGTAGGGATTGATATCCAGACAGTTCAAACAATCGCAAAAGAGATTCAAGAAGTTCATAGCTTAGGTATCGAAATTGCCCTTGTTATTGGTGGAGGAAATCTCTGGCGTGGGGAACCTGCTGCAGAAGCAGGAATGGACCGTGTTCAGGCAGATTACACTGGAATGCTTGGGACCGTGATGAATGCTCTTGTGATGGCAGATTCATTGCAACAAGTTGGTGTCGATACGCGTGTGCAAACTGCCATTGCGATGCAACAAGTGGCAGAACCTTATGTACGTGGACGTGCCCTTCGCCACCTTGAAAAGGGTCGTATCGTTATCTTTGGTGCTGGGATTGGTTCACCTTACTTCTCAACAGATACAACAGCAGCCCTTCGTGCAGCTGAAATCGAAGCGGATGCCATCCTTATGGCTAAAAATGGCGTAGACGGTGTTTACAATGCCGATCCTAAGAAAGACAAGACAGCTGTTAAGTTTGAAGAATTGACCCACCGTGATGTTATCAATAAAGGTCTTCGTATCATGGACTCAACTGCCTCAACCCTCTCTATGGACAACGACATTGACTTGGTTGTCTTTAACATGAACCAACCAGGCAACATCAAACGTGTCGTATTTGGTGAAAATATCGGAACAACAGTTTCAAACAATATCGAAGAAAAGGAATAAGAAAGATTATGGCTAACGCAATTGTAGAAAAAGCTAAAGAGAGAATGACCCAATCTCATCACTCACTTGCTCGTGAATTTGGAAGTATTCGTGCTGGTCGTGCTAACGCAAGCTTGCTGGATCGTATCCACGTAGAATACTATGGAGTAGAAACTCCTCTTAACCAAATCGCTTCTATCACTATTCCAGAAGCTCGTGTTTTGTTGGTATCGCCATTCGACAAGTCTTCATTGAAAGACATCGAACGTGCCTTGAACGCTTCTGATCTTGGTATTACACCAGCTAATGACGGATCTGTGATCCGCTTGGTTATCCCAGCTCTTACAGAGGAAACTCGTCGTGACCTTGCCAAAGAAGTGAAGAAGGTCGGTGAAAATGCTAAAGTAGCTATTCGTAACATCCGTCGTGATGCTATGGACGAAGCTAAGAAACAAGAAAAAGCAAAAGAAATCACTGAAGACGAATTGAAGACTCTTGAAAAAGACATTCAAAAAGTAACAGACGATGCTGTCAAACACATCGACGACATGACTGCCAATAAAGAAAAAGAACTTTTGGAAGTCTAAAAATAAACAAAAAAACTCAGTTGGCATTGCTGGCTGAGTTTTATTCGAAAGAAGGAAATATGAATACAAATCTTGCAAGTTTTATCGTTGGACTCATCATCGATGAAAATGACCGTTTTTACTTTGTGCAAAAGGATGGTCAAACCTATGCACTTGCCAAGGAAGAAGGTCAACATACAGTAGGAGATACGGTTAAAGGTTTTGCCTACGCGGATATGAAGCAAAAACTCCGTCTGACAACCTTAGAAGTGACTGCCACTCAGGAACAATTTGGTTGGGGAACCGTAACAGAAGTTCGTAAAGACTTGGGTGTCTTTGTGGATACAGGTCTGCCTGATAAGGGAATCGTTGTGTCACTCGATATTCTCCCTGAACTTAAGGAACTCTGGCCTAAGAAAGGTGATAAACTTTACATCCGTCTTGAAGTGGATAAAAAAGACCGAATCTGGGGGCTCTTGGCTTATCAAGAAGACTTCCAACGTCTAGCTCGTCCTGCATATAACAACATGCAGAACCAAAACTGGCCAGCAATTGTTTATCGCCTCAAGCTGTCAGGAACTTTTGTTTACCTGCCAGAAAATAACATGCTTGGCTTTATCCATCCTAGCGAGCGCTATGCAGAGCCACGTTTGGGTCAAGTTTTAGATGCGCGTGTCATTGGTTTCCGCGAGGTTGACCGCACTCTGAACCTTTCTCTCAAACCACGTTCTTTTGAGATGTTGGAAAATGATGCACAGATGATTTTGACTTACTTGGAAAGCAATGGCGGTTTCATGACCTTGAATGATAAGTCTTCTCCAGAGGACATCAAGGCAACCTTTGGCATTTCTAAAGGTCAGTTCAAGAAAGCACTCGGTGGCTTGATGAAGGCTGGCAAAATCAAGCAAGACCAGTTTGGTACAGAGTTAATCTAGGGAGACTTATGAGAAAATCATTTTACACTTGGCTCATGACTGAGCGCAATCCTAAAAGTAACAGTCCCAAAGCCATCCTGGCAGACCTCGCTTTTGGAGAGTCAGCCTTCCCAAAACACACGGGTGATTTTGATGAGGTGAGTCGCTTTTTGGAGGAACATGCCAGTTTCTCTTTCAACCTAGGGGATTTTGATGCCATCTGGCAAGAATATTTAGAACACTAGAGACAATGAGATGAGGCTAGTATTTTAGTGTTCTCTTTGCTATAATAAAAAGAAATAAAAGGATTAGAGAGGTTCTTTATTTGAAGGAACATTCAATAGACATTCAACTGAGTCATCCAGATGACCTGTTTCATCTTTTTGGTTCCAATGAGCGCCATCTTCGTTTGATGGAAGAAGAGCTTGATGTTGTGATTCATGCTCGTACAGAGATTGTGCAGGTTTTGGGAGAAGAAGCTGCATGTGAGGAAGCCCGTCAGGTTATCCAAGCCTTGATGGTCTTGGTGAATCGTGGGATGACCCTTGGTACGCCAGATGTGGTGACGGCTATTAGCATGGTTAAAAACGATGAAATCGACAAGTTTGTCGCCCTTTACGAAGAAGAAATCATCAAGGACAATACTGGGAAACCTATTCGTGTCAAAACCTTGGGTCAAAAGCTTTATGTGGACAGTGTCAAACAGCATGATGTGACCTTTGGAATCGGACCTGCAGGGACAGGGAAGACCTTTCTCGCAGTGACCTTGGCAGTGACAGCCCTCAAACGTGGTCAGGTCAAGCGGATTATCCTGACTCGTCCAGCGGTGGAAGCAGGAGAGAGTCTTGGATTTCTTCCGGGTGATCTCAAGGAGAAGGTGGATCCTTACCTTCGACCTGTTTATGATGCCTTGTATCAGATTCTTGGTAAAGACCAAACGACTCGTCTTATGGAGCGTGAAATCATAGAAATCGCGCCCCTCGCCTACATGCGTGGACGGACCTTGGATGATGCCTTTGTCATTCTCGATGAGGCGCAAAATACGACCATCATGCAGATGAAGATGTTCTTGACTCGTTTAGGTTTTAATTCTAAGATGATTGTCAATGGAGATATCAGTCAGATTGACCTTCCGCGTAACGTCAAGTCAGGTTTGATTGATGCCCAAGAAAAGCTCAAGAACATTCACCAAATTGACTTTGTTCATTTTTCAGCTAAGGATGTGGTTCGCCATCCAGTTGTCGCTCAAATTATCCGAGCCTATGAACCAGCTCCGGCTAAAAATGAAGAAAAGAAGGAAGAGACAGAATAACAAAAGAAGAGCAGTTCCATTTGAACTGCTCTTTTTCTTTTTATCGAGTATTTAGCTTTAAACAAGTTCGTCGATAAACGTATGATCTTTATTGAGGCCTTGAGCAACTGGGAGGCTGGTCAAGTAACCTTGATAAGTGGTTACACCTTGACGCAAGCCCTCATCTTCAGCAATTGCTTGTGCGAATCCTTTGCCAGCCAAAGCATCGATATAAGGAAGAGTGACATTGGTTAGGGCGATGGTTGAAGTACGGGCAACCGCACCAGGGATATTGGCAACGGCATAGTGGAGAACACCGTGTTTCTCATAGACAGGTTCATCGTGCGTTGTCACACGGTCAGCTGTCTCGATAACGCCACCTTGGTCAACGGCAACGTCAACGATGACAGAGCCTGGACGCATTTGTTTGACCATCTCATCTGTCACTAATTTCGGAGCCTTGGCACCAGGGATGAGAACTGCACCAATCACCACATCAGCATCTCTCACACTTGCTTCGATGTTGAATGAATTGGACATAAGAGTTTGGATTTGGTTTCCAAAGACTTCTTCTAGAACTGAGAGTCGTTTGGCACTGATATCTAAAATAGTCACTTGAGCACCGAGTCCAAGGGCAATGCGGGCAGCATGTGTACCGACGACACCACCACCGATGATGGTTACTTTTCCTTTTGAAACACCTGGTACACCACCTAGTAGGACACCAGAGCCACCAGCTTGCTTAGTAAGGAAGTGAGCTCCGATTTGAACCGCCATACGACCTGCAACCTCACTCATAGGAACGAGGAGAGGTAGTTGTCCTTGATTATCACGAACAGTTTCATAGGCAATTCCTGTTGTTTTGGCTGCTAACATAGCATCTGCTAATTCTGGAGCAGCTGCCATGTGCAAGTAGGTGAAGAGGAGAAGATCATTACGCAAATAACCGTATTCAGAAGCTAGTGGTTCTTTTACTTTCACGACTAATTCGGCAGCCCATGCTTCAGCAGCAGTAGCGACAATCTCAGCTCCTTGCTTTTGATAGTCAGCATCAGTAAATCCTGAACCGAGACCAGCATTTGTTTCGATGAGGACACGATGTCCACGACTAACTAAACTATGGACGCCAGCAGGAGTGAGGGCAACGCGGTTTTCATTATTTTTAATTTCTTTTGGGATTCCGATTAACATAGAGATAACCTACCTTTCAATTGACGGGATTGTTTTAGTTGTCACATTTCGGTTCATAAACCAAAAATGTGATGGTTTTATTGTATATGAAACCGCTTCAAAAATCAAGAAAAACTTGTCATCCAAATTTATTTATGCTAGACTAGTGAGAATCAAGATTTAATGGAGGGAAAAGTATGGAATCAATATTTGTGAAATTTGCCCAGTATCCATCTATAGAAACGGAGCGTTTATTGCTCCGACCTGTAACCTTGGATGATGCGGAAGCTATGTTTCAGTATGCCTCAGACAGAGAAAATACACACTACACTTTTCCAACAAATCAAAGCTTAGAAGAAACCAAGAACAACATCGCTCAGTACTACTTGGCCAATCCCTTGGGACGCTGGGGAATCGAACTAAAAAGCAATGGTCAGTTTATCGGAACCATTGACTTACACAAGATTGATCCTGTTCTGAGGAAGGCAGCTATTGGCTACATTATCAATAAAAAGTATTGGAATCAAGGATTGACGACAGAAGCCAATCGTGCGGTGATTGAGCTGGCTTTTGAGCAGATAGGCATGAACAAGTTGACTGCCCTTCACGATAAGGATAATCCCGCATCAGGCAAGGTCATGGAGAAATCAGGTATGCGTTTTTCCCACGAAGAACCTTATGCCAGAATGGACAAAAAAGAGCCAGGACGAATCGTCACAAGAGTTCATTATGTCTTGACCAAGGAAGACTATTTTGCAAATAAATAAGCAGTTGAAAAGAAATTTTCGACTGTTTTTTCTTCCTCTTACGAATAATCTAAGAGAGGAGAAAATATGGAAGCAATTATCGAGAAAATCAAAGAGTATAAAATCATTGTCATCTGTGCAGGTTTGGGTCTGGCCTTAGGCGGCTTTTTCTTGTTAAAACCAACTTCACAAACACCTGTGAAAGAAACAAATTTACAGGCAGAAGTTGCATCTGTTTCAAAGGATTCAACTTCTGAAAAAGAAGTGAAGAAGGAAGAAAAGGAAGAGTCTCCTGAACAAGATTTGATTACAGTAGATGTCAAAGGTGCTGTTAAATCGCCAGGGATTTATGATTTGCCAGTAGGGAGTCGGGTTCATGATGCCGTTCAGAAAGCTGGTGGATTGACAGAGGGGGCAGATAGCAAATCGCTAAATCTCGCTCAGAAAGTCAGTGATGAGGCTCTTGTCTATGTTCCAACTAAGGGAGAAGAAGCAGCTAGTCAGCAGGCTGCCTCTGAAACGACTCCCTCGACAAGTAAAGGAAAGAAGGTCAACCTCAATAAAGCTAGTCTGGAAGAACTCAAGCAGGTCAAGGGACTGGGTGGCAAACGAGCTCAGGATATTATTGACCATCGTGAGGCAAATGGCAAATTCAAGTCGGTAGATGAACTCAAGAAAGTCTCTGGCATTGGCGCTAAGACCATAGAAAAGCTAAAAGATTATGTCACAGTGGATTAAGAATTCCCCTATCCCCCTAATCTATCTGAGTTTTCTGTTACTCTGGCTTTACTATGCCATTTTTGGAGCGTCCTATCTCGCACTGCTAGGTTTTGTTTTTTTGCTTGTCTGTCTCTTTTTCCAATTTCCTTGGAAATCGGCTAGAAAAGTTCTAGCGATTTGTGGAGTTTTTGGATTTTGGTTTCTGTTTCAAACTTGGCAACAGACACAAGCTAGTCAAAACCTAGTGGATTCTGTTGAGAGGGTGCGGATTTTGCCTGACACTATTAAGGTCAATGGAGATAGTCTGTCCTTTCGGGGCAAGGCTGAAGGCCTCACCTTCCAAGTTTACTATAAACTCCAGTCCGAGGAAGAGAAAGAGCACTTTCAGGCCTTAACAGATCTTCATGAGATTGAACTAGAAGGAAAACTGTCCGAGCCAGAAGGGCAGAGGAATTTTGGTGGATTTGACTACCAAGCCTATCTGAAAACTCAAGGGATTTACCAGACACTGACTATCAAGAGCATCCAGTCACTTAAAAAAGTTAGCAGTTGGGATATAGGTGAAAATTTGTCGGCTTTACGTCGAAGGGCTGTAGTTTGGATCAAGACGCACTTTCCAGACCCCATGCGCAACTATATGACGGGGCTCTTGCTGGGACATTTGGACACGGACTTTGAGGAGATGAATGAGCTTTATTCCAGTCTAGGAATTATCCATCTCTTTGCCTTGTCGGGTATGCAGGTGGGCTTTTTCATGGATGCCTTTAAGAAACTCCTCTTACGATTGGGCTTGACCCAAGAAAAGTTGAAGTGGCTGACTTATCCCTTTTCTCTTATCTATGCTGGTCTGACAGGATTTTCAGCATCGGTCATTCGCAGTCTCTTGCAAAAGTTACTGGCCCAACATGGCTACAAGGGCTTGGATAATTTTGCCTTAACAGTCCTTGCCCTCTTTATCATCATGCCCAACTTTTTCTTGACAGCTGGAGGGGTTTTGTCCTGTGCCTACGCCTTTATCTTGACCATGACCAGCAAAGAAGGGGAGGGGCTCAAGGTTGTTGCCAGAGAAAGTTTGGTCATTTCTTTGGGAATATTGCCCATTTTATCCTTTTATTTTGCAGAATTTCAGCCTTGGTCTATCCTTTTGACCTTTGTATTTTCCTTTCTGTTTGATGTGGTCTTTTTGCCACTTTTGTCCATCTTATTTATTCTGTCTTTTGTTTACCCAGTCACTCAGTTTAACCTTGTCTTTGAGTGGTTGGAGAACATCATTCGCTTGGTGTCGCAGCTGGCAAGCAGGCCCCTGGTCTTTGGTCAACCCAACGCATGGCTGTTGATTCTACTGTTAGTTTCATTAGCCTTAGTCTATGACATGAGGAAAAACATTAAAAGACTAGCAGGATTTAGTCTCTTTATTGTGGGTCTCTTTTTCCTGACCAAGCATCCACTTGAAAATGAAATTACCATGCTGGATGTTGGGCAAGGGGAGAGTATTTTCCTACGGGATGTAACTGGGAAAACCATTCTCATAGATGTAGGTGGTAAGGCAGAATCTGATAAGAAAATCGAGGCTTGGCAAGAAAAGTCGACGACCAGCAATGCCCAGCGTACCTTGATTCCCTATCTTAAAAGTCGAGGAGTAGATAAGATTGACCAGCTGATTTTGACCAATACAGACAAGGAACATGTTGGTGATTTACTGGAGGTGACTAAGGCTTTCCATGTTGGGGAGATTTTAGTATCAAAAGGAAGTCTGACACAGAAGGAATTTGTAGCGGAACTAGAAGCAAGTCAAAACAAGGTACGTAGTGTGGCAGCTGGGGAGAATTTCCCGATTTTTGGCAGTTACTTAGAAGTCCTATCTCCAAGGAAGATTGGAGATGGGAATCGTGATGATTCTCTGGTTCTTTATGGAAAACTCTTAGATAAGCACTTTCTCTTCACAGGAAATTTGGAGGAAAAAAGAGAGAAGGATTTGCTGAAGCAATATCCTGACCTAGAGGTGGATGTCTTGAAAGCAGGCCAACATGGTGCTAAAACCTCATCAAATCCAGCTTTCCTAGAAAAAATCAAACCACAAATTACTCTCATTTCAGTCGGAAAGAGCAATCGTACGAAACTTCCCCATCAGGAAACCTTGACACGACTGGAAAGTATCAAGAGTAAAATTTACCGAACTGACCAGCAAGGGGCTATCCGCTTTACAGGGTGGAATAGTTGGAGAATTGAAACGGTTCGATAAAATAGACAAACTTTTCGAAAAATTGACTTTTTATCTTGACAAGGGATAGAAAACTTGGTATCATATAAAAGTTGAGAAAAGCAGAAGTGAGAGCTTCTCGCCTTGTGACATCAAGTTGCCTGGCCCTACGGATGAAAAGTTTCTAAGAAACGCTATCATAACGTGCGGGCTTGTATTATTATTACGAGTCCGCTATTGTTTTTCTCTAATAATAAAAAAGAGGTGAAAACCATAGCAAAGCAAGACTTATTCATCAATGATGAAATTCGTGTACGTGAAGTTCGCTTGATCGGTCTTGAGGGAGAACAGCTAGGCATCAAGCCACTCAGCGAAGCGCAAGCATTGGCTGATAGTGCAAATGTTGACTTAGTATTGATTCAACCCCAAGCAAAACCGCCTGTTGCTAAAATTATGGACTACGGTAAGTTCAAATTTGAGTATCAGAAAAAGCAAAAAGAACAACGTAAAAAACAAAGTGTTGTTACTGTGAAAGAAGTTCGTCTGAGTCCAACTATTGACAAGGGTGACTTTGACACAAAACTTCGCAATGCACGCAAGTTCCTTGAAAAAGGAAATAAAGTTAAGGTATCCATTCGCTTTAAAGGGCGTATGATCACCCATAAAGAGATTGGTGCAAAAGTTTTAGCCGAGTTTGCTGAAGCAACACAAGATATTGCAATCATCGAACAACGAGCTAAGATGGATGGACGCCAAATGTTCATGCAGTTGGCGCCAGCAACTGACAAAAAATAATTGTCAGAAAGTTAAATAAAGGAGAAAAAATCATGCCAAAACAAAAAACACACCGCGCATCAGCTAAACGTTTCAAACGTACAGGTTCTGGTGGACTTAAACGTTTCCGTGCTTACACTTCTCACCGTTTCCACGGAAAAACTAAGAAACAACGTCGTCATCTTCGTAAAGCATCTATGGTGCATTCAGGAGATTTCAAACGTATCAAAGCAATGCTTACTCGCTTGAAATAATAGCCTAACAGTAAGTAAACAATTCTAGGAAATATTTGGAGGAAATAAAACATGGCACGTGTTAAAGGTGGCGTTGTATCACGCAAACGTCGTAAACGTATTCTTAAATTAGCAAAAGGTTACTATGGAGCTAAACACATCTTGTTCCGTACTGCAAAAGAACAAGTAATGAACTCTTACTACTATGCATACCGTGACCGTCGTCAGAAAAAACGTGACTTCCGTAAATTGTGGATCACTCGTATCAATGCGGCAGCTCGTTTGAACGGACTTTCATACTCACAATTGATGCATGGTTTGAAATTGGCTGAAATCGAAGTTAACCGTAAAATGCTTGCTGACTTGGCTGTTAACGATGCAGCAGCTTTCACAGCACTTGCAGATGCAGCTAAAGCAAAACTTGGTAAATAATAATTGATAAGACTGGAACAGGATTGTCCCAGTCTTTTTAAAAATAAAGGAGAATATATGGCTTCAAAAATGTTACACACTTGCTTGCGAGTAGAAAACCTTGAAAAATCAATCGCATTTTATCAAGATGCTTTTGGATTTAAAGAATTGCGTCGCAGAGATTTTCCAGATCATGCTTTTACCATTGTCTATCTAGGACTTGAGGGGGATGACTACGAGTTGGAGTTGACCTATAACTACGATCACGGTCCTTACGTGGTGGGAGATGGCTTTGCCCATATCGCTCTTAGCACACCTGACCTTGAGGCCCTACATCAAGAACATAGCGCTAAAGGCTATGAGGTGACAGCCCCTAATGGACTTCCAGGAACTCAACCAAACTATTACTTTGTCAAGGATCCTGATGGCTACAAGGTCGAAGTCATTCGTGAAAAATAATCCAGTGAAGTCAAGTAGAATGTTCGTTTTCTACTTGACTTTTTTTCTTTGAAAGGGTATACTAATACAAATTTAACCTTTAAGGGGAGTCCAGAGAGACTCACAAGGTGTCAGATAAAAGGACTAGGGGAATCTCTGTGCGGATTTTTTAAGTGTGCGCATGAGTTCTAGCCTAACCCAACTGAGGCCTTGCATTAGCAAGGTCTTTTCTTTATCTGCTTCCCTTAAAATTTAAGGAGGAAAATCATGAATCCCACATGTAAGAAGCGTTTGGGTGCCATTCGTTTGGAAACCATGAAGGTGGTCGCACAAGAGGAAATTGCGCCAGCAATCTTTGAACTAGTCCTAGAAGGGGAGATGGTTGAAGCCATGCGAGCCGGCCAATTTCTTCATCTGCGTGTGCCTGATGACGCCCATCTCTTGCGCCGCCCTATTTCAATTTCGTCTATTGACAAAGCAAACAAGCAGTGTCACCTCATTTATCGGATTGAGGGGGCTGGGACAGCTATTTTTTCAACCTTAAGTCAGGGAGATACTCTTGATGTGATGGGGCCTCAGGGAAATGGTTTTGACTTGTCTGATTTAGACAATCAGAGCCAAGTTCTACTCGTTGGTGGTGGGATTGGTGTTCCACCCTTGCTTGAGGTGGCTAAGGAATTGCATGCGCGTGGGGTGACAGTAGTGACAGTCCTCGGTTTTGCGACTAAGGATGCTGTTATTCTCGAAACCGAATTGGCCCAATATGGTCAGGTCTTTGTAACGACAGATGATGGTTCTTATGGCATCAAGGGAAATGTTTCTGTTGTTATCAATGATTTAGACAGTCAATTTGATGCGGTTTACTCATGTGGGGCACCTGGAATGATGAAGTACATCAATCAAACCTTTTATGATCACCCAAGAGCCTACTTATCTCTGGAATCTCGTATGGCTTGTGGGATGGGTGCTTGCTATGCCTGTGTTCTAAAAGTCCCAGATAGTGAAACCGTCAGCCAACGTGTCTGTGAAGATGGCCCTGTTTTCCGCACAGGAACAGTTGTATTATAAGGAGAAAGTCATGACTACAAATCGTTTACAAGTTTCTCTCCCTGGTTTGAATTTGAAAAATCCAATTATACCAGCATCAGGCTGTTTTGGTTTTGGTCAAGAGTATGCCAAGTACTATGATTTAGACCTTTTAGGCTCCATTATGATCAAGGCGACGACACTTGAACCCCGTTTTGGTAATCCAACTCCTAGAGTAGCTGAGACCCCTGCTGGTATGCTCAATGCAATCGGATTGCAAAATCCAGGTTTAGAAGTTGTTTTAGCTGAGAAATTGCCTTGGCTGGAAAGAGAGTATCCTACGCTTCCTATCATCGCAAATGTTGCAGGCTTTTCAAAACAAGAGTACGCTGCCGTTTCTCGAGGAATTTCCAAGGCAGCAAATGTAAAAGCTATCGAGCTTAATATCTCTTGTCCGAATGTGGATCACGGCAATCATGGACTTTTGATTGGGCAAGATCCTGACTTGGCTTATGAAGTGGTAAAGGCAGCTGTGGAAGCCTCTGATGTGCCAGTCTATGTCAAGCTTACTCCTAGTGTAACAGATATTGTCACCGTCGCCAAAGCCGCAGAAGATGCAGGGGCAAGTGGCTTAACCATGATCAATACTCTAGTCGGTATGCGCTTTAACCTCAAAACTCGCAAACCAATCTTGGCCAATGGAACGGGTGGAATGTCTGGCCCAGCAGTTTTTCCAGTAGCCCTCAAACTCATCCGACAAGTTGCCCAAACAACAGACCTGCCCATCATTGGAATGGGAGGAGTGGATTCGGCAGAGGCTGCACTAGAAATGTATCTGGCTGGAGCGTCTGCCATCGGAGTTGGAACAGCCAACTTTACCAATCCTTATGCCTGTCCTGATATCATCGAAAATTTACCAAAAGTCATGGACAAATATGGCATTAGCAGTTTGGAAGATCTCCGTAAGGAAGTCAAAGCCAGTCTGAGATAAGCTAGGTCTTCCTTATTGTCAACAAGAAATAGAATCTTCATCAATTTGTAATATTTCCGTCTATTAACTATGTTACAATAGGGTTTAGAAAACGTTATTGGAGCATTTAAATGAAACGATGGAAAGTGGCCCTAGTAAGTGCTAGCTTATTGGGGTGTTTTTTTACTGTAGTGGAGGCAGCAAAAGCAGAAGAGGGAACTTGGCAAGGAAAGACCTACCTCAAAGCTGATGGAAAACCAGTAACCAACCAATGGATCTTTGACCAAACGTATCAGAATTGGTTTTATCTTAAGGCTGATGGACAACGTGCAGAAAACGGCTGGCTGACTGTTGCTGGTAAGGACTACTATTTTGATGCTAATGGAATCTTGGCTACAAATACTTGGGTCAACCAATATTATGTCAATGCTAATGGTGCCAAGGTCAAGAATCAATGGGTGTTTGACCAAGAAAAACGGTCCTGGTATTATCTCAAGTCTGATGGTCGGAAAGCTCAAAATGAGTGGATCCAACAAGGTCAGGAAAAATATTACCTTAAAGAAGATGGGAAAATGGCCAAAGATGAGTGGGTCACTCAAGGTGGAAACGAATACTACGTTAATTCTCAAGGTAAAATGCTGAAAAGTACTTGGCTTGGTAAGACCTATTTGTCAGAAAATGGTAATAAGGTCAAACAAGGTTGGATCTATGATGCTAATTATAGCAGTTGGTTCTACATTCAACAAGATGGTACCTATGCTGAAAATGGCTGGCGAACCATAGACGGAAAGGACTACCATTTCAAATTTGGAGGCTATCTTTCTACCGAGCGCTGGATTGGCCGCTTCTATGTTGCAAAGAGTGGAGCCAAAC
This sequence comes from Streptococcus oralis, assembly GCF_023109315.1. Lineage (GTDB taxonomy): Bacteria > Bacillota > Bacilli > Lactobacillales > Streptococcaceae > Streptococcus > Streptococcus oralis_BS. The sequence goes on from NZ_JALDUF010000001.1 coordinate 456,240, forward strand.
TGAAATCCGAATGGCTCTTTGATAAGAATTACGATTCTTGGTTTTACTTGAAAGCAGACGGTAGCTATGCCGAAAAAGGCTGGGAAACGATTAAAGGTAAAGATTACCATTTCAAATTTGGAGGCTATCTTTCTACTGAACGTTGGATTGACCGCTTCTATGTTGCAAAGAGTGGAGCTAAACTGAAATCCGAATGGCTTTTTGACAAAAATTATAACTCGTGGTTTTACTTGAAAGCAGACGGAACCTATGCTGAAAAAGGCTGGGAAACGATCAAAGGCAAGGATTACCATTTCAAATCCGGTGGCTACCTCTCCACAGAAACTTGGATTGACCGCACCTATGTGACGAGCAGTGGAGCAAAAGCAGGTAAAGGTTGGCTCTTTGATAAGAATTATAACTCTTGGTTCTATATCAACTCTGATGGAAATTATGCTGATAAAGAATGGATCTGGGATAATGGTTACTACTATCTCAAATCTGGCGGTTATATGGCTGCAAGTGAGTGGGTATGGTACAAGAACAATTGGTTCTACTTCAAGTCAAATGGAAAGATGGCTGAGAAAGAGCTTATCTACGATTCATCCGACCAATCATGGTATTACCTTAAATCAGGCGGTTATATGGCAAAAAACGAGACTGTAGATGGTCATACCTTGGATGCTTCCGGTAAATGGCATGTTGCGGATAAAACCAAATATTACAAAGTTAAACCCATTACAGCCTATGTCTACAGTGCATCTGGAGAAATCTTGAGTTACATTAATCAAGGAAGTATTGTTTCACTGGATAGCTCGACGCGAAAAGGCGGCCGACTTGCAGTTTCGATTTCTGGCTTGTCTGGCTATATGAATCAAAGTGATTTGACAGCAGTAGATGAAGGAAGCGAGTTTATCCCTCATTATACTAGTGATGGGAAATTCCTCTACCATGAACTCTCTCCTTATACGAGTATCAAAGTAGCTCCACACACATCTGCAATGATTATTGGTAAGAAGTACTACTCAACTGACGGAGAGCATTTTGATGGCTTTACCATTAAAAATCCTTTCCTTTATAAAAACTTGAGAGAACCAAGTAATTATAGTGCAGCTGAATTGGATAAACTGTATTCGATGATGAACTTGCAGGATAGTCCTCTTGCAGGTAAAGGAGCGACTTTCAAAGAGGCTGAGGAACGCTACGGTGTCAACGCCCTTTACTTGATGGCACATAGCGCTCTTGAAAGTGCGTGGGGACGCAGTCAAATTGCCAGAGATAAGAACAACTTCTTTGGTATTGCAGCCTATGATACTAGCCCATATCTATCAGCCAAGAGCTTTGATGATGTGGACAAAGGAATTCTCGGAGCGGCCAAGTGGATCCGTGAGAACTACATCGACTATGGCAGAGACCACCTTGGAAACAAGGCAACAGGAATGAATGTTCGCTATGCTTCCGATCCATACTGGGGTGAGAAAATAGCTAGCATCATGATGACCATCAACAGCAAACTTGGTGGGAAAGACTAATCAAAAGAAACCAACGGTAACTACTGAAAAGTGGTTATCGTTTTTGTTTTGGACATTGGAGGATAAATAGTATAATAACAGTCTCTTTATTCTTGAATAATTAACAAAATGATAGTAGAATGAAAGAGGGGATATTAATCTAATCACTATATAAAAATAAAGGAGATTTTTATGAAAAAGCTACTATCTTTCTCAATTGCCTTGCTTTCGATCACAACACTAGTTGCTTGTTCTGGACATAAGGTAGAATCAAAGGTTCCAGAAGAAAAAATTGAACAGAAGCAAATTAAGTTCGATGAGAAGTTGTTTAAAGAAGCTGGACTTTTGCCTTTTAAAAATGAAAAGCAGCTAGAACTTGGAGAATTGGATTCTAAATCACGCGCAACGGGTGCTCATATTCAACTTAAGGACAGAGATGAGCCAAATGAGAAGAGAGAGCCTAAGATAAGTTATAACCCGGTTGGTTGGCATAACTATAATTTTTACTATGGAGATGGTTCTAAAAAGGCATGGTTAATGAATCGAGGTCATTTGATTGGGTACCAGTTTAGTGGATTGAATGATGAAAAGAAAAACTTGGTTCCTATGACTAACTGGCTCAATGCTGGAACATATTATGGAACAGATAACACTAATCAAGAAAGCATGCTTTACTATGAAAATCGATTGGACTCCTGGTTGGCCAATCATCCGAACTACTATCTTGACTACAAGGTGACCCCAATCTATCAAAAAGATGAGTTGATTCCGAGACAAATTGAATTACAGTATGTGGGAATAGATGAAAATGGCAAACTCTTGGAAATCAAGTTAGGTGGTAGTAAGGAAAAGGTTGATCAGTATTCAGTGACGCATGTCGTTTTAGACAATGTTTCAGCTAATGCGGAAATCAATTATTTGGATGGTACTGCCAAAAATACAGTTGAAAACAAAGAAGAAAAAGCTAAGAAAGAAGCTGAGGAAAAAGCCAAGAAGGAAGCTGAGGAAAAAGCCAAGAAAGAGGCTGAGGAAAAAGAAGCAGCTGAAAAGAAAGCAAAAGAAGAAGAGCAAGAAAAAGCTCGCCAAGCCGCACAAGAAAAGGAAGAAAGCCAGGAATCAAACTCGCAATCAACAAATTCAGGTGGCTACTTCAGAGATAGAAAAGGGAGATGGCACAGACCAAATGGTAAATTTGCTTCTAAGAAAGAAATCAGAGAAGCTGGATTGCAGTGGTAGGAAGAATTTAGTAGATATACAGTCAAAAAGCCGTTGGGAAACGGTTTTTTGTTATAATTAAACTAAGAATGTAGCATTAAAGGAGAACATCATGACTTTTGAAGAAATCCTGCCTGGGTTAAAGGCCAAGAAAAAATATGTACGCACTGGTTGGGGAGGGGTTGAAAACTATGTCCAACTCTTTGACACTATCGAACAAAACGGGGTTGCACTTGAAGTGACGCCTTATTTTCTAATCAACGTGTCTGGAGAAGGGGAAGGTTTTTCCATGTGGAGCCCGACACCTTGTGATGTTTTGGCGACGGATTGGGTAGAAGTGTATGACTAGACGTGTATTGATTACGGGAGTAAGTTCAGGGATTGGTCTGTCTCAAGCACGACTCTTTTTAGAGAATGGCTATCAAGTTTATGGAGTTGACCAAGGTGAAAATCCACTCTTAGAGCGTGATTTTCACTTTTTACAGAGAGATTTGACCTTGGACTTGGAGCCAATTTTTGACTGGTGTCCTCAGGTGGATGTCTTGTGCAATACTGCTGGAGTTTTGGATGATTTCAAACCACTTTTGGAACAATCAGCCCAGGAAATTCAAGAGATTTTTGAAATCAACTATGTGACTCCTGTTGAGTTGACTCGCTATTATTTGACGCAAATGCTGGAAAATAAAAAAGGAATCATCATCAATATGTGTTCGATTGCTTCAAGTCTAGCTGGCGGAGGTGGTCACGCCTATACCTCGTCTAAGCATGCCTTAGCTGGCTTTACCAAGCAGTTGGCTCTAGACTATGCAGAAGCTGGGATTCAGGTCTTTGGTATCGCTCCGGGAGCGGTCAAGACAGCTATGACCGCTGCGGACTTTGAGCCAGGTGGGTTGGCTGACTGGGTAGCCAATGAAACGCCAATAAAGCGCTGGATTGAGCCAAGTGAAATTGCAAAAGTCAGTCTCTTTTTAGCTAGCGGTCACGCATCTGCCATGCAAGGACAAATTCTGACCATTGATGGTGGTTGGAGTTTGAAGTGATGCTTTGGTACAGTTTGCATTGTTCACTATTGGAGGTTAAAGATGGAACAAGATATATTTGGATTTGAGTTTCCAAGTTTCTACCATCAGTTTTTATTGGAATGGGACGAAGTAGATCCTTATGAGATTGGTGACTCAGGTATCTGTTTATATGCTAAGGAGGATCTCTTAGAGTGTAATGAGACCTATCAGATAGAAGTAGATGAACCAGACTTCTTTATGATTGGTCAAGAGGGAGATTTGGCCTACTTTATCAAGAAAAATGCTGATGATTGCATTTATGAAAATGATTTGGGTGCTTTGGGCTCTTTAGAAATGCAAAAAGTTGCTGCAACTGTCTATGACTTTATTGACAAGGTCTTAGAAAAAAGATTGTAAAAACCGGAGGGATAATTATGCTGAGAGCAACAGATGCGAATGAGGCAATTACAAGAGAAGACCTTTTACAATTTGAGGAGAACCTTGGAAAGAAATTGCCGGAAGCCATGTTAAACTTTTATCTCAAGTACAATGGTGGTCAATCTTGTGTGTCTGGTGTTCATGATGACAAACATCTCTTTCCTTTCAATGCTTTTTATTCATTAGAGGAGATGGAGAAGGCCCTCAACTGGTTTGACGATGAGGTTGTTCCTGCCGGATTCCAGGCTAAAGACCTCCTTCATTTTGCCTATGATCCTGGGTCTGGAAACTATGCTCTGTCTCTAAGGGAAGAAGATTATGGCAAGGTTTACTACTATGTTTTAGAAGAAAGAGCTGAGATTTTTGGTCAATGGCTTTCATTTGAGGCTTTTCTGACTAGTTTTGTGGAAGGTGAGTAGAAATAAAAGGAGCAATCATGCGTAAACACCAATTCTTTTCACTAGCAGATATTTTAGAGCAAGTTAAGTTAGAACAATGTACTCAAGATGACTTTTGCCTCTATGGCAATGATGAAGGGAATTTGGATCTCGATAGCCTTTATTTTGGTGTCGGATTATCCAGTTGTAGTTGATGATAAAGATGTTTACCCTGTGGAAGTAGTAGAGAAAAATCTTAATCTGGTATATTATGGTGAACAGTTGATTGATGTTTTGATTGTAGCCTTGGATGAAAAGCCAGGCGCAAGCCCCCATGACTTGGTCGATGCATTGAATTACTATAATTGGAATGATACGTTTATGCCCTTTGCCTAGTAACTAAGCTGGATTTACATAGTTCCATTAAGTATAGGCGAATACAGTAAGGAGTTAAGATGAAGCTGATAGAAGTATTTGAGCTAGTGGAAAATCATCCAGATTTAAAACCCTATGTAGAAAAGATTTTAAAAAAGCACAAGAAGACCAACTGTTCCTACCTTGAGTCTCTTAATCACCTTGCTTATTTACTCTATCTAGATGGTCAAAAAGAACTAGCTAAAAAGTTGTTAGATATTTTGCTACAAATTCCCTTTGAAGGAGATTATAATAGTTGGACCTTTGTTGAGAGTTCAATAGTCTTGTTGGCCTATATGGAAAAGCAGACGGAAAATCAGGTATCCATCTATCAAAATCTCCTTTTAAGTCCACTAGATTCTGGGGAAGAATCAACTAGAAAAATAAGAAGGAGAGTACATCAGAGATTTTTGAATGGTGATACTTTGGAACAAAAGCTTGCAAAAATCGAGCAAGCTTCAACCCTTACATCTGAGATGGAATGGTGCTTACTTTATTTAGCAGACTTGTTAAAACTTCAGTTGTTTAGTGCGGAATCAACTCTGGACGAGGCGGATATCCAGTCTAAAATAGAAGAACAAATCGAAAGATTACAAAGCTTTATCAAGGAGCAGGGGATGTATGTACTTTTTCCATTTAGGGTATGAGGAAGTGTAGCTAAATTTGAAGGATGGAAAGAGGGGAAGAAATGAAAAACCAGCTAGCCCTTAGTGGCGAGAAAATCGCTGAAAAAGTTTATCCTCAACTATTTCACCACATTGGCATGATTCGTGGGGAATACTTGTTGAGAGAGCTCAACCAAAACATCCTGTTACCAAGTTGTCAGCAATTTGTAAAAGATTATCTAGACACTATTTGCTCCTTGTATTCAGATGAAGAGGTATGGTATCGTTTTTCAGAATTAACGAATACAGAAGCCAATTGTTTAGTGGGAACTAAAGAGTTTTTGGATGAAAATCATCCCTTGTTTGGATACAGAGGAACTAGGCGTTTACTGGCGTGTCCGGATGAATTTCAGGCTGAGGCAAATGTCGTTACAGAAGAGTTTATCAAACCAATCCCAATCTGTCTGTTATTTTTCCTTTTGTCAATGATGCCGACCAATTAAAACAAGCTATTAGAGTATTGCGTGAGTATGGTTTTACCGGGAAAATCGGCACAATGATTGAATTACCGTCAGCTTATTTTGACTTGGACAGGATACTGGAAACTGGTATTTCAAAGATTATAGTTGGAATGAATGATTTGACTTCTTTTGTTTTTGCGACTGTGAGAAATAGTCAATGGCATGATATAGAAAGTCCGATTATGTTAGATATGCTGAGACAGATGCAGGATAAAGCAAGGATGAAAAAAATTGACTTTGCTGTAGCAGGCTATCTGAATGCCTCTTTCATACAACAAATGAATCAGATGGGTATCAAATGCATTATCCACTACAGTTCTATTCCAGAGATTTTTAATTTAGAGATTGACCATCCAGAACACCTCAAACGTGTAAAAAAAGTAAGTAAAAAATTACAAAGGAGCAACCCATGACACCGCAAGAAATGTGGAAAGCATACAAGCAAATCAACTCCTCTATCGGCGATGAGATAGATGCCTGGGCTTTTGGAGTGCAAGCCGATCTCTTGGCAGACTTAGTTCTAAGAGGCGAAAAGACAGCAACCGCCTCAGCCTATGATCTTTATGCAGTTGATAACGAACCACTTCCACGAGAAGGAACATTTGACGTCATTTTAGATGGCCAAGATCGGGCTGTCTGCATTGTCGAAATTACAAAGGTTTCCGTTCAGCCTTTCAATCAAGTTTCTGCTGAACATGCTTTTAAGGAAGGGGAAGGTGATAAATCCCTAGCCTATTGGCGTCAGGTTCATGAAGACTGTTTCGCCGAGTGGCTGAGAGAGGTTGGGCTGGCTTTTACACCTGACAGCAAAGTTGTTTTGGAAGAATTTCGCAAGGTTTACCCTCTGTAGACAGATGGAAGGAAGAAAGTTTTGGAAATCACCGTCCAATCCTTTTTTCTCAAGCAAAACATGATATAATAAGTTTGTTTGAAGAAGAGTAGCAGCTCTTAAACTTAGAATAGGAGAAAACTATGCAAGCAGTTGAACATTTTATTAAGCAATTTGTTCCTGAACATTATGATTTATTTTTAGACTTGAGTCGTGAGACCAAAACGTTTTCTGGTAAGGTGACCATTACTGGTCAAGCACAGAGTGACCGTATTTCCCTTCACCAAAAAGACTTGGAAATCACTTCTGTAGAAGTCGCGGGTCAAGCTCGTCCGTTTACAGTTGACCATGACAATGAAGCCCTTCATATTGAATTGGCTGAGGCTGGTCAAGTTGAACTGGTTATTGCTTTTTCAGGAAAAATCACAGACAACATGACAGGGATTTACCCTTCTTATTACACAGTTGATGGTGTCAAGAAGGAAGTCTTGTCTACTCAGTTCGAGAGCCATTTTGCGCGTGAAGCTTTCCCATGTGTGGATGAGCCCGAAGCCAAAGCAACCTTTGACCTCGCTCTTCGTTTTGACCAAGCAGAAGGTGAATTGGCCTTGTCAAACATGCCAGAGACTGACGTTGAAAACCGCAAGAAAACAGGCATCTGGAAGTTTGAAACAACACCTCGCATGTCTTCTTACTTGTTAGCCTTTGTAGCAGGTGATTTGCAAGGGGTGACCGCTAAAACTAAAAACGGTACCCTCGTAGGTGTCTACTCAACCAAAGCTCACCCATTATCTAACCTTGATTTCTCACTAGATATTGCCGTTCGCTCAATCGAGTTTTACGAAGATTACTACGGAGTTAAATACCCAATCCCTCAATCTCTTCATATCGCCCTCCCTGACTTCTCAGCAGGTGCTATGGAAAACTGGGGTCTGGTGACCTACCGTGAAGTTTACTTGGTTGTGGATGAGAACTCAACCTTTGCTAGCCGTCAACAAGTTGCCCTAGTTGTAGCACATGAGTTGGCTCACCAATGGTTTGGTAACCTCGTGACTATGAAATGGTGGGATGACCTCTGGCTCAATGAAAGCTTCGCTAACATGATGGAATACGTCTGTGTCGATGCCATCGAACCAAGTTGGAATATCTTTGAAGACTTCCAAACAGGTGGTGTTCCAGCGGCACTTAAACGCGATGCGACTGATGGCGTTCAGTCTGTTCACGTTGAAGTCAAACACCCGGATGAAATCAATACTCTCTTTGACGGAGCTATCGTCTATGCCAAAGGAAGCCGTCTCATGCACATGCTTCGTCGTTGGCTCGGCGATGCTGATTTTGCTAAAGGTTTGCATGCCTACTTTGAAAAGCACCAATATGGAAATACCATTGGTCGTGACCTATGGAATGCCCTTGGTCAAGCTTCAGGTCGTGATGTTGCAGCTTTCATGGATTCTTGGTTGGAACAGCCTGGCTATCCAGTTCTCACTGTCAAAGTTGAAAATGATGTCTTGAAGATTTCACAAAAACAATTCTTTATCGGTGAGCATGAAGACAAGAATCGTCTCTGGGTGGTGCCACTCAACAGCAACTGGAAGGGTCTACCAGATACACTTGAAACTGAAAGTATCGAAATCCCTGGCTATGCTGCTCTTCTTGCTGAAAACGAAGGAGCACTTCGTCTCAACACTGAAAATACAGCCCACTACATTACAGACTATCAAGGAGACTTGTTAGAAGCTGTTCTTGCTGACTTAGAAACACTTGATAACACAAGCAAACTGCAAATCGTTCAAGAACGTCGTCTGCTTGCAGAAGCAGGGCATATTTCTTATGCGGACTTGCTCCCAGTCCTTGATAAACTTGCTAAGGAAGAGTCTTATCTGGTGGTTTCAGCTGTTTCTCAAGTGATTTCTGCCCTTGAGCGCTTTATTGATGAAGGAACAGAAACTGAGAAAGCCTTTAACCGTCTGGTTGCTAAATTGGCTCGTCATAACTATGCCCGTCTTGGTTTTGAAGCCAAAGATGGTGAATCGGATGAAGACGAATTGGTTCGTCAGTTGGCTGTTTCTATGATGATTCGCTCAAATGATGCAGAAGCTAGTCAAGTCGCTAGTCAAATCTTTGCAGCTCACAAGGAAAATCTTGCAGGACTTCCAGCAGCAATTCGTGCTCAAGTGCTCATCAATGAAATGAAACACCATGAGACTAAGGACTTGGTCGCAACTTATCTGGACCTCTACACTCATGCGACGGATGCGGTCTTCAAACGCCAGTTGGCAGGAGCTCTTGCATACAGTACAGATGCGGACAATATCCAAACCTTGATCGGCTCATGGAAAGATAAATTTGTGGTGAAACCACAAGACTTGTCTGCTTGGTATTACCAGTTCCTAGATCATCAAACAACTCAAGAAACTGTTTGGGTATGGGCGCGTGAAAACTGGGATTGGATCAAGGCAGCTCTTGGTGGGGACATGAGCTTTGATAGCTTTGTTATCCTACCTGCCCATGTATTTAAGACAGAGCAACGCTTGGCAGAGTACAAGGAATTCTTTGAACCACAACTCTCTGACCTTGCTCTTAGCCGAAACATCCGTATGGGAATCAAGGATATCGCAGCGCGTGTTGACTTGATTAAGCGTGAGAAAGCAGCAGTCGAAACTGTTGTAGCCCAATATGCCAAAGCTTAATTCGTTCAAAATGTAAACAAAAACTCAACTTTCTATCTGAAAAGAAGAGAGAGTTGAGTTTTTTTTAAGGCAATTTTGGTATAATAATCATAATAAGGAGGAGTTTCTGATGATAAAAATCTTATTAGTAGAAGATGACCTAGGTCTGTCAAACTCAGTATTTGACTTTTTAGATGATTTTGCAGATGTCATGCAGGTCTTTGATGGAGAAGAAGGTCTCTACGAAGCTGAAAGTGGCGTCTATGACTTGATTCTGCTTGACCTCATGTTACCTGAAAAAAATGGCTTCCAAGTCTTGAAAGAATTACGTGAAAAAGGAATTACAACCCCTGTCCTTATCATGACCGCTAAGGAAAGTTTGGATGACAAGGGTCATGGATTTGAATTGGGTGCGGATGACTACCTCACCAAACCTTTCTATCTAGAAGAACTCAAAATGCGGATCCAAGCCCTTCTCAAACGTTCAGGTAAGTTTAACGAAAACACCTTGACCTATGGGGATATTGTCGTCAACCTTTCAACGAATGAGGTTAAGGTGGAAGACACGCCTGTGGAACTACTCGGAAAAGAGTTTGAGTTATTGGTTTATTTCCTTCAAAATCAAAATGTTATTCTTCCTAAGACGCAAATTTTTGACCGTCTATGGGGATTTGATAGCGATACGACGATTTCCGTTGTAGAAGTCTATGTTTCAAAAGTTCGTAAGAAATTGAAGGGGACAGCCTTTGCTGAAAATCTTCAAACCTTGCGTAGTGTCGGGTATATATTAAAAGATGTTCAATAAACTAAAAAAAACATGGTATGCGGATGATTTCAGCTATTTCATTCGAAACTTCGGAGTGTTCACCCTGATTTTCTCTGCTATGACCTTGATTATCCTTCAGGTCATGCACTCGAGTCTCTACACCTCTGTAGATGAAAAACTACAAGCCCTTAGTAGTAGTCCTCAAGCGGTTATCCAGTTAGCCCTGAATCGGGCCACCGAAGAGGTCAAGGATATTCAACCCGCAACAGCGGATGCCAGCAAGGCTGAAATCAAGACCAATGTTAGCTCTAATACAGAAGTTTTGCTTTTTGATAAGGATTTTAACCAACTCTTACTGGGCAATCGCTTTTTAGGCTTGGACAAGATCAAGCTGGACAAGAAAGAGTTGAATCACATTCGCCAAATCCAAGTTGTCAATAGCTATGGTCAGGAAGAAACCTACCGAATGGTCTTGATGGAAACCAATTCATCCACTGTTTCAAGTAATGTCAAATATGCGGCGGTTTTAATCAATACCAGCCAGCTTGAGCAAATCAGCCAAAACCACGAGCATTTAATTGTTGTAGTTATGGCTAGTTTCTGGCTCCTATCTTTAATTGCCAGTGTTTACCTGGCACGTGTCAGTGTCAAACCTCTGCTGGAAAGTATGCAAAAGCAGAAGTCCTTTGTTGAAAATGCGAGTCACGAACTGAGAACGCCTTTGGCCGTTTTACAAAATCGTTTAGAGACTCTCTTTCGAAAACCAGAGGCAACGATTATGGAATCCAGCGAAAGCATTGCTTCTAGTCTTGAAGAAGTTCGCAATATGCGCTTCCTCACGACCAATCTTCTCAACCTTGCACGTCGAGATGATGGAATCAAACCAGAAATAGCAGAAGTTTCTCCACAATTCTTTAAAACAACCTTTGCCAACTATGAGTTGATTGCTTCTGAAAATGATCGTGTTTTCAACTATGAAAATCGAATTTATCGTCCATTCATGACCGATCAGTTGCTCCTAAAACAGCTCATGACCATCTTGTTTGATAATGCCATCAAGTATACCGAAGAAGATGGAAAGATTGAGTTTGTGGTCCATGCTACGGATCGCCACCTCTATCTATCCGTAACGGATAACGGAATTGGGATTTCAGCTGCCGATAAGAAGAAAATCTTTGACCGCTTTTATCGTGTAGACAAGGCGAGAACTCGTCAGAAAGGCGGTTTTGGTCTAGGTTTGTCTTTGGCCAAGCAAATTGTTGATGCCTTACGAGGAACGATTACCGTTAAAGATAACAAGCCTAGAGGAACAATTTTTGAAGTTAAGATTGCTATTCAATCTCCTCCCAAACGTAAGAATAAATAAAAAGACAGTTCTATAACTGTCTTTTTTGATAACTAGAAAAGAGGTTGGTACCACTACCAACCTTTATTTTGAAATTTTTCGTTTAATGATCTTTCGTTGGAGTTGGAGGAGTGCCAAGCTTGCCCCTATAGCAGCAACAAATGATAAAGCTGTGTTCAATTTTAAGGCTAAAAAGATAAAACTAAAAAACACCATAAAAATACAAAAACAAGCAATATTTACAAAAAATAAAATTTCTTTTAAATTGGAGCTAACAGGAGCTTCCAGTGTATAGTCTTGATAAAGCGGAGTTTGATTCGATTCGGGAGTTTGTTCAAACTCATAAGCTTCTAATTTTCTTGCGGGCATGATTCTCTCCTTAACAGTACATAACTATTTTATCATTTTTTATGCAGAGAATTATTACAGGATTGTTACAAAACTACTAAAGTCTCTTATCATCTTCTAAGTCACTCTTCTTGACACCCACTAGAGAAAGTGATAGCATGGATGTTACACTTAAAACAGATGACCTGACCTTCTCTATTATAAATATACTGAGAAAGGAAAGGATAACTTATATAAATTGATAGCAAGCTGAGGCTTTTTCCTAAGATGATTTGTTGAGTTGCTACCCTGATTCATTTTAAAAGAATAGGTAGGAGTTGTTTTGAATGGATGGAAGGACAGAGATTCTGTCTATTGGACTGGGTGGCCTTCTTGCTACCTCTGGGGGAAAGTTAAAGGAGATAAGCATGTATCTTGCTATCAAAGAAATAGTACGAAACAAACTTCGATATAGTTTGATCTTAACGACCATTTTTCTTATCGCTTTTATGGTCTTTTTTATGACCAGTCTAGCTCTTGGTCTCGTGCGAAACAACCGAGCCGCTATTGATAACTGGCAAGCAACGGGTGTCGTTTTATCCGACTACGCAAATGATAATTTGACAGCGTCCTTTATTCCTGAAAAGGACTACAAGGATAAAAATTCTGAAGAGGCCGCTCCATTGGGCTATATGTTTGCTGTAACCAATCTAGTCGATGGTAGTGAAAAGGTCAATGTTTCCATTTTTGCTCAAGAGTGGGACTCTTTTATCTCTCCTAGTTTGACGGAGGGTCGTTATCCTGAAAGAGATGATGAGGTTGTTGTGGATCAGTCTTTTGAGAACTATGGGATAAAGCTAGGTGATGCCATTCAGCTTAATGGAAGCGAGGCAAGTTACAAGATTGTAGGCCTGACTCAAGGAAATAAGTTTTTCACCGAGCCTGTTGTCTTTACGAGTCTGACAACTTATTGGACCTTACAAGGAACCTTGAAAGCCAATCGTTCTATCTCTGCCTTGGTATTGAAAAATGACATAGAGGTGGTTGGCGATGGACTGAAACAGATTTCCATTCCAAAAATGATATCGAAAATTCCTGGCTACACACCTCAGGTTAATGTATTTTCAGGGATGATTCTTGCTATGATTGTTATCACAGGCTTGATTGTGGGGATTTTTGTTTATATCATTACCATCCAAAAACTAGGTCTTTATGGAATAATGCGAGCTCAAGGGATACAGATCAAAACCATTGTATGGTCTCTATTCTGTCAAATCTTCCTCCTAGCTGGTATGGGGATTGCTTTAGCCTTGCTGGCAATCGGAGGAGTGATTTTAGTCTTACCAGCTACCTTCTTTTTCTATCCAAGTTGGATTGCCTACTCTGTCCTAAGCTTGGTAATTTCCTTGATGGCCCTTCTAGGTGGTGTCATTTCACTTCCACGCTTGCTAAAGGTGGACCCGATTACTGCGATTGCAGAGTGATAAGGAGAATAGTATGACAACATTGATAGAAATGAATCAAGTGACAAAAACCTATGGGGAAGGAAAGATGAAAGTCGTAGCCCTGCATGAGACGAATTTTCAGCTAAATGCGGGAGAGTTCGTAGCTATCGTTGGGCCTTCAGGTTCTGGAAAGACGACCTTTCTAACAACTCTAGGACAACTACAGGAAGCTTCGAGTGGAAAGATTCTAGTCAAAGGGAAGGAAACAGGCAGTTTGACGGAGAAGGAAAAAACAGATCTCCGTTTTAGAGAGTTTGGGTTCATTCTTCAGGCTTCAAACTTAATTCCTTTTCTAACGGTCAAGGAACAGCTGGATTTGATTGACAAACTGGATAAGGGAAAAAATAGTAAAAGTGATCGAAAAGAGCTGTTTGACTTGTTGGATTTGGAAAAAGTACAAGATCATTATCCCAAGGCTCTATCGGGTGGCGAACGTCAACGTGCGGCGATTGCTAGAGCACTTTATAACAATCCGAGCATCGTTCTTGCAGATGAGCCAACGGCCAGTCTGGATACCCAGCGTGCCTACCAAGTAACGGAAATGTTGGCTGCCATTGCGCACGAACAAGGTAGAGGAGTTGTTATGATTACGCATGATACTCGTCTTCTTGATAAGGTCGACCGTATCTATGTTATGAATGATGGTCACCTAGTTGAAGAAACACATGCATAAAATAGAGTGAATGGTACAAGTTACTGTTCACTTTTTGATTGGGAAAGATAGAAATAAGTTTAACTTTTTGTGAAACTCCCAGTATTCATAGCTGATTTTTGAGAAATGTGGTATAATTTTTCTTATGGAAAAGATTATCATTACAGCAACTGCTGAAAGTATTGAACAAGTTGAACAACTACTCGAAGCTGGCGTAGATCGTATCTATGTTGGTGAGAAAGATTTTGGCCTTCGTCTGCCAACAACCTTTAGCTATGAAGAGTTACGCACCATCGCTAAGTTGGTTCATGAAGCAGGCAAGGAATTGATTGTAGCGGTTAATGCCCTCATGCACCAAGATATGATGGATCGTATCAAGCCTTTCCTAGACTTCTTGGAAGAGATCAAGACAGACTATATTACTGTTGGGGATGCAGGTGTCTTTTACGTGGTAAACCGTGATGGCTATTCCTTTAAGACCATCTACGATGCTTCAACCATGGTGACAAGCAGTCGTCAGATTAACTTCTGGGGCCAAAAGGCAGGAGCCTCTGAAGCAGTCCTGGCGCATGAAATTCCATCTGCTGAACTCTTCAAGATGCCAGAGATTTTGGAAATTCCTGCTGAAGTTTTGGTTTATGGAGCTAGCGTCATCCATCATTCTAAGCGTCCGCTCTTACAAAACTACTATAACTTCACGCATATCGATGATGAAAAGACGCGTAAGCGTGACCTCTTCTTGGCAGAACCAAGTGATCCAGAGAGTCATTACTCGATTTTTGAGGACAATCATGGTACCCACATTTTTGCAAATAACGACCTTGATTTGATGACTAAATTGACAGAATTGGTAGAGCATGGTTTTACTCACTGGAAGCTAGAGGGGCTCTACACACCCGGTCAGAATTTTGTAGAAATTGCCAAACTCTTTGTCCAAGCACGCAGCTTGATTCAAGAGGGGAATTTCAGCCATGACCAAGCCTTCTTATTAGATGAGGAAGTGCGCAAGTTACACCCTAAAAACCGTTTCCTTGATACAGGATTTTATGACTACGATCCTGATATGGTTAAATAGAACCCCAAAACCCGAAATAAAAATGTTCGGGTTTTTTCAGTGCATTCATGAAATAAAAACGGATACATGTTATAATAAAAATAGCTCTTTAATGGAGGTGTTTAAGTGGAGAATCTGAAAAAGATGGCAGGTATCAAGGCTGCTGAGTTTGTCAAGGATGGCATGGTAGTTGGACTAGGAACCGGCTCTACTGCCTATTATTTCGTAGAGGAAGTAGGTCGTCGCATTAAGGAAGAAGGTTTGCAGATTACTGCTGTAACGACTTCCAGTGTGACCAGTAAACAGGCTGAAGGTCTTAACATCCCGCTCAAGTCGATTGACCAAGTAGACTTTGTCGATCTGACAGTCGATGGGGCGGATGAAGTAGATAGTCAGTTTAACGGGATCAAAGGCGGTGGTGGTGCCCTTCTGATGGAGAAGGTTGTCGCAACGCCCTCAAAAGAATATATTTGGGTGGTGGATGAAAGCAAACTGGTCGAGAAACTAGGTGCTTTTAAATTGCCAGTAGAAGTGGTTCAGTATGGCGCAGAACAGGTCTTTCGTAGGTTTGAGCGAGCTGGCTATAAACCAAGTTTCCGTGAAAAAGACGGCCAACATTTTGTGACCGATATGCAGAATTTTATCATTGACCTAGCCTTGGATGTCATTGAAAATCCAATTGCCTTCGGGCAAGAATTGGATCATGTCGTTGGTGTCGTAGAGCATGGCTTGTTCAACCAAATGGTGGATAAGGTCATCGTAGCGGGACGAGATGGGGTTCAGATTTTAACTTCAACAAAAGCAAAATAATCAAAATAATAAGGAGACAGATTATGTCAAAATTTAATCGAATTCACTTGGTGGTATTGGATTCTGTAGGAATCGGTGCTGCACCAGATGCCAATAACTTTGTCAATGCGGGGGTTCCAGACGGAGCTTCTGACACACTTGGACACATTTCCAAAACAGTTGGTTTGACTGTGCCAAACATGGCTAAAATCGGTCTAGGAAATATTCCTCGTGAAACTCCTCTTAAGACTGTACCAGCAGAAAGCAATCCAACAGGATATGCAACGAAATTAGAGGAAGTATCTCTTGGTAAGGATACTATGACTGGACACTGGGAAATCATGGGACTTAACATTACGGAGCCTTTCGATACTTTCTGGAACGGATTCCCAGAAGAAATCTTGACAAAAATCGAAGAATTTTCCGGACGCAAGGTCATTCGTGAAGCCAACAAACCTTACTCAGGAACAGCTGTTATCGATGATTTTGGACCACGTCAGATGGAAACTGGAGAGTTGATTATCTATACTTCAGCTGACCCTGTTTTGCAGATTGCTGCCCACGAAGATATCATTCCTTTAGATGAATTGTACCGTATTTGTGAATATGCTCGTTCGATTACCCTTGAACGTCCTGCCCTTCTAGGCCGTATCATTGCCCGTCCTTATGTTGGTGAACCCGGTAACTTCACTCGCACAGCTAACCGTCGTGACTTGGCTGTATCTCCATTTGCACCGACTGTTTTAGATAAATTGAACGAAGTAGGTATCGATACTTACGCTGTTGGTAAAATCAACGACATTTTTAACGGTGCGGGTATCAACCACGACATGGGTCACAACAAGTCAAACAGCCACGGAATTGATACATTATTGAAGACGATGGGACTTGCTGAGTTTGAAAAAGGATTCTCCTTCACAAACTTAGTTGACTTTGATGCCCTTTACGGCCACCGCCGCAATGCTCATGGTTACCGTGATTGCTTGCATGAGTTCGATGAGCGCTTGCCTGAAATTATCGCAGCCATGAGAGAGAACGACCTTCTCTTGATTACTGCGGACCATGGAAATGACCCAACCTATGCAGGAACTGACCATACTCGTGAATATATTCCACTTTTAGCTTATAGCCCTAGCTTTAAGGGAAATGGTGTCATTCCAGTTGGACATTTTGCAGATATCTCAGCGACTGTTGCGGATAACTTTGGTGTTGAAACTGCCATGATTGGGGAAAGTTTCTTAGATAAATTGGTATAAGATGACGCGATATGCTTTACTTGTTCGGGGCATTAATGTTGGTGGAAAAAATAAGGTTGTCATGGCGCAACTTCGTCAAGAACTGACAGAGTTGGGACTGGAAAAGGTTGAAACCTACATCAACAGTGGCAACATTTTCTTTACTTCTATAGTTCCCAAAGCCCGATTGGTTGAAAAGTTAGAGGTTTTCTTTGCAGTCCATTATCCATTTATTCAGATCTTTTCTTTGCTGAGTCAGGAAGATTATGAAGAAGAGCTGAAGAATCTGCCAGATTGGTGGACCAAAGATTTGGCACGAAAGGATGTCCTCTTTTACACGGAGGGCTTGGATGTGGATCAAGTCATAGCGACAGTTGATAGTTTAGAACTGAAAGATGAAGTGGTTCATTTTGGAAGACTTGGGATTTTCTGGGGGAAATTCTCTGAGGAATCCTACTATGCAACTGCCTATCATAAGTACTTGCTCAAGATGCCTTTTTATAGCAACATCACCATTCGCAATGCCAAAACCTTTGACAAAATCGGTCAAATGCTAAAAAATAATAAAGGAGATACAGAATGACATTTTTAGATAAGATCAAGGAAACAGCTGCTTTCTTGAAAGGCAAGGGAATCCAAGCTCCCGAGTTTGGTCTAATCCTTGGATCAGGTCTTGGAGAACTTGCAGAAGAAATCGAAAATCCAGTTGTAGTAGACTATGCAGATATCCCAAACTGGGGCCGTTCGACAGTAGTCGGTCACGCTGGTAAATTGGTATATGGTGAACTGGCAGGGCGCAAGGTCTTGGCTCTTCAAGGTCGTTTCCATTTTTACGAAGGAAATCCTCTGGATGTCGTGACTTTCCCAGTTCGTGTGATGAAAGTTCTCGGATGTGAAGGTGTCATTGTAACCAATGCTGCAGGAGGTATCAGCTATGGTCCTGGTACTTTGATGGCTATCTCAGACCATATCAACTTTACGGGTCAAAATCCGTTGATGGGTGAAAACTTGGATGATTTCGGTCCTCGTTTCCCTGATATGTCTAAAGCTTACACACCTGAATACCGTGCTGTAGCTCATCAAGTAGCTAAAAAACTTGGTATCAAGCTTGATGAAGGTGTCTATATCGGTGTAACTGGTCCAACTTATGAAACACCAGCAGAGATTCGTGCCTATAAGACCCTTGGAGCAGATGCAGTTGGTATGTCTACTGTTCCTGAAGTTATCGTGGCAGCCCACTCTGGCTTGAAAGTTCTAGGAATTTCATGTATTACTAACTTTGCGGCTGGTTTCCAAGAAGAACTCAACCACGAAGAAGTTGTGGAAGTGACTGAACGTGTCAAGGGTGATTTCAAAGGTTTGCTGAAAGCTATTCTTGCTGAATTGTAATGTCATGAGAGTTCACTTTATTTTACACGAGACCTTTGAAGTTCCAGGTGCTTATCTAAAATGGGCTCTGGCACGAGGGCATCACATTACATCAACAAAGGTTTATGAAAAAGAACCTCTTCCTGAAACAATTGACGGGATTGATTTTCTGATTGTTATGGGTGGTCCTCAATCACCTGATGAGGATAGAGAAAACTTCCCATACTATGACCCTAAGGCTGAGCTTGCTTTTATGAAAGAAGCAATTGCCGCAGATATCTATATCGTTGGTGTCTGTCTTGGTGCTCAGCTCTTGTCTGTTGCCTATGGTGCGAAGTATGAACATAGTCCAGAGCGCGAGATCGGCGTTTATCCTGTGACATTGACGATGGAAGGTCTAACAGATCCTCATGTAAGCTTGTTCGGAGAAACCTTAGAAACCGGCCACTGGCATGGTGATATGCCAGGGCTGACAGAGGATGCTGTTGTTCTTGCGGCGAGTCAAGGTTGTCCACGCCAAATTATTCGCTTTAGTCCGAAGCATTATGCATTTCAGGCCCATTTGGAATTTGATCCCGAAGCAGTAGAACTCTTAATTACTGCGGATGGTGGGGAGCAATTAAGAGAGCAAAGTGAAAAGTTGCCTTTTGTTCAAACACCAGAAGAATTACGTGGAAATCATTACTCCGAAATGAATGCAAAACTGTATGCATTTTTAGATTCATTGGTAAACTAGGAACTGCAGAAAGGCAGAGTATCTGAGTTATAGTCAAACTCGGGCTAACTATTCTGCGAAATATTTAAATTTAAAATCAAGAAAGAAAGGAATTGACCCCACCCTAAAAGCAGTGGGAAAAAGATAGTTGGTTTAGCGAGCATCATTCACTGCACCCAACTCTTATTTTCCTTTCGCTTTTTGACGGGTTTGGTATCTTTCTGACGATCAATCTTAGAATAAAGAAAGGTAGAGCGTGTGTTCTGCTCGCTCTTTGTATCATATATTATGTCTATCCATATTGCTGCTCAGCAGGGTGAAATTGCTGATAAAATTCTTCTTCCGGGGGATCCTCTTCGTGCTAAGTTTATTGCGGAGAATTTCCTTGAAGATGCTGTTTGTTTTAATGAAGTGCGTAACATGTTTGGCTACACTGGTACTTACAAGGGTCACCGTGTCTCTGTCATGGGAACTGGGATGGGGATGCCATCCATTTCGATCTATGCGCGTGAGTTGATTGTAGACTACGGAGTGAAGAAATTGATCCGTGTGGGAACTGCTGGCTCTTTGAATGAAGATGTCCACGTCCGTGAATTGGTTTTGGCGCAAGCAGCTGCAACCAACTCAAACATCATTCGCAACGACTGGCCACAGTATGATTTCCCACAAATCGCTAGTTTTGACTTGCTAGACAAGGCCTACCATATCGCCAAAGAACTTGGTATGACAACCCACGTTGGGAACGTCTTGTCATCAGATGTCTTTTACTCAAACTACTTTGAAAAGAACATCGAGCTTGGTAAATGGGGAGTCAAGGCTGTGGAAATGGAAGCAGCAGCTCTTTACTATCTTGCTGCCCAACACCACGTTGATGCACTTGCTATCATGACCATTTCTGATAGCTTGGTCAATCCAGATGAAGACACCACTGCAGAAGAACGCCAAAATACCTTCACGGATATGATGAAGGTCGGCTTGGAAACCTTGATTGCAGAGTAATCAGAGAATAGCTTTTCAATTACATTAGTTACAAGAACTGTTGTAAGTGATCTATTTTCAATATCTAAGCAATAATAAAGGAAGAGTTGAAAATCAGATTGCTGGAGCAATGGATTTTCAACTTTTTTAGAACCCAGCTTAAGGAGAAATGTGATGGATAAAATTGAACAATTACAAGATTTGATAGATCAAAGCCAACGGATTGTTTTCTTTGGAGGGGCAGGAGTGTCAACCGAGTCCAATATCCCAGATTTTCGTAGTTCAGATGGTGTTTATAGTCATCAGTTAGGCCGTCATTTTACGGCAGAGCAACTCGTTTCTCGGACCATGTTTGAGCGCTATCCAGAAGATTTTTTTGACTTTTATAAGAAATACCTGATTTATCCAGAAGCCAAGCCTAATGCTGCTCATACTTATCTAGCTGCTTTGGAAAAGACAGGTAAGCTAAAGGCTGTTGTGACACAAAATATCGATAGTCTTCATGAAATGGCTGGCTCCCAAAAGATCTTTAAATTGCATGGGAGTGCGGACCGGAATTACTGCCTAGGTTGTCAACGTTTCTATGACTTAACTGCTTTTCTTGCCCTCGAGGGACCGGTTCCCCACTGCTTAGACTGTGGCAAGGTGGTTAAGCCTGACGTGACCTTGTATGAAGAATCACTTGACATGGATGTTTTTAGCCAAGCTGCACAAGCTATTCGGCAAGCTGACTTGCTGATAATTGGTGGGACTTCCTTGGTTGTTTATCCTGCAGCTAGCCTAGTAAACTATTTTTCTGGGACAAATCTGGTCCTTATCAATAAAACCAGTATTCCACAAGACAGCCAAGCTACATTGGTCATTGAAGGTAAGATTGGGGAAGTCTTTTCGAAATTGAGACAATAAAAGAATTTTAGAAGATAGCAACAAAACCTTGTTACTTGAAAGAGAAAACTATCTCATTTATTGACCACTATCTCGCTCTTTGAGAGTTATTAAAAACTGGCTGAGAAAATCAAAACACCTTCACCGATATGATGAAGGTTGGTTTGGAAACCTTGATTGCAGAGTAAAATGTAAAAGAAAATCCTGAATTCACTTGAAATCAGGATTTTTTCATAGATGCGATTTTTTCTGGGTCTGGTGTAACGCGGAGGGTCTTTTGTCCTGTGTAGGTTACAAAACCGGGTTTGCCACCAGTTGGTTTGTTGAGTTTTTTCACTTCAATCATATCCACTTGCACGAGATTTGACAGGCGCCCTTTGGAGAAGTAGGCAGCTAACTCTGCTGCGTCTGTCTTGACTTCGTCAGAAGGATTGAGATTTCCTGAGATGACGACATGACTTCCAGGGATGTCCTTGGCATGGAACCAAAGTTCCTCCTTGCGGGCCATTTTAAAGGTCAATTCTTCGTTTTGAAGATTGTTTCGACCGACATAGATAATGGTTTTGCCATCGCTGGCCAGATACTGTTCTGGTTTTTTGCGTTTCTGAATTTTCTCGCGTTGGCGTCTTCTAATGAAGCCTGTTTGGATCAATTCTTCACGGATTTCAGCGATTTCTTCCAGTCCAGCTTGGTTGAGGACGGTTTCCACGCTTTCTAGATAGAGAATGGTTGCCTTGGTTTCTTCGATCAACTCAGTTAAGTATTTGACAGCTTCTTTGAGTTTCTGGTAACGTTTAAAATAGCGTTGAGCATTTTGGCTGGGAGTCAAGGCCTTATCCAGCGCAATGGTGATAGGTTGATTGGTGTAGTAGTTATCCAAGACTACCTGGTCTTGGTCATTCGGAACTTGGTGGAGGAAGGTTGTCAGCAATTCTCCTTTTTGGCGAAATTCCTCAGCATTGTCTGTCGCTAGTAACTCTTTTTCTTGTTTTTTCAGCTTATGTCGATTTTTCTGAAGTTCATTTTCAACACGACGAATCAGTTCACTGGCTTGCTGTTTGACGCGATCGCGCTCGGCCTTGTCTTTGTAGTAGGTATCCAGAAGATCAGAAAGACTGGCAAAAGGCTCTCCTATACGATTTGCAAAAGGAACTGGACTGAAAGAAGACTCTGTTAGGTAAGGCTTGGTTTCTTGTCCGAAAAAGTGACGGAAGGTAGAAAGCTTATCACTTACCAAAAGTCTTTCAAGTTCTGCCGCGGTATCCCGTCCTAGACCTTGAAAAAGACTTTGAAGATTTTTTGCCGTTAGTTCATTGGTTTGCAAGATTTCAAAGAGTTTTTCATCCTTGATAGTGAAAGGATTGAGAGACTCGGTACTTGGTGGAGCGATATAGCTTGAGCCTGGCAGTAAGGTGCGGTAGCTATTTTGTGAAAAGCCGACATGTTTGATGACTTCGAGAATTTTGTGGCTGCTCTTATCAACTAGGAGGATATTACTGTGTTTGCCCATGATCTCGATAATGAGAGTCGCCTGGATATGATCCCCAATCTCGTTTTTATTGGAAACAGTGATTTCTACGATACGGTCATTTTCGATTTGCTCGATGGACTCAATTACGGCGCCTTGTAAATACTTCCTCAAAACCATGATAAAAGTAGAAGGTTGGGCTGGATTTTCAAAAGTCGATTGGGTAAGTTGGATGCGTCCGAAAACAGGATGAGCAGAGAGGAGCAAGCGATGGCTTTGGCGATTGCTGCGGATTTGCAAGACCAACTCTTGTTCAAAAGGCTGATTGATTTTCTGAATGCGACCATTGAGCAACTCGTTTCGCAATTCCTCAACCATGTGGTGTAAAAAAAATCCGTCAAATGACATCGTTCTCTCCTTGTGATTGTATTCCATAGTATTATATCAAAAAGGTAGAATAAAATCATGGAAATGTGGTATAATAAAGCCAAGTAAAGAGAATCGAGAAGTACATGTATATTGAAATGGTAGATGAAACTGGTCAAGTTTCACAAGAAATCTTGCAACAAACCCAAGAAATTTTGGAATTTGCTGCCCAAAAAATAGGAAAAGAAGACAAGGAAATGGCAGTCACTTTTGTGACCAACGAGCGTAGTCACGAACTCAACCTCGAGTATCGTGACACCGATCGTCCGACGGATGTCATCAGCCTTGAGTATAAGCCAGAGTTGGATATTGCCTTTGACGAAGAGGATTTGCTTGAAAATCCTGAATTAGCAGAGATGATGTCCGAGTTTGATGCCTATATTGGGGAACTGTTCATCTCTATCGATAAAGCGCATGAGCAGGCTGAGGAATATGGCCACAGCTTTGAGCGTGAGATGGGCTTCTTGGCAGTACACGGCTTTTTACATATCAACGGCTACGATCACTACACTCCGGAAGAAGAAGCGGAGATGTTCGGTTTACAAGAAGAAATTTTGACAGCCTATGGACTCACAAGACAATAAACGAAAATGGAAAAATCGTGACCTGGTATCTAGTTTAGAATTTGCTTTGACAGGTATTTTTACCGCTATCAAGGACGAACGCAATATGCGCAAACATGCAGTGACGGCTCTGGTAGTCGTCCTTGCAGGTTTTGCTTTTCAGGTGTCACGGATCGAATGGCTCTTTCTCCTAATGAGCATTTTCTTGGTAGTAGCATTTGAAATTATTAACTCTGCTATTGAAAATGTGGTGGATCTAGCCAGTCACTATCACTTTTCTATGTTGGCAAAGAAAGCCAAGGACATGGCAGCAGGAGCCGTGCTTGTGGTCTCTCTTTTTGCTGCGGTGACAGGTGCACTTATCTTTCTCCCACGTATTTGGGATTTACTATTTTAAACAATAAGAGGAAAATATGACATTTAAATCAGGCTTTGTAGCCATTTTAGGACGTCCCAATGTTGGGAAGTCAACCTTTTTGAATCACGTTATGGGGCAAAAGATTGCTATCATGAGTGACAAGGCGCAAACAACGCGCAATAAAATAATGGGGATTTACACCACGGATAAGGAACAAATCGTCTTTATCGACACACCAGGAATTCACAAGCCTAAGACGGCTCTTGGAGATTTCATGGTGGAATCTGCCTACAGCACACTTCGTGAAGTGGATACCGTTCTTTTCATGGTGCCAGCTGACGAAGCGCGTGGTAAGGGTGATGATATGATTATCGAACGCCTGAAAGCTGCCAAGGTTCCTGTGATTCTGGTGGTGAATAAGATTGACAAGGTTCATCCTGATCAGCTCTTGGCTCAAATTGATGACTTCCGTAACCAAATGGACTTTAAGGAAATTGTTCCTATCTCAGCCCTTCAGGGAAATAACGTTTCTCGACTAATCGATATTTTGAGTGAAAATCTAGAGGAAGGTTTCCAGTATTTCCCAGCTGACCAAATTACAGATCATCCTGAGCGTTTCTTAGTTTCAGAAATGATTCGTGAGAAGGTTCTCCACTTGACTCGTGAAGAAATCCCTCACTCAGTCGCAGTAGTAGTTGACTCTATGAAGCGTGACGAAGAGACAGACAAGGTTCACATTCGCGCAACTATCATGGTCGAGCGCGATAGTCAAAAGGGTATTGTCATCGGAAAAGGTGGTGCTATGCTCAAGAAAATTGGGACCATGGCTCGTCGTGATATCGAACTTATGCTAGGGGACAAGGTTTTCCTAGAAACTTGGGTCAAGATCAAGAAAAACTGGCGTGATAAAAAGCTAGATTTGGCTGACTTTGGCTATAATGAGAAAGAATACTAAGTAGAGGTGGGCTCATGCCTGCTTCTTGTTTTTACAGAAGGAGGGACTATGCCTGAATTACCTGAGGTTGAAACGGTTCGTCGTGGCTTAGAAAAATTAATTTTAGGAAAAAAGATTTCTAATATAGAGATCGCTTATCCTAAGATGATCAAGACAGATTTGGACGAGTTTCAAAAGGAAGTGCCTGGTCAGATTGTTGAGTCAATGGGACGTCGTGGTAAATATTTGATTTTCTACCTGACAGACAAGGTCTTGATTTCTCATCTGCGGATGGAGGGCAAATATTTTTACTATCCGGCCCAAGTTCCTGAACGCAAGCATGCCCATGTTTTCTTCCAGTTTGAGGACGGTGGAACGCTTGTTTATGAGGATGTACGCAAGTTTGGTACGATGGAACTGCTGACACCCGACCTATTGGAAGCTTATTTTGTTTCTAAAAAACTAGGCCCCGAACCAAGCGAAGAAGACTTTGATTTGCAAGCTTTTCAAACTGCCCTAGCCAAGTCTAAAAAGCCTATCAAATCCCATCTCCTAGACCAGACCTTGGTAGCTGGCCTTGGCAATATCTATGTGGATGAGGTCCTCTGGCGAGCTCAGGTTCATCCAGCTAGACCTTCCCAAACTTTGACTGCAGAAGAAGCGTCAGCTATTCATGACCAGACCATTGCTGTTTTGGGACAGGCAGTCGAAAAGGGCGGCTCCACCATTCGGACCTATACCAATGCCTTTGGGGAAGACGGAACCATGCAGGACTTCCATCAGGTCTATGATAAGACTGGACAAGCATGTTCGCGCTGTGGGACAGTGATTGAGAAATTCCAGCTCGGTGGACGGGGAACTCATTTTTGTCCTCAGTGTCAAAGGAGGGACTGATGGGAAAAATCATCGGAATCACAGGAGGAATCGCCTCTGGTAAGTCAACTGTGACAAATTTTCTAAGGCAGAAAGGTTTTCAAGTAGTAGATGCCGACGCAGTTGTCCACCAACTACAAAAACCTGGCGGTCGTCTTTATCAGGTCTTAGTTCAGCATTTTGGACAGGAAATTCTCTTAAAAAATGGAGAACTCAATCGCCCTCTCGTAGCTAGTCTCATCTTTTCAAAAACTGAGGAGCGGGAATGGTCTAAGTCAACCCAAGGAGAGATTATTCGTGAGGAATTGGCTGCATTGCGAGATCGATTATCCCAGACAGAAGCGATTTTTTTCATGGATATTCCCCTGCTTTTTGAACAGGACTATGCCAACTGGTTTGATGAAACGTGGCTGGTCTATGTGGACTATGATATTCAATTAGAACGTTTCATGAAACGGGATCATCTTTCTAAGGAAGTAGCAGAGTCGCGTCTTTCCGCCCAGTGGTCTTTAGAAGAAAAGAAAAAACTAGCAAGTCATATATTAGATAACAATGGCAGTCGTGATCAGCTTGTGGGTCAAGTAGTGAAGTTACTTGAAGGAGGCGATAGCTGTGCAAGAGATTAGTTGGAAAGAGAATCTTCGTGTCGCCTGGTTTGGGAGTTTTTTAACTGGGGCTAGTATATCCTTAGTCGTCCCTTTTATGCCTATCTTTGTAGAGCAGTTGGGAATCGAAAGGAATCAAGTTGCTTTCTATGCTGGATTAGCCATCTCAATTTCGGCTGTTTCAGCAGCTTTGATTTCCCCGATCTGGGGTATCCTTGCTGACAAGTACGGTCGTAAACCCATGATGATTCGAGCAGGTCTTGCCATGACTATCACTATGGGAGGTTTAGCCTTCGTGCCAAATATCTATTGGCTACTCTTTCTGCGCTTGCTCAATGGTGTATTTACTGGTTTTGTCCCCAATGCAACAGCCTTGATTGCTAGTCAGGTACCTAAAGATAAGTCGGGAGCGGCTCTTGGAACTCTATCTACAGGTGTTGTTGCAGGAACACTGACGGGTCCCTTTGTTGGAGGCTTTATTGCTGAAATTTTTGGCATTCGTAATGTCTTTTTATTGGTAGGCGCTTTCTTATTTTTAGCTGCAATCCTAACCATTTTCTTTATCAAGGAAGATTTTCAGCCAGTTGCTAAGGAGAAGGCTATCCCAACGAAAGAATTATTTTCTTCTTTTAAGTATCCTAGGCTTTTAATAAACCTATTTTTAACCAGCTTTGTCATTCAATTTTCAGCTCAATCAATTGGTCCCATTCTAGCTCTCTATGTTCGGGACTTAGGGCAGACTGCAAATCTCCTCCTTGTATCTGGATTGATCGTATCCAGCATGGGATTTTCTAGCATGATGAGTGCTGGAGTTCTAGGAAAACTTGGCGATAAGGTAGGGAATCATAGATTGTTAGTTGTAGCGCAGATTTATTCTGTCATCATTTACCTTCTTTGTGCCCATGCGACTAGCCCACTTCAACTTGGCTTGTATCGTTTTCTCTTTGGTTTGGGAACGGGAGCTCTCATACCGGGAGTCAATGCCCTTCTCAGCAAAATGACTCCAAAGTCTGGAATTTCAAGAATTTTTGCCTTCAACCAAGTCTTTTTTTACCTCGGTGGAGTGATTGGACCCATGGCGGGATCCGCAGTTGCAGGATATTTGGGCTACCATGCTGTCTTTTATGCGACAGCAGCCTGTGTAACTTTCAGTTGTTTATGTAACATAGTGCAATTTAGATCATTATTAAAAGTAAAGGAAATCTAGTGCGAGTAAAAATCAATCTCAAGTGCTCCTCTTGCGGCAGCATGAATTATCTAACCAGTAAGAACTCCAAAACTCATCCTGACAAGATTGAGGTTTTAAAGTATTGTCCCAAGGAAAGAAAAGTAACCCTACATCTTGAATCTAAGTAGATTTTATGGTAAAATAATAGGGATTTTAAGGAGTTTGATATGTATAACCTATTGTTAACCATTTTATTAGTATTATCTGTTGTGATTGTGATTGCGATTTTCATGCAACCAACTAAGAACCAATCCAGCAATGTATTTGATGCCAGCTCAGGTGATTTGTTTGAACGTAGTAAGGCGCGTGGTTTTGAAGCTGTGATGCAACGTTTGACAGGTATTTTAGTCTTTTTCTGGCTAGCCATTGCCTTAGCATTGACGGTATTATCAAGTAGATAAGAAATGGGCGAGACTAGGTCTTAGCCTATTTTTATTTTCAATGACACTTATAAAGTTATCACTCAAAAAGAAATTATAAAAATCTAGAAAGAAAACATGAAAGATAAAATAAAAGAATATTTGCAAGAGAAGGGACGAGTGACGGTAAATGACCTAGCTCAGGCTCTCGGAAAGGATGGATCCAAGGATTTCCGTGAGTTGATTAAAACCCTGTCTCTGATGGAAAGAAAGCACCAGATTCGATTTGGAGAAGATGGAAGCCTCTCCTTGGACCAGAAGAAGAAACATGAAATCACCCTCAAAGGGATTTTTCATGCCCATAAAAACGGCTTTGGCTTTGTCAGTATAGAAGGCGAAGAGGACGACCTTTTTGTAGGAAAAAACGATGTCAACTATGCCATTGATGGTGATACCGTAGAGGTGGTCATCAAGAAAGTCGCTGACCGCAACAAGGGAACTGCTGCAGAAGCCAAAATTATTGATATCTTAGAACACAGCCTGACAACCGTTGTCGGGCAAATCGTTCTGGATCAGGAAAAGCCCAAGTATGCGGGCTACATTCGTTCAAAGAATCAGAAAATCAGCCAACCGATTTATGTGAAGAAACCGGCTATCAAGTTGGAAGGTACTGAAGTTCTCAAGGTCTTTATTGACAAATACCCAAGTAAGAAACATGATTTCTTTGTCGCTAGTGTGCTAGACGTGGTGGGGCACTCGACTGATGCTGGGATTGACGTTCTTGAAGTCTTGGAATCCATGGATATTGTTTCAGAATTTCCAGAAGCTGTTCTCAAGGAAGCAGAAAGTGTGCCAGAAGCTCCGTCTCAAAAGGATATGGAAGGTCGTCTGGACCTGAGAGATGAAATCACCTTTACCATTGACGGTGCGGATGCCAAGGACTTGGACGATGCGGTCCACATCAAGCCTTTAAAGAATGGCAATATCGAACTCGGAGTTCACATTGCAGATGTTTCCTACTATGTGACCGAGGGTTCTGCCCTTGACAAGGAAGCCCTTAACCGCGCGACTTCTGTCTACGTGACAGACCGTGTGGTGCCAATGCTTCCAGAGCGTTTGTCAAACGGCATTTGCTCGCTCAATCCTCAAGTAGATCGCTTGACCCAGTCTGCCATTATGGAAATTGATAAACATGGTCGTGTGGTTAATTACACTATTACCCAAACAGTTATCAAGACTAGCTTCCGTATGACCTATAGCGCTGTCAATGACATCCTAGCTGGCGATGAGGAAAAGAGGCAAGAGTTTAAGAAGATTGTTCCTAGTATCGAACTCATGGCCAAGCTTCATGAAAGGCTAGAAAGCATGCGTGAGAAACGTGGTGCCCTTAATTTTGATACCAGTGAAGCTAAGATCTTGGTGGATAAAAAAGGTAAGCCTGTGGATATCGTTCTTCGTCAGCGTGGTGTTGCTGAGCGGATGATCGAGTCCTTCATGTTGATTGCTAATGAAACAGTTGCCGAGCACTTTAGCAAGCTGGACCTACCTTTCATTTATCGAATCCACGAGGAGCCCAAGGCTGAAAAAGTTCAGAAGTTTATTGATTACGCTTCGAGCTTTGGTTTGCGGATTTATGGGACTGCCAGTGAGATTAGCCAGGAGGCGCTTCAAGACATCATGCGTGCTGTTGAGGGAGAACCCTATGCGGATGTATTGTCCATGATGCTTCTCCGATCCATGCAACAAGCTCGCTATTCAGAGCACAATCACGGTCACTATGGTCTTGCTGCTGATTATTACACTCACTTTACCAGTCCTATTCGCCGTTATCCAGACCTTCTAGTCCATCGAATGATTCGGGATTACGGCCGTTCTAAGGAAATAGCAGAGCATTTTGAACAAGTGATTCCAGAGATTGCAACCCAGTCTTCCAACCGTGAACGTCGTGCCATCGAGGCGGAGCGTGAAGTCGAAGCCATGAAAAAGGCTGAGTACATGGAAGAATACGTGGGCGAAGAGTATGATGCGGTTGTATCCAGCATCGTCAAATTCGGTCTCTTTGTTGAATTGCCAAATACAGTCGAGGGCTTGATTCACGTCACCAATTTACCAGAATTTTATCATTTCAATGAGCGAGATTTGACTCTCCGTGGGGAGAAATCAGGCATAACCTTCCGTGTAGGGCAACAGATTCGTATTCGAGTTGAAAGAGCGGATAAGATGACAGGTGAGATTGACTTCTCTTATATCCCAAGTGAGTTTGATGTCATCGAAAAAGGCTTGAAACAAGCTGGACGCAAAGACAGAGGTCGTAGTTCAAGTCGTCGTTCAGACAAGAAGGAAGACAAGAGAAAATCAGGGCGCTCGAATGATAAGCACAAGCATTCACAAAAAGACAAGAAGAAAAAAGGCAAGAAACCTTTTTACAAAGAAGTAGTTAAGAAAGGAGCCAAGCATGGCAAAGGGCGAGGGAAAGGTCGTCGCACAAAATAAAAAAGCGCACCACGACTATACAATCGTAGATACGCTAGAGGCAGGAATGGTCCTAACCGGAACTGAAATCAAGAGCGTTCGAGCAGCTCGAATCAATCTCAAGGACGGCTTTGCCCAAGTAAAAAATGGGGAAGTCTGGCTGAGCAATGTCCATATCGCCCCTTACGAAGAGGGCAATATCTGGAACCAGGAACCGGAACGACGTCGCAAACTTCTACTCCATAAGAAGCAAATTCAAAAATTGGAACAAGAGACCAAAGGGACAGGGATGACCCTTGTTCCCCTTAAGGTATATATCAAAGATGGCTATGCTAAACTCCTTTTAGGACTTGCCAAAGGGAAACATGACTATGACAAACGCGAATCCATCAAGCGTCGTGAACAAAACCGCGACATCGCGCGTGTCATGAAAGCTGTCAACCAGCGTTAAGAAGAGGAAGTAAAATGGAAAAATTAATTGCCTATAAACGGATGCCCTTATGGGATAAACAGACCATGCCAGAAATTGTCCAGCAGAAACACAACACCAAGGTCGGGACTTGGGGAAAAATCACTGTCTTGAAGGGGGACCTCAAGTTTATTGAGTTGACTGAAGATGGTGAGGTTCTAGCTGAGCACCTCTTTGAGGCAGGAGCTGACAATCCCATGGCACAACCGCAAGCCTGGCACCGAGTAGAGGCTGCAACAGACGATGTAGAGTGGTACTTGGAATTTTATTGTAAACCTGAGGATTATTTCCCTAAGAAATACAATACTAATCCAGTCCATTCAGAGGTCTTAGAAGCTATGCAGACAGTGAAACCGGGGAAAGCCTTGGATTTGGGTTGTGGTCAAGGGCGTAACTCTCTCTTTCTTGCACAGAATGGTTTTGATGTGACAGCTGTGGATCAAAATGAATTATCCCTTGAAATCTTGCAAAGCATTGTGGAACAAGAGGATCTAGACATGCCTGTAGGACTATATGATATCAATTCAGCTAGCATTGGGCAAGTCTATGATTTTATCGTTTCAACAGTTGTTCTGATGTTCCTACAAGCAGACCGTATTCCAGCTATTATCCAAAATATGCAGGAGCACACCACGATCGGTGGCTATAACCTTATCGTCTGTGCCATGGATACGGAGGATTATCCTTGCTCAGTCAACTTCCCATTCACATTTAAAGAAGGGGAGTTAGCGGATTACTACAAGGATTGGGAATTGGTTAAGTACAATGAAAATCCAGGACATCTGCACCGTCGTGATGAAAATGGCAATCGTATTCAACTACGCTTTGCGACTATGTTAGCTAAAAAAATCAAGTAAATCAAACATATACAAGCGAATAGTAACCGATTTGCAAGGTTTCTATTCGTTTTTGTTTGCGTTGGTTGATTGGGGCAAGCAGAATTTTATGCTATACTAGAAGTAGGAAATCTGAGCAGTAGAACTGTGTTGCTGATACTCTCAGCACAAAAAGTGTTTATGATGGAGGTGGTCGAATGACGAGTCTTTTGGTGGAATTGTATGATCGGCATGTATTGGAAAAGAATGTCTACCAAGCCTTTATCAGTGATTGTGACGAGATTCTTTTTCTATCTTTGACGAAAATAAGCAATGAAGAGAAACTCTCTCTCCGTCAGTTCATCGTGGAAGAGGTGCCTCATATCCAACGAGTGACCTTTCGTCAGTTATCCTTAGAACAACTAGCAGTTCAGTTAGATTATTGTCTAGCAGGCTATGACCAGGTTCTTCTTGATGTTTTTGGTGGGGATTCGCTACTAGCCTTATCTCTCTATCAATACGGCTTGGATCGGGACCTCCCCATCGTTGCCATGGATATCGAGCGGGGAAAACAATACAAGTGGGTAGCTGGCCAGCTGGAAAAAGAAGATATGGACATTCCAACCCTAAGCATCCAACAGTTGATAGCCTTGCGTGGTGGAAAAATGCTCAAATCAAAATGCCCTATCCACTCAGCTCAGCAAATTGCGGCCATTAAAAAACTAGCCAGCTCGGCTATTTCCAATCCCGCCCACTGGTATCAAGTAACCCAATTTTTCTCTCTAGCTAAGACCAATGACCTGCATGCTGAAACCGAAAAGATACTGGAAAACAACGGCAAGTATTACCTCTATCCAGAATCCCTTATCCCCTTACTAGTAGAAGCGGGGATGATTCGTATTGAAAGCGTGGACAAGGATCGAGTAAGATACAGCTTTCCAAGTCAAGAAGCCCAAGTCTTTTGTCGCAACAAAGGGCACATTTTAGAGTTGTATCTCTATCTCTTGGCGCTCGAATCTCAGCTGTTTGATGAATGCATGATAGGTGGTGAGATTGATTGGAATGGCATCTTTCCAGAGGCAGACAATGTCCAAAATGAGATTGATATCATTCTGAAAAAGGGGCGATCGATTACCTTTATCTCCTGCAAAATGACAGATTTATCAGTTGAAGCCATCAATGAGCTTGAAGTCTATGCCAATCATTTTGCTGGGGAGAGTTGCCTCAAGTTAATTGTTTGTACGGGAAAAATCAATCCCGTTTATGCTAATCGTTGTCAGGAATACGGTGTGCTGGTCATTAGAAGTGAGCAGATTCCCAATCTCATTCCCATGCTAAAAAAATACTCTAAGAGACAAAAAAGATAAGAAATAATATCATGAAAGACTGGGATTCCAGTCTTTTTGACTTCTTTTTCGAATAGAAAAGAAAAGGAGGTAGACCATGTTTGTAGCTAGAGATGCCAAGGGAAATTTGGTAAATGCCCTCGAAAAAGACGTGACAAGACAAGCTTATACTTGTCCAGCCTGTGGGGGTGGACTACGATTACGTCAAGGACAGAGCGTTCGAACGCATTTTGCTCATGAATCTTTAAGAGATTGTATGGCTATTTTTGAGAATGAAAGTTCAGAACACTTGGGCAACAAAGAGGCTCTCTATCACTGGGCCAAGAAGGACAATCAGGTTGCCGTAGAATATAGTC
Source organism: Streptococcus oralis (assembly GCF_023109315.1). GTDB lineage: Bacteria > Bacillota > Bacilli > Lactobacillales > Streptococcaceae > Streptococcus > Streptococcus oralis_BS. The sequence continues at coordinate 489,690 of NZ_JALDUF010000001.1, forward strand.
TGCCCGCGATTCAGCAGATAGCGGATGTTCTCGTAAATGAGAAACTAGCTCTAGAGGTCCAGTGCAGTCCCTTGTCTCATAAGCTTTTAGGCGACAGAAGTCAAGGCTACCGTAGTCAGGGCTACCAAGTTATCTGGCTATTGGGAGAAAAACTCTGGTTAAAAGAGCGACTTACGCAACTGCAAAGGGGGTTTCTCTATTTTAGTCAAAATATGGGTTTCTATGCTTGGGAACTAGATTTCAAAAAGCAAGTTTTGAGACTGAAATATCTTTTACATCAGGACCTACGTGGAAAGCTTCATTTTCAGGTCAAGGAATTTCCCTATGGACAAGGAAAACTCTTGGAAATTCTACGATTTCCTTATCAAAAACAAAAGCTAGCTAGTTTTACAGTTTCTCAAGATCCAACTATCTGTCACTTCATTCGACAACAGTTGTACTACCAAACGCCTTACTGGATGAAGAAGCAAGAAGAGGCCTATCATCGAGGAGACAATCTATTAAACCGTCAACTAGACGACTGGTATCCTCAGGTCAGACCGATAGTATCAGGAGATTTTTTGCAGATTGAAACGGATTTGACTAGCTATTATAGAAATTTTCAGGCTTACTATCAAAAAAATCCGAAAAATAATCGTCAAAAGCTCTATCCACCAGCCTTTTATCACTTATATTTCTCAAAAAATGTGGTAAAATAGAAAGGATGGAGGAATCTTATGGTATTACAACGACATGAAATAAATGAAAAAGATACATGGGATCTTTCAACAATCTACCCAACAGACCAGGCTTGGGAAGAAGCCTTGAAAGATTTAACTGAAAAAGTACAAACAGCATCTCAGTATGAGGGACATCTTTTGGACAGCGCAGACAGTTTGCTTGAGATCACAGAATTCTCACTCGACTTGGAACGCCAAGTTGAAAAGCTTTATGTCTATGCGCATATGAAAAATGACCAGGACACGCGTGAGGCCAAGTATCAAGAGTACTATGCTAAGGCAATGACCCTGTACAGTCAGTTAGAACAAGCCTTTTCATTCTATGAACCTGAGTTTATGGAGGTTAGCGAAAAGCAGTATGCTGCCTTCCTAGAAGCTCAACCAAAACTCCAAGTTTACAAACACTTTTTTGACAAGCTTTTGCAAAAGAAAGACCATGTTCTTTCGCAACGTGAGGAAGAAATGCTTGCTGGAGCAGGAGAAATCTTTGGCGCTGCTAGTGAAACTTTCGCTATTTTGGATAATGCGGATATTAGCTTCCCATACGTTCTTGATGACGAAGGCAAGGAAGTGCAACTCTCACACGGTACTTACATTCGTTTGATGGAGTCTAAAAACCGTGAAGTGCGTCGTGGTGCCTATGAAGCCCTCTATGCGACTTATGAGCAATTCCAACATACTTACGCTAAGACTTTGCAGACAAATGTTAAGGTGCAAAACTACCGAGCGAAAGTTCGCAACTATAAGAGTGCCCGTCATGCAGCCCTCGCAGCAAACTTTGTTCCAGAAAGTGTCTATGACAATTTGGTAGCAGCAGTTCGCAAGCATTTGCCACTCTTGCATCGATACCTTAACCTTCGTTCTAAAATCTTGGGAATTTCAGATCTCAAGATGTACGATGTCTACACACCGCTATCTTCAGTAGAATACAGCTTTACTTATGAGGAAGCCTTGAAAAAGGCAGAAGAGGCCTTGGTAGTCTTGGGTGACGACTACTTGAGCCGTGTCAAACGGGCTTTCAGTGAGCGTTGGATTGATGTCTATGAAAACCAAGGCAAGCGTTCTGGTGCCTATTCTGGTGGTTCTTATGATACCAATGCCTTCATGCTTCTCAACTGGCAGGACAATCTAGACAATCTCTTTACCCTTGTCCATGAAACAGGTCACAGTATGCACTCTAGCTATACTCGTGAAACTCAGCCTTATGTTTACGGAGATTACTCTATCTTCTTGGCTGAGATTGCCTCAACCACAAACGAAAATATCTTGACAGAGAAATTGTTGGAAGAAGTGGAAGACGATGCAACCCGTTTTGCTATTCTCAATAACTTCCTAGATGGTTTCCGTGGAACAGTCTTCCGTCAAACTCAATTCGCTGAGTTTGAACATGCTATCCATCAAGCAGATCAAAATGGAGAAGTCTTGACAAGTGATTTCCTTAATAAACTCTACGCTGACTTGAACCAAGATTACTATGGACTCAGCAAGGAAGACAATACTCAAATCCAATATGAGTGGGCGCGCATTCCACACTTCTACTATAACTACTATGTTTATCAGTATTCAACAGGTTTTGCAGCTGCTTCAGCCTTGGCTGAGAAGATTGTCCATGGTAGTCAAGAAGATCGTGACCGCTATATCGACTATCTCAAGGCTGGTAAATCTGACTATCCGCTCAATGTTATGAGAAAAGCGGGTGTTGATATGGAAAAAGAAGACTATCTTAACGATGCCTTTGCAGTCTTTGAACGTCGCTTGAACGAGTTTGAAGCTCTTGTTGAAAAATTGGGACTAGCTTAAGATGGTAGAGTCTTATAGTAAAAATGCCAATCACAATATGCGTCGTCCCGTCGTCAAGGAAGAAATCGTTGAACTCATGCGCCAGCGTCAAAAGCAGGTGACTGGTTCTTTGAAAGAATTGGAAACCTTCGCTCGCAAGGAAAATATCCCAATCATTCCTCATGAAACAGTTGCTTACTTTCGATTTCTCATGGAAAGTCTGCAGCCTAAGAATATTTTGGAAATTGGGACAGCTATCGGTTTTTCAGCTCTTTTGATGGCGGAGCATGCGCCAGATGCTAAGATTACAACCATTGACCGCAATCCTGAGATGATAGGCTTTGCCAAGGAAAACTTTGCCCAGTTTGACAGTCGTAAGCAAATCACCCTCTTAGAGGGTGATGCCGTAGATGTTTTGTCTAGCCTGACAGAAACTTATGACTTTGTCTTTATGGATTCGGCCAAGTCCAAGTACATCGTCTTTCTACCTGAAATCCTCAAACGACTTGAAGTTGGTGGAGTGGTTGTCTTGGATGATATTTTTCAAGGAGGAGATGTTGCCAAGGACATCATGGAAGTCCGCCGTGGTCAACGAACCATTTATCGTGGTTTGCAAAGACTTTTCGACGCAACTTTGGACAATCCAGGTCTAACAGCAACTCTAGTTCCTCTTGGTGATGGCATTCTCATGCTACGAAAGAATGTAGCAGATGTACAGCTACCTGATGATAAATGATTTTCAGAAAAATTTAAGAAATTATAGTAAAATAGATAAAGTAACACTTACCGTAAAAGGAGTAAACATGAAGAAAAAAATTATGGCAGGAGCCATCACACTTTTATCAGTGGCAACACTTGCAGCTTGTTCAAATAGTTCTGAAGGAAAAGATTTGATCAGCATGAAGGGTGATGTGATTACAGAACATCAATTCTTTGAAGAAGTAAAGAATAATCCAACTGCGCAACAAGTCTTGCTCAATATGACCATCCAAAAAGTATTTGAACAACAATATGGATCAGAGGTAACGGATAAAGATGTGGATGACGCCGTTGCTGAGGAACAAAAGAAATACGGCGATAGCTACAACAGCGTGCTTCAACGTGCAGGTATGACACCTGAGACTCGTAAAGCTCAAATCCGTACTAGCAAATTGGTTGAATTGGCGGTTAAGAAGGCCGCTGAGAGCGAATTGACAGACGAAGCCTACCAAAAGGCTTTCGAAGCGTACACACCAGATGTAACTGCTCAAATCATCCGTATGGACAATGAAGACAAGGCAAAAGAAGTGCTTGAAAAAGCGAAAGCAGAAGGTGCAGATTTTGCTCAGTTGGCGAAAGACAACTCTAACGACGACAAAACAAAAGAAAATGGTGGAGAAATCACTTTTGACTCTGCTTCAACAGAACTTCCAGAACAAGTCAAAAAAGCAGCCTTTGCCTTGGATGTGAACGGTGTTTCTGATGTGATTACGGCTACTGGAACACAAGCCTACAGCAATCAATTCTACATCGTTAAAGTAACGAAGAAGACAGAAAAATCTTCTAACTTAGAGGATTACAAAGAAAAATTGAAGACCATCATTTTGACTCAAAAACAAAATGATTCAGCCTTTGTTCAAGGAGTAATTGGTAAAGAATTACAAGCTGCTAATATCAAAGTCAAAGATCAAGCCTTCCAAAACATCTTCACCCAATACATCGGTGGTGGTGACTCAAGCTCAAGCAGTAGCTCTTCATCTAACTAAGCAATGAAAATACAAATCTCATTTGAGGTTTGTATTTTTTATGCTTGAAGACAAAATAAGTAAAATTCGAAGGATTAAAGGATAATAGTTTTTTTCTTTCTGAAAAAGTGGTATAATAACAATCAAAATTAGAAAATAAAACGGAATTAGGGACAACCACCTCTGTTCCTATTAGAGTGGTGAAATATGAAAATTAGTAAAAGGCACCTACTAAACTATTCCATTTTGATTCCTTATTTTCTTCTGTCAATTTTGGGATTGATTGTAGTTTACTCGACAACGAGTGCAACCCTAATTGAAGAAGGAAAAAGCGCTTTTCAATTGGTACGTAACCAGGGGATTTTCTGGGTAGCTAGTTTGGTTTTGATTGCCTTAATCTATAAATTAAAATTAGGTTTCCTGAGAAATGGACGTCTCATTTTTATCGTGATGATTGTGGAGATGGTTCTTTTAGCCCTAGCGCGTCTGGTCGGAACACCTGTCAATGGAGCATATGGATGGATTTCTGTAGGACCTGTAACGATTCAGCCGGCTGAATACCTTAAGATTATCATCATCTGGTACCTGGCATATCGTTTTTCAAAACAGCAAGATGAGATTGCGGTTTATGATTTCCAGGTGTTGACCCAAAATCAATGGCTACCTCGAGCTTTTAACGATTGGCGTTTTGTTCTGCTGGTTCTGATTGGTAGCTTGGGGATTTTCCCCGACTTGGGAAATGCGACCATCTTGGTCTTGGTGGCGCTCATTATGTACACCGTTAGTGGAATCGCCTATCGTTGGTTCTCGACCATTCTAGCTCTCTTAGCAGGGAGTTCAATTTTAGTATTGTCTGTCATTCGTCTCGTTGGGGTTGAAAAATTTTCTCAGATACCGGTATTTGGTTACGTTGCTAAACGTTTCAGTGCCTTCTTTAATCCCTTTAATGACTTGGCGGGTGCAGGACACCAGCTTGCAAATTCCTACTATGCCATGGTTAATGGAGGCTGGTTCGGACTGGGATTGGGAAATTCTATCGAGAAGCGTGGTTATCTGCCGGAAGCCCATACGGATTTCGTCTTTTCGATTGTCATCGAAGAGTTTGGATTCGTAGGAGCGAGTATGATTTTGGCTTTACTCTTCTTCTTAATTTTGCGAATCATCTTGGTTGGTATTCGAGCTAAGGATCCCTTTAACTCCATGGTTGCTATCGGTGTCGGAGGGATGATTCTTGTTCAGGTCTTTGTCAATATCGGTGGGATTTCAGGGTTGATTCCTTCTACAGGGGTGACCTTCCCCTTCCTTTCACAAGGTGGGAACAGTCTCCTGGTATTATCCGTGGCCATTGCCCTTGTACTAAATATCGATGCCAGCGAGAAACGTGCTAAACTCATTAGAGAATACGAATCTCAAACTGTTGAAGGTCTGTAAGGACTGTATGGAAAGGAAAAATATATGTCTCTTCAGAAATTAGAAAACTATAGTAATAAAGCCGTCATCCAAGAAGAAGTCTTGATTTTGACAGAGCTACTAGAAGATATTACAAAAAATATGCTAGCGCCAGAGACCTTTGAAAAAATCATGCAGTTGAAGGAATTATCAACAAATGAAAACTATCAAGGCCTCAATGAACTGGTGACTAGCCTTTCCAATGAAGAAATGATTTACATTTCTCGTTATTTCTCTATCCTTCCACTCTTGATTAATATATCTGAGGATGTGGACTTAGCCTATAAAATTAACCACCAGAACAATGTGGACCAAGACTATTTAGGGAAATTGTCTACAACCATAAAGATGGTAGCTGAAAAAGAAAATGCAGCTGAAATTTTAGAAAAGTTAAATGTCGTTCCTGTCTTAACCGCCCATCCAACGCAAGTACAACGCAAGAGTATGCTGGACTTGACCAACCATATCCATACGCTCTTGCGTAAGTACCGTGATGTCAAACTAGGCTTGATTAATAAAGAAAAATGGAACATGGATCTCCGTCGTTACATTGAAATTATCATGCAAACAGACATGATTCGTGAGAAGAAGTTGAAAGTAACTAACGAAATCACCAACGTGATGGAGTACTATCAAAGTTCCTTCCTGAATGCTGTGCCACGTTTGACGGCTGAATATAAGAAACTAGCTAAAGAACAAGGAATTGAGCTTCAACATCCAAAACCAATTACTATGGGGATGTGGATTGGAGGAGACCGCGATGGAAATCCTTTCGTAACAGCGGAAACCCTCAACAAATCAGCCTTGACTCAGTGCGAAGTCATCATGAACTACTACGATGAAAAGATTTATAATCTTTATCGTGAATTTTCACTTTCAACCAGCATCGTGAATGTCAGCGACAAAGTTCGTGAGATGGCGTTGAAGTCGCAAGACAACTCCATTTATCGCGAAAAAGAACTCTATCGTCGTGCCCTTTTTGATATCCAAGCTAAGATGCAGGCAACTAAGGCTTATTTGATTGAAGACAAGGATCTTCAGCCTAGATATGCTACTGCAGATGAATTTTATCAAGACTTGTTGGCCATTCGAGATTCTCTCCTTGAGAATAAAGGGGAATACCTGATTTCAGGAGAATTTGTTGAACTGATGCAAGCCGTTGAAATCTTTGGCTTCTACCTTGCTTCTATCGACATGCGCCAAGATTCTAGTGTTCATGAAGCTTGTGTGGCTGAGTTGTTAGCATCTGCTGGCATCAACGACCACTATAGCGATCTTTCTGAAGATGAAAAATGCGCCCTCCTCTTAAAAGAGTTGGAAGAAGACCCTCGAATCCTCTCAGCAACTCATGCTGAAAGGTCAGAACTGCTTGAAAAAGAACTGTCTATCTTTAAAGCTGCCCGCAAGTTGAAGGATAAACTGGGTGAAAATGTCATTCGCCAAACCATCATCTCTCACGCGACAAGTGTATCTGATATGCTAGAATTAGCCATCATGCTCAAAGAAGTAGGCTTGGTTGATGCTCAAAAAGCGCGCGTTCAGATTGTCCCCCTCTTTGAAACGATTGAAGACTTGGATCACTCGGAAGAAACCATGAGAAGATACTTCTCTCTTCCATTGGCTAAAAAGTGGATTGCTTCAAAAGACAACTACCAAGAAATCATGCTTGGCTACTCCGATAGTAATAAAGATGGTGGTTATCTATCATCATGTTGGACACTCTACAAGGCTCAACAACAACTGACTGCTATTGGAGATGAATTTGGCGTTAAAGTCACCTTCTTCCATGGCCGTGGTGGTACTGTAGGTCGTGGTGGTGGCCCAACTTATGAAGCCATCACATCTCAACCGCTCAAGTCTATCAAGGACCGTATCCGTCTGACTGAGCAAGGAGAAGTCATTGGAAACAAATACGGAAACAAAGACGCTGCCTACTATAACCTTGAAATGTTGGTATCCGCGGCCATTAACCGTATGATTACCAAGAAAAAGAGCGATACCAATACCTCAAATCATTATGAGTCTATCATGGATCAAGTAGTGGACCGTAGCTACGATATCTACCGTGATTTGGTCTTTGGAAACGAACATTTCTATGATTATTTCTTCGAGTCAAGCCCAATCAAGGCTATATCAAGCTTCAACATTGGTTCACGTCCTGCAGCTCGTAAGACTATCACTGAAATTGGTGGTCTACGTGCCATTCCTTGGGTCTTCTCATGGTCACAAAGTCGTGTCATGTTCCCTGGATGGTATGGAGTAGGATCCAGCTTTAAAGAGTTTATTGATCAAGATCCGAAGAATATCGAGTTTCTTCGTGACATGTACCAAAACTGGCCTTTCTTCCAATCTCTTCTTTCCAATGTAGACATGGTCTTATCTAAGTCTAACATGAACATTGCTTTTGAATATGCTAAGCTCTGTGAAGATGAAGAAGTGCAGGCTATCTACTACACTATTTTAGATGAATGGCAGTTGACTAAGGACGTTATTTTAGCTATTGAAGGCTATGACGAACTCTTGGCAGAAAACTCTTACCTAAAAGACAGCCTAAATTATCGTATGCCTTACTTTAATATCCTTAACTACATTCAGTTGGAATTGATCAAACGTCAACGTCGTGGCGAATTGTCAGCTGACGAAGAAAAACTGATCCATACAACTATTAACGGAATTGCAACCGGTTTGCGTAATTCAGGCTGATATTCTACAAACTTCCTCTTTTTTCAGGGGGAAGTTTTTGAATTGTTTAAAAAATTCTAAAAATAGCCTTGACAAGTAGTTGAAAAATGATATAATTTAAACATTCAGAAAGTAATCATGCTCATTTTTTAGAGAGTCTGTGGTTGGTGAAAACAGATAGATGAAAGTGATGAAAATTGGGCTGAATGTTATAAAGAATTTGAAATCATAAAAATTCGGTGAGCACACCTTACAGTGCAACTCGTGAATGCGAGAAAGAGCGATAGGGATATTCCCTATAATTGAGGTGGCACCGCGCATCGACGTCCTCACACAAGTTTTTTGTGTGAGGATTTTTTTATGGGAGGAAAGATTATGAAATTTAAACGATGGCGTCGCTTGTTTTTAGTGAAAAGAGTATTATACAAGTGATTTAAAAGGAGAACGAAAAATGAAAAATAAACGTTTAATGGGAATTATCGCTGGATTAGCTATATTGGTAGTGGCTAGTTTGATTTATTCATCAATGAACAAGCCAGCAGCGAAGGTGGAGCAAAAGGTTGCTAAGGTTGGTGTTCTTCAATTTGTTAGTCACCCATCCTTGGACTTGATTTATCAAGGAATTCAAGATGGACTAGCTGAAGAAGGCTATATGGACGACCAGGTAAAAATCGACTTTATGAACTCTGAAGGAGACCAGAGCAAGGTTGCAACCATGAGTAAACAATTGGTGGCAAATGGAAACGATGTCGTTGTTGGGATTGCAACACCAGCGGCTCAGGGACTCGCTAGTGCTACTAAAGATCTACCAGTTATCATGGCTGCTATTACAGACCCAATCGGTGCTAACTTGGTCAAGGATTTGAAAAAACCAGGTGGCAACATCACAGGGGTATCAGACCACAACCCCGCTGAACAGCAAGTGGAATTGATTAAAACTTTGACACCAAATGTCAAAACAATCGGCGCTCTCTACTCAAGTAGCGAAGATAACTCAAAAACACAGGTAGAAGAATTCAAGGCTTATGCTGAAAAAGAAGGTTTGACAGTCGAAACATTTGCCGTTCCATCAACCAATGAAATTGCTTCAACAGTTAATGTCATGACAAGTAAGGTTGATGCGATTTGGGTTCCAATTGACAACACCATCGCATCAGCATTCTCAACAGTTGTTTCAAGCAACCAAACAGCTAAAAAGCCAATCTACCCAAGTGCCACTGCCATGGTAGAAGCAGGTGGATTAGCATCTGTAGTAGTTGACCAACACGATCTTGGAGTGGCTACTGGTAAAATGATTGCCAAAGTTTTGAAAGGTGAAAAACCAGCTGATACGCCAGTTAATGTCTTCTCAACTGGTAAGTCAGTGATTAACAAAAAACTAGCGCAGGAACTTGGTATCACCATTCCTGAGTCCGTTCTAAAAGAAGCAGGACAAGTGATTGAATAAAGATAAAGGAGGAGCTGGACACATCTCCTCCCGTTTTTACTAAAGAAAGAAATGAGTGAAAGATTATGATAGTATCCATTATTTCTCAGGGAATGGTCTGGGCGATTTTAGGTCTGGGAATCTTTATGACTTTTCGAATTCTAAATTTTCCGGATATGACGACTGAGGGCTCTTTTCCTCTAGGAGGAGCAGTCGTTGTAACCTTGATAACACAGGGAGTCAATCCATTTTTAGCAACCCTAGCCGCAGTAGGAGCGGGCTGTCTAGCTGGAATGGCGACAGGTCTCTTATATACCAAAGGAAAAATCCCAACCCTCTTATCAGGGATTCTGGTCATGACTTCCTGCCATTCCATCATGCTCATGATTATGGGACGTGCCAATCTGGGGCTTCTTGGAACCAAGCAAATTCAGGATGTCATGCCTTTTGATTCAGAACTTAACCAACTCCTGACTGGATTAACCTTTGTTGCCCTTGTTATTGGCCTCATGCTCTTTTTCCTTGATACCAAACTAGGTCAAGCCTACATCGCTACAGGTGATAATCCTGATATGGCTCGTAGCTTTGGTATCCATACTGGTCGTATGGAACTCATGGGTTTGGTTCTTTCAAATGGGATTATTGCACTTGCAGGAGCCCTAATTGCTCAACAAGAAGGATATGCAGATGTTTCTCGAGGAATTGGAGTGATTGTCGTAGGGCTTGCTAGCTTGATTATTGGTGAGGTTTTGTTCAAGAGTTTGAGCTTGGCAGAGCGACTCATGACCATCGTTGTAGGGTCTATTGCTTATCAGTTCCTCGTCTGGGGAGTGATTGCTCTTGGGTTTAATACAAGTTATCTTCGTTTGTACAGCGCCTTGATTTTGGCAGTTTGCCTTATGATTCCAACCTTCAAAAGCAAATACCTGAAAGGAGTCAAGTTTAGCAAATGACAGCAATTGTAGAATTAAAAAATGCTACCAAAGTCATCACGAATGGCTTTAATGAGGAAAAAATCATTCTTAATGATGTTTCTCTTGAAATTTTCGAACATGATTTCATTACCATTCTAGGTGGAAATGGAGCTGGGAAGTCAACACTTTTTAACACTATTGCAGGTACCCTACCTTTAACAAGTGGAAGTATCCGTATCATGGGCGAGGATGTAACGCATTTTTCACCTGAAAAGCGGGCTAAGTATTTGTCTCGTGTCTTTCAGGATCCTAAGATGGGGACGGCTCCCCGTATGACGGTGGCGGAAAATCTCTTGATTGCCAAGTTTCGTGGTGAGAAGAGAGGACTCCTTCCTAGAAGACTTTCAAGCCATCGGGAAGAATTTCAGTCTACCATTGAAAAAGTGGGAAATGGGCTTGAAAAACATCTGGACACTCCTATTGAATTTCTATCAGGCGGTCAGCGTCAGGCATTGAGTCTCTTGATGGCAACCTTGAAGCGACCAGAGTTGCTCTTGTTGGATGAACACACAGCAGCCCTTGACCCAAAAACGAGTGTGGCCTTGATGGAATTAACAGATGACTTTGTCAACAAGGGTCATCTAACAGCCTTGATGATTACCCACCATATGGAAGATGCACTGAAGTATGGAAATCGTCTGATTGTCATGAAGGAAGGCCGTATCATCCAAGACCTCAATAAAGAAGAAAAAGCTAAGATGAAAATTTCAGACTACTATCAACTGTTTGAATAGGAGACGGCAGGAACTTCCTGAGACTATATAAAATCAAAACTTAGAAGCACGCAGATGTTTCTAGTTTTTTTAGTGACATAATTAGATCGATTGGTGCACTTGTCCAAGTTGCTTCATTTTATAGTATAATAAGTATCAACATGGAGTATAAATACAAGATTATTCCTAGCCTTTTAAGAAAATATCAAAATCAAGGATATCTAGGATAATAATAAGTCATTCAAAGTGAAAAAAATTCAATAAAACATATTGTTTATGGAGGTAAAAAATGACTTACACACAAGAAGACTTTCAGGAATGGATTTTCCAGATTGAATTTAAAATGGATTATTTTACTAAGGATTTTGCCCAAGAGCAAAATTTAATCTTGGACTATAGCATGCAGTCCTTGGATGATTTGGAGGCTTGGATTTTGGCTCATTATGAAAATCACCATGTCTTGATAGAGGATAAAAAACTCTTGGATTATTTAACAGTCTATATCGGAGAAACCTTCCGCAAGCACTTAGGTGGCAAGTGGTTCATTGACCTAAAGAATAAAAAGAATGCTTATTATTCCATGCCTGTGTTGGTTGATCCTTCCTATCGAGGAGAAGTATATATAGCACCCATGACTTTTGCAACGGCTTGTATCAGCAGAAAAGATGGACAATATATTAGCAGAATACTGAAAAATAATCTTCAAGAACAAGTAAAATAAAAGTAACTTATGAGCAATCTTACAAGAAAATAAAAGGATAAGTTGGAGGAGTTAAGGAGAAGATTCCCGATAACATGATAACAGTGAGTTTTTATGAAATATAAGTAGGGAAAGCGTATGAAATGGTTTACTTTTTTTCAGAAATAAGCTATACTAGTTAACGTAAAACTATGATAAGATGGAGGTATTGTGTATGGTTGACAAGCAAGTTATTGAAGAAATCAAAAACAATACCAACATTGTGGAAGTCATAGGCGACGTGATTTCTTTACAAAAGGCTGGACGGAACTATTTAGGGCTCTGTCCTTTTCATGGTGAGAAGACCCCTTCTTTCAACGTTGTGGAAGACAAGCAGTTTTATCACTGTTTCGGATGTGGTCGTTCAGGAGATGTTTTTAAGTTCATCGAAGAGTACCAAGGTGTGTCCTTTATGGAAGCTGTTCAGCTCTTAGGGGAGCGCGTCGGTATTCAATTAGCCATGCCTGTCCAGTCTCGTCCTCAACAGGCTTCGCCTCATCAAGCTTTATATGATATGCATGAAGAAGCTGCCCGTTTTTACCATGCAATTCTCATGACGACCAAGATGGGAGAAGAAGCAAGGGCTTATCTCTACAAACGTGGATTGACGGATGATGTTCTGAAGCACTTTCAAATTGGACTGGCTCCAGCAGAGAGAACCTATCTCTACCAACGTTTATCTGACAAGTTTGAGGAAAAGGATTTATTGGATTCGGGCTTGTTTTACTTGTCAGATGGCAATCAGTTTTATGATACTTTTTTTGGACGTATCATCTTTCCTTTGACCAATGACAAGGGGCAGGTTATTGCTTTTTCAGGTCGTATCTGGGACGAAACTGATAGTCAGACTGCCAAGTACAAAAATAGTCGTTCGACTGCAATTTTTAACAAGAGTTATGAATTGTATCATTTGGACAAGGCAAAAAAGGGAACAGGGAAGATCACAGAGCTCTATCTGATGGAAGGCTTCATGGATGTAATCGCAGCCTACCGTGCTGGTATAGAAAATGCTGTAGCTTCCATGGGGACAGCCTTAAGCAAGGAGCATGTTGACCACCTCAAACGCTTTACCAAAAAAATTGTTCTCAGCTATGATGGCGACAAGGCAGGGCAGGCAGCGACAGCCAAAGCTCTGGAAGAATTAAAAGATTTCTCAGTTGAGGTTGTTCGAGTACCTGATGCCATGGACCCAGATGAGTATTTGCAAAAGAATTCTGCTGAAGACCTGGCTTACCTTTTAACCAAGACTCGGATCAGTCCTATAGAGTTCTATATACACCAGCTCAAGCCAGAAAATAGTGATAACTTACAGGCACAAATCGAGTTCATTGAAAAAATAGCTCCCTTGATCGCCAAGGAAAAGTCTATCACTGCCCAGAATTCTTATATTCACATTCTGGCGGATAATCTACCTTCCTTTGATTACCAGCAGGTGGAACAGATAGTAAATGAAAGTCGCATTGTTCAGAGGCAGGAGAGAGTCAAAGAGGAGCAACCTCCAGCAGCGATTAGTTTACCTGTAACGCGGCAACTGACAGCAGTCATGAGAGCAGAGGCTCATCTCCTTTATAGGATGGCTGAAAATCCAGTTGTGTTAAATGACTACAGATTAAGAGAAGATTTTTTCTTTGATACCCCAGAATTTCAGATTCTTTACGAATTATTAAGTGTAGAGGGACAAATCGGCTCAGAGGAGCTTTCTCATCAGACGCCTGAGGTTGAAAATGCTTGGTACCACGTGCTTAGTCTGGATTTGCCAGCTGAGATGTCGCCTCAGGAGCTAGTGGAAGTCGAAGCGACTCGAAACCGTGCCCTCCTCAGTAAGGACAACTTAAGAATTAAAAAGAAAGTGCAGGAAGCTAGTCATGTAGGAGATACAGACACAGCCTTGGAAGAATTACAACGATTGATTTCCCAAAAGAGAAGAATGGAGTAATAATGGCAACAAAACAAAAAGAAGTAACTACATTTGATGTGCAAGTAGCAGATTTTATCCGTAACCACAAAAAGACAGGAACAGCAACAGACGACGAAATCAATTCAAGTCTGGTTATTCCTTTTACCCTGGATGCAGACGGCATTGAAGACCTTTTGCAACGGATTCAGGATGCTGGAATTTCTATCACAGATAACGAAGGAAATCCAAGCGCGCGTGTTCTTAGTGCAGAAGAAGAACCAGAACTCAGTGATGAGGACTTGATTGGCTCAACTTCTGCCAAGGTTAATGACCCTGTCCGTATGTATTTGAAGGAAATCGGGGTTGTTCCTCTCTTGACCAACGAAGAGGAAAAAGAATTGGCACTTGCAGTTGAGGCTGGTGATATCGAAGCCAAACAACGTCTTGCGGAAGCCAACCTTCGTTTGGTAGTTTCGATTGCTAAGCGATACGTAGGTCGTGGCATGCAGTTTCTTGACTTGATTCAAGAAGGAAACATGGGCTTGATGAAGGCCGTGGATAAGTTTGACTATTCAAAAGGATTTAAGTTTTCTACGTATGCAACTTGGTGGATTCGTCAGGCGATTACTCGTGCCATCGCTGATCAGGCGCGTACTATTCGTATCCCTGTCCACATGGTGGAAACCATTAACAAGCTTGTCCGTGAACAGCGGAATCTCCTTCAGGAATTGGGTCAAGATCCAACTCCTGAACAAATCGCTGAGCGTATGGATATGACACCTGACAAGGTGCGTGAAATCCTAAAAATCGCCCAAGAGCCAGTATCACTTGAAACACCGATTGGTGAAGAGGACGATAGTCATCTTGGGGACTTTATCGAAGACGAAGTGATTGAAAATCCAGTAGACTACACAACTCGTATCGTTTTGCGTGAGCAGTTGGATGAAGTATTGGATACACTTACAGATCGTGAAGAAAACGTTCTGCGCCTTCGTTTCGGTTTGGACGATGGAAAAATGCGTACTCTTGAAGATGTTGGTAAAGTCTTTAACGTGACTCGTGAGCGTATTCGTCAGATCGAGGCCAAGGCTTTGAGAAAATTGCGCCAACCAAGTCGCAGCAAACCCCTTCGTGATTTTATTGAAGACTAAGAGTGAGGAATAATATGGCTTATACAGAAGAGCAAATTGAAACGATTAAAACTCGTATTTTGACTGCCTTGGAAGAGGTCATCGACCCTGAGTTGGGAATTGATATTGTCAATTTAGGTTTGATTTATGAGATTCGTTTTGATGGTGAAACAGGTCACACGGAAATTGATATGACCTTGACAACTATGGGGTGCCCACTGGCTGACCTCTTAACAGACCAGATACACGATGCGATGACAGAGGTTCCTGAGGTAACCAATATCGAAGTCAAATTGGTCTGGTATCCAGCATGGACGGTTGAAAAAATGAGTCGCTATGCGCGTATCGCCCTAGGAATTAAGTAATCGATTGGAAAATTGTGAGAGACGATTGGAAAAGAGAGGGGCTCCTCCATTTTCCTCTGGTCTCTTCTTTCTTTTACTGATTTTCTTGAAATAAAATGGTATAATGAGTAGTATGGAAAACAAAAAATTGCGTATTAATATGCTAAGTTCAAGTGAAAAAGTGGCTGGTCAAGGAGTGTCAGGAGCCTACCGTGAATTGGTGAGTCTCCTTCATCGTGATGCCAAAGATCAGTTGATTGTTACGGAGAATCTTCCTGTAGAGGCAGATGTGACCCACTTTCACACCATTGATTTCCCTTATTATTTATCCACATTTCAAAAGAAACGCTCTGGGAGAAAAGTTGGCTATGTGCATTTCTTACCTGAGACACTCGAGGGGAGTTTGAAGATTCCATTTTTCTTAAAAGGAATTGTCAAACGCTATGTTTTTTCCTTTTACAACCGAATGGAACACTTGGTGGTGGTTAATCCCATGTTTATAGAGGATCTAGTTGCTGCGGGTATTCCACGTGAAAAAGTAACCTATATTCCAAACTTTGTAAATAAGGAAAAATGGCATCCATTGCCAGCTGACCAAGTAGCAAAACTTCGTCAGGAAATGGATCTCGCAAAAGATCAGTTTGTCGTGGTTGGTGCGGGTCAGGTTCAGAAACGAAAAGGGATAGATGACTTTATCCGTCTTGCTGAAGAATTGCCAGAAATTACCTTTATCTGGGCTGGTGGTTTTTCATTTGGCGGGATGACAGATGGTTATGAACGCTATAAAAAAATCATGGACAATCCACCTGAAAATCTAATTTTTCCAGGTATTGTTCCTCCAGAGCGAATGCGAGAGCTCTATGCTTTAGCGGATCTCTTCTTGCTACCAAGTTACAACGAACTATTCCCCATGACTATCTTAGAGGCCGCTAGTTGCGAGGCTCCTATTATGTTAAGGGATTTGGACCTGTATAAGGTCATTCTTGAGGGAGATTATCGTGCTACAAGTGATGTCTCTGAGATGAGAGAAGCAATCCTAGAATATAAAGAAAATTCTGAAGCGTTGAAAGAATTGAAAGAAAAAGCAAAAAGGATATCCAAGCAGTATTCAGAAGAGCATTTACTGGGAATTTGGTTAAAATTTTATCGGGAACAGGCTGCTCTAGGTAAAAAGTGAGGTAATCTATGCGAATTGGTTTATTTACAGACACCTATTTTCCTCAGGTTTCCGGGGTTGCGACCAGTATTCGAACCTTGAAGACAGAGCTTGAGAAGCAAGGCCATGCAGTTTTTATCTTTACAACAACAGATAAAGATGTGAATCGCTACGAGGATTGGCAAATTATTCGAATTCCGAGTGTCCCTTTCTTTGCATTTAAAGATCGACGATTTGCCTATCGAGGTTTTACAAAGGCACTTGAAATCGCCAAGCAGTATCAGCTAGATATCATTCACACCCAGACAGAATTTTCACTTGGATTATTAGGGATTTGGATTGCACGAGAATTGAGGATTCCTGTTATCCATACTTACCATACCCAGTACGAAGACTATGTGCATTATATTGCTAAGGGGATGTTGATTCGTCCAAGTATGGTAAAATATCTGGTACGTGGTTTCCTTCGTGATGTAGATGGAGTAATCTGCCCTAGTGAGATTGTTCGGGACCTTTTATCTAAATACAAAGTGAAGGTTGAAAAACGTGTCATTCCAACCGGAATTGAGCTAGCTAAGTTTGAACGACCTGAGATTAAAGAGGAAAACTTACAAGAACTTCGTTCGAAGTTAGGTATTCAGGAAGACGAGAAAATGCTACTGAGCCTTTCGCGTATTTCTTATGAGAAGAATATCCAAGCAGTCCTAGATGCTTTTGCTGAAGTATTAAAAGAAGAAGATAAAGTGAAGCTGGTCGTTGCTGGAGACGGTCCTTATCTGGACAGTCTGAAAGAGCAAGCAGTGAAATTAAACCTGCAAAAACATGTGATTTTTACAGGTATGATTGCTCCAAGCGAGACAGCCTTATACTATAAGGCTGCAGATTTCTTCATCTCTGCCTCAACGAGTGAAACTCAGGGCTTAACCTATCTAGAAAGTCTAGCCAGTGGAACGCCTGTTATCGCTCATGGCAACCCCTATCTTGATAACCTGATCAGTGATAAAATGTTTGGTACCCTCTACTATGGAGAACGAGAGCTTGCAGGAGCTATCCTTGAAGCCTTGATTGCTACTCCTGATATGTCTGAACAAAAGTTGGCGGATAAGTTGTACGAAATTTCGGCTGAGAACTTTGGAAAACGAGTACATGAGTTTTACCTTGATGCCATTATCTCAAATAACTTTGAACATGAATTGCATGATGGAAAACCTGTCAGTCAGCGCTTTTTAAAAACGATTTTATATCTACCCCAACAGGCTGTTACAAGTCCAGTAAAAGAGTCTAAGCGTATTTTGCGGGCTTCTCGGAAGCAATTATCCAGCATCAGAGATTATTGGAAAGATGAATTCAAATAATAGATAAGAGGAAAATACAATGAAAAAATTAATGCGAAGTTGAAAAAACCAAATAATTGGTGGAGTTTGTGCAGGAGTTGCCCATTATTTTGATATTGACCCAACAATTGTTCGTGTTGTTTGGGGTGTTCTTGCATTTTGTTATGGAGCAGGAATCCTTGCTTACATCATTTTATGGGTGGTTGCACCGGTTTCAACAGACTATTAATTTAGAATTATAAAGTGAAAAGGAGAAGTTATGGCTTTTGGAGATAATGGAAAACGTAAAAAAACATTGTTTGAGAAAGTGACACTTGTTGTCGTGCTCATCATGTTGTTTGTAACCCTTGCTGGTATCTTTGCAACTGCGCTTGGAGCTTTTAGCAGATTCTAAGCAAGCTGCGAGAATAGAAACAATAACTAATGACTGGGTTCTCCCCAGCCTTTTTAAAGTGAGAAGAAAATATGAGTATGTTTTTAGATACAGCCAAGATCAAGGTCAAGGCTGGTAATGGTGGCGATGGCATGGTTGCCTTTCGTCGTGAAAAATATGTCCCTAATGGCGGTCCGTGGGGTGGTGATGGTGGACGTGGAGGTAACGTTGTTTTCGTGGTAGACGAAGGCTTACGTACCTTGATGGATTTCCGCTATAACCGTCATTTTAAGGCTGATTCCGGTGAAAAAGGGATGACCAAAGGAATGCATGGACGTGGTGCAGAAGACCTTCGTGTTCGTGTGCCACAGGGAACTACTGTACGTGATGCAGAAACAGGTAAAGTCATTACAGACTTGATTGCACATGGTCAAGAATTTATCGTGGCTCACGGCGGTCGAGGTGGTCGTGGGAATATCCGTTTTGCCACGCCAAAAAATCCTGCGCCTGAAATCTCTGAGAATGGAGAGCCAGGTCAAGAACGTGAGTTGCAACTGGAATTGAAAATCTTAGCAGATGTTGGTTTAGTCGGTTTTCCATCTGTCGGAAAGTCAACATTGCTTAGTGTCATCACTTCAGCTAAGCCTAAAATCGGTGCTTACCACTTTACGACGATTGTCCCTAATTTGGGCATGGTTCGTACGCAGTCAGGTGAATCTTTTGCAGTAGCAGACCTTCCAGGTTTGATTGAAGGTGCCAGTCAAGGTGTTGGTCTTGGAACCCAGTTCCTCCGACATATCGAACGCACTCGAGTTATCCTCCATGTCATCGATATGTCAGCTAGCGAAGGTCGTGATCCTTATGAGGATTACCTTGCTATCAATAAGGAATTGGAATCCTATAACCTTCGTCTCATGGAGCGTCCGCAGATCATCGTAGCCAACAAGATGGATATGCCTGAAAGTCAGGAAAATCTTAAAATTTTCAAGGAAAAGTTGGCAGCAAACTACGACGAGTTTGAGGAACTTCCAGCCATCTTCCCAATTTCTGGTCTGACCAAGCAAGGTTTGGCAACTCTTTTGGATGCGACAGCTGAATTGTTAGACAAGACTCCAGAATTTCCGATCTATGATGAATCCGATATGGAAGAAGAGGCTTACTATGGCTTTGACGAGGAAGAAAAAGCCTTTGAGATTAGTCGTGATGATGATGCGACATGGGTACTTTCTGGTGAAAAACTTATGAAACTCTTTAACATGACCAACTTTGACCGTGACGAATCAGTTATGAAATTTGCCCGCCAGTTACGTGGTATGGGGGTTGACGAAGCCCTTCGTGCGCGTGGAGCTAAAGATGGCGATTTGGTCCGCATCGATAAATTTGAGTTTGAATTTGTAGACTAGGAGATTGATATGGGAGATAAACCGATATCATTCCGAGATGCAGATGGAAATTTTGTTTCTGCAGCAGATGTGTGGAATGAAAAGAAACTAGAAGAATTGTTTAATCGTCTCAACCCTAAACGTGCTCTTCGATTGGCACGCACAAAGAAAGAAGAAACACAGTCAAAGAAATAAAAAATTCCCGTGATTTTTTGATCACGGGATTTGTTTTATTCACCAAAGAAAAATGGTGGCGCATATTTTTTAAGGCTTTCAAAACAAGCTTGCGCTTTTGTAGCATCTTCACAGATAATCATGCAGACATCATCTCCACAAAGCGTTGCAATGACATCTGGAAAGTCCAAGGAATCAATTACAGATCCAAATGATTGGGCTAAACCAGGTAAAGTTTTCAAAATAACTTGGTGTTGGACAGGACGCAACATAACAAGAGCATCTTCCATATAATTTTCGAGACGTTTTTCCCACTTGGAGATAGAGCCTGTATTTAACACGTAGTAAGAATTATCTTCTTCTCGTACTTTTGAAAGGTTCATGGTTTTGATATCGCGTGATAAGGTTGCCTGTGTAACTTGGATATCGTTTTCGGCTAACAAGGCTTGTAATTCCGCTTGGGTATGGATTTTGTTTTTTGAAACGAGGGCACGAATAAGTTGGTGTCTGTGTTCAGATTTGTTCATAAGTGTTAATAGCTCCTTTTATGAGGGAATAGTGATAGTAGACTGTGCTAAATCAACAGTCAAGTGATAGTCTGTATTATCTCGAATTGTAATCTCAAAGTCTGTTGTGTAGAGAACCAAGCGGAGAGTGTCTCCTTCTTTAAGTTTGTAGATAGTTGGTTGAAGCTCTAGCTTGAAGTCCATCCATTCATTTGGTTGGATTTCTTCGATTGTCAAGAGATCATTTCGGTTTTGAAGATTGAGGTAGCCTTTGGTGATGACACGTTGGGCACTTGGGTTGAATGGCAGTTCACAGAGATTTTCTAACATGTGGTAACGACCATTGTCAATGGTTCGGACTGATTGAACCGCTGGATAGGGTTGAAGGTACTTCTGTTGTCCTAGTTGGAGGACTTGAGCAGACAATAAGCCCTTGTTTGTACTTGATTTGACACGAAGTTTCAGTTCCACTCGACCATTTAAGTGGATGTCATTGGTCACCGGAAGGTCAATAGTGATTTGATTGGCTTTTCCCTGGTAAAGTTCTGTGTTGAAGGTCTGGTAAGTCTTGCCATAACGCTCAAAATCTTTTTGATCATACTGGTTTTGAATTACCTTTTCTTCAACTCCAAGAGAGAAGGTATGCAGTTCGTCCTGTTTGCCAAAGTCATCAAGTCTCTGCCAAGTTTGCGGTGTAGTATTGTCCTGCCAGATGACAGTAGGGAGTTGATAGCTTGAGTTGAGTCCTAACAATTTCTTACTCAACAAGGCATTCATGGACTCGCGGAAGTCAATTGACTGCCAGTTGTTCATATAGACATGGGCACCATGATGGAAAAAGAGGTGCTTCTTGATATGAGTTGGAAGGGCATGAAACATCTGGTAAACATGAAGAGGTTTGACGTTCCAATCCTGAGAACCATGCGTAAAGACGACCTCAGCTTGAACCTTGTGGGCATTGAGCAGATAGTTGCGGTCATGCCAAAACTGATTGTAGTCACCAGTCTTGCGATCTAAATGTTCTTTTACCTTCTCTAAGTCTGCCTGATGAACTCCATTACCACGAATATAATCACCAGCTAGGAGATTACGGGAGTAGGTCAATTCAGCAAGTGAGTCAAAATCCTCACCTGGATAGCCACCTGGGCTAGTCACCAAACCATTTTCTCGATAGTAGTTGTACCAAGAGGAAATACCTGCTTCAGCGATAATGACCTCTAAGCCATCAACACCAGTGGTGGCGAGACCATTGGACATGGTGCCTAGATAGGAAATTCCTGTTGTTGCAACTTTGCCGTTTGACCAATCAGCCTTGACTTGACGTTTGCGTGTGTGGTCTGTGAAAGCACGGCAACGACCATTAAGCCAGTCAATCACGTTTTTATATGCTTCAATTTGCTGGTAGTCCCCATTAGTCATGAGACCTTGGGAATCCCTGGTACCAACACCCGATACATAGAGATTGGCAAATCCTCGTGGGAGGAAGTAGTCATTGAGGGTGTATGAGCTGTTGATATGAGCTAACCTTTCTTCAGCTTCAGAGACGAGTTCAGCTTGGCCGAGAGGCTCGACTAAATTCAGCTTAGGCTCCTCAAGCTCAATGGTGTGGGCAGGTTTGACCTCAAGTTCTCCTTCCATTTTGTAGAGAGCTTTATCGCTAGCTTTGACATTGGTCCCTTGGTGATAAGGGCTGGCAGTCATAACTGAAGGAATCTGTCCATCATAACGCGGGCGAATAATGCTGACCTTGACTAAGTCAGGGAGACCGTCTTTATCAGTATCCACACGACTCTCGACATACACAACTTCACGAATGACATCATGAGTAGAGAAGGTTGCCAAGCTCTTATCGTTAAAGTAGTGGTAGTGATTGTCTTCTGAAATGAGTCCGTCACTAACAAGTTGGTCGATGAGCGTATTTCCTTTTTTCGTTCGCGTATTGAGTAACTGATAAAGATTTTCGATGAGATCACCATAAACAATAGGAAATCCAGTTTCTTTACGGAATTGTTCGGCGTCCTCAAAGTCAACAAGATAGTTAAACCCTAAAAGTTGAAAAACTACTGTGTAGAAAACATCAGCAGTCAAATCACGCTCTGATTGGAAAAAAGTTAATAGATCTGTTCCGTTATCTGCAGCCAAAGTGGATAAGACATAATCCGTGTTAGAATAAGTGAAAAAACTCCAGCGGATGAAGTCTTCAAATTGCTTTTTTAAGGGCAGTTGAGGGGACAATTTCAGACCAAGACTTGCTAGTTCATCTAATTGTTGAGAACTAGAGGTCGGAAGATAGCTAAATTGATTAAAACGCATGGTTCTCTCCTTTGAAAACAGACTGAATTTATTATATCAAAAAATAAGGAAAAATGGAATAAATAAACTTTAATGCAAGAAATTTCGTGAAGCGGAATACCTATTTAGTAAGTTATTATAAAATGATGAATAAATACTATAATAAAAAGCCCTTTCTTAGAATTTTTTATATGTGAAATTGCATATAGAGTCTGACTTTATTATACTTTACTTAGTATAAAAATGTCTAAAATGATATTCAAATCCATCTTATAATATTAAAAATTAAAGGGAAGAAAGACGGAGAGGTTGTAAATGCTGATGTTGAAAAGAAAGCATCCGAGTTGCTTCAATATCCAACTTAAAATGGTATAATAGTAGTAAAACGAAAGCAAGGAGGAGAAGAAATGATTGCGCAGCTCGACACCAAGACTGTTTACAGTTTTATGGAAAGTGTGGTTTCGATTGAAAAATATGTACAAACAGCTAAAGAGTATGGCTATTCTCACCTTGCTATCATGGATGTGGATAATCTCTATGGGGCTTATCATTTTTTAGAAGTGACTCGAAAATATGGAATCCAACCTTTAATTGGTCTTGAAATGACCTTGATCAAAGATGAGGAGAATATTTCTCTTCGTTTTCTAGCCCTATCCACTAAAGATTACCAAGAGTTGATGAAGTTATCCACTTTAAAAATGACTGGACGGAAAAATTGGTCTGACTTCACCTCCCACCTCGAAGATGTGACCATTATTGTTCCCTATTTTAATGGGGTCGAACAACTGGATTTGGGGCATGATTATTTTATCGGTGTCAGTCCAGATACTCCTCAAGAAGTCTTTACCAGACCGATTCTTCCACTCTATCAAGTCAACTCTTTTGAAAAAGAAGATATACAAGTTTTGCAAATCTTGTCGGCAGTCAAGGACAATGTCAGTCTTAGGGAAGTGGATGTGCATTCACAACAAGGAATCTTTTTACCAGCCTCAGACTTGGAAGCACGGTTTAAAAATCGCTTCCCTCAGGCGCTTGCTAATCTCCAAGGTCTGATAGAGAACGTAAGCTATCAAATCGACCCAAGTTTAAAACTCCCTCGCTTTAATCCTGAAAGACCAGCGGTCGAAGAACTTAGAGAGAGAGCTGAGCAAGGTTTGAGTGATAAGGGGGTAACCTCAGCTATTTATCATGAGCGACTGAATGAGGAATTGGCTGTGATTCATGATATGGGCTTTGACGACTATTTCCTTGTAGTTTGGGATTTGCTCCGTTTTGGACGTTCTCAAGGCTACTATATGGGAATGGGGCGTGGTTCTGCGGTTGGTAGCCTGGTGGCTTACTCACTGGATATTACAGGAATCGACCCGGTTGAAAAGAACTTGATTTTCGAGCGCTTTTTAAATCGTGAGCGTTACACCATGCCTGATATCGATATCGACATCCCTGACCTCTATAGACCAGAGTTCATTCGCTATGTTCGTGATCGGTATGGTAGTCAACACGTGGCACAGATTGTTACCTATTCGACTTTTGGAGCCAAACAAGCAATTCGTGATGTTTTCAAACGCTATGGTGTTCCAGAGTACGAATTAACAAATATTACTAAAAAAATCAGTTTCCGAGATACGCTAACGACGGCCTATGAAAAGAATTTGCAATTTAGGCAGATAATCAATAGCAAGATTGAATACCAAAAAGCTTTTGAGATTGCTCGTAAGATTGAAGGTTATCCTCGTCAGACATCTATCCATGCGGCAGGAGTCGTTATGAGTGACCAAGACTTGACGGACTATATTCCTCTAAAATATGGTGAGGATATGCTCATCACCCAGTATGATGCTCATGGTGTTGAAGCCAATGGACTTCTAAAAATGGATTTCCTAGGATTACGTAACCTGACTTTCGTACAAAAAATGCAAGAATTACTAGCTGAGTCAGAAGGTATTCATTTGAAAATCGAAGAGATTGATTTGGAAGACAAAGAAACTCTGGCCCTTTTTGCTTCTGGAAATACCAAGGGGATTTTCCAATTTGAACAACCTGGCGCCATTCGACTCTTGAAACGGGTCAAACCACAAGTCTTCGAAGAAGTGGTAGCAACGACATCCCTCAATAGACCAGGGGCTAGTGATTATATTGATAATTTTGTGGCTCGTAAGCACGGCAAAGAAAAGGTGTCGGTGTTGGACCCAGCCCTGGAGGATGTTCTATCATCAACTTATGGTATCATGCTCTATCAAGAACAGGTCATGCAGGTTGCTCAGCGATTTGGAGGCTTCAGTCTTGGTAAAGCTGATATTCTCAGACGAGCCATGGGTAAGAAAAATGCTAAAGAGATGCATTTAATGAAGGAAGATTTTATCACAGGAGCTATGAAACTTGGGCATACAGAAGAAAAAGCCAACCAAGTTTTTGCAGTGATGGAAAAGTTTGCGGGCTACGGATTTAACAGATCCCACGCCTATGCCTACTCAGCGCTGGCTTTCCAGCTAGCTTATTTCAAGACGCACTATCCTGCTATTTTCTTTCAAGTCATGTTGAATTATTCAAGCAGTGATTACATTGTGGATGCATTGCAGATGGGCTTTGAAGTAGCCCCGTTAGCAATCAATAGCATTCCCTATCACGATAAAATTGCTCAGAAGACAATCTATCTTGGTTTGAAAGCCATTAAAGGGATGCCGAGAGATTTTTCTTACTGGATCATCGAAAATCGTCCTTTTTCAAGTGTGGAAGATTTCGTCACGCGTCTCCCCAAGAATTACAAGAAACTTTCGCTTTTGACACCTTTGGTTGAATTAGGGCTTTTTGATGAATTTGACAAGAATCGCCAGAAAATCTTAGTAAACCTACCAAACTTATTTGTCTTTGTTGAGGAGTTGGGAGGTCTCTTTGCGGATACAACCTATAGTTGGACTGAGGCTGATGATTTTACAGAGGCGGAGAAATTTTATAAGGAGCAGGAATTGATTGGGGTAGGTATCAGTGCCCATCCTCTCCAAACTCTTGCCAAACAAGCCCTATATCCGACGACCCCGATCGCTAATCTAACCGAGGGGGCTCAAGCCACTCTTCTAGTTGAAGTGCAAAAACTAAAGGTGATTCGAACCAAGAAGGGCGAGAATATGGCCTTTCTACAGGTTCATGATAGTAAGTCTCGGATGGATGTGACTGTATTTTCGGATCAGTATCGAAAATTCGCCTCTATCCTATCTGAAGGGAAATTTTACTACATCAATGGCAAAGTTCAATCTCGAGATGGCCGTCTGCAAATGATTGCACAAGATTTGAAAGAAGCAGTGGCGGAACGATTCTGGATCCAAGTTAAAAATCATGAATACGATAAAGAGATTTCAAATATCCTAGAACAATACAAAGGCCCAATTCCTGTGATTATCAGGTATGAAGAGGAAAAAAAAACGGTTGTTTCTACACAACATTTTGTAAGAAAAGATTCTGCTCTAGAGGAAAAATTAGAGGGAATTGCTATGAAAACGATTTATCGCTAAAAATACGGAAAATAGAAGAATTTTCCAACTAAATGTGGTATAATCAGTAAGAATGTTAAAAGAAAAAGGAGCATAACCAAATGAAACGTATTGCTGTTTTAACCAGTGGTGGAGACGCCCCTGGTATGAATGCTGCCATCCGTGCGGTGGTTCGCCAAGCAATCTCAGAAGGAATGGAAGTTTTTGGTGTCTATGATGGATACGCAGGTATGGTTGCCGGTGAAATCTATCCACTTGATGCTGCTTCAGTTGGAGACATCATTTCACGTGGTGGTACTTTCCTTCACTCTGCTCGTTACCCTGAGTTTGCACAACTTGAAGGCCAACTTAAAGGGATTGAGCAGTTGAAAAAACACGGTATCGAAGGTGTTGTTGTAATCGGTGGTGACGGTTCTTATCACGGAGCTATGCGCTTGACGGAGCATGGATTCCCAGCTATCGGTCTGCCTGGCACAATTGATAATGACATCGTAGGTACTGATTTCACAATTGGATTTGATACTGCAGTTACTACTGCAATGGATGCGATTGATAAGATTCGTGATACATCATCAAGTCACCGTCGTACTTTCGTTGTAGAAGTAATGGGACGTAACGCTGGTGATATCGCACTTTGGGCAGGTATTGCAACTGGTGCTGATGAAATCATTATCCCTGAAGAAGGCTTCAAGATGGAAGATATCGTAGCTAGTATCAAAGCTGGTTACGAATGCGGTAAAAAACACAACATCATCGTTTTGGCCGAGGGGGTTATGTCTGCCGATGAATTCGGTAAGAAACTCAAGGAAGCAGGAGATACTAGTGACCTTCGTGTGACTGAGCTTGGACATATCCAACGTGGTGGTTCACCAACTGCTCGTGACCGTGTATTAGCGTCACGTATGGGAGCACACGCTGTTAAACTTCTCAAACAAGGAATCGGTGGTGTCGCTGTTGGTATCCGAAACGAAAAAATGGTTGAGAATCCAATTCTTGGTACAGCAGAAGAAGGAGCTTTGTTTAGCCTAACAGCTGATGGTAAGATTGTTGTTAACAACCCTCATAAAGCTGATCTTGAACTTTCTGCTTTGAACAAGAGCTTGTCCTAATCAACTTTCATTAATTTGGTAACATGACCATAAAAGGTCGAATTATATAAAGGAGTCACAAAATCATGAATAAACGTGTAAAAATCGTTGCAACTTTGGGTCCTGCGGTTGAAATCCGTGGTGGAAAGAAATTCGGTGATGACGGATACTGGGGAGAAAAACTTGATGTTGAAGCTTCAGCTCAAAATATTGCAAAATTGATTGAAGCAGGAGCGAACACTTTCCGTTTCAACTTCTCACACGGTGACCACCAAGAACAAGGTGAGCGTATGGCAACTGTTAAACTTGCTGAAAAAATTGCAGGTAAAAAAGTTGGTTTCCTTCTTGATACTAAAGGACCTGAAATCCGTACTGAATTATTCGAAGGTGACGCAAAAGAGTACTCTTACAAAACTGGTGAAAAAATCCGTGTTGCAACTAAACAAGGAATCAAATCAACTCGCGATGTGATTGCTTTAAACGTTGCTGGTGCTCTTGACATCTATGATGACGTTGAGATTGGAAAACAAGTGCTTGTTGACGACGGAAAACTTGGTCTTCGCGTAATTGGTAAGGATGACTCAACTCGTGAATTTGAAGTAGAAGTTGAAAATGACGGCATCATTGCTAAGCAAAAAGGTGTAAACATCCCGAATACTAAGATTCCTTTCCCAGCACTTGCTGAACGTGATAACGATGATATCCGTTTCGGTCTTGAGCAAGGTATTAACTTCATCGCGATCTCATTCGTCCGTACTGCAAAAGACGTAAACGAAGTTCGTGCAATCTGTGAAGAAACTGGAAACGGGCATGTTCAATTGTTCGCGAAAATCGAAAACCAACAAGGTATTGATAACTTGGATGAAATCCTTGAAGTAGCTGATGGTATCATGATTGCTCGTGGTGACATGGGTATTGAAGTACCATTCGAAATGGTTCCAGTTTACCAAAAAATGATTATCACAAAGGTAAATGCAGCTGGTAAAGTCGCTATCACAGCAACAAACATGCTTGAAACTATGACTGAAAAACCACGTGCAACGCGTTCAGAAGTATCAGACGTGTTTAACGCTGTTATCGACGGAACCGACGCTACAATGCTTTCAGGTGAGTCTGCAAATGGTAAATATCCACTTGAGTCAGTTACTACGATGGCAACTATTGACAAGAATGCTCAAACCCTTTTGAAAGAATACGGTCGCTTGTCGTTTGTTAACTTGCCACGTAATTCTAAGACTGAGGTTATGGCTTCAGCTGTTAAGGATGCGACAAATTCTATGAATATCAAGTTGGTGGTTACTCTTACTAAGACAGGTCACACTGCTCGTTTGATTTCTAAATACCGTCCAGATGCTGATATCTTGGCAATCACTTTCGATGAATTGACTCAGCGTGGTTTGATGCTTAACTGGGGAGTTATTCCAGTAACAACTGATCGCCCATCAAACACTGATGATATGTTTGATCTTGCTGAAAGAATTGCAGTTGAGCAAGGTTTGGTAGAATCTGGTGATGATATTGTTATCGTTGCAGGTGTACCACTTGGCGAAGCTGTTCGTACAAACACAATGCGCATCCGCACTGTACGCTAATCTAACATTAAAACCAACCTATCATTTCAGGCTGTAGAGCTTGAGTGATAGGTCTTTTTTTATCAAAATGGGATTGTATTTAATAAATAGGAATGGGAAAAAACCGAAAATTATGGTATAATAGAACGAAAAGACCTTTTTAGTAAATTTTGAAAGAGTAAAACATGAGAAAAATTGTCATCAATGGTGGACGTCCATTGCAAGGTGAGATCACCATTAGTGGTGCTAAAAATAGTGTTGTAGCGCTTATTCCAGCTATTATCTTATCAGATGATATTGTCACTTTAGATTGTGTTCCAGATATTTCAGACGTTGCTAGTCTTGTCGAAATCATGGAGATTATGGGGGCAACTGTTAAGCGTTATGACGACGTCTTGGAGATTGATCCAAGAGGCGTTCAAAACATTCCTATGCCTTATGGCAAGATTAATAGCTTGCGTGCTTCTTATTATTTCTACGGAAGTCTTTTAGGTCGCTTTGGTGAAGCTACAGTTGGACTTCCTGGTGGATGTGATCTGGGGCCTCGTCCGATTGACCTTCACTTAAAAGCCTTTGAGGCCATGGGTGCTAAAGTTAGCTATGAGGGAGATAATATGAATTTATCTGCCCAAGGTAAGGGACTTCATGGCGCAAGTATTTACATGGATACCGTCAGCGTTGGTGCAACGATTAACACCATGATTGCTGCGGTTAAAGCAAAGGGACGTACTGTCATTGAAAATGCTGCCCGTGAACCAGAAATCATTGATGTGGCTACCCTTTTGAACAACATGGGGGCACACATTCGTGGTGCCGGGACTGATATTATCATTATTGATGGTGTTGAGACACTACATGGGACTCGTCACCAAGTCATTCCAGACCGTATTGAAGCTGGGACTTATATTTCACTTGCTGCTGCGGTTGGTAAAGGAATTCGTATTAACAACGTTCTTTATGAGCATCTTGAAGGCTTTATCGCCAAACTCGAGGAAATGGGCGTTCGTATGACGGTCTCTGAGGATAGTATCTTCGTTGAAGAGCAGTCAGACTTGAAGGCAATCAATATTAAAACTGCACCTTATCCTGGTTTTGCAACTGATTTGCAACAGCCTATCACACCACTTTTATTAACAGCTCAAGGCCGTGGAACGATTATTGATACCATTTACGAAAAACGTGTCAACCATGTCTTTGAGTTAGCAAAAATGGATGCGGATATTACGACTACGAATGATCACATTATCTATAAAGGTGGTCGTACCTTGCATGGAGCAAGTGTCAAAGCTACAGATTTGCGAGCGGGTGCCGCACTTGTGATTGCTGGCTTGATGGCTGAAGGTAAAACTGAAATTACAAATATTGAGTTTATCTTGCGTGGCTACTCAGATATTATTGAGAAATTACGTAGTCTCGGAGCGGATATTACACTCATTGAAGACTAAACCGTTGAGGTGATTATGAATATTTGGACCAAATTAGCAATGTTTTCTTTTTTTGAAACGGAGCGCTTGTATTTGCGTCCTTTCTTTTTTAGTGACAGTCAAGCATTTTACGAGATTGCTTCCAATCCAGAAAATTTGCAGTTTATTTTTCCCAGTCAATCAAGTTTAGAAGAAAGTCAATACGCGCTTGCCAACTATTTTATGAAGGCTCCTCTAGGTGTTTGGGCAATTTGTCTCCAAGGAAATCAGGAAATGATTGGCTCTATTAAATTTGAAAAGATTGATGAAATCAAAAAAGAAGCAGAAATTGGTTATTTCTTAAAAAAAGATTCTTGGTCACAAGGTTATATGACAGAAGTAGTTACCAAACTTTGTCAGCTTTCCTTTGAAGAATTTGGTTTAAAACAATTATCCATCATCACTCATCTGGAGAATCAGGCTAGTCAAAAAGTAGCCTTAAAATCGGGATTTAGTCTCGTCCGACAGTTTAAGGGGAGCGACCGCTATACACGAAAAATGAGAGACTATCTTGAATTTCGATATATAAAAGGAGAATTCAATGAGTAAACACCAGGAAATCTTGTCCTATCTGGAAGAGCTGCCAATTGGGAAAAGAGTTAGTGTTCGCAGTATCTCTAATCATCTAGGTGTTAGTGATGGAACCGCCTACCGAGCTATCAAAGAAGCTGAAAATCGTGGCATCGTTGAAACTCGACCACGTAGTGGAACCATACGAGTTAAGCCAAAAAAAGTGGCTATTGAACGGCTAACCTATGCTGAAATTGCTGAAGTCACCTCCTCTGAAGTTTTAGCCGGCCAGGAAGGGCTAGAGAGAGAGTTTAGCAAATTTTCCATTGGGGCCATGACAGAGCAGAATATCCTGTCCTATCTCCATGATGGTGGTCTTGTGATCGTAGGTGACCGTACTCGTATTCAACTTCTAGCCTTGGAAAATGAAAATGCGGTCCTCGTTACAGGTGGTTTTCATGTTCAGGATGATGTTCTTGAGTTGGCCAATAAAAAAAATATTCCAGTCCTGAGAAGTAAACATGATACTTTTACAGTAGCAACCATGATTAACAAGGCCCTTTCAAATGTTCAAATCAAAACTGATATTCTGACAGTTGAAAAGCTCTATCGTCCCAGTCACGAGTATGGTTTTTTGAGAGAAACGGATACAGTCAAAGACTATCTAGACTTGGTTCGTAAGAACAGAAGTAGCCGTTTTCCAGTCGTTAACCAATACCAAGTGGTTGTTGGGGTTGTTACTATGCGTGACGCAGGAGACAAGTCTCCCAGCACGACGATTGACAAGGTGATGACGCGCAGTATCTTCGTAACAGGATTGGCGACGAATATTGCCAATGTCAGTCAACGAATGATCGCAGAAGACTTTGAGATGGTTCCCGTTGTCAGAAGCAACCAAACCCTACTCGGCGTCGTAACACGACGAGATGTCATGGAAAAGATGAGCCGTTCCCAAGTTTCTGCCTTGCCAACTTTCTCAGAGCAAATCGGGCAAAAACTCTCTTATCATCATGATGAAGTCGTCATAACTGTTGAGCCCTTCATGTTGGAGAAAAATGGGGTTTTAGCAAATGGTGTTCTTGCTGAAATTTTAACTCATATGACACAGGATTTGGTGGCAAATAGTAGACGCAATCTCATCATCGAGCAGATGCTAATTTATTTCTTGCAGGCTGTACAGATAGATGATACTTTGCGGATTCAGGCTCGTATTATTCACCACACGAGACGCTCAGCTATTATTGATTATGATATTTATCATGGGCATCAGATTGTTTCAAAAGCAAATGTTACGGTTAAAATTAATTAGAATCTAGGAGAAAAAATGATAACTTTAAAATCAGCACGTGAAATCGAAGCCATGGACAAGGCTGGTGATTTCCTAGCAAGTATCCATATCGGCTTACGTGATTTGATTAAGCCAGGCGTAGATATGTGGGAAGTTGAAGAGTACGTTCGTCGACGTTGTAAAGAGGAAAATTTCCTTCCTCTACAGATTGGCGTGGATGGCGCAGTTATGGATTATCCCTATGCTACTTGTTGCTCTCTCAACGACGAAGTTGCTCATGCTTTTCCACGTCATTACATCTTGAAAGCTGGCGATTTGCTCAAGGTTGACATGGTACTGGGTGGTCCGATTTCCAAATCCGACCTCAATGTATCTAAACTCAACTTTAACAATGTTGAGCAAATGAAAAAATACACCCAGAGCTATTCTGGTGGTTTAGCAGACTCATGTTGGGCTTATGCGGTCGGTACACCGTCTGAAGAAGTGAAAAACTTGATGGACGTGACCAAGGAAGCTATGTATATAGGGATTGAGAAAGCAGTTGTCGGCAATCGTATCGGTGATATCGGTGCAGCCATTCAAGAATACGCTGAAAGTCGCGGTTATGGTGTAGTGCGTGATTTGGTTGGTCATGGTGTTGGCCCAACTATGCACGAGGAGCCAATGGTCCCTAACTACGGTGTTGCAGGTCGTGGTCTTCGTCTCCGTGAAGGAATGGTGTTGACCATTGAACCCATGATCAATACTGGTGATTGGGAAATCGATACAGATATGAAGACCGGCTGGGCTCATAAGACTATTGATGGCGGCCTATCTTGCCAATATGAACACCAGTTCGTGATTACCAAAGATGGACCTGTTATCTTGACCAGTCAAGGTGAAGAAGGAACGTATTAAAATAAAGGGAGCTTAGCTCCTTTTTTTGTGTCAAATGTAGATAAAATAAACAAGCGTAGCAAACTTCTTACAATTTTTTTCTTTTATAGTAAAATAAGATTAGAATTTTGAGAAAGTAGGTAATTCGTTGGAGTCGATTATATTTCTAGTATCCGTTTTTTTAGCAGGTACTCTGTCCTTCTTTTCACCCTGCATCTTTCCTTTGCTACCTGTCTATGCTGGTATTTTACTGGATGATCAGGGAAATTCGAAAAGCTTTCGCTTTTTTGGAAGAGACGTTGCATGGTCAGGCTTAATTCGGACCTTGTGCTTTATTGCAGGAATCTCCCTCATTTTCTTTATTTTAGGATTTGGAGCTGGATTCCTAGGGCACATGCTCTATGCAGACTGGTTTCGTTATGCTATGGGAATAGTCATTATTCTTTTAGGGCTTCACCAGATGGAAATCTTGCATTTCAATAAACTGGAAGTTCAAAAGACAGTCACCTTCAAACAATCCAAGTCGAATCACTATCTGTCAGCCTTTTTACTTGGGATAACCTTTAGTTTTGGTTGGACCCCTTGTATCGGACCGGTCTTAAGTTCAGTCTTGGCCCTAGCAGCTTCAGGTGGCAATGGTGCTTGGCAAGGAGCCGTGTTAACATTAGTATACACATTGGGAATGGCCCTTCCTTTCATTGTTTTGGCCTTGGCTTCGGGCTGGATTATGCCCTATTTTAGTAAATTAAAGCCCCATATGATTCTACTAAAGAAAATCGGGGGAGCTTTGATTATTTTGATGGGATTATTATTAATGCTAGGGCAGTTAAATGCCTTGTCAGGAATTCTTGGATAAAAGGAGAAAAAGATGAAAAAAGTTATTTTTGCTGGATTGAGCCTCATGTCTCTATTCTTGTTGATTGCCTGTGGTGAAAAAGAAACCAAACAGACAAGCAGTCCAAAACAACCTGCTGTACAACAAATTGCAGTCGGTAAGGATGCACCAGACTTCACCTTGCAGTCTATGGATGGCAAAGAAGTGAAGTTATCAGACTATAAAGGGAAAAAAGTTTATTTGAAATTCTGGGCTTCTTGGTGTGGACCATGTAAAAAAAGCATGCCTGAGTTGATGGAATTAGCTGCCAAACAAGATCGAGACTTTGAAATCTTGAGTGTCATTGCACCTGGTCTACAAGGTGAAAAAACGGTTCAAGACTTTCCAAAATGGTACCAAGAACAAGGCTACAAAGATATTCCAGTTCTATATGATACGCAAGCAACTACCTTCCAAGCCTACCAAGTTCGTAGTATTCCAACAGAATACTTGATTGACAGTCAGGGTAAAATCGGAAAAATCCAATTTGGTGCTATTAGCAATGCTGATGCAGAAGCAGCTTTTAAAGAGATGAAATAAAGAAAAAATCGCGATTGTGAACTGCACCCCAAAAGTTAGACAGAAAGAATCTAACTTTTGGGGTGTTTTATTATGAAATTGAGTTATGAAGATAAAGTTCAAATCTATGGACTAAGAAAACAAGGATATAGCTTAGAGAAGCTTTCAAATAAATTTGGGATAAACAATTCTAATCTTAGGTACATGATTAAATTGATTGATCGTTACGGAATAGAGTTCGTCAAAAAAGGGAAAAACCGTTATTACTCTCCTGAATTAAAGCAAGAAATCATCAATAATGTTTTGATTGAAGGTCGTTCCCAACTAAGCGTATCTCTGGATTATGCTCTCCCAAGTAGTGGATTACTTTCGAATTGGCTGGCACAATACAGGAAAAACGGGTATACTATTGTTGAGAAAACAAGAGGGAGACCGCCTAAAATGGGACGTAAGCCAAAGAAGAGACCTGAAGAAATGACAGAATTAGAACGTCTTCAAGCAGAAAATGAGTACCTGAGAGCGGAGAATGCCATTCTAAAAAAGTTGAGAGAACTCCGATTGAAGGAGGAAAAAGAGAAAGAAGAAAAACGGAAATTGTCCGAGGATTGGTAACAGAGTTTTCTTTAAATATTCTTCTAAAGATTATTAAGCTTGCCCGTTCAACCTATTATTACCACTTAAAACAGCTATATAAACCAGATAAGAATCAAGATATTAAAATTGAAATTCAGTCAATTTATCGTGAGCATAAAGGAAATTATGGTTATCGTCGGATTCACTTAGAACTAAGAAATCGTGGTTATTCGGTCAATC
>NZ_JALDUF010000002.1:0-202061 GCF_023109315.1 Streptococcus oralis
CGAACACAGTAGTTAAGCCCTAGAACGCCGGAAGTAGTTGGGGGTTGCCCCCTGTGAGATATGGAAGTCGCTTAGCTCGAGGGAGTTTAGCTTAGTTGTAATTGAGAGGAAATCGAAATTACAATCGGCGGATGAGAGAAACGAAGTTTCTTACCGTTGGCTGAGCTAGACTCCACCCTTTGGGAGTTTAGCTCAGCTGGGAGAGCATCTGCCTTACAAGCAGAGGGTCAGCGGTTCGATCCCGTTAACTCCCATATAGGTCCCGTAGTGTAGCGGTTATCACGTCGCCCTGTCACGGCGAAGATCGCGGGTTCGATTCCCGTCGGGACCGTTTAAGATAACGGAAGTTATTTTAGACTCGTTAGCTCAGTTGGTAGAGCAATTGACTTTTAATCAATGGGTCACTGGTTCGAGCCCAGTACGGGTCATATTTGCGGGTTTGGCGGAATTGGCAGACGCACCAGATTTAGGATCTGGCGCTTAACAGCGTGGGGGTTCAAGTCCCTTAACCCGCATAATAGAAAGTAGCCGGCTTAGCTCAGTTGGTAGAGCATCTGATTTGTAATCAGAGGGTCGCGTGTTCAAGTCATGTAGCCGGCATTTTTTTATATAGAATAAGAGGTCGATGCGAACGTAGTTCAGTGGTAGAACACCACCTTGCCAAGGTGGGGGTCGCGGGTTCGAATCCCGTCGTTCGCTTAGAGAGGCCGGGGTGGCGGAACTGGCAGACGCACAGGACTTAAAATCCTGCGATTGGTAACGATCGTACCGGTTCGATTCCGGTCCTCGGCATATAATGATGAGCACCCTTAGCTCAACTGGATAGAGTACCTGACTACGAATCAGGCGGTTAGAGGTTCGACTCCTCTAGGGTGCATTTTTTTATTTAACGCGGGAAGTAGCTCAGCTTGGTAGAGTACTTGGTTTGGGACCAAGGTGTCGCAGGTTCGAATCCTGTCTTCCCGATTGATGGCGGTGTAGCTCAGCTGGCTAGAGCGTCCGGTTCATACCCGGGAGGTCGGGGGTTCGATCCCCTTCGCCGCTATAATGATCTTGTTGGACCTTTAGCTCAGCTGGTTAGAGCTCTCGGCTCATAACCGAGTGGTCGTAGGTTCAAGTCCTACAAGGTCCATTGCAAATAATGGAGGATTACCCAAGTCCGGCTGAAGGGAACGGTCTTGAAAACCGTCAGGCGTGTAAAAGCGTGCGTGGGTTCGAATCCCACATCCTCCTTTAGGATTAACGCGGGATGGAGCAGCTAGGTAGCTCGTCGGGCTCATAACCCGAAGGTCGTAGGTTCAAATCCTGCTCCCGCAATTTGGCTCGGTAGCTCAGTTGGTAGAGCAATGGATTGAAGCTCCATGTGTCGGCGGTTCGATTCCGTCTCGCGCCATTTTATAGGATTCTTTATGCGGGTGTAGTTTAGTGGTAAAACTACAGCCTTCCAAGCTGTTGTCGCGAGTTCGATTCTCGTCACCCGCTTTGAACTTTGTTCAAATACCAAGTTTTTTAACTTGGGCGCGTAGCTCAGGTGGTTAGAGCGCACGCCTGATAAGCGTGAGGTCGGTGGTTCGAGTCCACTCGTGCCCATTAATAGGAGAATTACTCAAGAGGCTGAAGAGGACGGTTTGCTAAATCGTTAGGTCGGGTAACTGGCGCGGGGGTTCGAATCCCCCATTCTCCGTACTTAGAGAGCTAGTAAGCTCTTTTTTTTTTTTGTGTATTTCTTTTAAAATAATAGTGAGTAAAAATTTTTAATATAGCAACAGCTTTGCTAGGTTTAGTGCTATAATAGGAATAAAGATTTTGAGACATTAGGTGATTCTATATGAAAAATGGAATAAAATTTTGTAGTATTTTTTATAGATTTATACTATTTATATTTGTAGTGATTCTAACTGGGATTTCGATGATCTTAGATACAACAGAAGCTCAAATTCGCTTTTTAAAACTATCCTTGATTGTTGGGCAAGAGGGGGTGAGGATTGTTACAGTTGTAGTTTTGCTCCTTACTTTTCTTCTATCTTTCTTGTTTAAATGGAAATGTTCAATTCATAAAAAAGGGATTTATCTAAGAAAAATTGATTTATTTGTAGCTTGGGATGAGATTAGAGGTCTTAGCCATGTCTGGATCAATGAATATCATCGTGGACCTCATGGTTTCCTGTTCTATAATCGTAAGACGCTGGTTATTTATAGGAAAAATTACCAACCGATTTGTCTTTATAATATTTCATTATTGGCCTTATATGTGGCTAAATGGTATTATCCAAAATTGAAAACCAATATAGTCTTAGCAACGTTGGCAAGTCTCTTCAATATGGCTTTAAATGCATGCTTCTTGTACGAGATGTTTAGTAAAAATTTGGTGAATATAAAAGCTGAAGTCTTTATGTTTTGGCTGCTTTTATATGCTGTTAAAGTTTTTGCGCTGCCATTGATTATGCTTGAATATGAGAATCACTGCTATGGAGCTTCTTTGGTACATAGCACGGCATATAAAAAGAATGCCTCAAAAGCTATCCACCTGTAAATTGTTGACAGGAAGCTAGCTATTTATATATCTGTTACTTTCTACATTCAAAAAGCACTATATGTTACTAGTTGAGGTTCTAGACACCATATAGTGCTGTTATTAAGTCCAGCTAGTGAGTGAGATTTCACCACTATTGAGCCAGATTTCTGTCTGGTCATCAAGCTGGATAAGGAGTTGTCCTTTGTCGGAGATGTCCTTGGCGACTCCTTTTTTTTCAGTCTGTTCTTGGATAAAACTGACCTCTCTTCCTAGAACAAGAGAGTGTTCTTTATAAAGGTAGAGTAGTTCTTCGGGTGCTGTTTGGTAGAAACAACGCCAAATTTCTGAGATTAGTTCGTTTCGTGTGATAGGAGCTGGTGGTGTAAAGAGACTTCCAGCTTTTTCTTTTATCTCTTTGGGAAAATCGCTGATGGCAAAGTTGATTCCAACGCCGATAATGACATCTGTAACCACCCCTGTCTCAACTGATGTCATTGCTTCGGTGAGGATACCTGCCATCTTTTTATTTTTAAAGTAGATGTCATTTACCCATTTGATATCTACTTCTATCATAGTTAGGTTTTTAATGGCTTTGTAGACTGCAGCAGCTACAAGGAGAGTATAGGATGGGAGCTTTTCATAGGGAAGGTTTGGTTGAATATGCAGGGACATATAGATCCCACCCTGAGATGGAGAATAGTAGGGACGCTGAAAGCGTCCACGACCTGCTGTTTGACAGGTTGAAAGATAGAGTGTATTTCCATTGTTTCCAGCCTCAATCCCTTCTTTTGCATCTGTTTGGGTTGATTTGGTCTCAGGTTTGTAGCGAATGGTTAAGTTGGTGTTCTCCTGAATCAAATCAGGCAATATCAGATCGCCTTGAATAAGCTTATAGCCTCTATTTTTGATACTGTCAATTTCTAGGCCTTCTTGTTGAAGACGTTGGATCGCTTTCCATATAGATGTACGGCTTAAATTCAGTTCTTCTCCGATTTTTTCTCCGCTAACATAGTCGTTTTCTCTAGCTAATATTTGGTAGACTAGTTGGTGTGATTTCATTGTTTTTCCTTTCTAGATAAGAGGGAGTGAGAGTATTCTTTTCGAGTTTGACTAGGTGTTTTATGGAAAAACTGCTTGTAGGCTTTTGAGAAATGTAGTGGATCTGAAAAACCCACAGAATACGCAATGACTTTGATCGTTTCAGTGGTGTGTTCTAGTAACTGTTGAGCACGGTTCATTCGAACGAAAAGTAAATATTCTTTTGGAGAGAGTTGGTGAAATTCTTTAAACACACTAGTTAAGTAACTTCTATGAACCGATAGCTCTTTTGCTAAATCTTGAATGGTGAGCGATTGTGGATAGTGACTATCAATTAATCGTTTGCAGTCAAGATAGAGCTGGTGGGTTGATGAAATATTCTCTTTTTTCTGATTGGGAGCAATCGTTCCTAGATGAAACATTAGTTCATGGAGTTGTCCCATGATGTGTAGTTGAGCCAATTCATTAGATTTTGTAATCTGAGCGAAGCGGACAATATCTGAGATGAGTTTTGCAGTTGTCTGTGTATGACAGTTATTTGACTGGATGAGGTAGGATTGGTCAGAAATTTGAGATAGAGCAAAGTAGTCAGGTGCCCTCCCTCCAGTGATCCCCAACCAGTAGTAAGCCCAAGGATCCTGGCTATCTGCTTGATAGAATGTTAATTCATCTGGTTTTAATAGAAAGAAATCTCCTGTCTTTAAATCAACAATTTTCCCCTTATAATGGAACTGCCCTTTTCCTTTAGTAATGTAATGGAGTACATAGGTATCTCGAATAGCTGGGCCAAAAGAGTAGTTAGGTGTGCATTCTTCATAGCCGTAAAAGCTAAGAGAAAGATCAATTGTTCCAGTCTGGTATTCTGAAAAAACGAGCATGGGGCACCTCCTACCTAACATTTTACCATACTTTAGAGACATTTTTCTATTTTGGAAAGCGCTTTTATTTGCTAAAATTTTATCAGGAAATCGATGAGGTACAAGTTATGGGAATTCGGATAGAGAATAATCTATTTTACATTGAGAGTAAAGGTTTAAGTTTGATTATTGAAAATAGGGATGGGTTCTTATTATTAAAACATTTAGGAAAGACTATTAAGAACTATAGAGGCTCTAATAGTGTTTATGAATGCGATCATGCTTTTTCAGGTAATCCAACAGCTACT
This sequence comes from Streptococcus oralis, assembly GCF_023109315.1. Taxonomy (GTDB): domain Bacteria; phylum Bacillota; class Bacilli; order Lactobacillales; family Streptococcaceae; genus Streptococcus; species Streptococcus oralis_BS. The sequence continues at coordinate 4,719 of NZ_JALDUF010000002.1, forward strand.
AATCGAACCTTTAGTTTGGATACGCAACGTCAAATTTTTGGGCAACATGGTTTGGGTGACTTTAGAAAACCAACTTTACAGGTTCAACATGATGCAACTGAAGTAACAGACTTTCGATTTGTAGAAGCAAAGATTTTAAAAGGTCAGAATGGTCCACAGGGCTTACCTTCTCCTCACAGCATGGATGGTACAGAGACTCTTGTCTTGATTTTAAAAGATCCTCAAGCTAAACTTAGTCTGACTTTGTATTATACAGCTTTTGATAATGATGCGACAATTGCTAGTTACAGCAAATTGGAGAATAATAGCAATCAGGAAGTTGTCATTCATAAGGACTTTTCTTTTATGGCTGATTTTCCTGCTGCAGCTTACGAAATAGTGACTTTACAGGGAGCTTATGCTCGTGAAAAGACTGTCCGACGTCAACAGGTTGAGCAAGGAATCTTTTCGATTAGTTCGAACCGTGGAGCTTCTGGGCATGCTCAAACACCAGCTCTTCTATTATGTGATCAAGGAGTTACAGAGGATGCTGGGAATGTGTTTGCTCTACAACTACTGTATAGTGGAAACTTCGAAGCTTTTGTCCAAAAGAATCAACTGAATGAAGTTCGGGTGGCTATTGGCATTAATCCAGAAAATTTTTCTTGGAAGTTAGATCCTGAGGAAAACTTTGAAACACCGGTAGCTTTAGTGACCTATTCAGATAAGGGATTAACTGGTATCAGTCATGAAAGTCAGAATTTTGTACTTAAGCACATTATGCCAAGTAAATTTTCTAAAAAAGAGCGTCCAATTCTAATCAATAACTGGGAAGCTACCTACTTTGACTTTCAGAGAGAAAAACTGTTAGAACTAGCTGATGAAGCTAAGAAAGTTGGAATTGAACTTTTTGTATTAGATGATGGGTGGTTTGGTAATCGCTTTGATGATAATCGTGCTTTAGGTGATTGGGTTGTGAATGAGGAAAAATTGGGTGGAAGTCTAGAAAGTCTGATTTCAGCGATCCATGAAAGAGGTTTGCAGTTTGGGCTTTGGTTAGAACCGGAGATGATTTCTGTTGATAGCGACTTGTATCGTAAACATCCTGACTGGGCTATTCAGGTTCCAGGTTATGAGCATACCTATTCTAGAAATCAATTAGTACTTAATCTTGCCAATCCTCAGGTAGTAGAATATTTGAAAAATGTTTTAGATGAACTCCTCTCTCATCATAAAATTGATTACATCAAATGGGATATGAACCGCAATATCACTAATATGGGGAATGGTTCAGTTTATCTGGAAACCCAGATGCAGTCTCATCAGTATATGTTGGGGCTTTACGAACTCGTTTCTTATCTGACAGAGAAACACAGTCATATTCTCTTTGAGTCCTGCTCTGGTGGTGGTGGACGAAATGATCTTGGTATGATGCGTTATTTCCCACAAGTCTGGGCTAGTGATAATACTGATGCTATTGCACGTTTACCAATACAATACGGTTCATCCTATCTCTATCCAACCATTTCTATGGGTGCTCATGTGTCAGCAGTGCCAAATCATCAGATGGGACGAATGACACCATTGGAAACTCGCGGTCATGTGGCCATGATGGGGAATCTGGGTTATGAGCTTGATTTAACAAGTTTATCAGATGAAGAGAAGGCTGAGATTGCTAACCAGGTGAACTTGTATAAAGAATTGCGGCCAGTAGTCCAGTTGGGAAATCAGTATAGGTTAATCAATCCCGATGCTGAATCCAATGAAGCAGCTGTACAATTTAACTATGGAAATCAAACGATTGTAACCTACGTCCGAGTTTTATCGGTTGTGGAAACAATGGAAACCACCTTGAAACTAAAAGACTTAGAGGTGGAAGGGCTTTATGAGCTGGAAGGGACAAACATTGTTTATTCGGGTGCAGAGCTCATGTATGCAGGTTTAACTGTTACCCTATCACCAGGAGATTTTTTGAGTAGACAGTATAAATTCAAGAGACTATAATAAAAGCGTATAAATTTATCAAGGAGGCATTCCAATGAAATGGTATAAGAAAGCAGGTTTTCTTTTAGTAGCTGGGGCATGTTTACTAGGCCTAGTGGCTTGTGGTCAGAACAATCAATCAGCTGATGGAAAGGTAACGATTGAGTTTTTTAACCAGAAGACCGAGATGGCAGATACCTTGCAAAGGATAGTGGATGATTTTGAGAAGGAACACCCTAATATTGATGTGAAGTTGACTACAGTACCTTCAGCTGGAATTGTTCTAAAGACTCGGATTTTATCAGGAGATGTTCCAGATATTATTAATATCTATCCTCAAAATATGGATTTTCAGGAGTGGGCTAAGGCAGGCTATTTTGCAAATATGACAGGAAAACCCTATCTTGAGAACATCAAGAATGACTATGCCGAAAAGTATGCGATTAATAATAAAGTTTATAGTGTGCCTTTAACGGCCAACCTTTATGGAATCTACTACAATAAAACAAAGTTTAAAGAATTAGGACTTGAGGAACCGAAGACTTTTAAAGAGTTTCAAGAGATTGTTAAAAAGATAAAGGATAGTGGGAATTCTCCATTTGCAGTTGCAGGCAATGAAGGCTGGACATTAAATGGTTACCACCAACTTTCTCTCATTACCCTTACGGGTAGTGGAGACGCGGCTAATAACTATCTTCGCTTTTCAAAACCAAACGCCATTTCTGCAGATGATGCTATTTTAAAAGCAGATGCGGAACGACTCGATTTATTAGCAGATAATGCTCAAGATGGTTGGCGTGGTGCCTCTTATAATGATGCGGTGGTAGCATTTTCGAGTGGAAAAGCCTTGATGATGCCACAAGGATCATGGGCATTAGCCGCAATTAATCAACAGGATCCAAAATTTGAGGTGGGGATGTTTGCCTTTCCTGGAGAAGAAGTAGGAAAAGAAGTCACTGTTGGTGCAGGGGACATGGCATTATCAACTTCAGCTACTACCAAACATCCGAAAGAAACCGAAGAATTTATCAGCTATATGACTAGTCCAAAAGCTATGCAGTCATACTATGATGTAGATGGATCACCAGTTGCGGTGAAAGGCATACAGGAAAAAGAAGATTCAGCGCTTGCAGCTATTTCTAAACTGGCTTTTACGGACAAACATTATGTTTGGTTGGGCCAACGCTGGAACTCTGAAGAAGACTTTTTTAATCTAAGTGCAGGTTACCTGATGGATAAAAATCTGAAAAATATGGCAAACAATCTCAATGCTTTCTTTAATCCAATGAAGGCAGATTTGGACTAGAATAGGAGTTAAGATGATATGGCTATTCGAAAATTTTTAAATAAATACTGGGGTTGGACATTTTTGCTTATCCCGCTTGCTTTACAAGCTATCTTCTTTTACTTTCCAATGGTACAAGGCGCTTTCTATAGTTTGACTAACTGGACTGGATTGACCTATAATTATAAATTTGTTGGTTTAAATAACTACAAATTGCTGATGATTGATGGTAAATTCTTCACAGCCATAGCCTTTACTTTGATTTTAACTCTGGCATTGATTGTTGGTGAGATTACAATTGGGATGGTTGTGGCACGAGCCTTAAATTCGAAGATGAAGGGGCAGACCTTCTTTAGAGCTTGGTTCTTTTTCCCGGCTGTTTTGTCTGGTTTGACAGTTTCCTTGATTTTTAAACAATTTTTCAACTATGGTCTTCCAACGATTGGAAAAATTTTAGGAATTAGCTTTTTACAAGAGAGTCTATTGGGGACACCAGTCGGAGCGGTAGTGGCAACTATTTTTGTTCTTCTATGGCAAGGAGTAGCAATGCCAATCATTCTCTTTCTTGCTGGTCTTCAGAGTATTCCAACCGATATTTTAGAAGCAGCATCAATTGATGGTGCAACAAGCAAACAAACTTTTTGGAAGATTGAATTACCCTATTTGCTGCCAACGATTTCTATGGTTTTTATTCTGGCTCTTAAGTCCGGCCTGACTGCCTTTGACCAGATTTTTGCCTTGACGAGTGGTGGTCCAAATAATGCAACGACGTCTCTTGGACTTTTAGTATACAACTATGCTTTCAAGAGTAATCAATATGGATATGCGAATGCAATTGCCTTGATTTTATTCTTAATTATTGGAATTGTTTCTATTATCCAAATCAAGCTATCAAAGAAATTTGAAATCTAATAGAGGAGTCCTACACATGAAAAAAGAAGAAAAATTGAATCAGTTTTGGAAATATGTCCTCTTGATAGTCGGTGGTATTCTTATACTTGTTCCTTTGTTGGTAACGGTATTTAGTTCTTTCAAGACAACTAAGGATATCATGAATCATTTCTTTAGTTTGCCCAATCCTTTTACCTTAAGTAATTATGAACGATTAATTTCGGATGGAATTGGAGGCTATTTCTGGAATTCAGTTGTTATTACGGTATTATCATTGATTGTAGTAGCTTTCTTTATACCAGCTGCAGCTTATTCCATTGCTCGAAATATGTCCAAGAAAAAAGCCTTTGCAATTATGTATTCGCTCTTGATTTTAGGTATATTTGTTCCATTTCAGGTGATTATGATTCCTATCACAGTTATGATGAGTAAACTCGGTCTAGCAAATATGTGGGGGCTAGTAATACTCTACCTAACTTATGCCATTCCACAGACTCTCTTCTTGTATGTTGGTTATATAAAAATCAGTGTACCAGATAGTTTGGATGAAGCTGCGGAAATCGATGGGGCTGATCGTTTTACAATTTATCGTCGAATCATTTTTCCAATGCTGAAACCCATGCATGCTACAACTTTGATTATCAATGCACTATGGTTCTGGAATGACTTTATGTTGCCATTGTTGATTCTGAATAAGGATTCAAAGATGTGGACTTTACCTCTCTTCCAATACAACTATCAAGGTCAGTACTTCAATGACTATGGCCCAAGTTTTGCATCTTATATTGTGGGAATTGTAACGATAACCATTGTCTACCTCATCTTCCAAAAACATATCATTTCAGGAATGAGTAACGGGGCAGTGAAGTAAGAAAGTGCTTAGGGAATTTATAATTCCATACATAGACGAACGGTTCAGCTTGTTGACAATTCTATGTAGAAAACAAGAAAGTCGTACTTAGTTGCTTGCAGTTTAGTACGAGTTCAATGTGAACAAAAATCTAAAAATATCTTTCATTTACGAAGCCAGGTCATATAAGACTTGGCTTTCATCAGAAAAAGGAGAACATCTATGACCATTCAAAATAAAACTATGTTGATTACTTACTCAGATAGTCTTGGAAATAATCTTAAAGACTTATATGAGAATTTGGAAGAGCATTTTGGTGATGCTATTGGAGGAGTTCACCTTCTACCATTTTTCCCATCAACAGGTGATCGTGGATTTGCGCCAGTTGACTATGATGAAGTGGATTCAGCTTTTGGTGATTGGGAGGACGTTAAGCGTTTAGGTGAGAAATATTATCTTATGTTTGACTTTATGATTAACCATATTTCTCGTCAATCGAAATATTATAAGGACTATCAAGAAAAACATGAAGCTAGTGAATTTAAAGATCTCTTTTTAAACTGGGACAAGTTTTGGCCGGAAAATCGTCCGACACAAGCTGATGTAGATTTAATTTACAAGCGTAAGGATCGTGCACCAAAGCAAGAGATTCTTTTTGCAGATGGTTCAGTAGAACATTTGTGGAATACTTTTGGTGAGGAGCAGATTGATCTTGATGTGACCAAAGAAGTAACGATGGCATTTATTCGTAAGACGATTCAACATTTAGCAAGTAACGGGTGTGACTTGATTCGTCTAGATGCCTTTGCTTATGCAGTGAAGAAATTGGATACCAATGATTTCTTTGTGGAACCAGATATTTGGAATTTATTGGACAAAGTTCGAGAAATAGCAGCTGAGTATGGGACAGAGCTCCTACCTGAGATTCATGAACACTATTCGATTCAGTTTAAAATAGCGGATCATGATTACTATGTTTACGATTTTGCCCTTCCAATGGTGACCCTTTATACTCTTTACAGTTCCAGAACAGAGCGTTTGGCTAAGTGGTTAAAGATGAGCCCGATGAAGCAATTTACGACACTAGATACCCATGATGGGATTGGAGTGGTGGATGTCAAGGATATCCTGACCGATGAGGAAATTGACTATGCTTCAAATGAGCTCTATAAGGTTGGAGCGAATGTCAAACGTAAGTACTCTAGTGCAGAGTATAACAATCTAGATATCTACCAAATCAATTCGACCTATTATTCTGCGCTTGGAGATGATGATGTCAAGTACTTTCTCGCTCGTCTGATTCAAGCTTTTGCTCCAGGCATTCCTCAGGTTTACTATGTGGGTCTATTAGCAGGAAAAAATGACTTGAAATTATTAGAAGAAACCAAAGAAGGTCGAAATATTAATCGTCATTACTATAGTAATGAGGAAATAGCAGAAGAAGTTCAACGTCCTGTGGTGAAGGCCCTTCTCAATCTATTTTCTTTCCGTAATCAATCAGAGGCCTTTGACCTAGAAGGGACTATTGACATTGAAACACCAACAGCTTACAGCATTGTAATCAAACGCCAAAATAAAGACAAGTCCGTAACAGCAGTAGCAGAAATTGATTTGCAAAGTCAGACCTATCAAGTATTAGAAAACGGCAGAAAAATTCAGTTCTAGTGTTATATTAATGAAACAGTTTTTTTGTGGCGAAAACGTGTTCATTGTTCCCAAATGACGGAAAAAATGGTAGAATATAAAGATAGTTTAGCATTTATCTTCTGGAGAAATCCAGAACAGAAAGGATCCGTTTTGAAATCAATTGGATTACTGGATAAGATAAGAGGGCTTTCGAAAAAAGATTTCTTTTTGTATTTGATGATCATAAGTATCTTTTTACCTTTTTATTTATTCTTATCCCTCTTTGCTTTATATTTGATAGGTTTACTTGTTACTGGGGAGATGAAGGGAATTATCAAAGGATTAATCAAACATCCTGTACTTCTCTTTTTTATTGCCTATAGTAGTATCATCTCTATCGTCGCCAAGAACTGGCTTGGATTGGTTGCATCTTTACTGATGTTTCTCTTCCTCGTTTTCTTTAGTTATTACCAGAAACGTCTGACACATGCTTTCTTTCGACTGATACTGCAGACAATCTTGTTTGGTAGTGTGCTCTCTGCGGCTTTTGCTACCTTGGAGCATTTCCAAATTGTAAAGAAATTTAATTATGCTTTTCTTTCGCCCAATATGCAAGTATGGCACCAGAACCGTGCAGAGGTCACCTTCTTTAATCCTAACTACTATGGGATTATTTGTTGCTTCTGTATTATGATAGCTTTTTATCTCTTTACAACGACGAAGTTAAGATGGTTGAAAATCTTTTGTGTGCTAGCAGGTTTTGTGAATCTATTTGGTTTGAATTTTACGCAAAATAGAACGGCCTTTCCTGCCATCATCGCTGGTGCAATCATTTATCTTTTTACAACTATTAAAAACTGGCGCGCCTTCTGGCTCAGTATTGGAGTTTTCGGGATTGGTCTTTGTTTCCTCTTCTCAAGCGATTTGGGTGTCCGTATGGGAACGCTAGATTCTTCAATGGAGGAGCGTGTTTCAATCTGGAATGCGGGTATGACTTTGTTTAAGCAAAATCCGATTTGGGGTGAGGGTCCACTGACCTATATGAATTCCTATCCGAGAATCCATGCACCTTACCACGAACACGCGCATAGTCTTTACATCGATACTATTTTAAGTTATGGTTTGATTGGAACCATTCTCCTATCCATTTCTTCGGTTATCCCGGTTCACATGATGATGGATATGAGTCAGGAGTCTGGTAAACGACCAATTATCGGTCTTTATCTCTCCTTCCTTACAGTAGTCGCTGTACATGGAATTTTTGACTTGGCTCTCTTCTGGATACAGTCAGGATTCATCTTCTTGCTAGTTATGTGCAGTCTACCACTGGAACATCGAACACTGGTGTCTGAAATGACAGATTAAGTTACTCAAGAACGAAGATCTTCTACTTTAGGTAGGAGGTCTTTTTTGTTGGTGGAAATTATTTCTAAATCGAAATAGTTGACAGATGGAATGATAGGTGTTACAATGGAGAAAATTCGATATAGAAAAAAATTGGAGAGGTCATGAAAGATAGTCATTTGGTAGCTCATCATATTCGTTTGTTAAATGGGCGGATTTTTCAAAAGTTACTGAATCAGGATCCTGAGGCTCTTTATCGGAGTGAACAGGGAAAGATTTTAGCGGTTTTATGGAATAGTGAAACGGGCTGTGCAACTGCGACAGATATTGCGCTGGCGACTGGTCTCGCTAACAATACGCTAACAACCATGATAAAGAATCTTGAGGAGCAAAACCTGGTCATCATTAGCCCATGTGGAATAGATAAGAGAAAGAAATATGTCAAGTTGACAGAGCAAGGTTGGTCGCAGAAAGAAGTGGGCAATCGTGTCAGTCAAAAATTAGATGCAATTTTTTATAAAGGCTTCTCTGAAGAAGAAATCCGTCAGTTTGAAAGCTATCAGGAACGCATCTTAGAAAATTTAAAAGAAAAAGAGGCATAAATCATGTCAAAACAAGTGAAAAATGCTCACAACCTATACATTCATGCTATTCAAGATGGACGAGTTGCTGAGGCTCAGGCCCAGTCTGTAGGCGATACTTATATCCAACACTCGACAGGTGTGCCTGACGGAAAAGAAGGATTTGCAACCTTCTTTGCAAATTTCTTTGAGCGCCATCCCGAGCGTGAGATGAAGATTGTCCGCACTATTGAAGACGGCAATCTGGTCTTTGTGCATGTTCACCAATATCTCAATGGCGGGGAAGCTCAATGGGTGACGACGGATACTTTCCGTGCGGATGAGAACGGCCGTATTGTAGAGCATTGGGATGTCATTGACTACTATCGAACACCTGAAAACGGCCAATTAGATCAGATTTTTGGTGATTTTGAAATCACAGATTTGGATAAGACAGCAGAAAATAAAAAGTTAGTCCGTCGTTTCTTGACAGAAGTTTTCCAAAATGGGGAGCTGGAGCAGTGGAGTGATTATGTGGCGGACGATTTGATTCAGCATAATCATGAGATTGGCCAAGGAAGTGCTGCTTATAAAAACTATGTGGCTGAACATGGTGTCACTTTTGACTTTGTTTTCCAGCTTTTGGGACAAGGAAATTATGTGGTCAGCTTTGGACAAACTCAGATAGATGGGGTGCCTTATGCCCAGTACGATATCTTCCGTTTGGAGAACGGCTTTATTGTGGAGCATTGGGATAATAAGGAAGTTATGCCTAAGGTAGAAGACTTGACCAACCGAGGAAAATTTTAAATTGAGGACTAAGAATGATTGAATATAAAAATGTAGCGCTACGCTATACAGAAAAAGATGTTTTGAGAGATGTCAATTTACGGATTGAGAATGGGGAGTTCATGGTTTTAGTTGGGCCTTCTGGGTCCGGTAAGACGACCATGATTAAGATGATTAATCGTCTTTTGGAACCGACTGATGGAAATATTTACATGGATGGCAAGCGCATCAAAGACTATGACGAGCGTGAGCTTCGTCTTTCTACTGGTTATGTTTTACAGGCCATTGCTCTTTTTCCCAATCTAACGGTTGCGGAAAATATTGCTCTCATTCCTGAGATGAAGGGCTGGACTAAGGAAGAAATTGCTCAGAAAACAGAAGAGCTTTTAGCTAAGGTTGGTTTACCGGTAGCTGAGTATGGGCATCGCTTACCTAGTGAATTATCTGGTGGAGAACAGCAACGGGTCGGGATTGTCCGTGCCATGATTGGTCAGCCTGAGATTCTCCTCATGGATGAGCCCTTTTCAGCCTTGGATGCTATTTCGAGAAAACAGTTGCAGGTTCTGACGAAAGAATTGCATAAAGAGTTTGGTATGACAACGATTTTTGTGACCCATGATACGGATGAAGCTTTGAAATTGGCGGACCGTATTGCTGTCTTGCAGGATGGAGAGATTCGTCAAGTGGCGAATCCCGAGACGATTTTAAAGGCTCCTGCAACAGACTTTGTAGCAGACTTGTTTGGAGGTAGTGTTCATGACTAATTTGATATCAACTTTTCAGGATCGTTTTGGTGATTGGGTAACAGCTCTATCTCAACATTTGCAGTTGTCACTGTTGACCTTGTTACTAGCTATTTTTATCGCTATTCCTTTGGCTGTTTATCTTCGCTATCATGAGAAGTTGGCGGACTGGGTCTTGCAGATTGCAGGGATTTTCCAGACCATTCCGTCTCTGGCCTTATTGGGACTTTTTATCCCCTTGATGGGAATTGGAACCTTGCCTGCTTTGACAGCTCTAGTGATTTATGCGATTTTTCCGATTTTGCAAAATACCATTACTGGGCTGAAGGGAATTGATCCAAGTCTACAAGAGGCTGGGATTGCCTTTGGGATGACTAGATGGGAGCGTCTCAAGAAGTTTGAAATTCCACTTGCCATGCCTGTTATGATGTCTGGTATTCGGACGGCGGCGGTTTTGATTATCGGTACGGCAACCTTGGCTGCCTTGATTGGGGCAGGGGGACTGGGTTCCTTTATCCTTTTGGGAATTGACCGCAATAATACCAGTCTGATTTTGATTGGGGCCCTTTCTTCTGCAGTGCTGGCCATTGCCTTTAACTTCCTACTAAAAGTGATGGAAAAAGCAAAATTGCGGACGATTTTCTCTGGTTTTGCCTTGGTGACCATATTGCTCGGTCTGTCTTATAGTCCAGCCCTCTTAGCTCAAAAAGAGAAAGAAAACTTGGTGATTGCTGGGAAATTGGGACCGGAACCAGAAATTTTGGCAAATATGTATAAGTTGCTGATTGAAGAAAATACCAGTATGACTGCGACTGTTAAGCCGAATTTTGGGAAAACAAGCTTCCTCTATGAAGCTCTGAAAAAAGGGGATATTGATATCTATCCTGAATTTACTGGTACGGTGACTGAAAGTTTGCTTCAGCCATCACCCAAGGTAGGTCATGAGCCAGATCAGGTTTATCAGGTGGCGCGTGATGGCATTGCCAAACAGGATCATCTGGCCTATCTCAAACCTATGTCTTATCAAAATACCTACGCTGTAGCTGTTCCGAAAAAGATTGCTCAAGAATATGGCTTGAAGACCATTTCGGACTTGAAAAAAGTGGAAGGACAGTTGAAGGCCGGTTTTACTCTCGAGTTTAATGACCGTGAAGATGGCAATAAGGGCTTGCAATCAATGTATGGTCTCAATCTCAACGTAGCGACCATGGAGCCAGCCCTTCGCTATCAGGCAATCCAGTCAGGTGATATTCAAATCACGGATGCCTATTCAACCGATGCAGAGTTGGCGCGTTATGATTTGCAGGTCTTGGAGGATGACAAACAACTCTTCCCACCTTATCAAGGGGCACCACTTATGAAAGAAGCTCTTCTCAAGAAACATCCTGAGTTGGAGACAGTTCTCAATAAACTAGCTGGTAAAATCACGGAAAGCCAGATGAGCCAGCTCAACTATCAAGTCGGTGTTGAAGGCAAGTCAGCAGAACAAGTAGCCAAGGAGTTTTTACAAGAACAAGGTTTGTTGAAGAAATAGTTTGAAAATGTCAAACTCAACTTGCTTAAACGACTATAGAAAAGAATGCTCAGACAATGTCGTCTGGGCTTTTTTGATATTAGAGTTACTGAATGTCTTTCAAAATGGAAAATAAGAGGAAATTTTTAGGATTTTCTAAAATTTTACTGTAAATACACTTGACTATTCACAAAATAGGTGTATAATGTGTTGTGAACTACTTAACAAATAAGGATTTTCAGCTCATGTCGACTAAGGATGGAAATCTTGTGTATAGACAGTTCAGTAGATATATAATAGAGCGTTGCGTCCGAAAGTCTATCCAGACACGGCTCTTTAAAAACAAAAGGAGAAGATTATGAAAACAGAACCGATTCATCGTACCAGTATGTGGAAATTTAAGTTAAGTGCTGCCACCATGACTTTGATTCCCGCTGCCGTGGGGATTAACTATGTTGCCAAAGCCTTGGCGGAGGGGTTAAAGTTGCCCGTTTGGCTGGGGTCTTTGGGAACCTTTCTTACCAGCATGTTGGCTGGGCCGGTTGCCGGTGCCATTAGTGGTTTCATCAACAACGTGATCTATGGGCTGACCTTATCGCCAATTTCAACCGTGTATGCGATTACCAGCATCGGAATTGGGATTGCTGTCGGAGTTTTGCACGCCAATGGGTGGTTCTCGTCAGCGCGACGAGTATTTGTTTCTGCTATTATTATTGCCATCGTTTCAGCTGTCATTTCAACGCCACTCAACGTCATCTTTTGGGGTGGTCAGACCGGTATCGCTTGGGGTGACTCATTGTTTGCGGTAATGGTCGCCAATCATGCACCAGTGTGGCTGGCCTCATTTACCGATGAGTTTGTCTTGGATATTTTGGATAAAGTCTGCGTGGCCTACCTGGCATTCTTCATCTATCGTCAGCTGCCGAAGCGGATGGTGCACTTCTTTAGCGATGATAAATGATGACTGATAAAACATTGATTTCTGGAGCGCCACGGGTCAAGCTCAAGTGGTACCAGGTGATCGATCCGATTACTAAGCTCTTGTTCATCTTGGACATGACGTTGTTGAGCTTTGCCAGTATGAATTTATTGCTTCAGGCCGGATTAATTCTTGTCGCAACACTGCTATTGTTATTTTCCAAATTGAGTTCTACCACCTTTAAGGCGCTGGGATTCAGCCTGTTTCTGATTTGCACCATGCTGATCATCCAAGGGTTATTTTACAGTCGGAATCAAACTGTGCTGTTTTCTGTGCTTGGGGTGTCGTTCTACAAAGAAGGCCTGATTTACGCCACCACTCTGGGTTGTCGAGTATTGGTGATTATTTTGACCAGTGGCTTTTTTATGGTGACCACGAGTATTTCAGAAAACGCGGCCTATTTGGAACTGTCCGGATTGTCTTATAAAACCGTCTACGTTCTGATGTCGGTGTGTTATATTTTGCCGGAAATGATGCGCAATATGCGGAAAATCCAGCAGGCACAAAAAGTTCGCGGAACCAATCCGCAAAAAACGTTGATTCAGAAATTAAAGTCAGTCCTGCCGGTTCTAATTCCATTGGTGATTAAGACCTTGGATCAATCGATGACGCGGTCGATTTCTCTCCAACTGAGAGGTTTTGATAATCTCAACCGGACTGTCAGAACCTCCCAGCGCGTGTATCGCCTGTCGCGGACGCTGCACATTGGTCTGACTGGATTGGCAATTTTATTGATTGGGTGGAAGATATGGATGAAGATAAACGGATTGTAATTGAAAATTTGACCACCCGTTATCCGGGTACTGAGCAACCACAACTGCGTCAGATTAACGCGGAGGTTCATACCGGCCAGGTGGTTGGGATTATCGGGAATAGCCACTCCGGCAAATCGACTTTGTGCCGTGTGCTGGCAGGGGTCATTCCCAAAATTATGTCTGCTGAGATTGAGGGCGATTGGCACATGTTTGGCCAGCGAGTGTCTGACAATTGGCCCGTTTATAATGCCATCAATGGAGTTGTACTGCAAAATCCAGCTGGCCAACTAAGCGGGTTGGCAGACACGGTTGCCGATGAAATCGCCTTTGACTTGATTAATCAGGGAATGACTGAAGGACTGATTCAAAAACGGGTTGAAGAAGTTGCCACGCAAATGGGGCTGATTGAACAGCTGAATTTGCGTCCCGAGAGCCTTTCCGGTGGTCAGATCCAGCGGTTGGCAATTGCCACGGCGATTGTGGCTAATCCGGCTGTTTTGATTATGGATGATCCGACCAGTGAGATGGATCCCCTTGGTCGCCGGCAATTTTTCCAATGGCTGGCCCAAGTCAAAGATACGACTGTCTTCATTGTCGCCAGTGAAATTGACGATTTGTGCGAAGTCGCCGACGTTGTGTGGGTGCTGCACGAGGGTCAAATGGTAGCCCAGGGCAGGCCGGGTGAGGTGTTTAATCATTTGGCAGCTGACTGGCAGATTCCAGCCCCGACAATCCAGCAACTTGCTCAAAAAATGGATTGGCACTTGGCTGATGGCCGGTATCTGGTGAATTACGCTGATCTGAAGGAGGTTCGTTATGTCCACAATTGAACTGAGCCACCTGACGTTCACTTATCCGGAACGGTCCTTTAGCTTGGATGTTGAAGACAAACACTTCACCGATCCGATGGTGGCGATTGTCGGCCAAAATGGTGCCGGCAAATCAACGCTCTTCAAATTGTTGACGGGTTTGCTGACACCACAAACCGGTGTGATTAAGATCGATGGAGAAAATTTTAATGATCTTAAACCAGTCGAAAAGTTACTGAAGGTTGGGATTACTTTTCAGAATCCTGACGATCAGCTTTTCAACCCGACCGTTCAACGAGAGGTGGAGTGGAATGTCGCGCAGGTCATGGATGACCACGACACGATTACGAGGCGGGCTTTAGCGGCTCTAAAAAGAGTTGGCTTGGATGATAAAACAGCTGAAAGTCCATATGACCTGTCATTGTCGGAACGCAAGCTGTTGAGCGTTGCCACAGTTTTGGCAGTGGATCCGGCGATTTATTTATTTGATGAGCCGATGATGTCGCTTGATTGGGAAAGCCGGCGCAAGTTGACCGCAATTTTCCATCAGTTGGCTGATTCGGGCCACCAAGTTGTGACCATCACCCATGACATGGATTGGGTCGCCGCCGAGTTTGAGTCGGTGTATGTTATGGAACACGGGAAGTTTGGCTTCGCCGGGAGTCCACGGGAATTGTTCAGCAATCACGAACTTGTCCAGCGAGTGGGATTACTACCACCGCGGATTATGGACATAGCGGAGTCGCTGGGTGATTCACAGACATATTTATCGGTTAATGATTATTGCCAGAAAAATCGAGATGTATAGAAAAAGTCACCTCTGCGGGTTTTCCAGGTTGAAGGATTAACTTCAGCTTCTGGCAAGAACTCATATGGGTGACTTTTGTGTTTAATAACGTTTCATGATCATCGGGTGCTTCCTCAGATCACTCGGTTTGATTTTACTTTGTTTCATGGTCATAATCATATACCATTTCTTTTGGATTTTTTGTTTGACTAATACAAAATAGGTCTTCATAGGTCTTCGCATTTTTAGCGCCCATTAGGATCATCAGTATAATTTTCTGAATTAGGAGACTGTCCCATCACTATTCGAACTTCGTCTCCCAACTTACGCTGTTCCCATTCATCCGTGAATCCTTTAAATCGCAATTCTGGAACTTTCTTTTTAACTGAATCATCTATTTTCGCCATAGTCCCCACCATTTTATTGGTTTTTCTTGTTCTTCTATCCTTTTTTGATCTTTGATTTGTTCCTGTAAATTTTCCAACTTCTCTTTAAGAGCGTTCACTTCATCTTTATATTGATTGTCTA
Organism: Streptococcus oralis; assembly: GCF_023109315.1. Classification (GTDB taxonomy): domain Bacteria; phylum Bacillota; class Bacilli; order Lactobacillales; family Streptococcaceae; genus Streptococcus; species Streptococcus oralis_BS. The sequence goes on from NZ_JALDUF010000002.1 coordinate 20,140, forward strand.
AGTGTTTGAATTCTGTTTCCTGTGAGGGCATTTTGAGGGCTTTTAAGTTATCATTTTCCGCCTTGTATTCTTCTAGCAACTTTTTATCTTGCAAGGCTAATCGTTGTTACTGGTCTAACAAATTAGTTAGTTTTTCTATTTGTTGGTCTTTGCTACTTATTTGTTGGTCTTTGGTATTTGATTTGCTACTACTTTCTACTTTACCTAAAATTATTTTTTCTGCTTTAGAATTTATTAGATTAGACCCATTGGAACTTTTAAGCTGTAATTCTTTTGGTAACCTTTGGTAGTGATATTGAATATTTTGTTTTGTAACACTCAACTCATCCGCCAGCTCTTTGATCGTTTTTAAGTCTTCACTCATGGTTTAAGTCCTGCCTTTTAACCGTTGGTAGATATTGTTCAATGGCTTTTTTGAGGTAGCGTGCGATATTATGCTTAGAATATTCTTCACGTCTGCTGGCAACATAAGACAAGTGGTCTTTGACACTATTTAGCCCTCTTAATTCTTTCAGTTCGTCATAGAGGGGGTAAACATGGACTTGCAATCCTGCCATGATTTTTGTATCTTGCATTTCAAACGGACTTAGCAACATATTTTCTAGCAATAGCGTGGTGTACTTGCTTTTCATTGCTTCAATAGCTAGCTTATCTTCGGTTTCTGCTTTGCGTGCTTTATCTTCTTGATAGGCGGTATCTTCTAACTTATAGCTGTTATCGTCTGCTCGACGTTTCTTTCGTAACCAGATATCCAATGTTAAACCGTCCGCATCAATCGCTCGATAGAGATAATGCTAACGCCCCTTAATTTTGATATAGGTTTCATCCATTTTCCACGAATCGAAGGACTGTTTATTTTTCTTTTTCCAGAGATGATAGAGGATTTTACTGTATTCTTGAACCCACCGATAAATCGTAGTGTGACAAACATTTATTCCACGGTCATAAAGCAATTCCTGAACTTCACGATAGCTCAGATTGTAACGTAGGTAATAACCAACAGCGACAATGATGACGTCTTGTTGGAATTGTTTGCCTTTAAAATGATTCATCTCTCAAGCCTTACTAACCTTTTTTCTGCTCTTTGAGAAGCTGAAGGTCGTGCTAGTAACTACCTATTTGGTTTGATTAATTCCATCATTTATCTGGTGCTTGCCCTTCAAAAAGGCTTCTATGGTGAGGTTTTAACAACTCTCTATTTTACAATTATGCAGCCAATTGGTCTCTTGGTTTGGATTTATCAAGCCCAGTTTAAGAAAGAACAACAAGAGTTTGTCGCACGTAAACTAGACGGCAAGGGTTGGACAAAGTATCTTTCTATTAGTGTTCTTTGGTGGTTGGCCTTTGGGTTTATTTATCAGTCTATAGGAGCTAATCGTCCCTATCGTGATTCTATCACTGATGCGACCAATGGTGTAGGGCAAATCCTCATGACAGCTGTTTACCGTGAACAGTGGATATTCTGGGCTGCTACTAATGTCTTTTCAATCTATCTCTGGTGGGGAGAAAGCCTGCAAATCCAAGGGAAATACCTAATTTATCTCATCAATAGTCTAGTTGGGTGGTATCAGTGGAGCAAGGCAGCAAAAAGCGCTTAAAAAAGTAAAAAAAGGATCAGATGATCCTTTTTTGTGTTAGAGCAAAATGAATAATACCGTAATGACAATAGCACTCGTTATACGAATAATGTGGTGCGATATATGTTGATTTTCTTGCTGTCGACCGTTCCAGTAGGCACCATAGCAGACGATACTCGAACCCACAATCCATAGTAGAATGGTTGCCAGTGGGACGAAGTAAAAGATAGCTAGAGCCAGAGAAGTGATGCAACTGCCGACCAAGATGCACGTGTTTCCCAGACTGTAGTTCTTTTGTTTCATGGCTGAAAAAGCAGCAGCAAGGTGAAGTAATGAGAATGCGAGAGCTAGTACGATTGTTAGTATTCCTAGAATCATCGAAGTTAACATAGTTGGTTCCTTTCTGAGTTACAGGCTTAGTTATCAAGTGGAGTTGTAGAGGTCACCTCCATTACATCAAGGTAAAATTTCACCACTTGGTCTTCAGTATAAGATTTTCCTTTTTTTAGCCACCAAGTTAGAGTCTCGATAAAGTTCGTCACAACAAAATGCTGGAGGTAGGAGGCCGGAATGTTTGGATAGGCCTCTTGCAAGTCATCCGCCACCATGGGATAGACGTGGTGTTCGAGTTCCTTGTGTAGTTGGCGGAGAAAGTAGTCGTTTTTGGAAAAAAGAAGACTGGTGACATGATCTTGGTTTTTTTGAAAATGTAAAAAGATATGGGCGAGGTAGTCCTCGGTAGTCAAGTGTTCTTCCCTTTCAAAAAGATGATGAAAGAGGTAGCGACAAAGTTCATCTAAAAGCAGTTCCTTGCTCTCGTAGTGACAGTAAAAGGTCGAGCGCCCAACATCTGCCAAGTCAATGATATCTTGGACAGTAGTAGCATCATAGCCCTTGTCGTTCAAAACTTGTAGAAAAGCTTGATAGATGGCTTTTTTAGTCTTGCTGACTCGACGGTCTCTTTTTGGCATATAGACACTTGAGACAAACTGTTCAGAACTGAACATGGCTGACAGTTTGCTTCTATCCTTTCTTTGGATTTTATTAGATAATACAAATGAAAGAAGTATGTATATACCCATTATACCAAAGGAGGGAGAGAAATGAGTTCTAAAACATCTATCTGGTTAGCTTTTTTCTTAAATTTAAGTTATGCGATTGTTGAGTTTATCGCAGGAGGAATCTTTGGTTCAAGTGCAGTTCTTGCTGATTCTGTTCATGACTTGGGAGATGCTATAGCCATTGGCATCTCAGCCCTTTTAGAAACAATCTCCAACCGTGAAGAAGATAGACAGTACACCTTGGGTTACAAACGTTTTAGCCTTTTAGGGGCCATGCTAACGGCTGTGATTCTTATGATAGGGTCTGTCCTAGTGATTTTGGAAAATATCACGAAGATTGCTCATCCGCAACCCGTTAATGAAAATGGTATCCTCTGGCTGGGAATCATTGCAGTGGTCATTAATGTGCTAGCAAGTCTGGTAGTTCGTAAAGGAAAGACAAAGAATGAGTCTATTCTTAGCTTGCATTTTTTGGAAGATACTCTTGGTTGGTTGGCTGTCATTCTAATGGCGATTATACTCCGATTTACAGATTGGTATATCCTTGATCCGCTCTTATCACTGGTTATTTCCATCTTTATTCTGTCGAAAGCCATTCCTCGCTTTTGGAGCGCACTAAAAATTTTCCTAGATGCTGTGCCAGAAGGGGTTGAGACAAGTGATTTGGAGAAGGATTTAGAGGCTTTACCCAATGTCAAAAGTGTCAATCAACTTAGCATTTGGTCCATGGACGGTCTAGAGAACAATGCTGTTGTCCACATTTGTATCAAGGACTGGGAGCAGATGATTGAGACCAAAGAAGTGGTGCGTCAATGTTTAGAAGAAAGAGGCGTGCAGAATATCACTATTGAAGTGGATAGCAGTCAAAGCAATCATGCGCAACATAGGCGGAAGGTGAGAGAGTTAGAGCAGAAGCATGGTCATCATCATTAGAAAAACGACCTCTAGCGAGGTCGTTTTGTTATCCTATTCATTCCTCGTACTTTCTCTCAAAGTCAGTCTGGTGCCCAGCATGGTTAGGCTAGGGATTTTGCGACCGTGGAGGACTTCCTTGTTAAGAATATCCATACCTGCTCGGCCCATTTCCTCAGTATAGACCGTGATACTAGAGAGGGGAGGGTAGACTTGCTTGGTCAGGCTAGTGTCGTTAAAAGAAATGAGGCTGACGCGGTCTGGTAGGCTGATTCCAGCTTCTTGAAGGGCACGAAGGGCGCCGATGGCTAAACTATCGCTGGCGGCGAAAAAGGCTGGTGGGAGTTGATCACCCAACTTGTGAATGGCCTCCTTCATCAAGTCATAGCCAGACTGGGCCGTAAAGCTCCCCTGAAAAACCAGTTCTTCATGGTAGATACCATTTGCTTGGGTAATGTCTTTGAAATTTTCTAGCCGCTTATCCTGGATAATTTCTTCCTGGTCGGTTGTTTCCTCAAGGCCTGTGAGAATTCCGATACGATCAAGCCCTTGGCTGAGGAAGTGATCGACAACTTGTTTTACAGCAGTGTAAAAGTCAGTGATAATACAGGTATGTCCCAATGAAAGTGTATCGCTGTCTAAAAAGACTAGGGGTTTTTGGTATTCTTCAAAGGCAGTGATCTGTGATCGGCTGAACTTTCCGATACAGAGAATGCCAATCACTTCCTCGCTCAGGGTAAATGGATGGTCATTAAAATAGCGCAAGATATCATAGTCCAACTCTTGGGCTCTTTTTTCGATACCGAGGCGAATCTGGTAGTAGTAGAGGTCGTCCAACTCCCCTTGTTCGCTGACCCATTGGATAATGGCAATCTTTTGCTTGGGTTTGTGGGATTCGCCTGTCTTGAGGTGCTTAGTATAGCCCAGCTCTTCCGCGACGGTTAAAATACGGTGTCTGGTTTCTTCTGTAACAGATAGACTCTGGTCGCGATTGAGGACACGAGATACGGTCGCGATAGAGACAGAGGCTAGCTGTGCGATGTCTTTTAAGGTAGCCATAAATCCTCCTCCTTTTAGGTTAGTATATCATATTTTTCTGCTTTTTACTAATAGTTTAGTAAAAGTTTAGTAAAAAGGATTGACCTTGGCAAATGCCTTGGATACAATAGAAGAAAACGATTACGCGTTAAGGCGACTTAACGGACAGTCAAAGGAGAATTCATATGACACAAGATCTTACTACTGAAGCCCTTCGCAAAGATTTCCTTGCTGTTTTTGGTCAAGAAGCAGACCAAACTTTCTTTTCACCAGGACGCATCAATTTGATTGGTGAACACACAGACTACAACGGTGGGCACGTTTTTCCAGCCGCTATTTCCTTGGGAACTTATGGGGCGGCTCGCAAGCGTGACGACCAAGTCTTGCGTTTCTACTCAGCCAACTTTGAGGACAAGGGTATCATCGAAGTGCCTCTTGCTGACCTCAAATTTGAAAAAGAGCATAGCTGGACCAACTATCCAAAAGGGGTTCTTCATTTCTTGCAAGAAGCTGGGCACGTGATTGACAAAGGGTTTGATTTTTATGTTTATGGAAATATCCCAAATGGTGCAGGCTTGTCATCATCAGCATCCTTGGAACTTTTGACAGGGGTTGTGGCAGAGCATCTCTTTGGTTTAAAACTAGACCGTTTGGATTTGGTTAAAATCGGAAAACAAACAGAAAATAACTTTATAGGAGTCAACTCTGGTATCATGGACCAGTTTGCCATTGGTATGGGTGCTGACCAGCGTGCCATTTACCTGGATACCAATACGTTAGAATATGACTTGGTGCCACTTGATTTGAAGGACAATGTTGTTGTCATCATGAACACCAACAAACGCCGTGAACTAGCGGACTCTAAATACAATGAACGCCGTGCTGAGTGTGAAAAAGCAGTGGAAGAATTGCAAGCTGCCTTGGATATTCAGACCTTGGGTGAATTGGATGAGTGGGCTTTTGACCAATACAGCTATCTAATTAAAGACGAAAATCGTTTAAAACGTGCTCGCCATGCTGTGCTTGAAAACCAACGTACTCTTAAAGCTCAAGCAGCCCTTCAAGCAGGTGATTTGGAAACATTTGGTCGCTTGATGAATGCGTCACACGTTTCTCTTGAGCATGATTATGAAGTAACTGGCCTAGAATTGGACACACTTGTTCATACAGCTTGGGATCAAGAAGGTGTTCTCGGTGCTCGTATGACAGGGGCAGGATTTGGTGGCTGTGCCATTGCCTTGGTGCAAAAAGATGCTGTTGAGGCTTTTAAAGCAGCTGTTGGCAAGCACTACGAAGAAGTCGTTGGATATGCTCCAAGCTTCTATATCGCTGAAGTTGCAGGTGGCACTCGCGTTTTAGACTAGGAGAGAAGTAAATGGACGCTGTAATATTTGATTTAGATGGCTTATTAGCTGATACTGAGATCATTTCTCTAAAAGTTTATCAAGAATTGCTTAAAGATTTTGGAATTCCTTTCACAGAAGAAACATATTCTAGAGAATACAGTGGACATAGGGAAGAGGAGAATGTTCAACGATTTTTAGATACCTATGATTTACCTTGGAACTTTGACCAAACCTTGGAAAAAGTTTATGAACTGGAAGCTCGAATATTAGCCAAAGGTGTAAATTTAAAAAAAGGTGCTAAAAATTTGCTTGCTTTTTTGCAAAGAGAAGGTATTCCAATCGCTTTAGCAACTTCAAGTGTTGAATCTAGAGCTAGAATGATTTTGGATAGTAATGGGATACTGTCCTTATTTGACCATCTAGTTTTTGCAAAAGATGTAAAGCGAAGCAAACCTTACCCTGATATATTTTTAAAGGCCTGTAGTGATTTGAATGTTTTACCAGAGAATTGCTTAGTACTAGAGGATAGTGAAGCAGGGATTGAAGCAGCGTATAGAGCTGGGATACCAGTTATTTGTATTCCAGACTTAAAAATGCCAGCACAGTTTTTCTTAAATAAAACAGAACAAGTTTTTCAGGATTTAGATGCTGTCAGAGACTATTTAGAAAGTAAGAAGGAGAATCAATGAGTCAGGGAATTCTAGACGCATTTATCACGGAAGTCATTGCTGGAAGTTCATTTGAGGAAATGGATCGAATCTACCTAACCAATCGTGTTTTGGCTCGAGTGGGTGAAGGTGTTTTGGAAGTTGAGACTGATCTGGATGAGTTGATTGACCTCAAGGACCAGCTGGTCGAGGAAGCGGTTCGATTAGAGACGATTGAGGATAGTCAGACTGCGCGTGAAATCCTCGGTGCTGAACTGATGGACTTGGTAACCCCTTGTCCAAGTCAGGTCAATCGTGACTTCTGGGCAACCTATGCCCAATCTCCTGAGCAGGCAATTGCGGACTTCTATCAACTTAGCCAGAAAAATGACTACATCAAGCTCAAGGCCATTGCTAAAAATATTGCTTATCGTGTACCGTCTGATTACGGAGAGCTTGAGATTACCATCAACCTCTCTAAGCCTGAAAAGGATCCAAAGGAGATTGCGGCAGCCAAGTTGGTGCAAGCTAGCAATTATCCCCAGTGTCAGCTTTGTCTAGAGAATGAGGGCTATCATGGTCGGGTCAACCACCCAGCTCGCAGCAATCACCGCATTATCCGTTTTGAAATGGCGGGTCAGGAGTGGGGCTTCCAGTATTCGCCCTATGCTTATTTTAATGAGCACTGTATTTTCTTAGACGGTCAGCATCGTCCCATGGCCATTAGCCGTCAAAGCTTTGAGCGTCTGCTGGCTATCGTAGAGCAATTTCCGGGCTATTTTGCGGGTTCAAATGCCGACCTGCCAATCGTGGGAGGGTCTATTCTGACTCATGATCACTATCAGGGAGGCCGTCACGTATTTCCCATGGAATTGGCTCCCTTGCAAAAGACTTTCCGATTTACTGGTTTTGAGCAGGTCAAGGCTGGGATTGTCAAGTGGCCTATGTCAGTGCTACGTTTGACTTCGGATTCCAAAGAAGATTTGATCAACTTGGCTGATAAGATTTTGCAGGAATGGCGGCAATATTCAGACCCTGAAGTACAGATTTTGGCAGAGACAGACGGGACACCACACCATACCATTACCCCCATTGCCCGTAAACGCGATGGTCAGTTTGAGTTGGATTTGGTCTTGCGAGACAATCAGACATCGCCAGAGCATCCTGATGGCATCTATCATCCCCACAAGGATGTTCAACATATCAAGAAGGAAAATATCGGCTTGATTGAGGTCATGGGCTTGGCTATCTTGCCACCTCGTTTGAAAGCAGAAGTGGAGCAAGTCGCCAGCTATCTTGTAGGAGATGGTGAAGCAGTTGCAGACTATCATCAGGAATGGGCAGACCAGCTCAAAGCCCAACATCCAGATCTAGCAGATAAAGAAAAAGCCCTTGAAATCGTCAAGGACTCTGTGGGTGCTATCTTTGCGCGTGTTTTGGAGGACGCAGGGGTTTACAAGCAGACGAAACAAGGACAGGCAGCCTTTATGCGCTTTGTAGAACAGGTCGGAATTTTGCCAGACTAGGAGCTTTCTCCTTGCACAGTCCTATAAAAAGTAGTATCATAGTGTCGTTTGAAATATCAGGAGGAAACGATGAAAGATTTGCATTTTGACGCTATATCTGCCTTTGAAAATTACGAAATAGAAAAAATGAGAGATGGTCATGTTGTGGTGACGACAAAAGTAGTGGACTCGTCGCTCAACTACTATGGCAATGCCCATGGTGGCTATCTCTTTACCCTTTGTGACCAGATTAGTGGTCTAGTGGTTATCTCGCTGGGGCTTGATGGAGTGACGCTTCAGTCCTCTATCAACTACCTCAAGGCAGGAAAACGCGACGATGTGCTGACCATTAAAGGAGAATGTGTCCATCATGGACGCACAACCTGTGTGGTAGATGTTGATATCACCAATCAAGAAGGCAGAAATGTCTGCAAAGCAACCTTTACCATGTTTGTCACAGGACAAAGGTCAGAAGAAAGACAGGTAAGGATATAAAGATAAATGAGTAGGACAAATATAGCCTACTCATTTTAAATTTACAAGAGTAGTAAAATACCAAGCTAATGGTTATGTTTCTGTGGTATAATACTAAGTATGAATATTGAACAAACGAAAAAAATTATTCTACAACCATTCACTAAATGGACAGGCGGTAAACGACAATTATTACCTATCATAAAAGAACTTATGCCTGAAACGTATAATGATTATTATGAACCTTTTATCGGAGGGGGGGCATTATTTTTTGATATAGCTCCTGAAAGGGCTGTTATTAATGATTATAATTCTGAGTTAACCAACTGTTATCAACAAATCAAGGATAATCCTCAGGAGTTAATTGACTTATTGAAGTATCATCAGGAAAATAATTCAAAAGATTATTACTTACAATTACGCTCAGCTGATCGTGATGATAGAATAAACAATATGTCCGATGTCCAAAGAGCTGCTCGAATTCTATATATGCTAAGAGTCGATTTTAATGGGTTATATCGAGTGAATTCTAAAAATCAATTCAATGTACCATACGGTAGCTATAAGAATCCTAAAATTGTTGATGAAGAGCTAATATTTGCTATTTCAGATTATCTAAATAACAATCTAATAGAAATTAGAACGGGCGATTTTGAGGATGCGCTCTTAGATGTTCAAGAAGGAGATTTTATTTATTTCGATCCTCCGTATATACCATTATCTGATACAAGTGATTTTACATCGTACACTCATGAAGGTTTTTCTTATGATGATCAAGTTAGATTAAGAGATACATTTAGGAGACTAAGTGATGCAGGTGCTTATGTTATGTTGTCAAATTCATCGAGTCATTTAGTAGAGGAATTATATCGAGATTTTAATATCTATTATGTAGAAGTTACACGAACAAATGGAGCTAAGTCTTCAAGTCGAGGAAAAATTTCTGAAATTATAGTTACAAATTATGAAAATTAACGAATATAAGTATGGGGGTGTTTTAATGACAAAACCATACTATAATAAAGACAAAATGATTCTTGTTCATGCAGATACGTTTAAATTATTATCAAAAATGAAACCAGCGAGTATGGATATGATCTTTGCTGACCCACCATATTTTTTAAGTAATGGTGGAATATCTAATTCAGGGGGACAAGTTGTTTCTGTTGACAAAGGAGATTGGGATAAGATTTCTTCCTTTGAGGAAAAGCACGAATTCAATCGTAAATGGATACGTTTAGCAAAAGAAGTTTTGAAACCTAATGGGACTATATGGATTTCAGGGAGTCTGCATAATATTTACTCTGTTGGAATGGCATTAGAGCAAGAAGGTTTTAAAATTCTAAATAATATTACTTGGCAGAAAACAAACCCTGCACCCAATTTATCTTGTCGTTATTTTACTCATTCTACTGAAACTATTTTATGGGCAAGAAAAAACGATAAAAAAGCTCGCCATTATTATAATTACGATTTGATGAAAGAGCTGAATGATGGTAAACAAATGAAAGATGTTTGGACAGGAGCGTTGACGAAAAAAGCTGAAAAATGGGCTGGGAAGCATCCAACACAAAAACCAGAATATTTACTGGAACGTATTATTTTAGCATCTACTAAAGAAGGAGACTATATTTTAGATCCATTTGTTGGCAGTGGTACTACGGGTGTTGTTGCAAAGCGATTAGGTAGAAGATTTATAGGTATCGATGCTGAAAAAGAATATTTGAAGATAGCTAGAAGAAGATTAGAGGAGGAAAACTATGGCTAGAAAACCAAATAAACATGGAGGAGGAGCCAAAACGACCACTAATGGTTTGAAATTTGAAAGAGATACTGATTTTTCGGAATTAGTAGACTCCCTTCCAGGATATGAAGTTAAAGAAATAGATTTCAAAGATAGAAAAGCAACAAAAGGCTTTGAAGTTTTTAGAATTGGGGAAGAAGAAATCATTGGTAAAATTATGCCTCAATATAGATTTTATGATTTTTTGAAAGAATTGGGGATTAAGAATACCAATTCTAAACAATGGAAACCAGATGAAGTATTTATAAATTTTGAAAATCATACAGTTTATATAGTTGAGAAAAAATGGCAGGAAAGCGAAGGAAGCGTTGATGAAAAACTACTGGGCTTTGGCAATAAAAGACGTATTTATCAACGTTTGTTAGATAGTGTGCCAGAGGGTGAACCATTTTCTGTGCAATTCATATTTGTTGGAAATAAAAGTTTTTTTGGTCAAGATAAATATCGTGATACTTTTGAAATGTTACGAGGGGATGGCATCAAAATAATGCTTGATGAATACGACATGACATTTTTTGGTTTATTTTAATTACAAGGTGAATTATGGATTTTAATACTTACATTTCTTCATCATCAGAAGATAGATTACAAAATTTTTTAAATACTCTCTCAATTACCAACAGAACTCCTGAATATTATGTAAATTGGGAGAAAGTTGATCGTGAGACAAAGAAGTATGAACTAGAGTTGAATACTTTAAACTACTTAATTGGTAAAGATGATATCTATTCAGACGCATTATACCTATTCACTAAACAACCTAATTTGTTAAAAGCAATTCCTAGCTTGATTGCAAGTCGTGATAAAGTTTTAGATGTTTTAACAATAGATGAAAACGATAATATGTCTTTTGAGCAATTGGATTTCAAAACGATAGACACTAGTAGAATAGATGATTACATGAAATTTATTGAGCAATCTGGTTTATTAAATTTTTTACAACAACATGCTAATCGTTCATTAGTTGATTATGTTTATGGAGTAGAGACTGGATTAGATAGCAATGCACGAAAAAACCGAAGTGGAACAACCATGGAGGGGATTTTAGAGAGACATGTAGCAAAAATTTCTCAGGAACAAAAACTGGAATGGAAATCTCAAGCTACAGCCCAATTTATTAAGGATAAGTGGGGGATTAAAGTACCTGTTGATAAGTCTGAGAGAAGATTTGATGTTGCAGTTTATTCCCGAGAAAAACATAAGGTTTGGCTGATTGAAACGAATTACTATGGCGGAGGAGGAAGTAAATTAAAAGCGGTGGCTGGAGAATTTACTGAACTTAGTCAATTTGTTATTACCTCAGATGACGATGTTGAATTTGTTTGGGTTACTGATGGTAAAGGATGGAAAACAGCCCACTTACCACTAGCAGAAGCATTTAGCCATATTACGAATGTATTTAATTTAGAAATGTTAAGAGAAGGATTTTTAGCTGATTTATTTTTACAATGATTGTTCATTAGCTATATACAAAAAAGAGGCTCACACCTCTTTTTCTTATTTCTTTTTCCGATTTAATACTGCATTTAGGACAATGGCAAGTAGGCTGGCTACGACGATTCCGTTTGAGAAGAACATTTGGAAAGCTGTCGGCATGCTGACGAAGAGATTACTATTGTTGAGTCCGACACCTGCAGCGATGGAAACTGCTGCGATAAGGAAGTTGTGTTCATTGTTAGCAAAATCAACGCGGGCGAGGATTTGCATCCCTTGAAGGGAAACAAAACCAAACATCACCAGCATGGCACCACCGAGGACAGGACTCGGAATAATTTGAGCTAGGGCACCAAACTTAGGAAGGAGTCCAAGGAGGACTAGGAAACCAGCTGCGTAGTAGATTGGCAGACGGGTCTTGATACCTGATAATTTAACCAACCCAACGTTTTGTGAAAATCCTGTGTAAGGGAAGGTGTTAAAGATTCCTCCGAGAAGTACGGCCAGACCTTCTGCACGGTAACCGTTGCGAAGGCGCGTGCTGTCGATTGGATCATTGGTAATATCAGACAAGGCCAAGTAAACACCAGTGGACTCAACCATAGAAACCGTTGCGATGATACACATCATGACGATAGATGAGATTTCAAAGGTTGGCACCCCAAAGTAGAGGGGAGTTGGGACATGGACAAGTGGTGCTGCTGCAACAGGGGAGAAATCAACCAAGCCCATGGTAGCAGCAATGGCGGTTCCAACAACCAGACCAATCAAAATGGAGATAGACTTGATAAATCCTTTGGTAAAGATGTTGATCAAGAGGATGATTAGAACAGTGATGGCTGCAAGCAAGAGACTTTGACCAGTTGGCTCTGGAACATTATTTCCCATATTTCCAATAGCTACAGGAATCAGGGTCAATCCAATCGTGGTAATGACAGATCCTGTTACGATAGATGGGAAAAGATTGGCTACTTTTGAGAAAATGCCTGAAATCAGAACTACATAAATCCCAGAAACGATAAGGGCACCAAACATAGCACCGCTACCGTGACTTTGACCAATCATAATCAAAGGAGCGACGGATTGGAAGGCAACTCCGAGAACGACTGGTAGTCCAATCCCAAAGTATTTGTTGAGTTGGAGTTGGAGGAAGGTCGCCACCCCACACATGAAGATATCGGTAGAAATCAGGTAGGTCAATTGCTCAGCTGAATAGCCCAGAGCTGTCGCAATCATAATAGGAACTAGGATAGATCCTGAGTACATTGCGAGCAAGTGCTGCAAGCCAAGAACGGCTGCTTGCGAGTGTTTTTCTTGTTGTTGCATTAGAGATCTGCCTCCTTAAATACGACCTGACCGTTTTCAAAACGTTCCAAACGAGCGAGCGATAGGACGGGGTATCCTGCTTTTTCAAGCAAATTACGACCATCCTGGAAAGATTTTTCAATCACGATACCAATCGCTTCAACTTTTGCTCCAGCTTGTTCGATGATTTGGATCAAACCTTTGGCAGCTTGGCCATTAGCAAGGAAATCGTCAATAATCAAGACCTTGTCTTCTGGTGAGAGGAATTTTCCAGCGATGGAAACCGTGCTCGTCACCTGCTTGGTAAAGGAGTAAACCTCAGCAGTTAAGATGCCTTCGTTCATGGTGATGTTTTTAGCTTTTTTGGCGAAAATCATGGGAATGTTTAGGGCTTCAGCTGTAAAAACGGCTGGGGCAATACCTGACGCTTCAATAGTCACGACCTTGGTAATGCCAGCAGAAGAAAATTTTTCCGCAAATACCTTACCGATCTCTCGCATCAAGCTAAAATCAACTTGGTGGGTTAAAAAGGAATCCACCTTAAGGATGTTGTCACCCAAGATATGCCCATCCTGAAGGATGCGCTCTTCTAATAATTTCATAAGACCTCCTAAAGTCTAAAAGATGCTTCATTTACTTGTTTAGAGTTTCTAGCAAGAAATAGAAAAAGAACCTACTTAATCCCCTAAGTAAGTCCCCAAAATAGGCATGGTCAAAACCATACCTTCAGCTGACATACTCATTGTTAGGTGTTCCGGCACCTTGTAGAAACGTCGTGCCAATTCACGACATAAACAAGTAAAATGATACTATTATCAAACGCAATAGCGTTAATGTTATTATTTTACACTAAATAGCTTTAGAAATCAAATATTTTGTTAGCAAATAGATCATAAAAGCGAACGAATAAAAGGCTGCAACGCTAGAAAGTATTGTAGCCTTTTATTCTTCTATTCGCTAAATCTTAAAAAATAGCCATCAGGATCTAAAATCGCAAATTCATGAGGGTGAATAAAGCTATCTCCCACTCGAAATTCTCTTTTGGTCAGCGGACGATGGATAGGATAGTCAGCTTCCAGCAGTTTTTGGTGGAGCTGAGGGACATCTTCAATGCCAAAGGAAATATTGACACCGCGCCCGAAAGGATAGGTCAGTTGGGCTAATTCTTCTGTGCTGCCTTCTTCTAGCATAAGTTGGCAGTCTTCAAGCGATAGGAAGAGAAATTTCTCCTCTGGACGCTCGTATTCGATTCTAAAACCGAGTAAGTCGCAGTAGAAGGAACGGGACTGTTCTAAATCACTTACAACAAACTCGGGAATAACTGCATTGTAGTTCATAGTGAAAATCCTTAAAGTTCAATTTCCAATACAATCGGCGTATGATCTTGACGTGCGCCTGAGTCAATCATGTCAGACTTGGTCACCTTGTCAGCGACGCGATTGCTGGTGAGCCAGTAGTCGATTCTCCAGCCTGTATTGTTGATTTTAGAAGTCTTGCTGCGTTGTGCCCACCAAGTGTAACGTTCTGGGACATCGCCATGAATGTGGCGGAAGGTGTCAGTAAATCCAGTTGCCAAGAGGTTGGTAAATCCAGCACGTTCCTCGTTGGTAAATCCAGGCGAACGACGATTGCTGGCAGGATTTGCAAGGTCGATTTCCTTGTGGGCTACGTTGTAGTCTCCAGTCGCAAGGACTGGTTTTTTTTTGTCTAGTTGAGCCAAATACTCAGCATATTTGACATCCCAGACTTGGCGTTCTTCCAAGCGTTTGAGACCATCGCCAGCGTTTGGTGTGTAAACTTGGGTCACGAAAAATGTTTCAAATTCCAAGGTGATGATGCGGCCTTCCGAATCCATGGTAGAAGGAGCACCGATTTCTGGGAAGCTAATCGTTGGTGTGAGTTCTTTCTTATAAAGGAACATGGTTCCAGCGTAGCCTTTGCGAGCAGGTTCTTGAGAGGAACGCCAAGTGTTTTCATAGCCTGGAAAGAGTTCTTCAAGTACTTCTAGGTGTTTTTTTGTAGGCCCTTTTGCAGAAAGCTTGGTTTCCTGAATAGCGATAATATCAGCATTTTCGGCTACCAAGGTTTGTAGGACTTCTTGGGACAATTTTGCACGAGCTGAGTCGCTCGTTAGGGCTGCATTGAGGGAATCGATATTCCATGAGATGAGTTTCATAATGTTACCTTTTTCATTCAGATTACAGACTATATTATACCAAAAAAAGGCGCATTTCCCCAACGTATGGTTTGAAAAATCACCCTCTTTCGTTTATAATTAAGAATGATTTTATGAAAGGGAGTGAAAATACATGAAATTCTATTCTTACGACTATGTACTCAGCCAAATCAGTCAGCAAAATGGCATCATGATTGGCTTTGGGATTGTGCTCCTAGCTATCACAGGATTTTTTGCTTTTAAAGCCTATCGAGATAAAAAGGGGACTAAGTTTCGGGAATTGGTCATGATTTTGGCCTTGACCTTGGTAGCCATGCTTTTGGTAACAATCTCAAAATACCAGACCAATCAAGCCTCTAACAACCAATTTCAAACTTCCCTTCATTTCATAGAGGTTGTTTCCAAAGACTTGGGAGTGGATAAATCAGAAGTTTATGTCAATACTTCTGCAGCCACTGATGGAGCACTTATCAAGGTAGGTTCAAATTTCTATCGTGCCATGAACGGGAGCCAACCAGACAAGTATCTTTTAGAGAAATTAGAATTGCATCAAACAGACGCTATTGAATTGGTGGAGGTAAACAAATGACACTCAATTATATGGAAATTTTAATCAAACTGGCCTTGGGTCTTTTCTCTCTTGTTTTTGTTATTAATGTGACAGGAAAGGGGAATCTAGCACCTAACTCTGCTACAGACCAAATTCAGAACTATGTTCTTGGTGGTATCATCGGTGGGGTGATTTACAATAGTTCAATCAGCATTCTGCAGTACGCAGTGATTTTGATGATGTGGACGATTTTGGTCTTGACCCTCAAGTGGCTCAATAACAATGTTCGTTTTGTCAAACGCTTGATTGATGGAAAACCAACTCTCCTTATCAAAAATGGGCAGATTGACCCAGAAGCCTGTCGTTCAGTTGGTTTGTCTGCAGCAGAAGTTGCTCTCAAACTTCGTAGCCAAGGAATTTTCCAGATGAAACAGGTCAAACGAGCTGTGCATGAGCAAAATGGCCAACTCATCGTGGTCCAAATGGGAGATGAAAATCCTAAGTATCCAGTTGTGACTGACGGTGTGATCCAAGTCGATGTTTTGGAATATATTGACCGTAGCGAAGAGTGGTTGCTTGATAATCTCAGCAAACAAGGGCATGACAATGTGGCCAATATCTTTATCGCTGAGTACGACAAGGGTGTCGTCTCAGTCGTAACATATGAATAAGAAAAACCTGAGGTCTTGTACTCTTCAAAAATCAAATTCAAACTGCGTCAACGTCGCCTTGCCGTATGTAGGTTACTGACTTCGTCAGTTCTATCTACAACCTCAAAGCAGTGCTATGAGCAGCCTGCGGCTAGTTTGATCTTTGATTTTCATTGAGTCTTGGCCTCAGGTTTCCATTTGCAATCAGAAAGGGATTTTATGTCCATTATTCAAAAACTCTGGTGGTTTTTCAAGTTGGAAAAGCGCCGTTATTTAGTCGGGATTGTGGCCTTGATCTTGGTTTCCGTCCTCAATCTCATTCCTCCCATGGTTATGGGACGGGTGATTGACGCCATCACTGGGGGACAATTAACCCAGCAGGCCCTCCTTCTTAATCTATTTTATCTACTGCTTGCAGCCTTTGGGATGTACTATCTGCGCTATGTTTGGCGCATGTATATTCTTGGAACTTCCTATCGTTTGGGGCAGATTATGCGATCTCGCTTGTTTGAGCATTTCACAAAAATGTCGCCAGCCTTTTATCAGACCTATCGAACGGGGGACTTGATGGCACATGCCACCAATGATATCAACGCCTTAACCCGTTTAGCAGGTGGAGGTGTTATGTCTGCGGTGGATGCTTCTATCACGGCACTGGTGACTTTGCTGACCATGCTTCTTAGCATTTCATGGCAGATGACCTTGGTTGCCATTCTTCCCTTGCCTTTCATGGCTTATGCGACTAGTCGTCTAGGGAGAAAGACCCACAAGGCCTTTGGCGAGTCACAGGCAGCCTTTTCCGAACTTAATAACAAGGTGCAGGAGTCTGTATCAGGTATCAAGGTGACCAAGTCATTCGGTTATCAGGCGGACGAGTTGAAGTCCTTTCAGGAAGTCAATGAATTGACCTTCCAAAAGAACCTCCAAACCATGAAATACGATAGTCTCTTTGACCCCATGGTTCTCTTGTTTGTTGGTTCGTCCTATGTTTTAACCCTCTTGGTCGGCTCTTTGATGGTTCAGAAAGGGCAAATCACGGTTGGGAATCTGGTTACCTTTATCAGCTACTTGGATATGTTGGTCTGGCCTCTTATGGCCATTGGCTTCCTCTTTAATATCACTCAGCGAGGCAAGGTTTCTTACCAACGGATTGAGGAACTTTTATCTCAGGAATCACCTGTAAAAGATCCTGAATGTCCTCTGGACGGTATTGAAAATGGACGCTTGGAGTACGATATTGATAGTTTTGCCTTTGAAAATGAGGAAACACTGACGGATATTCACTTTAGTTTGGAAAAAGGGGAAACTCTTGGCTTGGTCGGACAGACAGGCTCTGGGAAAACATCCTTGATCAAGCTTCTCTTGCGAGAATACGATGTGGATAAGGGAGCTATTTACCTAAACGGTCACGATATTCGGGACTATCGTCTGACAGACCTTCGTAGTCTCATGGGCTATGTTCCTCAGGACCAGTTCCTCTTTGCGACTTCGATTTTAGACAATATCCGCTTTGGAAATCCTGACCTGCCTTTATCAGAAGTCGAGGAAGCGACTAAGTTAGCCCAAGTTTACCAAGATATTGTAGATATGCCTCAGGGATTTGATACGTTGATTGGTGAAAAAGGAGTCAGTCTTTCAGGTGGGCAAAAGCAGCGCCTAGCCATGAGTCGAGCTATGATTCTAGACCCTGATATCTTAATTTTAGATGATTCCCTGTCCGCCGTGGATGCTAAGACGGAGTATGCGATTATTGACAATCTCAAGGAGACGCGGAGGGATAAGACAACCATTATCACAGCACATCGTCTCAGTGCAGTTGTCCATGCAGATTTGATTTTAGTTCTGCAAAATGGACAGATTATCGAACGAGGTACGCACGAAGACCTGCTAGCTCTAGATGGCTGGTATGCCCAAACCTACCAGTCTCAGCAGTTGGAAATGAAAGGAGAAGAAGATGCAGAATAAACAAGAACAATGGACTGTATTGAAGCGCTTGATGTCCTATCTCAAGCCCTATGGTCTCCTCACCTTTTTGGCACTCAGTTTTCTCCTTGCGACGACGGTCATTAAAAGTGTCATTCCCCTTGTAGCTTCCCACTTTATCGACCAGTACCTCAGTAATCTTAATCAACTGGCCGTGACCGTTTTGCTGGCCTACTATGGCCTTTATCTCCTACAAACTCTAGTTCAGTATGTCGGGAATCTTCTCTTTGCGCGGGTATCCTACAGTATTGTTAGAGATATTCGTCGCGATGCCTTTGCCAATATGGAGAAACTGGGCATGTCTTATTTTGACAAGACGCCAGCAGGCTCCATCGTTTCTCGTTTGACCAATGATACCGAGACCATCAGTGATATGTTTTCAGGGATTTTATCCAGCTTTATTTCAGCAGTTTTCATCTTTCTGACAACTCTCTATACCATGTTGGTGCTGGATTTTCGTTTGACAGCTTTAGTCTTGCTCTTTCTTCCCTTGATTTTCCTTTTGGTCAATCTCTATCGGAAAAAATCAGTGAAAATCATCGAAAAAACCAGAAGTCTCTTGTCGGATATCAATAGTAAGTTGGCAGAGAATATCGAGGGAATCAGGATTATCCAGGACTTTAATCAAGAGAAGCGCCTGCAGGCAGAATTTGATGAAATCAACCAAGAACACTTGGCCTATGCCAACCGTTCTGTAGCCTTGGATGCCCTCTTCTTGCGCCCTGCCATGAGTTTGCTGAAACTGCTAGGATATGCCGTTTTGATGGCTTACTTTGGTTACCGTGGTCTTTCTATCGGGATAACGGCCGGAACCATGTATGCCTTCATCCAGTATATCAACCGCCTTTTTGATCCCTTGATTGAGGTGACGCAAAACTTTTCAACCCTTCAAACGTCCATGGTGTCTGCAGGCCGTGTCTTTGCCTTGATTGACGAAACGACCTATGAGCCTCTTCAAGAAGATGGACCAGCCAAAGTCCAAGAAGGCAATATCCGTTTTGAACATGTGTGTTTCTCATATGATGGCAAACATCCGATTCTGGATGATATTTCCTTTTCAGTTAACAAGGGCGAAACCATTGCCTTTGTAGGTCATACAGGTTCGGGGAAATCTTCGATTATCAATGTCCTCATGCGTTTTTATGAATTTCAGTCAGGCCACGTTCTCTTGGATGATGTGGATATCAGGAACTACAGTCAGGAAGAGCTGAGAAAAAACATCGGTTTGGTCTTACAGGATCCCTTCCTCTATCACGGGACTATCAAGTCCAATATCGCCATGTACCAAGATCTTAGTGATGATCAGGTCCAGGCTGCAGCTGCCTTTGTCGATGCAGATTCCTTTATTCAGGACCTTCCGCAGGGTTATGATGCACCTGTTTCTGAGCGTGGTTCGAGCTTTTCTACTGGCCAACGCCAGCTTCTTGCCTTTGCTAGAACTGTCGCCAGTCAGCCTAAAATCCTGATTTTGGATGAAGCGACAGCCAATATTGACTCTGAAACAGAAAGTTTGGTTCAAGATTCCCTAGCTAAGATGAGACAGGGTCGGACGACCATTGCTATTGCTCATCGCCTTTCGACCATCCAAGACGCCAACTGCATCTACGTCTTGGACAAGGGGCGTATCATCGAGAGTGGAACCCATGAGGAACTCTTGGCCTTGGGAGGAACCTATCACAAAATGTATAGCTTGCAGGCTGGGGCCATGTCCTAATACTCTTTGAAAATCTCTTCAAACCATGTCAGCTTTATCTGCAACCTCAAAGCTGTACTTTGATTTTCATTGAGCACCAGAAGGAAATTCTTCAAATCACAGATTTCTTGCACCGCCTTTTCCATTTTGTGGTATAATGAAAAATGTTGACAAATAGTATAATAAAAACAAAGGAGAAACAGCATGCTGAAATGGGAAGACCTACCCGTGGAAATGCAATCAAGCGAGGTTAAGTCTTACTACCAGCTTGTCTCTAAAAGGAAAGGTTCGCTGGTTTTCAAGCGTTGCCTGGACTGGGTTCTGGCCCTGTTTTTGCTACTTTTGACCTCTCCCGTCTTTCTTGTCTTGAGCATTTGGATCAAGTTGGATAGCAAGGGACCTGTCATTTACAAGCAAGAGCGCGTGACCCAGTATAATCGTCGGTTCAAGATTTGGAAGTTCCGTACTATGGTAACGGATGCGGATAAAAAAGGAAGTCTGGTGACTTCTGCTAACGATAGTCGCATTACCAAGGTTGGAAATTTCATCCGCCGTGTGCGTTTGGACGAACTACCTCAGCTGGTCAATGTCCTTAAAGGCGAAATGTCCTTTGTAGGGACCCGTCCTGAAGTGCCACGTTACACAGAGCAGTATAGTCCTGAAATGATGGCGACCTTGCTCTTGCCAGCAGGAATCACCTCTCCAGCCAGTATCAACTACAAGGATGAGGACACCATCATCAGTCAGATGACAGAGAAAGGTCTGTCGGTTGACCAGGCCTATGTCGAACATGTCCTTCCTGAAAAGATGCGCTATAATCTCGCCTATCTCCGAGAGTTTAGTTTCCTTGGAGACATCAAAATCATGTTTCAAACCGTGTTTGAAGTACTAAAATAAAGTAGTCATGAGAAAATGAGTACAGATAAAAGGAGCAAATCAATGCCAAATTACAATATTCCATTTTCACCTCCCGATATTACCGAAGCTGAAATTGCTGAAGTAGCGGATACCCTTCGTTCTGGTTGGATCACAACAGGTCCGAAGACAAAAGAACTGGAGCGCCGCTTGTCTCAATACACACAGACACCTAAGACTGTCTGCCTCAACTCTGCGACAGCCGCTCTTGAGTTGATTTTGCGTGTTTTGGAAGTGGGACCTGGGGATGAAGTCATCGTTCCAGCTATGACTTATACAGCTTCATGTAGTGTTATCACACACGTAGGAGCGACACCTGTCATGGTGGATATTCAAGCAGATACGTTTGAGATGGACTATGACTTGCTTGAGCAAGCCATCACTGAAAAGACTAAGGTGATTATTCCGGTTGAGCTTGCAGGGATTGTTTGCGACTATGATCGTTTGCTCCAAGTGGTGGAGAAGAAACGGGACCTCTTTACAGCTGCTAGCAAGTGGCAAAAAGCCTTTAACCGTATCGTAATTGTCTCAGATAGTGCCCATGCTTTGGGATCTACTTATAAAGGACAACCAGCTGGATCTATCGCTGACTTTACTTCCTTCTCATTCCACGCCGTTAAGAACTTTACAACGGCTGAGGGAGGAAGTGCGACTTGGAAAGCCAATCCAGCGATTGATGACGAAGAGATGTACAAGGAGTTCCAAATCCTTTCCCTTCACGGTCAAACAAAGGATGCTCTTGCCAAGATGCAATTGGGTTCATGGGAGTACGATATCGTCACACCAGCCTACAAGTGCAATATGACCGATATCATGGCTTCGATTGGTTTGGTACAATTGGACCGTTACCCAGCTTTGCTAGAACGTCGTAAGGACATCGTGGACCGCTATGATCGTGGTTTTGCAGGTTCTCGCATCCGTCCATTGGCACACAAGACTGATAGTGTCGAATCTTCACGCCACCTCTACATCACCCATGTAGAAGGAGCAAGTTTAGAAGAACGCAACCACATCATCCAAGAATTGGCCAAAGCAGGAATTGCAAGTAATGTACACTATAAACCGCTTCCTCTCCTGACAGCCTATAAGAATCTTGGTTTCGATATGGCAGATTATCCAAGAGCCTATGCCTTCTTTGAAAATGAAATTACGCTTCCTCTTCATACAAAATTAAGCGATGAAGAAGTTGATTACATCGTTCAGACTTTGGTGAGAATTTCTGAAGAAATCCTCGGTTCTGGAAAAAAATAATAAAAAATCTTGACAAAAAGCGGACAATAGCATATAATATTCTCAACAAATCAGAAAAGTAACTATTTTTGATCTTCAGGGAGCCTGTGGTGATTGTGAACAGGTGGTTGGAAGTAGTGAAAGTGGGCTGATTTTAAAAATGAATTTGAAACAATGAAAATTCGGTGCGCACACCTTACAGTGCAACTTGTTGTTAGACAAGGCAGAGATGTAAAGGGGAATAGTCCCTTTATAATTGAGGTGGCACCGCGTTACCAACGCCCTCACATGGAAGTAGATTCTGTGTGTGGGCTTTTTTCTTTCGGTCATTTTGTTTATCTTTTATTAGGGCGTTAAGTCGCTTTGATGAACTTGAGTTCTATCTGCAGCTCCTTGCCTACTACTAAAAGCAAACAAAAAGCCGAATTAATATGGAAAGAGGAAAAATTTATGACAACTAAAGGTTATTTTGGACAATTTGGTGGTAGTTTTGTACCGGAGCCGATTCAGGCTTTGTTGGATGAGTTGGAAATGACATTTGACAAATACAAGGATGATCCAGAGTTTTTGGCAGAATTTCGCCATTACTTGAAGGATTATTCAGGTCGTGAAACACCGCTTTATTTTGCGGAAAGTTTGACAGATCACTTAGGTGGCGCTAAGATTTATCTCAAGCGCGAAGATCTTAACCACCTTGGTTCTCACAAACTTAACAACGTTTTAGGACAAATTCTTCTTGCCAAACGTATGGGCAAAAAACGAGTGATTGCGGAAACAGGAGCTGGTCAGCACGGTGTTGCGACAGCAGCAGCTGCAGCTAAGTTTGGTATGGCTTGTGATGTCTACATGGGGGCAGAAGATGTGGAGCGTCAACGTCTCAATGTTTTCCGCATGGAGATGATGGGAGCAACTGTTCACGCGGTTGAAACGGGGACACGAACTCTCAAGGATGCGGTCGATGCAGCCTTTGGAGCATGGATGAATGACCTTGAAGCCTTCTATGTTTTGGGATCGGCTGTGGGACCTCACCCTTATCCTACTATTGTCCATGAGTTTCAAAAGGTCATCAGTGAAGAATCTCGTCGTCAAATCTTGGAAAAAGAAGGCCGTTTACCAGACTACGTCATTGCCTGTGTAGGTGGTGGTTCCAATGCTATCGGTGCTTTTTCACAGTATGTGGCTGATGAAGAAGTCAAATTGGTTGGGGTCGAAGCTGCCGGTCACGGACTTGACACAGACAAGCATGCAGCCACTATGACAAAGGGTAGTGTCGGAATTGTCGATGGTATGAAGACCTATGCAGTCTTTAAGGAAGACGGAGAGCTGGCGCCAGTTTACTCTATCTCAGCTGGTTTGGACTATCCAGGGGTTGGCCCAGAACACGCCTACTTTAAAGATTCAGGTCGCGTGGAATATGTGGCAGCGACAGACGAAGAAGCTGTTCAAGCCTTGCTCCTTCTTAGTAAGACAGAAGGGATTATCCCAGCGATTGAAAGTTCGCATGCTATCGCAGAAGCGGTTAAACGTGCACCGAAACTAAGTAAAGATGACATTATCATCATCAATGTCTCTGGTCGTGGAGACAAGGACGTAGCTGCCATTGCAGACTACCTAGAAGCTAAGAAATAAGAGATGGAAAAATTACAGTACTTTCTTTCCCAGAGAGCTTGTGGTTGCTGGAAACAAGCAGAGAAAGCTGTAAGGTTGGGTCCATCTGAAACGAGAGAAGAAAACATAATTCTCAAGGGAGTGCCCTTTATCGCACAGCCTGTTACAGGAAAGTTCTGAGACAGGAATGAGAGATAGGAGAAATCCTATAATTGAGGTGGCACCGCGAATTTCGTCCTCACGCAAGTTATTTTGCGTGGGGATTTTTATATATTTATCGTAGATATGGTCATCAGTTTTAAATTATGCTTCATCAATAGATAGATTTCTATAAAATATTTGCAAACGAAGTGAGCATTGAAACGCTATTTCCCGCCATAGTGGTATTCTAGAGAAGTAAAGATGCTTCTCTAGAACGGAATTTTTGAGAGTAAAATAGTTCGGGGAACTATTTTAGCTTGAGCCTAGAAATGAATGAGCGAGGAGCTCGAAAATTAGGTCTTTCATTTTATGGTTTTCTAAAATCATCCACTGGATAATTTTACCTCCCGTCCGCACTATTTAAGGGAAATAGAAAAAAGACAAAAAATTAAAAATAAGAAACTGAAAGGGAAATTACAATGGAACGAATCATTCATGGAGATGTCTTATCACCAATCTTGGCTTATATGCGCCTAAAGGGGCAACACAAGGTGATCTTAGAAAGTATTCCGAGAGACAAGGAAACCGCTCGTTTTTCTATCCTAGCCTATAATCCTGTTTTTGAGATTCAGTTTGAAAATGGAGTCCTCTATCAAAATGGGCAAGTGATTGATCGGGATCCTTTGGATTTCCTTTATGATGTGACTCATAAGAGCCAGCACCATTCAGACCTCCCTTTTGGTGGGGGAGCTATTGGCTTTGTCGGTTACGATATGATTTCTCTTTATGAAGAAATTTGCCAAATCCCTGAGGATACCATTGGGACGCCAGACATGCATTTCTTTGTCTATGAGAGTTATATGGTCTTTGACCATAAGAAGGAAAAAATCCATGTCATTGAGGATGCTCTATATAGCGATCGCAGTCAAGAGGATTTGGAAAAAGCCTTGAACCAAGTGCTTGAGGAATTACGCATCCCTGCTTCAAATGAATTTGAAGATTTGGATTTATCACCGCTGGACTTCAAGCCCCACATCGCTTCTCAGAAGTTTGAGCAAATGGTGGAAACAGCTCGTGACTTGATTCGCAATGGAGACATGTTCCAATGCGTACTCAGTCAGCGCTTCTCAGCAGAGGTTACTGGTAATCCATTTGACTTTTACAGAAATCTTCGCGTGACCAATCCATCTAATTATCTCTATTTCTATGATTTTGGGGATTATCAAATCATCGGTGCCAGTCCAGAAAGTTTGGTTTCAGTTAAAAATGGCATCGTGACAACTAATCCGATTGCAGGTACGCGACCAAGAGGGGCTACGGATGAAGAGGACAAGGCCTTGGCGACAGACCTGCTTTCTGATGAGAAGGAAACAGCAGAACATCGGATGTTGGTAGACTTGGGGCGTAACGATATTGGTCGCATCTCTGAAACAGCCAGTGTCCAAGTTACCAAGTATATGGAAGTGGAGCTTTTCCGCTATGTCATGCATTTGACCAGCGTGGTGAAAGGGCGTTTGCTTCCAGAATTAACAGCCATGGATGCTTTGAAATCTACACTTCCAGCTGGAACAGTTTCAGGAGCACCAAAGATTCGGGCCATGAGACGCATCTATGAACTAGAAACGGAAAAACGAGGCGTATATGCAGGAGCAATCGGCTACTTGTCTGCGACGGGTGATATGGACTTCGCCATTGCCATCCGAACTATGATTCTCAAAAATCAAACAGCTTATGTGCAGGCTGGGGCAGGGATTGTCTACGACTCTATCGCAAAAAACGAATACCAAGAAACCATTAACAAGGCAAAATCAATGACTAGAATTGGAGAACTAAGACCATGATTTTATTGATTGACAACTATGATTCTTTTACCTATAACTTGGCGCAATACATCGGGAATTTTGCAGAAGTGCAGGTCTTGAGAAATGATGATCCCAAGCTGTATGAAGAAGCTGAAAAAGCAGATGGTCTGGTCTTTTCTCCTGGTCCTGGTTGGCCAGTTGATGCTGGAAAGATGGAAGATATGATTCGTGACTTTGCAGGTAAGAAGCCAATTCTAGGGATCTGTTTGGGTCACCAAGCTATCGCAGAAGTCTTTGGTGGGAAGCTAGGTTTAGCTCCAAAAGTCATGCATGGGAAACAGAGCCATATTAGCTTTGAAGCGCCATCTGTTCTCTATCAAGGCATTGAGGATGGTCGTCCAGTCATGCGCTATCACAGCATTTTGATTGAAGAAATGCCAGAAGGCTTTGAAGTGACAGCTCGTTCGACTGATGACCAGGCTATTATGGGAATTCAACACAAAAGCCTGCCGATTTATGGCTTCCAGTACCATCCAGAAAGTATCGGAACGCCAGATGGCTTGTCTTCTATTCGGAATTTTATCGAGAAGGTTGTAAAGTGAGGAAACTAGGATGAAAGAGATTATTGAAAAACTAGCAAAATTTGAAAATTTATCAGGTGTGGAAATGACAGATGTCATCGAGCGTATCGTAACTGGGCGTGTAACTGAAGCGCAGATTGCTTCTCTCCTCTTGGCTCTTAAGATGAAGGGGGAAACACCGGAAGAACGCACAGCCATTGCCCAAGTCATGAGAGGGCATGCCCAACATATTCCAACTGAGATACATGATGCTATGGATAACTGCGGTACAGGTGGGGACAAGTCTTTCAGCTTTAACATTTCCACAACTGCAGCCTTTGTCTTGGCTGGTGGCGGCATTCATATGGCTAAGCACGGTAACCGTTCGATTTCTTCTAAATCAGGTTCGGCAGATGTCCTTCAAGCATTGGGCATCAATCTTGATCTCAAATCAGCTGAACTAGGTAAGATTTTTGATAAAACTGGAATCGTCTTTCTCTTTGCTAAAAATATGCACCCAGATATGAAATACATCATGCCAGCTCGTTTGGAGTTGGGAATTCCAACAATCATGAACTTGACTGGTCCACTGATTCACCCAATGGCCTTAGAAACACAGTTGCTTGGTATTAGTCGTCCAGAACTGCTAGAAAGTACAGCTCAAGTTTTGAAAAATATGGGTCGCAAACGTGCCGTTGTGGTTGCTGGACCAGAAGGTCTTGATGAAGCTGGCTTGAACGGAACAACCAAGATTGCTCTTCTTGAAAATGGCGAAATCACCTTTTCAAACTTTACTCCAGAGGATTTAGGGATGGAGCGCTACGCTATCGAAGATATCCGTGGTGGCAATGCTCAGGAAAATGCAGAAATTTTGCTCAGCGTTCTTAAAAATGAACCAAGTCCATTCTTGGAAACTACAGTTTTAAATGCTGGTCTTGGTTTCTATGCTAATGGTAAGGTAGATAGTATCAAGGACGGAGTTGCCTTGGCCCGTCAAGTGATTGCTAGTGGCAAGGCCCTTGAAAAACTCAGACTGTTACAGGAGTACCAAAAATGAGTCAGGAATTTTTAGCACGAATCTTGGAGCAGAAGGCGCGTGAGGTCGAGCAGATGGAGCTGGAGCAAATCCAACCCCTGCGCCAGACCTATCGTTTGGCAGAATTTTTAAAGAATCACCAGGACAGATTACAGGTAATCGCTGAGGTCAAGAAAGCTAGCCCTAGTCTGGGAGATATCAATCTCGATGTGGATATTGTGCAACAGGCCCAGACTTATGAAGCGAACGGCGCAGTGATGATTTCGGTTTTGACAGATGAAGTTTTCTTTAAAGGGCATTTGGATTATTTGCGTGAGATCTCCAGTCAGGTAAACATTCCAACGCTCAACAAGGACTTTATCATCGACGAAAAGCAAATCATCCGCGCCCGCAATG
Organism: Streptococcus oralis; assembly: GCF_023109315.1. GTDB lineage: Bacteria > Bacillota > Bacilli > Lactobacillales > Streptococcaceae > Streptococcus > Streptococcus oralis_BS. The sequence continues at coordinate 47,983 of NZ_JALDUF010000002.1, forward strand.
CAGGTGCGACAGTCATCTTGCTCATTGTCGCTGCCTTGTCAGAAGAACGCTTCAAGGAACTGTATGACTACGCGACAAAGCTTGGTCTGGAAGTCTTGGTTGAGACCCACAATCTAGCTGAACTAGAGGTAGCCCACAGACTTGGTGCTGAGATTATTGGGGTTAATAATCGCAACTTGACCACCTTTGAAGTCGACTTGCAGACCAGTGTAGACTTGGCCCAGCACTTTAAGGAAGATTGTTATTACATATCTGAATCTGCTATTTTCACAGGGCAGGATGCGGAACGAGTAGCACCGTACTTTAACGGAATTTTGGTAGGGACAGCTCTTATGCAGGCAGAGGATGTGGCTCAAAGAATCAAGGAGTTGCAGATTGACAAAGGTTAAGATTTGTGGACTATCGACCAAAGAAGCGGTAGAGACAACCGTATCAGCAGGGGCGGATTACATCGGTTTTGTCTTCGCACCTAGTAAAAGACAGGTGACCTTGGAAGAGGCTGTTGAGATGGCAAAGCTCATTCCTGTCAACGTTAGAAAGGTTGGTGTATTTGTTTCACCAAGTCGAGCAGATCTGCTAAAAGCGATTGACAAAGTTGGCTTGGACTTGGTTCAAGTTCATGGTCAGGTAGGGGATGGTTTGCTTGAGAATTTGCCTTGTGCCAGTATTCAGGCTGTGCAAGTAGATGGAAATGGTCATGTGCCAAATTCTCAGGCAGATTATCTACTCTTTGATGCCCCTGTTGCTGGGAGTGGCCAGACCTTTGACTGGGGTCAACTGGATACGACAGGACTAGCTCAGCCCTTCTTTATCGCAGGTGGGCTTAATGAAGATAATGTAGTAAAAGCAATTCAACACTTTACTCCCTATGCAGTAGATGTATCAAGCGGAGTGGAGACAGATGGACAAAAAGATCATGAAAAGATCAGAAGATTTATAGAGAGGGTAAAGCATGGCATATCAAGAACCAAATAAAGATGGATTTTACGGAAAATTCGGCGGACGTTTCGTCCCAGAAACATTGATGACAGCAGTTTTGGAGTTGGAAAAAGCCTACCGTGAAAGTCAGGCAGACCCCAGTTTCCAAGAGGAATTAAACCAACTCTTGCGCCAGTATGTAGGTCGTGAAACGCCTCTTTACTACGCAAAAAACTTGACCCAACATATCGGCGGAGCCAAGATTTACCTCAAACGGGAAGACCTTAACCATACAGGGGCCCACAAGATTAACAATGCCTTGGGACAAGTTTTGCTTGCTAAACGCATGGGTAAAAAGAAAATTATCGCAGAAACAGGTGCTGGTCAGCACGGTGTAGCAACTGCAACAGCTGCGGCCCTCTTTAACATGGAATGTACCATCTATATGGGTGAAGAGGATGTTAAACGTCAAGCCCTTAATGTGTTCCGAATGGAGCTTTTGGGAGCTAAGGTTGAGGCCGTGACAGATGGTTCGCGCGTGCTTAAGGATGCGGTCAATGCAGCCCTTCGTTCATGGGTGACAAATATCGATGATACCCACTATATCCTTGGTTCTGCCTTGGGGCCTCATCCTTTCCCAGAAATTGTTCGTGACTTCCAAAGTGTCATCGGGCGAGAGGCTAAACAACAGTACCGTGACTTGACCGGCCAAGATTTACCAGATGCCCTAGTAGCTTGTGTTGGTGGTGGTTCTAATGCTATCGGACTCTTTCATCCATTTGTAGAAGATGAGTCTGTAGCTATGTATGGGGCTGAAGCAGCTGGACTTGGTGTGGATACAGAGTACCACGCAGCGACCTTGACCAAGGGACGTCCAGGTGTTCTCCATGGTTCTCTCATGGATGTGCTCCAAGATGCTCATGGTCAAATTCTTGAAGCCTTCTCTATCTCAGCAGGTTTGGACTATCCTGGTATCGGTCCGGAACATTCTCACTACCATGATATCAAACGTGCCAGCTATGTTCCTGTGACTGACGAGGAAGCTTTGGAAGGTTTCCAACTCTTGTCTCGTGTGGAAGGAATTATACCAGCCTTGGAATCAAGCCACGCCATTGCCTTTGCAGTGAAATTGGCCAAAGAACTCGGTCCAGACAAGTCGATGATTGTCTGCCTATCCGGTCGTGGGGACAAGGATGTAATTCAAGTCAAAGACCGCTTAGAAGCAGATGCAGCAAAGAAGGGAGAAGCCCATGCCTAAGACACTAACAGAAAAATTGAAGGCTATCAAAGCAGCAGGAAAAGGAATTTTCGTTCCTTATATCATGGCTGGGGACCATGAGAAAGGTTTGGATGGTCTCGGTGAAACAATCCACTTTTTAGAAGATTTGGGTATTTCAGCTATTGAAGTGGGTATTCCCTTTTCAGACCCTGTTGCAGATGGACCTGTGATTGAAGAAGCAGGCTTGCGCAGTTTAGCTCATGGGACTTCTACCCAAGCTTTGGTTGAAACCTTGAAAACCATTCAGACTGAGGTTCCACTGGTCATCATGACCTACTTCAATCCCCTCTTTCAGTACGGTGTGGAGAAATTTGTCAAAGATCTGGCAGATACAGCAGTTAAGGGCTTGATTATCCCAGACTTGCCTCATGAGCATGCCAACTTTGTAGAGCCCTTTTTGGCAGACACGGACATCGCCTTGATTCCCCTAGTTAGCTTGACAACAGGAATTGAGCGTCAGAAAGAGTTGATCAAGGGAGCTGAAGGCTTTGTCTATGCTGTTGCCATCAATGGGGTGACAGGGAAGTCAGGAAATTACCGTGCAGACTTGGACAAGCACTTGACACAATTGCATCAAGTAGCTGACATCCCAGTCTTGACAGGTTTTGGTGTATCTAGTCAGGCTGATGTAGAACGTTTCAATGCGGTGTCAGATGGCGTTATCGTCGGTTCGAAAATTGTAAAAGCCCTCCATCAAGGAGAGCCGATTCAGGAATTTATCAAACAAGCAGTAGCTTACCAAAAATAACCAAACAAGCAGCAAGTAAGAGGAAAGGCACAAAAGGAAGTCTTTCCTTTTTCTTTTGCGAAAGAAAGGCTAAAATCCCTGCCGCAGAAGCAAACTGGATCAAGATGAGTAATTCTGTCGCGCTAAAGATGAGAGAACAAGAAGCTAGAAAGAGGAAATCTCCTGCGCCTATTCGGATATCGATAAAATGAGCCATGATTCCGAGGGCAAGGAAGAAGACCATAATCGGATTCCAACCACAGAAAGACATGAGGATTAGGTGGAACGTCAGCCAGACTAGTAAGGGATATTCCTGATGGAGAAGGTCGTAGATGCCTAAGGTCAAGCCAGCAGTGATTAGGATGACTTGACCAAAGGAAAGCCAGCCCCATGACCAAGCCAGAAAGAGGACACCCAAGCCCAATTCAAAGAGGGCATACCAGAAAGGATAGTGTGCCTTGCAGTAGCGACAGCGAAAGCGATTGAAGAGCTGAGAGAGGATCGGAATCAAATCTAAGGGACGCAAGCGAGTCTGACAGGAATTGCAGTGGCTAGCTGGTCGAATAATGGATTGCTCAGGGAAACGGTCAATAACCAAACCCAAGAAAGAAGCGAGAATGCTCCCGACAAGAAAATAATAAAGATCAATCATACTTATCTATTCGTAAAAAATAAGAGAAGTAGTATAATAAAGAAACATTGATAAGATGGTGAGGTCAAGATGATGATTCGTTTTGAAGAAAATATGAGCACAGAAAACGCTCAATTCGTATGCCAATGGTCCAACTCCCTTGGCAAATCCTTCCAAGAACAATGGATGGGACCAAAGGTTCCTTTTCCACTGACCCTTCAAGCCTTGCAAGATTTGGAAGGAATCTTTTCAATCTTTGATGGACAAGAGTTTGTGGGGCTTATCCAGAAAATCAGGCTAGAAGACAGGAATCTTCATATCGGGAGATTTTTTATCAACCCCCAGAAACAGGGGCAGGGCTTAGGTAGCCAGGCTTTAAGGAAATTTGTCAGTTTAGCCTTTGAAAATGAAGACATAGATACTATTTCTCTAAATGTCTTCGAGGCAAATCAAACAGCTTACAATCTTTACCAAAAAGCAGGATTTGAACTCGTTCAAATGGTTGAAGTACCCATACGAAAATACATCATGAAAAAGGGCAGATAGCAGATTAACTTTGTAGTAAAAACTCCTTTTTCGCTGTGAAGAAGGCTATACTATTTTAAAGGTAGAAGGAACGGCTCGTATGAAAAAAACAGATATTTTTAAAGACATTATTTGGATTATGACACATGATTCATCTACAGTAAAAGATCGCAAAGGGTGCAACCCTCAGCCTTTTCTAGAAAAGATTACAGATGATATGGCTGAGCAAGAATTTCTCTATCAAGTCAGGACTTATCTTGCTAGTTTTGGGATTATTGGGCATGTTTCTTTTCATGATAAAAAATCAGGTCCGAAAGGTTTTCTTTTGAGGATAAGTGATCAGGAAATGTTTGTTGAGGAAGCAAACCAAGATACAGGCCTCCAAGTGGGGGATCGAATCCTCAGTCTGGACGGGATGAGTTTGGAGCAAGTAGCTTTGCAACACCCAAATTACTTTATTAGTCTGACTCTAGAAAGACGATACCGAGAATGGGCAGATTTGCTACTGATGGCAGAGCAAGTGACCGTCTTGCGAGATGGACAGGAGATGTCTATTACAGTTCGTGCTAGCCAGCAAGCTCAAAAAGCTCAGATCTTTTGGAAAGAGTTGGAGTCAGATATCCTCTATCTACGCTTAGATAATTTTATGGATGAAGAAGCGATTAGCCGTTTATACCAAGAGTGCTTGCAGAAGATTACTGAGACAGAAACTCTTATTATAGATGTCCGTTACAACAATGGGGGCACGGATTCTTTGTATTTTCCGCTCTTACATCTTGGCTTGGAGGAAGGGAAAGGCTATGACACTCTTGATTTACAGGATGATGGAATGGAAATTCTCTATACAGAAGGAAATGTCGAACGACGCTTAAAAGACTTTGAAACATGGCTTCAACAAGAAAATATCAGTCCTGATACGGTGAAACTGCTTGAAGATTTTCGTAATAACTTACTCCAAAATCGAGGGAAAGGCTATGTTCGGTATAAGGATGATCAGGACGAGCTTTTTCCAGGTGTTAAGGGTGGTCACTATCCAGAGCAAATTTTTGTTTTGTCGGATATTTATTGTGCCTCATCAGGAGATAATTTTGTCAAGATGATGAAGAATTTTAAGAAAGTAACAGTTATCGGCCGTCCAACGCTTGGTATTTTAGACTACTCAAATTGTTGCAAGGTAGATTATGATGATTACTTTTTGATGTTCCCAACTTCTCGCTGGTTGGCTATAGATAAAGGCAAAGGGATGACGAACAAAGGTGTTCTTCCTGATATAGAAGTCCCTTGGACTCCTGCACATTTTGAACGAGATGTAGATCTAGATAAATGTCTGGAGTTGATTGAGATGAAGAGGAAACATTAGATTGTTTAAATAAAAGACTTAGTTCTGTATGAAATAGAGCTAAGTCTTTTGCTTTTGATTTGTTTGTAATTGAGTAAAATGATTGTATCACTGAGGGGTAAAAGAATTTTTTACACACCAAATATATCTTGAGCATCCGTTGATAGAATAAAAGTAGGGAGGATACAAAAAAAGCCTTGAAACCAAGGCCTTTCCTGTTGTATTTAGATGCCACCTGCATGAATTTGTAAGAACTTTTCATATTGAAAATAAACAAAAATGTTGAAATATAGCTGATTTTAGGGAAATACTTTTAGGTATTTTCAATGTCAGGATTTAAAAATGGGGCAAAAGTGGGGCAAAAACAAATTAACGAAAAAAATATCGAGTTCGTGCATCAAGTAAATGATAAATTGCAAGAATAAGTGCAACATTTACTCGAACTCATCCTCTAGAGCTTCACTAGCAGTTCTGTAAGCTAAACATTTTCGTGGTCGGTGATTGATATCATATAAAGCCTTGGTTCCCAAAGCTTTTTTATGTTATAAACTCATTAAAAGAACCCCCAGTTAGATTTGGAATATTTTTTATTCTGTGTCACATAAAAATAAATAAAATGAATAGCTATAGCTAGAGCTAAAATGGTTGTTATACTCACTACTATTATAGGATTAGAAGCAAAGATTAAAGAGAGAATCAAGGCAGCCAGATAGAGTGTAGCTTGGACACAGTAGTAACTTTTCGAATAGCGAAGATAGTGTTTGTTACAGGGCCCATTTGCTAGGACAGCAGCTTGGAAGAGGCCAATTCCGATATAAAAGAAGCTGGTTGCAAAGAGAAGATTAGTTTCAGGATTCAGAAGAAAACTCATCGAAACGGTCATCATAAGAAGTCCAATGAAAATAGGATAGTGACTGTAAATTAGAAATAGTCCCTTTTGATTAGATTCTTCATCAATAGCATGGTCGAATTGACCAAAATAAAACAAGAACAGAGAAATCATAATAATGAAATAAAGAACCGAATAAATCGAGAAATTCTCGATTGTAAAGAAGTTAGCTAGCTCCGTAATCATCTCTCCAAACATAATAATGACAAGAAGGGAGATACGCTCGATTAAATGGGGGAGATTTACCTGGTAATGCTTATCTTTATTAAGCAAGATACTTGGCATAATAAATGTTAGCAGAATACTAGCAAATAAGATATAGACTCTAAGGTAAATAGGAAGAAGAGCTGCTAGATAGAATCCTAAACTTCCTAGACCTGTTATCCATAGAAAACCTTTGATACTTTCCCGATTAGCATCATCGGTTGATTTTCTAAAAAATTCAACCAAATATTGAAAAAATAAGGTAAGGGTTAATGTACCAATAGCCCAACAGAGATAATGAAAATATTGTTGCCAATCAGGTCCAATCATATTGGCTATAAAGAGTAAAATTCCCATTTTGATAAACATGATTACCATGTTAAATAAAGAGTTCTTTCCATAGCGATTGGTATAATCGGTTTGAATCATCCAGGAATCGATGAGAAACAAAGTAGCAATGAAAAAATCAAGGAAAGAATTCCAAGTCAAAATACCGTTATGAAGATGGTCAATTAAAGTAGTTACTTTTGAAATTGCAAAAACAAAAACTAGGTCATAAAAAAGTTCTGAAAATTCTACACGTTTATGCTTAATAAGAGTTGTCATATTAATACCTTTCTACTTTAGAAATACAATACATTATAACAGAAAATGGTAATGAAAGAAAGGAAGATGCTTAAATAACTTCATGTGGCGCGAATTGTCAAAACCTTGGAGCACATTTACCTCATGTACCAACTCACAGGCAGAGTGTTTGATGATTGATAATGAAGAATAAGATTTTACAATAGAAAAGCGAGGATATCCTCGCTTTTTTTATTTAATCTAATAGCTCCTTATTTTCAATTAAGAGTTCTAGTGGAGATTTATCCCTTGCTACAATAAAACCAGGTTCATATTGGTTATGAAGTGTTCTTTAAAAAGTGGACCGGCCAAACCGTTTCAGAATATAGAGTTCAGCCTCATGGATAGAGAGTGGGACAGAAACCGGTAATTCGTTAGAATTCGATTTCGTCGTCCCACCTCCGCACAGTTGAGTGGGCTCTACTACGCTGATTTCATCAGCTTTTAAAGCCCTACTCAACCACTGCGTCTTGTTCGATAATCCAAAGACAATTGAGAGGCTAGGACTTTTGTCCCAGCCTCCAATAAAGAGTGAGTGCTAAGACTACAAAAAAGCCTTGGTTATCAAGGCTTTTTTCTGTTGATTTAGATGCCCCAACTGAGCTAAGGAGGCAACAAAAAAAGCTGAGAATATGATTTCCCAGCTTTTTTGAATGCGATAGAAATAGCAACTAGACTATTTACGAAAGGCATCAAGGATATAGGTGAAACCAACAATTAAAAATGCAAAGGCAACGACATAAACGACAAAGACACTTGTAGCTACTGGATTGAACAAAATCACTAGACCTAGTAAAAATGCAAGCAACGCTATCCACATGATATGGTTGCCAATAATAGGGAAAATCAATCCCAAACGATTGCCTTTAAAGAAAACTATAATGGCTTCTACAATTAACCAAATTCCTAAAATAGTTGGAATGACAACTGGCAGCGTCACAAAGCCATAGGCAACGAGGTAAAGAGCTAAGAGAAGATTAACAATCCCTTGGAAAAGATGAGCTGGTGAGCGAAGCTCTTTTGGTACAGAGAAATAGCCTAAAATAGCTGCTATAGAAGAAACCAGTAAACCAAATGCAATCCACCAGCTGTAAGCAACAAGATTAGCTACTGGGTTTGTAAATAGGAAAAGTCCTAAAAGGACAAAAACAACTCCTGCAAGGAATAGCAGTAAACGATTAGAAAATTTCATTTCAATACCCCCTATATAGTATAGTATAGTTTGATAATAATAATATTATACACCTTTTTAGAGGAAATATCAATAAACAAAATGGAAAATTTGGAAGTTTCAGTCTGATTTATGAAAAGAAAATCAGTTTTTATTATTTTGAAAATAAAAAGAGAAGATAAAATTTGTCTTCTCTACATGAAAATATTGTATGGAATCAAAGCAAAAGTAACTGGCTTTACACTATTTGTAAAGATGTAATTTGATTCAAAAAGAAAAGATAGATTTAAAATGTGGGACAAATGATGGGGTAAATCAGTTATAGACAAGCAAAAAAAGCCTTGATTTACAAGGCTTTTTCCTGTTGTATTTAGATGCCCCCTACAGGGATCGAACCTGTGACCCACGGATTAAGAGTCCGCTGCTCTGCCAGCTGAGCTAAGGAGGCAAAGAAAAAAGCTGTATTGGTGCCGAAACTTCACGGTTTGTATTGAACCCGCGCAATTAAGCAGGTGGGCAACTCGCTCTAACTGAAGCTGTTTCCGTGTGAGACGGCCTACATGCTGTTAGAAGACTTTTGTTTCCCTAATAATACAAAAAATAGTCGGTCAACACTTAAGTGTGAAGTCGTACACCACAGCGTTTCTATGTTTATATAATACCACTTTTTCAAAAAAAATCAAGAGGAAAGTGCAATTTTTTGAAAAGGATTTCAGATTTTTCGCAAACGGTCGATAGCTTCCTTTCTTTGAGCCAAAGCCCGTTCATATTTACCAGTATCTTCTGCTTGGAAATAGTGATGATTACGAATTTTTTCTGGTAGATAGTCTTGCTTGACCCAATTTCCAGGATAGTTGTGTGGATAGAGATAGTCTTGGGCATTCCCCAGTTCCTTGCTTCCGCTGTAGTGCCCATCACGCAGGTGCCGCGGAATAGGCAAGTGCCCTGATGTTTTGAGGTCAGCAAGTGCCTTATCCATAGCTACATAGGCTGAGTTGGATTTTGGAGAAAGAGCCAAATCAATCACGACGTTGGCAATGAGGATGCGAGCTTCGGGAAAACCAATCTTTTGGGCAGCATCCAGAGCAGTCACAGTGTGAATCTGGGCTTCAGGATTGGCCAAACCGATATCTTCATAAGCGATAACAGTCAAACGACGAGCGAGACTTGGCAAATCACCAGCCTCAATCAAGCGAGCAGCATAGTGAAGACTGGCATCGACATCCGAACCTCGTATGGACTTTTGCAGGGCTGAGAGTACGTCATAATGTCCATCCCCATCCTTATCCATGGTGATGTAGCTCCGTTGTAGGCTATTTTCCATGACATCAAGGGTGATATGGCGGATGCCCTCGTCATTTTCAGGGGTAGAAAGAACTGCCAAATCCAGTGAGTTGAAGGCAGAACGAAGGTCTCCGTTTGTAGAGGATGCGATGAAATCCATCGCATCCTCATCTAGTTCTACTGGAAAATCAAAACCACGCTCAGGGTTACTTAGAGCTATCTGAAGAGCCTCTTTGACGTCTTGGTTAGACAGAGGTTCCAACTCAAAAATTTGAACACGGCTACGAATGGCAGGAGTGACAGAGAAGAAAGGATTTTCAGTCGTAGCGCCAATCATGATGACCAGTCCACTTTCCAAGAGTGGAAGTAGAAAGTCTTGCTTGGTCTTGTCTAGACGATGAATTTCGTCTAGTAATAGGACGAGACCACCAGAAAATTTAGCCTCTTCCGCGATTTCTTGCAGTCGCTTTTTACTATCAACCGTCGCATTGAAAGTTCGAAAGGCATACTTAGTAGTCCCAGCGATGGCTGAGGCAATACTGGTCTTGCCGATTCCTGGAGGTCCGTAGAGAATCATGGAGGACAGACGGTTGGCTTCCACCATGCGGCGGATGATTTTTCCAGGTCCGACCAGATGATCCTGACCGATGACCTGGTCGATGGTTTTAGGGCGCATGCGAAGCGCGAGATTGTCTGGCATAGCAGTCCTTTCTAACGTGGATTTTCTGATGTATATGTGGTAAGATGGTAGTATCTATTTTAGCATATTTCCGAGCAATCGGGGCGATTTAAGAGTCGCATAGAAAGAGGACAAAATGGCAACATACGGATTTTTAGATGTTTTAGAGGAGGAGTTGGACAAGAACTTTCCCTTTGACTTTGAGATTAGTTGGGACAAGCGCAATCACGCGGTAGAAGTGAGTTTTTTACTAGAAGCGCAAAACGCTGCAGGTGTGGAGATGGTGGATGAAGACGGAGAGGTGTCATCAGACGATATCCTCTTTGAGGAAGCAGTCCTTTTCTACAATCCTGCAAAGTCAACGGTTAACGCAGAAGACTATTTAACAGTCATCCCTTACCTACCTAAAAAAGGATTTTCTCGTGAATTTTTAGCTTATTTTGCCCTTTTCCTCAAAGATACTTCCGAGATTGGGCTAGATGCCCTCATGGACTTTTTAGAAGATCCAGAAGCGGAAGAATTTGTTATGGAATGGAACCAAGAAGTCTTTGAAGAAGGGAAAGTCGGCTTGGAAGAAGGAGAATTTTACCCTTATCCGAGATATTAGGAGTCTGATATGGAAGTAGAAATTTCTGATTTCACAGGCTGCAAAATTGCCCTCTTTTGTGGTGATAAGCTCTTAACTATCTTACGTGATGACAAATCAAACATTCCATACCCTAATACCTGGGAACTGCCTGGTGGTGGGCGAGAAGGCGATGAAAGTCCTTTTGAGTGCGCGGCGCGTGAAGTTTATGAAGAACTGGGAATTCATCTGACTGAAGATTGTCTGCTTTGGAGTAAGGTTTACCCAAGTATGCTTTTTGAGGGGAAGGAATCCGTCTTTCTAGTTGGCAAGTTAAGGCAGGAACAGTTTGATAGTATCGTCTTTGGCGATGAAGGACAGGGATATAGAATGATGAGCACTGATGAGTTTCTTGGCTCAGATAAGGTCGTGCCCCAGTTGCAGGAGCGAGTGAGGGATTATTTGGAGGAAGTAAAATGATTTTTGCAATTGCAACAACGACGTTAAATAAGGAAGTTAAACGCAAACTAAAAACTGGACAATATTCTAGAGAAGAAGCTACATTCATCTATATGGAATATTTAAAGTTAAAGAAGCAGAGAGAAAGTGGCACGAAAGTAGCTGGGATTTCTATGGCTATTATTTGGGTATTAATGCTTGTTATACCCTTACTGAGTGGTAGAGGTCTCGTACTGCCCCTTTCAGTATATTTTTTATTTTTGATACTGTTTGCAGGAATTGTTCTATTTGTTTATTATCTTATGTTTGGTATTTTTAAACAGCAGATTCATAGCACAATGAAAGAACACTACACAGATGTAATTGAGGAATTTGAGGGTTAGTAAAACAGCGTGTGGAAGAGCATAGAAGTGCTAGTTGAGAGAATGTGTATTTGGAGGTATTAGTATGATTCAGATTGTCCGAGCAGGAGCAGAAGATTTAGAAACCGTAATTGCAATTCAAAGGGCTAGCTTTAAGGCTATCTATGAGAAATATCAAGATGAGTATGATCCCTATCTAGAGGATCGTGAACGAATCAAGTGGAAATTGGTTGAGCGTCCCAATAGCTATTACTACTTTGTGAAAGAAAAGGACGAAAATATCGGATTTTTACGAGTTCAGACCAATGAGGAATTGACGGAGGCTTGGTTGGGAACGGCAGCGATTTTGCCCCAGTATCAAGGAAAAGGTTATGGTTCTGAAGGATTGGAATTGCTGGAAAAGGAATTTCCGACGATTAAACAGTGGGATTTGTGTACGGTATTACAGGATGCGGGCATGGTCGCTTTTTATGAGAAAAACGGCTACCGTCAAACTCATATCGAGCCTGAAAAAGAAGGTATGGATATGGTTTACATGAAAAAATTGATTGACAAATAGAAAGGATGGTTCGGTTAAATTTCTAAACTGAACCCGCCCTAAACACTGTGCCAAAAAGATAAACTTCTCTTAGACACAAGCGTCTTCAGAGAGTTTCCTATTTTGGCTTTGTGTTTTACAGGCTTGGTATCTTAATTATGGAAACATGGCAAGAGTTAAAAGTTACAGTCAAGCGTGAGGGGGAGGAGCTGGTCTCCAACCTCTTGATTGAGTTAGGTGCCCAAGGTGTTGCAATTGAAGACAGCATGGACTATGTGGGGAATGTCGATCGTTTTGGCGAAATTTTCCCAGAGGTCGAGCAGCAAGAAGAAATCGTAGTGACCGCCTATTATCCTGACACGGTTGATGTGGCAGTGGTTGAGACAGAATTACAGACTCGTCTGGCAGAATTGACAGATTTTATGAATCTGGGAGAGGTCAAGATGGGGACGACTGCCTTGGCTGAGGAAGACTGGGCTGATAACTGGAAGAAATATTATGAACCAGCTCGTATTACTCATGACTTGACCATTGTGCCGTCATGGACGGACTATGAGGCGACTGATGGAGAAAAGATTATCAAGCTAGATCCTGGTATGGCCTTTGGTACTGGGACGCATCCAACGACCAAGATGAGTCTCTTTGCCTTGGAACAGGTTCTTCGTGGCGGCGAAACAGTGTTAGATGTGGGAACTGGTTCAGGGGTTCTCTCCATTGCTAGCTCGCTGCTTGGTGCCCAGGAAATCTTCGCCTATGACCTGGATGATGTGGCGGTTCGTGTGGCACAGGAAAATATTGAGCTCAATCCCGGCATGGAAAATATCTATGTAGCGCCAGGAGATTTGCTTAAGGGAGTTGAGATTGAAGCAGATGTGATTGTAGCTAATATCTTGGCGGATATTCTTATTCATCTGACGGACGATGCCTATCGCTTGGTAAAGGACGAAGGCTACCTCATCATGAGTGGGATTATCAAGGACAAGTGGGACATGGTGCGCGAGTCAGCTGAGTCAGCTGGATTTTTCCTTGAAACCCACATGATTCAAGGGGAATGGAATGCCTGTGTCTTTAAGAAGACTAAGGATATTTCCGGTGTGATTGGAGGCTAGAATGCAGCAGTATTTTGTCAAGGGCAGTGCTACATCACCTATCACCATTGAGGACAAGGAAACCAGCAAGCATATGTTTCAGGTCATGCGCTTGAAAGAAGAGGATGAGGTGACCTTGGTATTTGATGATGGCGTCAAGCGCTTGGCGCGCGTGATAGATGTGGAAGCGCGTCAGTTTGAGTTGGTCCAAGAATTAGCGGACAATGTGGAACTGCCCGTTCAAGTCACCATCGCATCTGGCTTTCCCAAGGGAGACAAGCTGGAGTTTATTACTCAGAAAGTAACAGAACTAGGAGCTAGTCAAATCTGGGCCTTTCCTGCCGACTGGTCGGTCGCCAAATGGGATGGCAAGAAACTAGGCAAAAAGGTTGAAAAACTAGAAAAAATCGCCCTTGGAGCGGCAGAACAGAGCAAGCGTAATATCGTTCCAAGTACCAAACTTTTTGAGAAAAAAGCAGATTTTCTAGCTCAGTTTGACCAGTTTGACTCAATTGTAGTGGCCTATGAAGAATCAGCAAAAGAGGGAGAAGCCGCGGCCCTCTTACAAGCAGTCACTGGTCTTGAAAAAGGAGCCAAATTGCTCTTTATCTTTGGCCCAGAAGGCGGTCTCTCACCAGCAGAAATTGAAAGTTTTGAATCTAAAGGAGCTGTTCTTGCAGGACTTGGCCCTCGCATCTTGCGAGCAGAAACAGCCCCACTTTACGCCTTATCAGCCCTTAGTGTTTTAGTAGAATTAGAGAAATAAGAGGAAGAAAATGGAACAAAAACACCGATCAGAATTTCCAGAAAAGGAACTTTGGGATTTAACTGCCCTATACCAAGACCGTGAGGATTTCTTGCGTGCAATCGAGAAAACGCGCGAAGATATCAACCAATTTAGCCGTGATTACAAAGGTAATCTTCACACTTTTGAGGATTTCGAGAAGGCCTTTGCGGAATTGGAACAAATCTATATCCAGATGAGTCATATCGGCAATTACGCCTTTATGCCTCAGACGACAGACTATAGCAATGAAGAATTTGCCAATATTGCCCAGGCTGGGATGGACTTTGAGACAGATGCCAGCGTAGCCTTGACCTTCTTTGACGACGCCTTGGTGGGTGCAGACGAGGAAGTCTTGGACCGTTTGGGTGAGCTGCCACACTTAACGGCAGCCATTCGTCAGGCCAAAATCAAAAAAGCCCACTACCTAGGTGCGGATGTGGAAAAGGCATTGACAAATCTGGGGGAAGTTTTCTACAGTCCACAGGACATTTACACTAAGATGCGAGCTGGGGATTTTGAAATGGCTGACTTTGAAGCCCATGGCAAGACCTACAAAAATAGCTTTGTGACCTATGAAAATTTCTACCAAAACCATGAGGACGCTGAGGTTCGTGAGAAATCTTTCCGTTCCTTCTCAGAAGGACTACGTAAGCACCAAAATACGGCTGCCGCAGCCTATCTAGCACAAGTTAAGTCTGAAAAACTATTGGCAGATATGAAAGGCTATGACTCAGTATTCGACTATCTTTTAGCTGAGCAGGAAGTAGATCGTGCCATGTTTGACCGCCAGATTGACCTCATCATGAAGGACTTTGCGCCAGTTGCTCAGAGATACCTCAAGCATGTTGCCAAGGTGAATGGCCTTGAAAAGATGACCTTTGCTGACTGGAAATTGGACTTGGATAGCGCCCTCAATCCTGAAGTCAGCATTGATGATGCCTATGATTTGGTCATGAAGTCGGTAGAACCATTGGGTCAAGAATACACCCAAGAAATTGCCCGCTACCAAGAAGAGCGCTGGGTTGACTTTGCTGCCAATAGTGGTAAGGATTCAGGTGGGTACGCAACGGATCCATATCGTGTGCATCCTTATGTCTTTATGAGCTGGACAGGTCGATTGAGTGATGTCTATACCTTGATTCATGAGATTGGGCATTCTGGTCAATTTATCTTCTCAGACAACCACCAAAGTTACTTCAATGCCCACATGTCGACCTACTATGTCGAAGCGCCTTCAACCTTCAATGAATTGCTCCTCAGTGATTACTTGGAACACCAGTCTGACGACCCTCGTCAAAAACGCTTCGCTCTTGCCCACCGCTTGACAGACACCTATTTCCATAACTTTATCACCCACCTCTTGGAAGCAGACTTCCAGCGTAAGGTTTATACATTGATTGAAGAGGGTGAAACCTTTGGAGCAAGCAAGCTCAACAGCATTATGAAAGAAGTCTTGACAGATTTCTGGGGAGATGCCATTGAGATTGATGACGATGCGGCACTCACTTGGATGCGCCAAGCTCACTATTACATGGGCTTATATAGCTACACTTACTCGGCAGGACTTGTCATCTCGACTGCTGGTTACCTTCATCTGAAAAACTCTGAGAATGAAGCTAGAGATTGGCTCAATCTTCTCAAATCAGGTGGTAGCAAGACACCACTTGAGTCAGCCATGCTTATCGGAGCGGATATCTCAACAGACAAACCACTTCGTGATACAATTCAGTTCTTGTCAAACACAGTTGACCAGATTATCTCCTACAGTGCTGAGTTGGGAGAGTAAAGAGGATTTAGGATAAGGATATGAACAGAGAATGGCTTTTTGATAAGTTGCTAGAAATGTAGAGGTATTGACCATGTATCAAGAGTTACTCAGAAAAATAGCAGAAGAAAAACCGAGCTATCGTCAAGAAGAACTCCAGTGGTTACTTGATCACTTAGGGGATCCCAATCCAGAGATTCGTGATGAATTGGTTTTTACTAGTTTGGCTAGAGGGATTCAGGAATAGCTATTTACACAGGATCAATTTCATTTCATTGCTGAAGTGGTCTCATCTGATGGAGGACTAGATAAAGAGATTGATAAGATAGGCCTGTCAACACTTGAACGTTCTTTTAGGGCGCTTATTTATGCAAATCTTTTGTCTGCGGATGCCAACCAGCAATCGATTTTCTATCAGAGATTAAAAGCAGAAATTAGTAATGTTCTTTTAAATCAAGGCTTGCACTATCTTTCAAAAGAACAGGATACAACAGGTTCTTCAAGTCAGTATGGTTGGGTTCACGCTTTTGCGCATGGAGCGGATTTATTGACTGAAGTCGTTTGTCATCCAGATTTTCCTAAAAACAGAGCCCATGAAGTATTTGATGTACTTGGTCAATTATTTAAAAGAATTACCATTCGTTTTACAAATGATGAGGATTGGCGTTTAGCGAGAGTGATCTATGAACCTATTTTACAAGGGAAGTTGGAGCAAGAGCAAGTAGCCTCTTGGATAAAAACTGTTGATTTTCCGATAGAAGAAAGGGAAGATTTTTATAAATTTTCCAACTTCAGATCCTGTTTGTTGGAAGTCTATGTTCAACTTGACCAGAGAAATAGTTTACAAGATGACTTGAAACAAGCTATTCAATCTTTTCAGTACCAGGGATTGGCAGTTATATTTATTAAAATAATGAAGCAATAAAAAAGAGACTAGAATTTTCCCAGCCTCTTTTATGTATTTTAATGGAATTGCATACCACCATCAACGATAATGGTTTGTCCTGTAATGTAGTTTGAATCTGGTCCTGCAAGGAAGCTGACAGCTGCAGCCACATCTTCTGGTTCAGATAGGCGTTTTAGGGTAATATCTTTTGCAAATGTCTGCATACCCCACTCGTCATCTTTTCCTGCATTTTTACCAACTTCATGAGCGATATCGTACATCATTGGTGTTTTAACAATACCTGGTGCATAGGCGTTAACAGTGATGCCTGAGTCTGCTAAATCACGTGCTAATGTTTGCGTAATTCCACGAACAGCAAATTTTGTTCCACCATAAACAGTTAGATTTGGATTTCCGACTACACCAGCTTGAGAGGTTGCGTTGATAATTTTACCTCCGTGACCAAGTGCCTTAAATTGTGCTTGTGCAGCTTGTGAACCCCAAATGACACCACCAACGTTGATACCGAAAGTGCGTGTAAATTGTTCCTCAGTGATTGTATCAAGAGGAGTAGTTGGAGCGACACCAGCGTTATTTACGACAACATTCAAATCACCAAAATGGTCAACAACCTGTTGAAATGCTTGGGCAACTTCAGCTTGTTTCGAAACATCGGCTACGACAGCGAAGGCATTTTCAGCTGATAATTCGGCAACAGCCTTTTCAGCTGTTTCGGGATTGTAGTCTAAGACTCCTACCTTAAAGCCATCTTGAACCAATCGTTTTGCGATTGCAAAACCGATTCCTTGACCTGCACCTGTGACAATAGCAACTTTAGACATATGATTCCTCCTTGGTATCCACGATACCATTCAAACGTTCATAAAAGAACAGCAAAGTTGTAAAAATTAGTTCAAATTAGGGATTGAATAACCTATTTGAACTATGTTGATATTATATACCTTTAGAAAAAATGTTTCAAATAAGCACTACCGTTTTTATAGAATTCTAACCTGAAATTTCCAGTCAATTTTCTTGAAACCCTTTCCTTATTTTGATAGACTAATACATAGTTTGAAAAAAAGGAGACTTATCATGAAAAAATTTGTTGCTGAATTAATCGGTACATTTATGCTTGTGTTCATCGGAACAGGAGCTGTTGTTTTTGGGAATGGTGTTGAAGGTGTTGGGCACCTTGGGATTGCTCTTGCTTTTGGTTTGGCAATCGTAGTTGCAGCTTACTCAATTGGGACGATTTCAGGTGCTCACTTGAACCCAGCGGTTTCGATCGCTATGTTTGTAAACAAACGTTTGTCATCTTCTGAGCTTGTAAACTACATCCTTGGACAAGTAGTTGGAGCTTTCCTTGCGTCAGCTGCAGTATTCTTCCTCTTGTCTAACTCAGGCATGTCAACTGCTAGTCTTGGTGAAAATGCCTTGGCAAACGGTGTCACTGTCTTTGGTGGTTTCTTGTTTGAAGTCATCGCAACTTTCTTGTTTGTCTTGGTTATCATGACGGTAACATCAGCAAGCAAAGGTAATGGCGCAATCGCTGGTTTGGTAATCGGTTTGTCATTGACAGCCTTGATCCTTGTGGGATTGAACATCACTGGACTTTCAGTAAACCCAGCTCGTAGCTTGGCTCCTGCTGTCTTGGTAGGTGGCGCAGCCCTTCAACAAGTTTGGATTTTCATCCTTGCCCCAATCGTTGGTGGTATTCTTGCAGCCCTTGTTGCTAAAAACTTCCTTGGAACAGAAGAATAATTGAAATTCAAAAAGCCTTGCTCCTCAGTTTGAGGAACAGGGCTTTTTCGTATCTGTTTAGCGGTTGTCAATTTTCTCTGGATAAAGGTCGTGTTGAAAGAGGCGTTGTTCTGCCAATCCTTCATACTTAGTTCCAGGTTTACCGTAGTTGTAGTAGGGGTCGATTGAGATGCCACCGCGCGGAGTGAATTTTCCCCATACCTCCAAATAGCGAGGGTCTAGTAGATTGACCAAGTCTTTCCCGATGGTGTTGATACAGTTTTCATGAAAATCTCCATGATTTCGATAGCTAAAGAGGTAGAGTTTGAGGGATTTTGACTCGACACAGAGCTTGTCAGGAATGTAGGAAATATAAATGGTCGCAAAGTCTGGCTGAGCAGTGATTGGGCAAAGCGAGGTAAATTCAGGACAGTTGAATTTGATGAAATAGTCATTTTCAACATGACGATTGTCAAAGGATTCGAGGACTTCTGGTTGATAGTCAAAAATGTAGTTGGTTTCTTTGTTGCCGAGGAGGCTAAGGTTTTTCATTTCTTCTTGTTGTGACATGATTTTTTCTTTCTAATTTAAACACCACGTTGGTTGTCGTAGAGGAGGGTATGAAGTTGAGGAAGGACGCGGACATTGCCCCAGCTATCGTCAGCAGCGACGCGTTCCCAGAGTTCTTTGAGGCGATCTAGTTGGTCTTGGACAATATTGCCTGTAGCCTTGGGCTCAGGATTTCCAGCCGATAAGAAGAGGACATCTGGTTGGTAGCGTTCTTGAATCCCTTTAGCAAAGGCCAAATCAGCATCATCAAAGACAGGAATTTTAAAGGTGACCTTGTCTGGATCTAGTTGGGAAACGATAAAGTCCAAGGTCTCGAAGTTGATTTCCATCTTGGATGAAGGAGGCTTGGGACTCAGGGTGACCTGATCGATATCTTTTAACCAATTTTGCCAGCGGGAGCCTTGGGTCTCAACTGCCAGAGTGACACCACGTTCCTTGAGCTTAGTGACCAGTTCAGCCATGTTAGCTGCTAGGATAGCAGGATTTCCCCCAGATAGGGTAACGTAGTCGTAGCTTCCTAGTTTGTCTAAGGCAGAAATGACTTCGTCAGCGGTCATGCGAGTTGGTTTTTCAGAACCATCCCAAGTAAAGGCAGAGTCGCACCAGTCGCAGTGGTAGTCGCAACCAGCAGTGCGGACAAACATGGTTTTCTGCCCAATAGCACGGCCTTCACCTTGAAAGGTTGGGCCGAAAATTTCCAGAACTGGTAGTTTGAGGACACGTTCCCTAGTCATCTAACCACTCCCGTCTAAACTCCGCAAAGGCAGTCGGAGTTTCATAGAGGCGAACGTATTCCAAACGGAGACCGCGCTCGTCAGGCAACTCTTGACTCATGGTTTGGAAAATCCAGTAAACCATATTTTCAGCAGTCGTGTTCATATAAGGCAGAGTTTCATTGAGATAGCGATGATCCAAATGGGGCTCTAAGTAGTTCTTGTAGATGGCTTTGATATCTCCGAAATCGTAGGTCATGCCCCGTTCATCTAAAAATCCACTGACAGCGATTTGTAAATGATAAGTGTGGCCGTGCAGGGACTTGCATTTTCCCTCATAGTGAAAGAGGTGGTGGGCAGCATCAAAGGTAAATTCTTTTGATACCAAGGTTCTGTGAGGATTGTAGACCAGAGACTCGCCAGTTTCTTGTTTGATTTCTTTGGGTGCAAAAAACATTAGCCCTCTCCTTTCTGTGAGAGATAAACATCTAAACCATGCTGACGTAGATGGCAGGCTGGGCAATCTCCGCAGCCACTACCGATAATCCCATTGTAGCAGGTCAAGGTCTTCTCACGAACGTAGTCAAAGGCACCAAGTTGGTCGGCTAACTCCCAAGTTTCAGCCTTGTCTAGCCACATGAGAGGTGTTTGGATAACAAAGTCGTAATCCATGGCAAGGTTGAGAGTAACATTGAGGGATTTGACAAAGACATCCCGACAATCAGGGTAGCCTGAGAAATCTGTCTCGCAGACACCTGTCACGATATCTTTAATGCCTCGTTGCTTGGCAAGAACTGCCGCAAAGGAAAGAAAGAGGTGGTTGCGGCCGTCAACAAAGGTATTGGGAATCTCTCCCTCTTTTTGCTCGATCTCCAGATCAGAGGTCAGGGCATTTTCAGTGATTTGTCCCAGCAGAGACATATCTAAGATGTGATGACGAATGCCTTGTTCCTTAGCGATTTCTCTAGCAACTTGAATTTCGAGATGATGGCGTTGGCCGTAGGCAAAGGTGACGGCTTCGACTGTTTCATAGTGTTCTTTAGCCCAAAAGAGGCAGGTTGTGGAATCTTGACCGCCGCTAAAGACGACCAAGGCTGATTGACGTTTCATAGTACTCCTTCCAAAATGGGAAATGTTCAGAGCACGCAAAAAGCTCCCTTGAGGGGAGCTAAAAAATACCAATTAGAGGTTTTTTTTAGCGATGGCATGTCCCAAACATCGTAATATTCTACCTACAGTCTAGCATATTTTTTGAAAAATGGCAAAGGGCAAGAAAAAAAGAGACCAAATGAAGCACTTGGTCTCTCGTTTGATTAGCTCAATTCAGCAACGATGGCTTTGATTTGTTCTGCAGTGTGTACTCCAGCAACTTGTTTCACCACTTGGCCGTCTTTTTTGAAGAGAAGGGTTGGGATAGACATGATTCCAAAGGCACGAGCTGTGTTTGGATTTTCATCAACGTCCATTTTGACGATTTTCAAGACATCTTCTGAAAGTTCTTCAGACAATTTATCCAAGATTGGACCTTGCATACGACATGGGCCACACCAAGTTGCCCAGAAGTCTACCAAGACCAAACCGTCTTTTGTTTCTTGTTCAAATGTTGCATCTGTAATTGCTTTTGCCATTGTATTTCTCCTTTTTTAGTTATATTGGCTTAAATCTTGTTTCATGAGATAGAAGAAGACATCTCCATAAGTCCCATGGTAGTCCAAATCATGACCATTGTAGGTCAATTTTTGAACTGGGTAATAGTCTGCGACACCGATAAGGCAAGCTTGTTGAGAACGTTCAAAGTCTTGGTAAGACTCGAACGTCATGGTTCTCTCTTGTTTGCTGGTGTCTAGATAGGTAATTTCGATCATATTAAACTCCTTTGTTCGATCTTGACTTTATTGTACTCCTTGAAAAGAGGAATGTCAAGAAAAATGATTGCGCACGCAACTTTTTTAAAAAATACTCATTAAGGCAAGAAATCAAGACTGGTTTCCAATCTTTCTTCGACAGCTTTTTGTAGATAAGCCAGAGTTGTTTGTCCCTCGTCAGTCAGGCAGATAAAACTAGCCCGTCTATCCTGGTCGCAACATCTGCGACTAAGCAAGCCACAGTTTTTCTCTTCTAACCTAGCCACCATTCGAGAAACAGCGCTCGGACTGAGATGGAGTTTATCAGGTAAATCAATCTGCCGTAAGGATTTTTCATTAGCTAGGTCCAGATAGTAGAGCAGGTAAAACTCTTTCAAGGTCAACCTTTGTTCACTCTGCTGGGCAATAGTTTCTTCCAACAAGGCTTCCATTTCCTTTTGACGGCGGTTGTAGTCAAACCACTTTTCCAAATAAGTCATTGCTTTCTCCTTTCTTTTCAAAGTAAAGTCACAAAGTCATTACTGACTGTCTCTACAATACAAGATGATTGCGCATGCAATGATTATACTACTTTTAACTAATCCTTGCAAGAGAGAAGAATTTCAATATTTCCTTGAAATTTTCTGAAAAAAGAGTAAACTGGTATGCAAGAAGTTTATTTCATGGAGTTTAGGATGAAATTATATGTTCAATTAATGATTCTCTTTGTGATTTCTCTAATCGGTGAGGGAATCTCCAGTTTCTTTCATCTGCCCATCCCAGGCAGTATTATCGGTTTGATTATTCTCTTTCTAGCCCTGCAGTTCAAGTGGCTAAGGACCAGACACGTCAACATGGTCGGGAATTTCTTGCTGGCCAATATGACTATTCTCTTTTTGCCGCCAGCAGTGGGAATCATGGAAAAGTTCGATGTGATTGCTCCCTATCTCTTGCCCATTGTTTTGATTGTTTTTTTTGCGGCTGTCATCAACATTATCCTCATCGCCCTAGTGGTTCAGTTTATCAAGAGACGATTTGAGGGAGATTATGAGAAAGGAGATGCCAAATGAGCGAATTTGTATCCAATCCTCTATTTGGGATTGCATTATCTATCCTAGCTTATCTAGTGGGAATGCTGATTTACAGACGTTTTCCTCATCCATTGACAACGCCCCTGCTTTTGTCAGCTATTTTTATCATTATTTTCCTTAAGGCGACGGGTATTTCTTATCAAGATTATTACCAAGGTGGGGTTTATCTGAACAACTTGATTGTTCCATCGACCGTGGCTCTAGGGATTCCGCTCTACAAGAGTTTTCACTTGATGAAGCACCATGCTCGGAGTATCCTCTTTGGTAGTCTGTTAGCAGTAGTTGTCAACACTAGCTTCACTGCCATAGTAGCGAAAATATTTGGCATGGACTTTTTCCTAGCCATTTCTCTCTTTCCCAAGTCAGTGACAACTGCTATGGCAGTGGGGATTACAGAAAAATTGCAAGGTCTGACCACTGTGACCTTGGTTGTCGTAGTGGCGACTGGGATTTTAACCAGTGTGATCGGGCCAACCCTTTTGAAGTGGTTGAAGATTGATGATCCAGTGGCTGTCGGACTCTCCCTTGGAGGAACAGGCCACGCAGTCGGAACGGGAACAGCCTTTCGATACGGCTCGGTAGCAGGAGCCATGGGTGGCTTGGCTATCGGTGTCACCGGTATTCTCTACGTCTTTGTCAGCCCTATCGTAGCCAGTTTGATATTGAGTTAAAGAAAAACCCAGCTTTCTAGCTGGGCATTTTTTATTGCAAGTTAACCTTGTTTTTTAAGATATAGTAGGTACCGAGATAGTAGATAGCCGATAAAAAGAGATCGCGTAAGATTTCTGTACCAATCATCATGTTAAAGTTATTTTCAATTCGGAAAAAGAGAGAAACATAACCAATGACGATGGCAATGACGATATAGGCTAGAATCCCCATAGCTGTTCGATACTCATTAAAGAGTTGCCCGATTGAGATGGAGAGGTAAATGGATAAAATCCATGTAATCGAACCGACAAATAGTGATAGGGCATATAGCCAGCCGTAGCTGAGGTAAGGGGAAATGAAGTTATAGAGAACAGTGAAGTCTTTTTCTATTGGTGTTAAGAAGAAGATAATCAATACACTCAGGATAAAGACGATATAGCTTAAGATGGACCAGACAAGACCTCCTAAGAGTTTTGCGATGATGATTTGGTGCTCAGAGACAGGTAGG
This sequence comes from Streptococcus oralis, assembly GCF_023109315.1. Classification (GTDB taxonomy): domain Bacteria; phylum Bacillota; class Bacilli; order Lactobacillales; family Streptococcaceae; genus Streptococcus; species Streptococcus oralis_BS. The sequence continues at coordinate 71,823 of NZ_JALDUF010000002.1, forward strand.
GTCAGGGTCAAATACCCTTGGCGGTCATAAACACTCCCCTTGAATCTTCGGATGATTAAAAAGATTGTTGCAATCCAAAGAGTGACGCTGAGTCCTCCAAAGACTAGTACCAAAAAGAAGATGAAATAAACAGCGTTGTTAGAATTGTAACTCTGGCTAAGGCTACCAAGAAAAGCTCCAATCAAAACTGAAATTGCAAGCACAGCTCCGTAGAGCGCTAAATACCATTTATTGACATTTTTAAATTCATAACGAACTAGATTCCAAAACATAATAATCTCCTTTGCTTAGGCTTTAAATTCCTGGCGGAAGAGCTGGTCAATTGATTCACCTGACTCGTAACGAATATCATCAACATTTCCTTGGCGGACGACTTTTCCGTCTTTGAGGAAGATGATCTCATCCAAGATTGGCTCAATATCTGAAATCAAGTGGGTTGAAATCAGCACCGTAGAGGTTGGTGAGTAGTTATTGATGATGGTATTGAGGATATAATCACGGGCAGCTGGATCCACGCCTCCGATTGGTTCGTCCAGAACGTAGAGGCGGGCTTCACGGCTCATAACCAAGATGAGTTGGACCTTTTCCTTGTTCCCTTTTGATAGTTTCTTGAGGCGACTGTTTTCATCAATACCGAGATCGGCTAAAAGGTGTTGGGCTTTTTCGAGATTGAAATCCTGGTAGAAGGTTTTAAAATAGGTTAGAGCATCCTTAACCTTCATCTCTTCATTGAGGTAGGTTGTGTCTGGCAGATAGGAAACGATCGCCTTGGTAGCAGGACTTGGATCCTGTCCGTTAATGAGGACACGTCCTTTATTTGGTTGAAGGAGGCCATTGATCAGTTTGATTAGGGTTGTTTTCCCGGATCCGTTTGGTCCAAGGAGCCCGACAATCTTTCCGGCTGAGATCTCTAGTGAGATATTGTCAAGTGCCGCAGTTGCTCCATATGATTTTGTTACATTTTCAAGTGCTAGTAGTGTCATAGTCTTAAACTCCTTTAATATAGTCGCTTAATACATTTGGCAGTTCTTCTTTTTTGTAGCCAAATTGAAGCATGCAAGAGACGAAGTGTTGCAGTTGCTCCTCGGAAAGTTGTTTGCGGGACTGAAGGATGAGGTCCAAATCCTCGGTGACAAAACGACCAGTTGTCCGCTTGCTGTATACAAATCCTTCACGTTCGAGGTCAGACAAGGCGCGCTGAATGGTATTAGGATTGACCCCAGCCTCGCTCGCCAAATCTCTCACGGTAGGGAGCTGTTGATTGGGTTCCAGTTCATGGGAAACAATCTGTAGTTTGATTTTTTCCATAATCTGTAAATAAATGGGTTTTGTATTATCAAATGACCAGGACATCATAGTCTCCTTTCTTTATCTTTGTTGTTCTAATTAAATAATACAATAAAACAAAAAAACTTGTCAAGTAAAAATAAGAATTGTTTTGGGAATTGCTCAAAAAATGGTATAATGAAAAGAAAACGACAAGGAGGGAAATGCATGCGTTGTCCAAAATGTGGGGCTACCAAGTCTAGTGTTGTTGATAGTCGACAAGCCGAAGAAGGAAATACCATCCGTCGAAGACGTGAGTGCGACGAGTGTCAGCATCGTTTTACAACCTATGAACGAGTAGAAGAAAGAACGCTGGTTGTCGTCAAAAAAGACGGTACGCGAGAACAGTTTTCGCGAGATAAAATCTTTAATGGGATTATCCGCTCAGCCCAGAAGCGTCCTGTGTCAAGTGATGAAATCAACATGGTGGTCAATCGTATTGAGCAAAAACTCCGTAGTCGCAGTGAGAATGAGATCCAAAGTGAATATATTGGGTCTTTAGTCATGGAAGAATTGGCAGAGCTTGATGAGATTACCTATGTTCGTTTTGCCAGTGTTTACCGTAGCTTTAAGGATGTGAGTGAGTTGGAGAGCCTGCTCCAGCAGATCACCCAGTCCTCAAAAAAGAAAAAGGAAAAATAGATGAAGCCAAATGACCGTTTTTCTTTTCTAAAGAATAATCGGGTGTCGCAGGATACCTCTTCTCTGGTGCAGTGCTACCTCCCGATTATCGGTCAGGAGGCACTGAGCCTCTATCTATATGCCATTACCTTTTGGGATGGTGGGCAAAAGGAACACCTTTTTGCCAATATTCTTAATCATTTGAATTTCGGGATGAATACGCTCCTCCAGTCTTTTAAAATCTTATCTGCTTTGGACTTGTTGACTCTTTACCAGAAGGGGGAAGTCTATGAATTGCAGCTTCATTCTCCCCTTTCCAGTCAGGAATTTCTAAGTCATTCTGTCTATAGCAGATTATTAGAGAAAAAGATTGGGGATACAGCTGTTTCTGCTATGAAGCAGGCTCCAAGTGAGGGAGAAGCACTCTCGGTTTCTTTGAGTCAAGTCTTCCCAACCCTGACTGAAGAAGTGACACCAATCGAGTCAAAAAGCAAGTTAAAAAATGATTTTGACTTGGAACATTTTCAGCGCCTGATGGCTCGAGATGGCTTGCGTTTTGAAGACGAACAAACGGATGTTTTGGAATTGTTCGCCATTGCAGATGAAAAAAAATGGACCTGGTTTGAAACTTATCAATTAGCCAAGGCGACAGCGGTGGCTCAGGTTATTTCAGTCAAACGCATGCGTGAAAAAATAGCACAAAAACCAGCATCTTCTGACTTCAGCCCCAAAGAAATGACCATTATCAGGGAAGCCAAAAATAAAACTCCCTTGCATTTTTTAGCGGAAATCAAGCAAACGCGTAAGGGAAACATCACCCAGAGTGAGCGAGAACTCCTTCACCAGATGGCGTCTTTAGGCTTGTTGGACGAAGTCATCAATATCGTCTTGCTTCTAACCTTTAACAAGGTTGATTCGGCTAATGTCAATGAAAAATATGCCATGAAGGTCGCAAATGACTATGCTTATCAAAAAATTCGGACAGCAGAAGAGGCTGTGCTTCGGATTCGAGAGCGTCAGCAAAAAGGGCAAGAAGACCAGAAATCGAAAACTAGCTCGACTAAGACAAATGTTCCCAAGTGGAGCAATCCAGAATATAAAAATCAAACCAGTGAGGAAACTCGTCTGGAACTAGAACGCAAAAAACAAGAAATGTTAGCCCGATTAGAAGAAGGAGGAGACTAGATGGAAAGTGTGGGTGACGTTATCAAACGTCAGACAAGTCGTTTTCAGTATCAGGACCTAGTCCAGCAGATTATGAAAGACCCAGATGTGGCGGCTTTTATCCAGAAAGAATCCCTCAGTCAAGAGGAGTTAAATCGTAGCATCTCCAAGTTCAATCAATATATCACAGAACGGGACAAGTTTCTTCGAGGGGATGCGGACTATATAGCGCGTGGCTACAAGCCCATCTTGGTTATGAATCACGGATATGCGGATGTGTCTTATGAAGAAACACCAGAACTAATCGCGGCAGAAAAAGAGGCTGCAATTAAGAATCGTCTTAAGTTGATCAATCTACCAGCAAGTCTCAAGAAAGCGAAGTTAGCTCAGATTGACCTGGATGATCTAGGACGTTTACCGATTTTTGAGAGACTCTATTCCTTTGTTGACCTTTACCCAAGCATCCGAAAGGGCCTCTATCTTTACGGAGATTTTGGTGTTGGTAAGAGTTTCATGATGGCGGCCTTAGCTCACGACCTATCTGAAAAACGTGGGGCCTCAACGACGATTCTCCACTATCCAAGTTTTGTCATTGATGTGAAAAATGCCATCGGTGAAGGATCTGTGAAGACCTTGGTGGATGACATCAAGTTAGCAGAAGTCTTGGTCTTGGATGATATTGGTGCAGAGCAGTCGACACCTTGGGTACGTGATGAGATTCTCCAAGTCATTCTTCAGTACCGCATGCAGGAAGATTTACCGACCTTCTTTACTTCCAACTTTAATTTTCAAGATTTGGAAAAACATTTTGCTAAAGGAAAGAATGGAAATGACGAGACTTGGGAAGCTAGACGGGTCATGGAACGAATCCGTTATTTGGCTGAGGAGACAAGACTAGAAGGAGAAAATCGCCGATGACAGAAACCATTAAACTGATGAAATCTCATACTTCAGTTCGTCGCTTTAAGGAGCAAGAAATTCCTCAAGCAGACTTGGAAGAGATTTTGACTGCTGGGCAAATGGCGTCATCTTGGAAAAATTTCCAATCCTACTCTGTGATTCTTGTGCGCAGTCAAGAGAAGAAAGATGCTCTTTATGAATTGGTTCCGCAGGAAGCCATTCGCCAGTCAGCAGCCTTTTTGCTCTTTGTTGGTGACTTGAACCGAGCTGAAAAGGGAGCAAGACTTCACACGGACACTTTCCAACCTCAAGGGGTAGAAGGTCTCCTTATCACGTCTGTGGACGCGGCTCTTGCTGGTCAAAACACCTTGCTTGCGGCTGAGAGTCTGGGATATGGTGGTGTTATCATCGGTTTGGTCCGTTACAAGTCAGAAGAAGTGGCAGCGCTTTTTAACCTGCCTGACTATACCTACCCAGTTTTTGGGATTGCCCTTGGCGTGCCAAATCAACAACATGAGGTCAAACCAAGACTGCCTTTGAACCAAGTGGTATTTGAAGAAGAATACCAAGAACAGCCTGTAGCAGCGATTTTGGATTATGACCAAGTACAGGCGGACTATGCTGGTGCGCGTGCGACGACCTCTTGGAGTCAGCGTTTAGCAGAGCAGTTTGGTCAAGCCGAACCTAGTTCAACTCGAAAAAATCTAGAACAGAAAAAGTTATTGTAGAAAGTGAGAAAACATGGCCTTACCAACTATTGCCATTGTGGGACGTCCCAATGTTGGGAAATCAACCCTATTTAATCGAATCGCTGGTGAGCGGATCTCAATCGTAGAAGATGTCGAGGGTGTTACACGTGACCGTATCTATGCAACGGGTGAGTGGCTCAATCGTTCCTTTAGTATGATTGATACTGGAGGGATTGACGACGTCGACGCTCCCTTTATGGAGCAAATCAAGCACCAAGCAGAAATTGCTATGGAAGAAGCTGACGTCATCGTCTTTGTGGTGTCTGGGAAAGAAGGAATCACGGATGCAGATGAGTACGTAGCTCGCAAACTCTATAAAACCCATAAACCTGTTATCCTCGCGGTTAACAAGGTTGATAATCCTGAGATGCGAAATGATATCTATGATTTCTATGCTCTGGGCTTGGGTGAACCTCTGCCAATTTCGTCTGTCCACGGTATCGGGACAGGGGATGTGCTCGATGCCATCGTGGAAAATCTACCAAATGAAGTTGAAGAAGAAAATCCAGATGTGATCAAATTTAGCTTGATTGGCCGTCCTAACGTAGGAAAATCCAGTTTGATTAATGCCATTTTGGGAGAAGACCGCGTGATTGCTAGCCCTGTTGCTGGAACGACTCGCGATGCCATTGATACCCATTTTACAGATGCGGATGGCCAAGAGTTTACCATGATTGATACAGCTGGTATGCGTAAGTCTGGTAAAGTCTATGAAAATACGGAGAAATACTCTGTCATGCGTGCCATGCGTGCCATTGACCGTTCTGACGTGGTCTTGATGGTTCTCAATGCCGAAGAAGGTATCCGTGAATACGACAAGCGTATCGCAGGTTTTGCCCACGAAGCAGGTAAAGGGATGATCATCGTGGTCAATAAGTGGGATACCCTTGAGAAAGACAACCACACCATGAAGAAATGGGAAGAAGATATCCGTGAGCAGTTCCAGTATCTGCCTTATGCGCCGATTGTCTTTGTATCCGCTCTTACCAAGCAACGTCTCCATAAACTGCCTGAGATGATCAAGCAAATTAGTGAAAGTCAAAATACCCGTATCCCATCAGCTGTCTTGAACGATGTGATTATGGATGCCATTGCCATCAACCCAACACCGACAGACAAAGGAAAACGCCTCAAGATTTTCTACGCAACCCAAGTGGCAACCAAGCCACCAACCTTTGTCATCTTTGTCAATGAAGAAGAACTCATGCACTTCTCTTACTTGCGTTTCTTGGAAAATCAAATCCGCAAGGCTTTTGTCTTTGAGGGAACACCGATTCACTTGATCGCGAGAAAACGCAAGTAAGCTATGCTTGTTTTCACACAAAAATAAACTAAAAGAAGGCTATGAGGTCTTCTTTTTTCTATCAAAGGAGTAAAAAGGCTTGTCAAATCGGGGACAAAATCTGTCATCAAAATTCAGTCAATTTCCTAATTTTTGTAATCTATTTGTAATGAAAATGCACTTTCTTTGTAAAAATCAAAATGCTATAATTCCTTAAATCAATTTTCCTTTATCAGGGAGGTTATTATGAAAAGAAGCAGATTATTTAGAAATAGTTTGTTGGTTCGCTTGCTTGGGTTACTGATGGTCTTTCTCTTCTTGTCAGCATTCACAGCACCTGAAAAACCTGAGTACGGGATTTATGACCCAGATCATTATTTAACAGATGAGACTATTCGTCTGATTCGGGGATTGAATAATGTCAATAGTAAAAAATCAGAAAAATTCCAAATGGGCGTTTTCGTTGTGAAAAGCCTAGATGGAGAAACAATCGAAACAGTCGCCAACGAAACAGCTAGAGCTTGGAAGATTGGCTACTCGGGAGATAACAATGGTGCCTTGGTCGTCATAGCAGTCCAAGATAGAAAATCACGGATTGAAACCAGTAATAATGTGGCCGGTAAAATCACAGACTATCAGACCAATAGATTTTTGAAAACAGCACGACCTTACTTTCAAAAGGGAGACTACAGCAATGGAGTTCTTTCTATAGCAAACAATCTCAACTACATGTTTTATAGTGGATCGAGTACGACTGCTTCAAGTTCTAGAAGTAGTTACGACTATGCTACTAATTCTAGTCGTCTAAGAGAAATTGAAAAGTATACAGCTGAGAGTCGATCTTCAAAACGGAACCGAAAAAGCAGTTCGAGCGACGGAGTTATCGGATTTGGAGTTCTCATTTACTTCATCGTGATGATTATCGGATTTCTATTTGGTGGTCGTGGTGGTTCACGTGGAGATGATTCTGGCGGTGGCTGGTGGAGCGGTGACTCATCAGACTCAGGTTCCTCTTGGTCTGATTCGGGCTCCTCTTGGTCTGACTCAGGCTCCGACTCATCTGGAGGCTGGGACGGCGGTGGCTTTGATGGCGGTGGTTCGTCTGATGACTGGTGAGTGATCATATATTGTTCAAACTAATTTCTCCGTGCAGTAAGGTGACTCCTTTGCAAGAGTTCACTCCTTAATTAAAAATAAAAACAAAGTTTGAGAAATTGATTTAAAATCTGAGTATTTTCTCAGAAAAGTTGATAAAAGAAAGTGTTAAGGTTTTGATATGAAACAAAATAAAGTAATTCTCTCAATAGTGGCGATCTTTTTTGGACTACTAGTTCTGGGAAGTTGTTCCGCAGTGACGACCTATAATGGTCTGGTTGGTGAACAGACTAAAGTGGAGCAGGCTCAGGCCGATGTCTCGACAGCCCTCCAACGTCGTTCGGACTTGATTGGTAACTTGGTGGAGTCTGTTAAAGGACAAATGAATCATGAAACCGAAGTCTTTACCAAGATTGCTGATGCTAGAGCTAAAATCGGTAGTAGCTCAGTAACTTCGGAAGAAAACCAAAAGGCTCAGGGAGAGTTGAGCTCTGCTCTTTCCCGCTTGATTTCCTTGACGGAGAATTATCCAGAACTCAAGAGCAATCAAAATGTTGAGCAACTAATGGTCGAACTTTCAGGAAGTGAAAATCGTATCTTTGTAGCACGCAAGGATTATAATAAAGTCGCAGCCGAGTACAATCAAAAGTTGAGACGTTTCCCAACCGTGCTTTTTGCGAATATGATGAACTTTAAAGAAGCTGAAACCTTTAAAGAAACAGAAGAAGCCAAGACAGTTCCTAAGGTCGATTTTGGAACATCTTCATCCAGTCAATAAAGTGAATCAGCCTATGAATAAAGGAATTTCTCTAGTATGACTAGTGATTTCAAACCGAACCTGGAAAGCTTTTTCCAGGTTTTTTTGGTATAATAAAAGGTAAGAGACAGTGACTGAAATGGAGGTTTGCAATGGAAAAAATAAAAGCCTTTCTTGAAGCGCACTACAAGAGATATATCCTTACGATTTGCTTTCTCTGGTTCCTCATGTTTTTTCTTCCTTGGGATTGGCAAATAGGAGGAGTTTCAGTATATTATTTCGTTATGAAAAAACTCTTTATGTTTTTTGGTGTTTTATCCATCCTATACTCCGTATTAATTAAAAAAATCAGCCTTCTCATCTTTGGCATCATCTCTTGCTTGGCCTTCTGGATCAATCTCTTTTGGTATTTTGGGATATTGCCTGCATTCTTGGGAAATTAAATATTAAAAATTGATGGACTAGACTAGCTTCTAGCCCTTTTCCCCTTGTAAAACAAGGATTCTTTCTTGAAAAATAATGGTAAATATGCTAAAATGAAAAGAACATTCTAAAATATTCAGAATCTAAAGTAAGGAAAATCATGGCTAATATTTTAAAAACAATTATCGAAAATGATAAAGGAGAACTTCGTCGTCTAGAAAAGATGGCTGATAAGGTTCTTAACTATGAGAGCCAAATGGCCGCAATGTCGGACGAAGAACTAAAAGCAAAAACTGACGAATTTAAAGAACGCTACAATAAGGGGGAATCACTTGATTCGCTGTTATATGAGGCTTTTGCGGTAGTCCGTGAAGCAGCAAAACGTGTCCTTGGACTTTTCCCTTATAAGGTTCAGGTCATGGGTGGGATTGTTCTTCACCATGGTGACGTTCCAGAGATGCGTACTGGTGAAGGGAAAACTTTGACAGCGACCATGCCAGTTTACTTGAATGCCTTGGCTGGTCAGGGTGTCCACGTAGTTACAGTCAATGAATACCTAACAGAACGTGACGCGACTGAGATGGGTGAGCTTTACTCATGGCTCGGTCTGTCAGTAGGGATCAACTTGGCAGCTAAATCTCCAATGGAGAAAAAAGAAGCTTACCTTTGCGATATTACCTATTCAACTAACTCAGAGATTGGTTTCGACTACCTTCGTGACAACATGGTTGTTCGGGCAGAAAACATGGTACAGCGTCCGCTTAACTATGCCTTGGTCGATGAGGTTGACTCGATCTTGATCGATGAAGCTCGTACTCCTTTGATCGTTTCAGGTGCCAATGCAGTTGAGACTAGCCAACTCTACCACATGGCGGATCATTTTGTGAAGTCTTTGGACAAAGATGACTATATTATTGACATTCAGTCTAAGACGATTGGTTTGTCTGATTCTGGGATTGACAAGGCTGAGAGCTATTTCAAACTGGAAAATCTCTATGATGTCGAAAACGTAGCTCTTACCCATTTTATCGATAATGCCCTTCGTGCCAACTATATCATGATTCTTGATATCGACTATGTGGTTAGTGAAGAACAAGAAATCTTGATCGTCGACCAATTTACAGGTCGTACCATGGAAGGTCGTCGTTACTCTGACGGCTTGCACCAAGCGATTGAAGCAAAAGAGGGTGTGCCAATCCAAGATGAGACTAAGACTTCAGCTTCTATCACCTACCAAAACCTCTTCCGTATGTATAAGAAATTGGCAGGTATGACAGGTACTGGTAAAACAGAAGAAGAAGAGTTCCGCGAAATTTACAACATTCGTGTTATCCCAATCCCAACCAACCGTCCAATACAACGTATCGACCACTCAGACCTTCTCTATGCCAGTCTTGATGCGAAATTTAAGGCTGTAGTTGAGGATGTAAAAGTTCGTCACCAAAAAGGTCAGCCGGTCTTGGTAGGTACAGTTGCAGTTGAAACGAGTGACTTCCTTTCTAAGAAACTGGTAGAGGCGGGTGTTCCTCACGAAGTCTTGAATGCGAAGAACCACTACAGAGAAGCGCAAATCATCATGAACGCTGGTCAGCGTGGCGCAGTTACTATTGCAACCAACATGGCCGGTCGTGGTACCGATATCAAGCTTGGCGAAGGGGTTCGTGAACTTGGTGGTCTTTGCGTCATTGGTACAGAGCGCCACGAAAGTCGCCGTATTGATAATCAGCTTCGTGGACGTTCAGGGCGTCAAGGGGACCCAGGTGAGTCACAATTCTACTTGTCTCTTGAAGATGATTTGATGAAACGTTTCGGTTCAGAACGTTTGAAAGGTGTCTTTGAACGCCTCAACATGTCTGATGAAGCCATCGAATCTCGCATGTTAACGCGTCAAGTTGAAGCAGCTCAAAAACGTGTCGAAGGAAACAACTACGATACTCGTAAACAAGTCCTTCAATACGATGACGTTATGCGTGAACAACGTGAAATCATCTATGCACAACGTTATGATGTCATTACAGCAGACCGTGACTTGGCACCTGAAATCCATGCTATGATTCGTCGTACCATTGGCCGAATCGTAGATGCGCATGCTCGTTCGAAAGAAGATGAGAAATTGGAAGCCATCTTGAATTTTGCCAAGTACAACTTGCTTCCAGAAGATTCAATTTCTCTTGCAGACTTAGCTGGTCTGTCAGATCAGGCCATCAAAGATGAACTGTATCAACGTGCATTGAAGGTTTATGATAGCCAAGTTGCCAAACTTCGTGATGAAGAAGCAGTGAAAGAGTTCCAGAAGGTCTTGATTCTACGTGTTGTAGACAACAAGTGGACAGACCATATCGATGCTCTTGACCAGTTGCGAAATGCTGTTGGTCTTCGTGGATATGCCCAAAACAACCCTGTTGTAGAATATCAAGCAGAAGGTTTCCGCATGTTTAATGACATGATTGGATCGATTGAATTCGATGTAACTCGCTTGATGATGAAAGCACAAATCCACGAACAAGAACGTCCGCAAACTGAACACAATATCAGTACAACTGCGACTCGTAATATCGCAGCGCAGCAGGCTCAGCTTCCAAAAGATGTGGACTTGAGCCAAATTGGACGAAATGATCAATGCCCATGTGGCTCTGGTAAGAAATTCAAGAACTGTCATGGTAAGAGACAATAATATGAGATAAGATACAGGCGGATACCTGGTAAAAGTCATTTTTTGCTTGGTGTCCGTTTGCTTTATAAGGAGATGAATCATGGTATTTACAGCTAAAAGTCCTAAAATTAACATTGAAGAAGTTCGAGCCTTGTCTAAATTAGAGGGGGCGGCTCTTGCGAGAAAAAACCAACGTGATCAGGAATTGGAAGCCATCATCCGTGGGGAAGACCAGCGTATTCTCTTGGTGATTGGACCATGTTCATCTGATAATGAAGAGGCGGTTCTCGAGTATGCCAAGCGTCTATCTGCTTTGCAAGAAGAGGTCAAAGATCGTATTTTTATGGTCATGCGTGTCTATACGGCTAAACCTCGTACCAATGGAGACGGATATAAGGGCTTGATTCATCAACCAAATGCTAAAGAAGCACCTAGCTTGATCAATGGAATCAAGGCTGTTCGTCATTTACATTACCGCGTTATTTCTGAGACTGGCATGACAACAGCGGATGAGATGCTTTATCCTGAAAATCTTCCGCTAGTGGATGATTTGATTTCTTATATGGCTGTTGGAGCCCGTTCTGTAGAGGATCAACAGCACCGTTTTGTAGCGAGTGGAGCAGACTTTTCAACAGGATTTAAAAATCCAACATCTGGAAATCTTAATGTGATGTTTAACGGGATTTATGCAGCGCAAAATAAACAGAGTTTCCTCTTTCTTGGTAAAGAGGTGGAAACAACAGGGAATCCATTGTCCCACGCAATTCTTCGCGGTGCCTTGAATGAATACGGGAAAAATATTCCTAACTACTACTATGACAATTTGATGGATACCATTGCCCAGTATGAAAAGATGGGCTTAGAAAATCCCTTTATCATCATTGATACCAATCATGACAATTCAGGCAAGCAGTACATGGATCAAATCCGTATCGTTCGTCAGACCTTGATTAACCGTGACTGGAATGAGAAAATCAAGAAATACGTTCGTGGTTTTATGATTGAGTCCTATCTAGAAGATGGACGTCAAAATGAACCTGAAGTTTTTGGTAAGTCCATTACAGATCCGTGTCTAGGCTGGAACAATACTGAAGCACTTGTTCGCGAAATCTACCAAACGCTAGGAGAATAAGATGGCATTTATCGAAAAAGGTCAAGAAATTGATATTGAAGCAATCAAGGATGCGACCCAGTTGTCACCTGAAGCCTTGCGAAAGAAAGAAGCCCGCGATAGAGAGCTGGCAGCCATCATCTCGGGTGAGGACGACCGAATCCTTTTGGTGATGGGGCCTTGTTCTTCAGACAATGAAGAAGCAGTACTCGAATATGCTCGTCGCTTAGCAGACTTGCAGAAAAAAGTTGCGGATAAAATCTTTATCGTGATGCGTGTCTATACGGCCAAACCTCGTACTAATGGAGATGGCTATAAAGGCATGATTCATCAACCAAATACCAGCGAAGCGCCTAGTCTCATCAATGGTTTGCAGGCTGTTCGTCAGCTACACTATCGAGTGATTACCGAAACGGGATTGACAACAGCTGATGAGATGCTTTATCCGTCAAATCTCGTTTTGGTTGATGACCTGGTCAGCTACCATGCTGTAGGGGCTCGTTCAGTGGAAGACCAAGAACACCGCTTTGTAGCGTCTGGTATTGATGCTCCAGTTGGGATGAAAAATCCAACATCTGGGAACCTTGGGGTCATGTTTAATGCCATCTATGCGGCTCAAAACAAGCAAACCTTCCTTTACCATGGCCAAGAAGTGGAAACTTCAGGAAATCCCTTGGCCCACGTTATCCTTCGTGGTGCCATGAACGAATATGGTAAAAATGAACCCAATTTCTACTATGAAACACTCTTAAATGCCATCAATCGCTATGAGACTATGGGACTTGAAAATCCCTTCATTATCATCGATACCAATCATGACAATTCAGGCAAGCAGTATATGGAACAAATTCGCATTGTTCGTCAGGCCTTGCTGAATCGTGACTGGAATGAAAAGATTAAAAAGACGGTTCGAGGCTTTATGATCGAATCTTACCTAGCAGACGGTCGCCAAAATCAACCAGAGGTCTTTGGTTGCTCCATTACCGACCCTTGTCTAGGATGGGAAAATACAGTAGCCTTGGTAGAAGAAATTTATACTACCTTAACAAAATAAGTGAAAAGGATGGAGTTGGGGGAATCTCAGCTCCTTTTATGAGTATGATAGTTGGACACGGAATTGACATCGAAGAATTGGCTTCGATAGAAAGTGCAGTTACACGACGTGAGGGCTTTGCCAAGCGCGTGCTGACAACTAAGGAAATGGAGCGATTTACCAGTCTCAAAGGGCGCAGACAAATCGAATATTTGGCTGGTCGCTGGTCGGCTAAGGAAGCTTTTTCCAAGGCTATGGGGACAGGAATTGGCAAACTGACCTTTCAGGATTTGGAAGTCTTGAACAATGAACGAGGAGCTCCCTATTTTAGTCAGGCGCCATTTTCAGGAAAAATTTGGCTGTCAATCAGCCATACAGATCAGTTTGTGACAGCCAGTGTCATTTTGGAGGAAAATCATGAAAGCTAGTCCACATAGACCGACCAAGGCTCTGATTCGTTTGGGAGCTATTCGACAAAATATACAACAAATGGGAAGTCATATCCCTAATGATACGCTCAAATTTGCAGTAGTCAAGGCTAATGCTTATGGACATGGAGCGGTAGCTGTTGCAACGGCGATCCAGGATGTTGTTGATGGATTTTGCGTTTCCAATATCGATGAAGCTATCGAGTTGCGTCAAGCAGGTATAAACAAGAAAATCCTCATCTTAGGAGTTTCTGAGCTAGAAGCTGTTTCCCTAGCTAAAGAATACGACATCACCTTGACAGTGGCAGGGTTGGAGTGGATTCAAGCGCTGTTAGACAAGGAAGCAGATTTAACTGGCTTAACTGTTCACCTCAAGATTGACTCAGGAATGGGACGGATTGGTTTTAGAGAGGCCAGTGAGGCTGAGCAGGCTCAAGACTTGCTCAAACAACATGGTGCGCGTGTTGAGGGGATTTTTACCCACTTTGCTACTGCAGATGAGGAATCAGATACTTATTTTAATGCCCAGTTAGAACGCTTTAAAGCTATTTTGGCAAGTATGAAGGAAGTTCCAGAGCTGGTTCATGCCAGCAACTCAGCAACGACCCTCTGGCATGCTGAAACTATTTTCAATGCGGTCCGTATGGGAGATTCCATGTATGGTCTCAATCCAAGTGGAGATGTCTTAGACTTGCCTTATGACTTGACACCAGCCTTGAGTTTGGAGTCTGCTCTGGTCCATGTCAAGACAGTGCCAGCTGGAGCTTGCATGGGCTATGGAGCCACCTATCAGGCGGATAGCGAGCAAGTCATCGCGACCGTGCCAATCGGCTATGCGGATGGTTGGACACGAGACATGCAGAATTTCTCTGTTTTAGTAGATGGACAAGCTTGCCCAATCGTCGGACGGGTTTCTATGGACCAAATCACCATTCGCTTGCCTAAGATTTATCCGCTAGGAACAAAAGTAACCTTGATTGGCTCCAACGGTGACAAGGAAATCACAGCAACTCAGGTAGCTGCCTATCGTGGAACCATTAATTATGAGGTGGTTTGCCTCCTCAGCGATCGCATTCCGAGAGAATATTATTAAAAAAGAAAGGAGTGGAGCATGAATCTACATCAACCCTTGCATGTCTTGCCTGGTGTGGGACCAAAGTCAGCCAAGAAATACGCCAAACTAGGAATTGAAAACTTGCAAGACCTCTTGCTCTACTTTCCTTTCCGTTATGAAGATTTCAAAACCAAGCAGGTGCTAGATCTGGAAGATGGCGAAAAGGCGGTCCTGTCTGGTCAAGTCGTAACTCCTGCTAGTGTACAGTATTATGGCTTTAAGCGCAATCGTCTGCGTTTTAGTCTCAAGCAGGGAGAAGTTGTTTTTGCAGTGAATTTTTTTAACCAACCCTATCTGGCTGATAAGATAGAATTGGGAGCAACTCTTGCTGTCTTTGGAAAATGGGACCGCGCCAAGGCTAGTCTGACAGGGATGAAGGTCCTGGCTCAGGTAGAGGATGATCTCCAGCCTGTCTATCGTCTGGCTCAGGGAATCAGTCAGGCCAGTCTGGTCAAGGTCATCAAGACAGCTTTTGATCAAGGGTTGGACCTCTTGATAGAGGAAAATCTTCCCCAGTCTTTACTGGATAAATACAAACTCATGTCCCGTTGTCAGGCCGTTCGTGCCATGCATTTTCCTAAGGATTTAGCAGAATACAAGCAGGCCCTTCGCCGGATCAAATTTGAGGAACTCTTTTATTTTCAAATGCAGTTGCAGTCACTCAAGTCTGAAAATAGAGTTCAGGGAAGCGGTCTGGTTCTGAATTGGTCCCAGGGAAAAGTGACAGCCGTTAAAGAAAGTCTGCCTTTTGCCCTGACCCAAGCTCAGGAAAAGAGTTTGCAGGAAATTTTGACCGACATGAAGTCCGACCATCACATGAATCGTCTTCTGCAAGGAGATGTAGGGAGCGGAAAGACGGTGGTTGCTGGTTTGGCCATGTTTGCGGCGGTGACGGCTGGCTATCAGGCAGCTCTTATGGTGCCAACAGAAATCCTTGCGGAGCAACACTTTGAGAGTTTACAGAACCTTTTTCCAGACTTGAAACTCGCTCTCTTGACAGGTTCCTTAAAAGCTGTAGAAAAAAGAGAAGTTTTAGAGACCATTGCCAAGGGTGAGGCTGATTTGATTATCGGAACACACGCTCTGATACAGGATGGGGTTGATTATGCTCGTCTTGGTTTGATTATCATCGATGAGCAGCATCGTTTTGGTGTGGGCCAAAGGCGTATTTTACGGGAAAAAGGGGACAATCCTGACGTTCTCATGATGACGGCGACGCCCATTCCACGGACGCTGGCTATCACAGCCTTTGGAGATATGGATGTTTCCATTATTGACCAAATGCCAGCAGGGCGGAAGCCTATTGTGACGCGCTGGATTAAGCATGAGCAACTGGCTCAAGTCTTGACTTGGTTAGAGGGAGAAATTCAAAAAGGTTCGCAAGCCTATGTTATCTCTCCCCTGATTGAAGAATCTGAAGCTCTGGATCTGAAAAATGCCATTGCCTTATCTGAGGAGTTGACGGCTCATTTTGCAGGTAAGGCTGAAGTAGCTCTTCTACATGGTAAGATGAAGAGTGATGAAAAAGACCAGATCATGCAGGAATTCAAAGAGCAAAAAACGGATATTCTAGTATCTACAACTGTTATTGAGGTTGGAGTCAATGTCCCCAATGCGACAGTCATGATCATCATGGATGCCGATCGCTTCGGTCTCAGTCAGCTTCACCAGCTCAGAGGTCGTGTGGGTAGGGGAGACAAGCAGTCTTATGCTGTTCTTGTGGCTAATCCCAAGACGGACTCTGGGAAGGATCGCATGCGCATCATGACAGAAACGACTAATGGATTTGTCCTTGCGGAGGAGGATTTGAAAATGCGTGGTTCGGGTGAGATTTTTGGAACCAGACAGTCAGGCCTACCAGAGTTCCAAGTGGCTGATATTATCGAAGATTTTCCAATTTTAGAAGAAGCCAGGAAGGTTGCCAGCTACATTAGTTCAATAGAAGGATGGCGAGATGATCCGGAGTGGCGCATGATTGCTCTCCACCTAGAAAAGAGAGAACATCTGGATTAAGCCTTTTCTAAGAAATCTATAAGCTAGCTTTTAGGTTTGGATCTTATACTAGAGTCATCAAAAAGAAACGAGGACTCTCACATGACTATTAAAGTAACCTACCAAAAGAAATTCCAAACCGTCAAACTAGAGAAAGGAGCTAGCACCTATTGATAAATAGAGAGCGGAAACGCTCTTTTTATTTTTAAAACTACTTTCAGATGCTCTGTTTGAAGTTAGAGAATCTAAAATCACTTTCTATTTAGCATTCTTTCTTGCATTGCTTTCCTAGATATGCTAGAGTTATGATAGCGATCACAAAACAAAAGGAGCATGATATGAAAAATCCAGCTTTATTAGAAGAAATCAAGACTTATAGAGGACGGGATGAGATTCCAGAAGACTTTGATACTTTTTGGGATGAAGAAGTCAAAAAAGTTTCATCTCTTCCAGCCTACCAGTTGGAGGAAAGAGATTTCCATATTCCCCAAGTCAAGTGCTATGAGCTCACTTTTGAAGGAACCAATGAAGGCAAGGTTTATGTACGTGTCGTCCTTCCAAAGAGTGATGAGAAAGTTCCGCTAATCTTCCATTTCCATGGGTACATGGGACGTGGCTGGGACTGGACTGACATGCTGGCCTTCACCGTGGCTGGTTACGGGGTTGTTTCTATGGACGTTCGAGGCCAGTCGGGCTATTCGCAAGACGGCTTGCGCTCTCCACTAGGAAATACGGTGAAGGGACATATCATCCGTGGTGCTGTGGAAGGTCGGGAACATCTCTTTTATAAGGATGTCTATCTGGATATTTACCAGTTGATCGAAATTGTTGCTAGTCTGCCACAGGTAGATGAGGAAAGACTTTCTAGCTATGGTGCCTCACAAGGAGGAGCTTTAGCTCTGGTTGCAGCAGCGCTCAATCCTCGGATTCAGCGAACAGTTGCCATCTATCCCTTCTTGTCCGACTTTAGACGAGTGCTTGAGATTGGCAATACCAGTGAAGCCTATGACGAACTTTTCCGTTATTTCAAGTTCCACGATCCCTTCCATGAAACAGAGGAGGAAATCATGGCGACTCTTGCCTATATCGATGTGAAGAATCTTGCCCATCGTATCAAAGGAGAGGTCAAGATGATTACGGGCTTGGATGACGATGTTTGCTATCCTATTACCCAGTTTGCGATTTACAACCGTCTGACCTGCGATAAGGCCTATCGCATCATGCCTGAGTATGCCCATGAAGCCATGAATGTTTTTGTCAATGACCAAGTCTACAACTGGCTCTGTGGCAGTGAGATTCCTTTTAAGTATGTAAAATAATGAATGAGAGAGCCCAGGAGCTCTCTTTTTTATGTCCAAAACCTGAAAGTACTTTTAGAAAATTTAAAATATTAAAATGTTCTTAAAAGTAAAATCTATTCTGCAGGAACACAGATATAAATATAAGACTTTATTGTATAATAAAGGAAAAGTCACTTATGAAAGGAGGAAAAAGGCTGCTGGGCGCTTAAAGAATGGCTCAGCAGAAAATGGGAGAGGATTGGGAGCTCTCATTGAGTTGGTTACTTTCTTGTAAAACTTGTCTCTTGAAGAGACAATAAAAATTTTTAAAGAAAAAAGAAAGCGCTTTATTTTATGAAAAATGAAAGGACAAACATGAATTACAAATCTTTAGATCGGAAACAGCGATACGGAATTCGAAAATTTGCAGTTGGTGCAGCATCGGTAGTGATTGGTACAGTGGTATTTGGAGCAAATCCAGTCTTAGCTCAAGAGCAAGCCAATGCAGCAGGGGCCAATACAGAAACTGTCAAACCTGGTCAAGGTTTATCAGAATTGCCAAAAGAAGCGTCCTCGGGAGATCTTGCTCATTTGGATAAGGATTTGGCTGGTAAATTGGCAGCAGCACAAGACAACGGCGTTGAGGTGGACCAAGATCACTTGAAAAAAAATGAGAGTGCAGAATCAGAAACCCCATCCTCTACCGAAACCCCTGCAGAAGAAGCAAATAAGGAAGAGGAATCAGAGGATCAGGGTGCTATTCCTCGTGACTATTACTCAAGAGATTTAAAAAATGCTAATCCTGTCCTTGAAAAAGAAGACGTTGAAACCAATGCAGCAAATGGTCAGAGAGTTGATTTATCAAATGAACTAGACAAACTAAAGCAACTAAAAAATGCTACAGTTCACATGGAGTTCAAACCAGATGCATCAGCTCCACGTTTTTACAATCTCTTTTCTGTATCCAGTGACACCAAGGAAAATGAGTACTTTACTATGTCGGTCCTTGATAATACAGCTCTTATTGAAGGGCGTGGCGCTAATGGGGAGCAGTTCTATGATAAGTATACAGATGCTCCTTTGAAAGTTCGCCCTGGACAATGGAATTCCGTGACCTTTACTGTCGAACAACCAACAGCGGAGTTACCTCATGGTCGAGTTCGTCTCTATGTGAATGGTGTCTTATCTCGAACAAGTCTCAAATCTGGTAACTTCGTCAAAGATATGCCAGATGTTAATCAAGCTCAACTTGGAGCAACCAAACGGGGCAATAAAACAGTTTGGGCATCAAACCTACAAGTACGAAACTTAACCGTTTATGATCGTGCTTTAAGCCCAGATGAAGTTCAAACACGGAGTCAATTATTTGAAAGAGGTGAATTGGAACAGAAACTTCCTGAGGGAGCAAAAGTCACTGAGAAAGAAGACGTCTTTGAAGGTGGTAGGAACAATCAACCAAATAAAGATGGCATCAAGAGTTATCGTATCCCAGCTCTTCTCAAGACAGATAAAGGAACACTGATTGCAGGAGCAGATGAACGCCGTCTCCATTCGAGTGACTGGGGAGATATTGGCATGGTCATCAGACGCAGTGAAGATAATGGTAAAACTTGGGGAGATCGAGTAACTATTACCAACCTACGTGACAATCCAAAGGCTTCTGATCCATCAATCGGTTCACCAGTGAATATTGATATGACCTTGACTCAAGATCCTGAAACCAAACGCATCTTTGCCATTTATGACATGTTCCCAGAAGGAAAAGGGATCTTTGGAATGTCTTCGCAAAAAGAAGAAGCCTACAAAGAAATCAATGGTAAAACCTATCAAATCCTCTATCGAGAAGGTGAACAGGAAGCTTATACTATTCGAGAAAATGGTACAGTTTACACTCCAGATGGTAAAGCAACAGACTACCGCGTTGTTGTAGATCCTGTTAAACCGGCCTATAGCGATAAGGGTGATCTATACAAGGGTGACCAGCTGCTAGGCAATATCTACTTCACAACAAACAAAACATCTCCATTTAGAATTGCGAAGGATAGCTACCTATGGATGTCCTATAGTGATGACGACGGGAAGACCTGGTCAGCGCCTCAAGATATTACTCCGATGGTCAAAGCCGATTGGATGAAATTTTTAGGTGTTGGGCCTGGAGTGGGGATTACCCTTCGTACTGGACCACATAAAGGTCGAATCGTCGTTCCTGTCTATACGACCAACCGGGCTAACCACCTCAATGGTTCTCAATCATCTCGAATCATCTACTCAGACGACCATGGTAAGACTTGGCATATGGGTGGTGGTGTCAACGACAATCGTACACTTTATGATGGTACAGTGGTTGATTCAAGCACCATGAGCAATTATTATGCTCAAAATACGGAAGCTTCTGTTGTTCAGTTAAACAATGGAGATCTTAAACTCTTTATGCGAGGATTGACAGAAGATCTACAGGTTGCAACCAGTCATGATGGTGGTCTAACTTGGGACAATAACGTTGAACGTTACGACGTGCCAGACGTTTATGTTCAAATGGCTGCGACTCATACGGTTCAAAATGGTAAAGAGTATATTCTCTTGGCAAATGCGAACGGTCCTGGTCGTAAAAATGGGTATATTCGAGTGGCTCGTGTAGAAGAAGATGGTCAGCTAACTTGGTTGCACCACCATTTGATTCAAGAAGGTGAGTATGCTTATAACTCACTTCAACAAATCGGGCCAGATGAATTTGGACTTTTATATGAACACCATGCTCCTGGAGGAGTTCCGTACACACTTTCCTTTAAGAAATTTAACTGGGATTTCTTGACTAAGGAAAGAATTTCTCCTAAAGAAGCAAAAGTAAAATATGCTATCCAAAAATGGCCAGGTATCATTGCCATGGAGTTCGATTCGGAAGTATTGGTAAACAAGGCTCCGACCCTTCAATTGGCAAATGGCAAGACAGCAACCTTTATGACCCAGTACGATACAAAAACACTCCTATTTACAGTGGATCCAGAGGATATGGGGCAAAGGATTACAGGTCTATCTGAGGGTGCAATTGAAAGCATGCACAATTTACCAGTTTCTTTAGCTGGCTCTAAACTAAGCGATGGTATTAATGGCAGTGAAGCTGCTATCCATGAGGTTCCAGAGTTTACAGGAGGCGTTAATGCAGGAGAAGCTGCTGTGGCAGAGATACCAGAGTACACAGGTTCATTAGCAACAGTAGGAGAAGAGCCAGCTCCAACGGTAGAAAAATCGGAATTCACAGGAGGCGTTAATGCAGAAGAAGCGGCTGTGGCAGAGGTACCAGAGTACACGGGTCCATTGGCAACAGCAGGTGAAGAACCAGCTCCAACGGTAGAAAAACCGGAATTCACAGGTGGTGTAAATGCAGAAGAAGCGGCTGTGGCAGAGGTACCAGAGTACACCGGTCCATTGGCAACAGTAGGTGAAGAACCGGCTCCAACGGTAGAAAAACCAGAATTCACAGGTGGTGTCAATGCAGTTGAGGCAGCAGTCCATGAACTTCCAGAGTTCAAGGGTGGTGTCAATGCAGTTCAAGCAGCTTCAAATGAGGTTCCGGAATATAGCGGAGGTGCTAACTTTGTCTTGGCAGCTTCAAATGACCTGCCAGAATATAAGGGTGGAGTCAATGGCGCTGAGGCAGCAGTCCATGAAGTGTCAGAGTACAAGGGAGAAACTAATCTAGTATTGGCAGCTGCAGACAATAAACTATCTCTAGGACAAGATGTGACCTATCAAGCTCCAGCAGCTAAACAAGATGAACTTCCAAATACAGGAAGCAAGGAAACAAGCTCACTGATGTCCCTTGGTCTTTCAGGTATGCTTTTATCCTTGTTTGCATTAGGCAAGAGGAGAAAAGAATAATAAGAAAAGCTATTTGAGTAAGTCTCAGAAGAGATAGCAGGTTTTTCAGCCTGCTATCTTTTTTGATGACATTCAGGTTGATTCGAAATCATAAGATGTCTGAAACTACTTTCAGGATAGTCTGTTCTATAAAATACTTTTGAAACTGAAATCTATTCTACCACAAGCTATTGAAAGCGCTTAACAAATAATATATAATAAGCCCATAAGAACAAGAAAGGGAGGAAAGAGGATGCCACAGATCAGCAAAGAAGCCTTGATTGAACAAATCAAAGATGGAATCATTGTCTCTTGCCAGGCACTTCCTCACGAACCGCTTTACACAGAAGCGGGAGGAGTCATTCCCTTGCTAGTCAAAGCGGCTGAGCAAGGTGGAGCAGTCGGTATCCGAGCAAACAGTGTTCGCGATATCAAGGAGATCAAGGAGGTTACGAAACTCCCAATTATCGGAATCATCAAACGTGACTATCCGCCACAGGAGCCCTTCATTACAGCTACGATGAGAGAAGTGGATGAACTGGCTGAACTAGATATTGAGGTCATTGCTCTGGATTGTACCAAACGTGAACGTTACGACGGTTTGGAAATCCAAGACTTTATCCGACAAGTCAAAGAAAAGTATCCGCATCAACTCTTAATGGCTGATACCAGCACGTTTGAAGAAGGAATAGCAGCAGTTGAGGCAGGTGTTGATTTTGTTGGAACAACCCTGTCAGGTTACACCTCTTATAGTCCTAAGGTAGATGGTCCAGACTTTGAACTGATCAAAAAACTGTGTGAAGCAGGTGTGGATGTCATCGCTGAAGGGAAGATTCACACACCAGAACAAGCCAAGCAAATCCTTGAATATGGGGTGCGAGGTATCGTTGTTGGTGGAGCGATTACTAGACCAAAAGAGATTACGGAACGCTTTGTTGCCGGTCTTAAATAACATAATCTCAAAACAGAGGAGAGTGGTCGATGCGTCGGATAAAATGAAAACGTATACAAATAGAAGCTTACTCACTATCCAATATGGACACGCTTAACAATTAGGAGAATACAAATGAAATTTAGAAAACTAGCTTGTACAGTACTTGCGGGTGCTGCGATTCTTGGCCTTGCGGCTTGTGGTAACTCTGGTGGAAGTAAAGATGCTGCAAATTCTGGTAGCGATAGCGGAAAAACAGAAATCACTTGGTGGGCATTCCCAGTCTTCACACAAGAAAAAACGGGTGACGGTGTTGGAACTTATGAAAAATCAATCATCGAAGCTTTTGAAAAAGCAAATCCAGATGTAAAAGTGAAATTGGAAACCATCGACTTCAAGTCAGGTCCTGAAAAGATCACAACAGCCATCGAAGCAGGAACAGCACCAGACGTACTCTTTGACGCACCAGGACGTATCATCCAATACGGTAAAAATGGTAAATTGGCTGAGTTGAACGACCTCTTCACAGACGAATTCGTCAAAGATGTCAATAATGAAAACATCGTACAAGCAAGTAAGGCTGGTGACAAAGCTTACATGTATCCAATCAGTTCAGCTCCATTCTACATGGCTATGAACAAGAAAATGTTGGAAGATGCTGGAGTTGCAAACCTTGTAAAAGAAGGTTGGACAACTGATGACTTTGAAAAAGTTTTGAAAGCGCTTAAAGATAAAGGCTATACACCAGGTTCATTGTTCAGTTCTGGTCAAGGGGGAGACCAAGGAACACGTGCCTTCATTGCAAATCTTTATGGCGGTTCTGTAACAGACAAAGACGTAACTAAATATACAACTGACGATCCTAAATTCGTCAAAGGTCTTGAAAAAGCTGCTAGCTGGATCAAGGACGGTTTGTTGAACAATGGTTCACAATTTGACGGTGGAGCAGATATCCAAAACTTTGCCAACGGTCAAACTTCATATACAATCCTTTGGGCACCAGCTCAAAACGGTATCCAAGCGAAACTCTTGGAAGCAAGTAAGGTAGACGTGGTAGAAGTACCATTCCCATCAGACTCTGGTAAACCATCTCTTGAATACCTTGTAAACGGATTTGCAGTATTTAACAACAAAGACGACAAGAAAATCGCAGCTGCTAAGAAATTCGTTCAATTCATCGCAGATGACAAAGAATGGGGTCCTAAAGACGTTGTTCGTACAGGTGCCTTCCCAGTTCGTACTTCATTTGGCAAACTTTATGAAGACAAACGTATGGAAACAATCAGCAGCTGGACTAAATACTACTCACCATACTACAACACTATCGATGGATTTGCTGAAATGAGAACACTTTGGTTCCCAATGTTGCAATCTGTGTCAAATGGTGACGAAAAACCAGCGGATGCTTTGAAAGCCTTCACTGAAAAAGCTAACGAAACAATCAAAAAAGCTACAAAACAATAAGCACTAAGTCAGATTGATTCCCCCCTTTTCCCTGTGCACTATGGTGTAAGAAAAGGGGGGGACTTTTGTTTGAAATGGTAGGAACTGTCACGAAATTAAAATGAAGTTCTTACATAAGCGAATCTTAAAAAATTTCATTTTGGTTTTAAAACAGTTCAAGAAAATCAAAAACTATTCTATTTGAAAGAGAGGTGCCGACTGTGAAAGTCAATAAAATTCGTATGCGGGAAACAGTGATTTCCTATGCTTTCCTAGCACCAGTGTTATTCTTCTTTGTGATCTTTGTCTTGGCTCCTATGATTATGGGGTTCATTACAAGTTTCTTTAACTACTCCATGACCAGCTTTGAGTTTGTTGGTTTGGACAACTACATTCGCATGTTTAAAGATCCTGTCTTTACCAAGTCTTTGATCAATACCGTTATCCTAGTTATTGGATCAGTACCGATTGTGGTTCTCTTCTCGCTCTTTGTAGCATCTCAAACCTATCATCAAAATGCGATTGCCCGTTCTTTCTATCGTTTCGTCTTCTTCCTTCCTGTAGTTACAGGTAGTGTTGCCGTAACGGTTGTATGGAAATGGATTTATGATCCCCTATCAGGGATTCTAAACTTTGTCCTTAAGTCAAGTCACATCATCAGTCAAAACATTTCTTGGCTGGGTGATAAAAACTGGGCTTTGCTAGCGATTATGATTATCCTTTTGACAACATCTGTTGGTCAGCCGATTATCCTTTATATCGCTGCTATGGGGAATATTGATAACTCACTTGTTGAAGCAGCGCGTGTAGACGGTGCGACTGAGTTCCAAGTCTTCTGGAAGATCAAATGGCCTAGCCTTCTTCCAACAACTCTTTACATCGCGATCATCACAACCATCAACTCATTCCAATGTTTCGCCTTGATTCAGCTCTTGACTTCTGGTGGTCCAAACTATTCAACAAGTACCTTGATGTACTACCTTTACGAAAAAGCCTTCCAATTGACAGAATACGGCTATGCCAATACCATCGGTGTCTTCTTGGCAGTGATGATTGCCATTGTCAGCTTTGCTCAATTCAAGATCCTCGGAAACGACGTAGAATACTAAAGAAAGGAGACAGTTATGCAACCTACACAAAAGAAACCCTTAACAGCTTTCACTGTTATCTCAACGATTATCTTGCTCTTGTTGACCGTACTGTTCATCTTTCCATTCTACTGGATCTTGACAGGGGCCTTCAAATCACAGCCTGATACCATTATGATTCCACCACAGTGGTTCCCTAAAATGCCAACCATGGAGAACTTTCAACAACTCATGGTGCAAAACCCTGCTATGCAGTGGATGTGGAACTCTGTATTTATCTCACTAGTAACCATGTTCCTAGTCTGTGCAACTTCTTCTCTAGCAGGTTATGTCTTGGCTAAGAAACGTTTCTATGGTCAACGCATCCTCTTTGCAGTCTTTATCGCTGCCATGGCACTTCCAAAACAAGTTGTCCTTGTACCATTGGTACGTATCGTCAACTTCATGGGAATCCATGACACTCTTTGGGCAGTTATCTTGCCTTTGATCGGATGGCCATTTGGGGTCTTCCTTATGAAACAATTCAGCGAAAACATCCCTACAGAATTGCTTGAATCAGCTAAAATCGACGGTTGTGGTGAGATTCGTACTTTCTGGAGCGTAGCCTTCCCAATTGTGAAACCAGGATTTGCAGCCCTTGCAATCTTTACCTTCATCAATACTTGGAACGACTACTTTATGCAGTTGGTTATGTTGACTTCACGTCAAAACTTGACCATCTCACTCGGGGTTGCGACCATGCAGGCTGAAATGGCAACCAACTATGGTTTGATCATGGCAGGTGCAGCTCTTGCAGCCGTGCCAATCGTAACCGTCTTCCTTGTCTTCCAAAAATCCTTCACTCAGGGTATTACTATGGGAGCTGTTAAAGGATAATACTCTGCGAAAATCGAATTCAAACTACGTCAGCATCACCTTGCCATACTTAAGTATTGCCTGCGGTTAGCTTCCTAGTTTGTTCTTCGATTTTCATTGAGTATAGGAAAAACTGTCTATCAAAATTCAGAAGAATATGTTATAGACTAAGAGAAATATAGTTTCATAAGTGTCTACAAAATGGAGAGTATGCAGTTACTTCGTGAAGTTTTGTCAGACACTTATCAACTTAAGAATAAACTCTTTTCATGATACTAGTTAGAGTAGGTTCGTTTTATGGTAACTATTTTCCGCTTTAGTGGTATCTAAGATAAGCATCTTACGCTTATCTTAGACGGAATTTTTGAGACTGACGATGAAAGAGCAAAAGACTCAAAAATTAGGAATGAAATACCGAAGGAATTTGCTTCCGCCTGCACTATTACAGGGAATAGAGGATGAACATTAGGAACTGAAAAATAGTAACTATCAGAAACGAAGGAAACAGTATGATTTTTGACGATTTGAAAAACATCGCCTTTTACAAGGGAATCCATCCCAATCTAGACAAGGCTATCGACTATCTCTATCAGCACCGTAAGGATTCTTTCGAACTCGGTAAGTATGAGATTGACGGGGACAAGGTCTTTCTAGTTGTTCAGGAAAATGTCCTCAATCAAGCTAAAAATGATCAATTTGAACACCATAAGAATTATGCAGACTTGCATTTGCTGGTAGAAGGACATGAATATTCGAGCTACGGTTCACGTATCAAAGACGAAGCAGTAGCATTCGACGAAGCGAGCGACATTGGCTTTGTCCATTGTCATGAAAAATACCCACTCTTGTTGGGCTATCACAATTTTGCAATTTTCTTCCCAGGAGAACCACACCAGCCAAATGGCTACGCAGGGATGGAAGAAAAAGTTCGCAAGTATCTCTTTAAAATTTTGATTGATTAAAAGAATCAGGAGGAGCAAACATGGCACAAAAAGGAGTAAGCCTTATCAAGGCAGCATTTGATACAGATAATTTTCTCATGCGTTTCAGTGAGAAGGTTTTGGATATCGTTACAGTCAATCTTCTTTTTGTCGTCTCTTGTTTGCCCATCGTGACGATTGGAGTGGCGAAAATCAGCCTCTATGAGACTATGTTCGAGATTAAGAGAAGCAGACGGGTACCAGTCTTTAGAACTTATATAAGGGCCTTCAAGCAAAATTTGAAACTGGGGCTTCAGTTAGGTTTGCTGGAGTTAGGAATTGTTTTGCTGAGTCTTTTAGACCTCTATCTCTTCTGGGGACAGACTGCTTTGCCTTTCCAGATTGTGAAAGCTATATGTTTGGGGATTCTCATCTTCCTCACTCTGGTGATGTTGGCTAGTTATCCCATCGCTGCGCGCTATGATTTGTCTTGGAAAGAAGTGCTGCAAAAAGGGCTTATCTTGGCAAGTTTTAACTTTCCTTGGTTCTTCCTCATGTTAGCCATTCTCTTTCTCATAGTGATGGTTCTTTATCTATCCGCCTTCACTCTCCTTTTGGGTGGGTCAGCTTTTATCCTCTTTGGTTTTGGTTTGCTGGTCTTTCTCCAAGCAGGATTGATGGAGAAAATCTTCGCCAAATACCAGTAGGATGGCTTGTTTCTGAAACTACTTTCAATCGTTACAGTTTCTAAAATACAAGTAGAAACTAAAATCTAAGTGTATACAAGATATTGAAAGCGATTTTCACAAGGTGTATACTAAACTTGTAAAAAATAGAACTGCTCTCAGCAGAAAAAAAGAAATCTTAGGAGAAAATCTATGTCAGATTTGAAAAAATACGAAGGTGTCATTCCAGCCTTCTACGCATGTTATGATGATCAAGGAGAAGTCAGTCCAGAGCGTACGCGTGCCTTGGTTCAATACTTCATTGATAAGGGAGTTCAAGGTCTCTATGTCAATGGTTCTTCTGGTGAATGTATCTACCAAAGTGTGGCAGATCGCAAGTTGATTTTGGAAGAAGTTATGGCAGTTGCCAAAGGTAAATTGACTATCATTGCTCACGTTGCTTGCAACAATACAAAAGACAGTATTGAACTTGCTCGCCACGCAGAAAGTTTGGGTGTAGATGCCATTGCAACGATTCCACCGATTTACTTCCGCTTGCCTGAGTACTCAGTTGCCAAATACTGGAACGATATCAGTGCTGCAGCTCCAAACACAGACTATGTTATCTACAACATTCCTCAATTAGCAGGTGTTGCTTTGACTCCAAGCCTTTACACTGAAATGTTGAAGAATCCTCGTGTTATCGGTGTTAAGAACTCTTCTATGCCAGTTCAAGATATCCAAACCTTTGTCAGCCTTGGTGGAGAAGACCACATCGTCTTTAATGGTCCAGATGAACAGTTCCTAGGTGGTCGCCTCATGGGTGCTAAAGCTGGTATTGGTGGTACTTATGGCGCGATGCCAGAACTCTTCTTGAAACTCAATCAGTTGATTGCAGAGAAAGATTTGGAAACAGCGCGTGAATTGCAATACGCTATCAATGCAATCATTGGCAAACTCACTTCTGCACATGGAAATATGTACGGTGTCATCAAAGAAGTATTGAAAATCAATGAAGGTTTGAACATTGGTTCAGTTCGTTCACCATTGACACCAGTGACTGAAGAAGATCGACCAGTTGTAGAAGCAGCAGCGCAATTGATTCGTGAAACCAAGGAGCGCTTCCTCTAATCCATAAGGAGGTATTTATGACACACTACGTTGCAATTGATATCGGTGGAACCAACATCAAATATGGTTTGATTGACCAAGAAGGTCAACTTGTTGAATCGCATGAAATGCCAACTGAGGCGCATAAGGGTGGACCCCATATCTTACAAAAGACAAAAGATATCGTAGCCAGCTATTTAGAAAAAGGCCCAGTAGCAGGTGTTGCCATTTCTTCAGCAGGAATGGTGGATCCTGATAAGGGTGAAATTTTCTACGCTGGTCCTCAGATTCCCAACTATGCAGGAACCCAGTTCAAGAAGGAAATCGAGACGAGTTTTGGGATTCCTTGTGAAATTGAAAATGATGTCAACTGTGCAGGTCTGGCTGAGGCAGTATCTGGTTCAGGTAAGGGAGCGAGTGTCACACTTTGCTTGACTATTGGAACAGGTATCGGTGGTTGCTTGATTATGGATGGGAAAGTCTTCCATGGATTTAGCAACTCAGCTTGCGAAGTCGGTTACATGCACATGCAGGATGGAGCTTTTCAGGATCTTGCTTCTACGACAGCCTTGGTTGAGTATGTAGCAACAGCTCATGGAGATTCAGTTGATCAGTGGAATGGCCGACGCATCTTTAAGGAAGCTACCGAAGGAAACAAAATATGTATGGCTGGTATTGACCGTATGGTAGACTATCTAGGAAAAGGTCTGGCAAATATTTGCTACGTTGCCAATCCAGAAGTGGTCATTCTCGGTGGCGGGATCATGGGGCAAGAGGCTATCCTCAAACCGAAGATCCGCACAGCCTTGAAGGCGGCCTTGGTGCCAAGCCTAGCTGAAAAAACACGATTAGAATTTGCCCATCACCAAAACACAGCAGGTATGTTGGGTGCCTATTATCATTTCAAAACAAAACAATCCTAGTTTGGTTCAACCAAACTAGGATTTTCTAACGCGTTTTTGTCTACGATAGCCATTGAGTTTTTTATTTTCCCAATAGCTATTAAAGATTTTCTCCTTGCTTTCACGATTGATTTCCAAAAAGTAGGCATAAACCAAATCTATAAGGAAGAGCATGGGGAGCTGAGCGGATATCCGTTGAATGTAGGAAGGCTGGCTGTGGCTAGCAACAAGAACGGTCTCTGTATAGGCCTGACTATTTTTGTTTGGAGCGCTGGTAAAGAGGATGGTCTTGGCCCCCATCTCTTTTGCGTCTAATAGACTGTCTAAAATAGAAGGAGTTGTACCAGAAAGTGAGAAACCGAGTACTAGACAATTTTCATCCATGATGCTGGTCGTCCATGCAAAGCCGTCCTGATCGGTTAAGGCTTCACAGACCACACCCAGACGCATGAAACGCAGTTTCATTTCACGAGCGACAAGACCGGAACTACCTGTTCCAAAGAAGTAGACACGCTCAGCATCTTCGATTAACTGGGCAACGCGTTCCAGTTGTTCTTCGTCAATCAAATCCTGCGTTTGTTCTCGCATGATACTGTAGCTTCGCAAAACACGTTTGGTCAAAGGACTATGTTTGTGGGAATGAGTGTCCGGTTTAC
The DNA here is from genome assembly GCF_023109315.1 of Streptococcus oralis. GTDB lineage: Bacteria > Bacillota > Bacilli > Lactobacillales > Streptococcaceae > Streptococcus > Streptococcus oralis_BS. Next base: position 102,179 of record NZ_JALDUF010000002.1, read on the forward strand.
TAGCCTGATGCTGGTATTGAAAGACGAATTCTCGGTAACCTGTAAAACCACACTTTTTGGCAAAGCGGGTCAATGCTGCTTGGGAGATATGTAATTTCTGGGTAACTTGCTGAGAAGAAAGATCATCTTGACTCGTTTCAGGTTGTAAAAAATAGCGAGCGATTTCTTGCTCGAGCTCGGTTAATTCTTCAAAATGGAGGTCGATTATGGTTGCGATATCTGGCTTGTTCATGAGGCTCCTTTTTATGAGTCAAAGTCTTAAAGGTTAACGCTTTCCTAACTATTACTATCATTATATCATAGAAGTTAGGATAACCAAATAAAAAGGCATTTTCAGTTGAAAGTCAAAAAATGCTTCGACTTTTCCAAGAGTTTCTCCGTAAAATATGGTACAATGAAAAGTACTGAGCTTCACCTGTTTGCTCTATTATTTTATATGTAAATAAAGGTGAAAATCGGAAATTTTTCTAGAAAAGAGTCTTAGTTGTATGAGAAAATTCAATAGCCATTCGATTCCTATTCGGCTTAATTTACTGTTTGCCATTGTTATCCTCTTGTTTATGGCCATTATTGGTCGATTGTTATACATGCAGGTGCTCAATAAAGATTTCTATGAAACAAAATTGGCCTCAGCCAGCCAGACAAGGGTAACAACCAGTTCAGCTCGTGGACAGATCTATGATGCGGCAGGGAAACCCTTGGTAGAAAACACTGTCAAGCAGGTTGTTTCTTTCACACGAAACAATAAAATGACAGCAGCAGAATTGAAGGAGACAGCCAAGAAACTTCTCACATATGTGAATGTGACCTCCCCTAATTTGACAGACCGTCAGATTGCAGACTACTACTTGGCGGACCAGGACGTTTACAAAACAACAGTCGAATCCTTGCCAAGTGATAAACGCCTAGATTCAGATGGGAACCGCTTATCTGAAGCGACTCTCTACAATAATGCAGTTGAAAGTATTGACGTGAGTCAACTCAATTATACAGATGACCAGAAAAAGGAAATCTATCTCTTTAGTCAGCTCAATGCCGTTGAAAATTTTGCGACGGGCACCATTTCTACGGATGCCTTGAATGATACCCAAGTTGCTCTCGTTGCATCAGCATCCAAGGAATTACCAGGGATTAGTATTTCAACTTCATGGGATCGGAAAGTCCTAGACACTTCTTTGTCTTCAATTGTCGGTAGTGTATCAAGTGAAAAATCAGGTCTTCCAGCGGAGGAAGTGGACGCTTATTTGAAAAAAGGGTATTCTCTCAATGACCGAGTGGGAACTTCCTATCTTGAAAAGCAATATGAAGATGTTCTTCAAGGCAAACGCTCCGTCAAGGAAATCCACCTCGACAAACACGGGAATATGGAAAGTGTAGAAAATGTCGAAGAAGGAAGCAAAGGAAACAACATCAAACTAACGATTGACCTAACTTTTCAGAATGGTGTAGATGATCTACTCAAGAGCTACTTCAACTCAGAGTTGGGTAACGGTGGAGCCAAATACTCTGAAGGAGTCTACGCTGTAGCCCTCAATCCTAAAACCGGTGCAGTTCTAGCGATGTCGGGTGTCAAGCATGATGTCGAATCCGGTGAATTAAGTTCAGATTCGCTAGGAACGATAACCAATGTCTTTGTTCCAGGATCTGTCGTTAAGGCAGCAACCCTTAGCTCTGGTTGGGAAAATGGGGTCTTGTCAGGAAATCAAACTTTGACAGATCAGCCGATTGTTTTCCAAGGTTCGGCTCCGATCAATTCATGGTATACCTTGTCCTATGGCTCCTTCCCTATCACAGCAGTTGAGGCTCTAGAGTACTCTTCTAATACCTACATGGTTCAGACTGCGCTAGGGATCATGGGGCAGTCCTACCAGCCAAATATGATAGTCGCAACTGATCAGTTAGAAACTGCAATGGGCAAGTTGCGATCAACCTTTGGGGAATATGGACTTGGAGCTTCAACAGAGATTGACCTCCCAGATGAATCTACAGGATTTACACCAAAAGAATTTGATTTGGCCAACTATATTAATAACGCCTTTGGCCAGTTTGATAACTACACACCTATGCAGTTAGCCCAGTATGTCGCAACCATTGCAAACAATGGCGTACGATTGGCTCCTCACATCGTTGAGGGAGTTTATGGAAACAATGAACAAGGTGGCTTAGGTAATCTAGTTCAAGAAACAGCCACCAAGGAACTGAACAAGATCAATATCTCAGAAGCGGATATGGCCCTCTTGCACCAAGGTTTCTATCAAGTTTCGCATGGAACGAGCGCTCTGACAACTGGTCGTGCCTTTTCAAATGGCGCAGCCGTTTCCATCAGTGGGAAGACAGGTACTGCCGAAAGTTATGTTAATGGTGGTCAAAAGGCCAATAATACCAACGCAGTTGCTTATGCTCCGTCCGATAATCCTCAAATCGCGGTCGCAGTCGTCTTTCCTCATAACACCAACCTAACAAATGGTGTCGGACCTTCAATCGCGCGTGATATCATCAATCTTTATAACCAACAACATCCAATGAATTAGAAAGGAACTTATGCTGTATCCAACACCTATTGCCAAGTTAATTGATAGCTATTCGAAGCTTCCAGGTATCGGGATCAAAACGGCTACTCGTCTCGCCTTCTATACCATTGGAATGTCTGATGACGATGTCAATGAATTTGCAAAAAATCTCCTATCTGCCAAGCGGGAATTGACCTATTGTTCCATCTGTGGTCGCTTGACCGATGATGATCCCTGCTCTATCTGCACAGATCCGACTCGAGACCAGACAACGATCTTGGTGCTAGAGGATAGTCGCGATGTGGCTGTTATGGAAAACATCCAAGAATACCACGGACTCTATCATGTCTTGCATGGACTCATTTCTCCGATGAATGGCATCAGCCCAGACGATATCAATCTCAAGAGCCTCATGACCCGTCTCATGGATAGTGAGGTTTCAGAGGTGATCGTGGCAACCAATGCGACAGCAGATGGAGAAGCGACATCTATGTATCTCTCTCGTTTGCTCAAACCAGCTGGTATCAAAGTCACTCGTCTAGCACGAGGACTAGCCGTGGGAGCAGATATCGAGTATGCGGATGAGGTCACACTCTTACGAGCCATTGAAAATCGGACAGAGTTGTAGGTGAAGACCAGTTTACAAACTCAATTCATTATACAAAAATCGAGGAGACCGACTTTGTTTTTATCGGTCTCTTTTTATGTTTTTTGAAGATCAGTATTAGCTTCAAGTTTTAAAAAAGAAGCAAATATGATATACTAAAGAACGAATATTCTATTAGAATTAGGACAAACAATATGAAACAAACAATTATTCTTTTATACGGCGGACGCAGTGCAGAACGTGAAGTGTCTGTATTGTCAGCTGAAAGTGTTATGCGTGCGGTCAACTACGACCGTTTCACAGTCAAGACTTTCTTTATCAGCCAGTCAGGTGACTTTATCAAAACGCAAGAATTTAGCCAGACTCCAGGTCAAGAGGATCGTCTCATGACAAATGAGACCATTGATTGGGATAAGCAAGTTGCACCAAGTGCTATCTATGAGGAAGGTGCAGTGGTCTTCCCCGTCCTTCATGGTCCAATGGGAGAAGATGGCTCTGTTCAAGGATTCTTGGAAGTTTTGAAAATGCCCTATGTCGGCTGCAATATCTTGTCATCAAGCCTTGCCATGGATAAAATCACGACCAAGCGTGTTTTAGAATCTGTAGGGATTGCCCAAGTTCCTTATGTGGCCATCGTTGAAGGTGATGATGTGACTTCTAAAATCGCTGAAGTTGAAGAAAAATTGACTTATCCAGTCTTCACGAAACCGTCAAACATGGGTTCAAGTGTTGGTATTTCTAAGTCTGAAAACCAAGAAGAACTCCGTCAAGCTTTGGAACTTGCCTTCCAATATGACAGCCGTGTCTTGGTTGAGCAAGGAGTGAATGCCCGTGAAATCGAGGTTGGTCTCTTGGGAAACTACGATGTTAAGAGCACGCTTCCTGGTGAAGTGGTCAAGGACGTTGCTTTCTACGACTACGATGCCAAGTATATTGACAACAAGATTACCATGGACATCCCAGCCAAGATTAGTGATGATGTAGTAGCTGTCATGCGTCAAAATGCAGAAACTGCCTTCCGTGCGATCGGTGGCCTTGGTCTATCTCGTTGTGATTTCTTCTATACAGATAAGGGCGAGGTTTTCCTAAACGAGCTCAATACCATGCCAGGTTTTACCCAGTGGTCTATGTACCCACTACTTTGGGACAATATGGGAATCAGCTATCCAGAACTAATCGAGCGTTTGGTTGACCTTGCTAAGGAGAGCTTTAACAAGCACGAAGCGCATTTGCTATAAAATGAAAGAAGGGGTAGAAGCCAGAACTATCACTGCATGGTGACTAGAGTTCTCGGACTTCAACCCTTTTTAAAGGAGTAGAAATGAAATTAACAATCCATGAAGTCGCCCAAGCTGTTGGATCTAAAAATGATGTTAGTCTTTTTGCGGATGCTCAGTTAGAAAAAGCTGAGTTTGACAGTCGTTTGATTGGGCCAGGTGATTTGTTTGTGCCACTCAAAGGTGCGCGTGATGGTCATGACTTTATCGAAACAGCTTTTGAAAATGGTGCAGCAGTAACCTTGTCTGAGAAAGAGGTTGCAAATCATCCCTACATTTTAGTAGATGACGTTTTGTCTGCCTTTCAAACCCTAGCTGCCTACTATCTTGAAAAAACAGCAGTTGATGTCTTTGCGGTAACGGGTTCAAATGGTAAGACAACGACCAAGGATATGTTGGCGCATTTACTGTCAACAAACTACAAGACCTATAAAACACAAGGCAATTACAATAACGAGATTGGCCTTCCCTACACAGTTCTCCACATGCCTGAAGGGACAGAAAAGTTGGTCTTGGAGATGGGGCAGGATCACTTGGGTGATATCCATCTCTTGTCTGAATTGGCTCATCCAAAGACAGCCATCGTGACCTTGGTTGGGGAGGCTCATTTGGCCTTTTTCAAAGACCGTTCGGAAATTGCTAAAGGAAAAATGCAAATTGCTGATGGTATGGAACCAGGTTCCTTGCTATTGGTACCAGCTGACCCGATCGTAGAGGACTACTTGCCTACAGATAAAAAAGTGGTCCGTTTTGGGCAAGGAGCAGAGCTGGAAATCACAGACTTGGTAGAACGTAAGGATAGTCTGACCTTTAAGGATAATTTCTTGGATCAAGCCCTTGATTTGCCAGTGACAGGTAAGTACAATGCCACCAATGCTATGATTGCTGCTTATGTGGCTCTTCAAGAAGGAGTGTCAGAGGAGCAAATTCATCAGGCCTTTCAGAACCTAGAATTGACCCGTAATCGTACTGAGTGGAAGAAAGCAGCCAATGGAGCAGATATTCTGTCTGACGTATACAATGCTAATCCAACTGCTATGAAGTTGATTTTGGAGACATTTTCTGCCATTCCAGCCAACGAGGGTGGCAAGAAAATTGCGGTTTTGGCGGATATGAAGGAATTAGGTAGCCAGTCTGCTCAACTCCATAACCAGATGATTTTGAGCCTATCGCCAGATGTGCTGGATACCGTTATTTTCTATGGAGAAGACATTGCCGAATTGGCACAACTGGCTAGTCAAATGTTCCCAATCGGTCATGTATTCTACTTTAAGAAAACTGCGAGCGAAGATCAATTTGAAGACCTTGTCAAGCAAGTTAAGGAAAGACTCGGTGCCAATGACCAAATTTTGCTCAAAGGCTCGAACTCCATGAATCTAGCCAGGTTGGTAGAAAGTTTAGAAAATGAATGCAAGTGATTTTGCCAAGTATCTGCAAAGAATGATTGCCATTACAGATACTGGATTAACCTTTACAAAAGATCCTTTTGACCGCGAGCGTTACGAGGACTTGCGAAGCCTGTTATCTGAAATGTTGAATCAGGGATTAGACATAGATGCAGAAGAAGTGGCAGAAGTCATGAAACCAACTTCCGCTTATGCAACTCCTCTGATGGACGTCCGTGCTTGGATTGTTGAGGATGAAAAAGTCTGTTTAGTTAGAGGAAAAGGAGAGGATAGTTGGGCTTTGCCAGGTGGCTTTGGTGAAGTCGGCTATTCTCCAACCGAAAATATTCTCAAGGAAATTGAAGAAGAAACCGGTTTTACAGCAAAAGCTGAAAGGTTACTTGCAGTTTTTGATACCAATCGTTTCCAACTACAGAGCAAACAGTATGCAAAGTTTGTCTTTGAATGTAGGCTTCTTGATGGACAATTTCAAGAGAATCAAGAAATTGCTGAGCTTCAATTTTTTGCCATTGACCAACTGCCGGCCTTATCTGAAAAACGCATCACCAAGGAGCAAATGGAGATTCTTTGGCAAGTTTATAAAGGACAAAGAGACCAATATGTCGATTAGTTTGTGCTAGAGAAGTCGACAAATCAAAAAAGGGTGTCTGTAAAGTGCATTTCTGCAATACAAATGATATAATAGGTTGCGAATTTAAGACGCAAGTGTTCTATGAATAGCATAGAATCAAGTTTTTTCAAAAAATTTAAAAGCTGGAGAAAGTGAATTTTTTACTGCCTCTAGCTAGATGAACGAGGAATAGAATATGAATTTGTGGGATAAATTATTTACCACGCAGATATCAGAACCGCCCCAGTTTGAACTCCACTGGTATATTGGTTTGTTATGTTTACTGGCCTTTACTTTCTACGCTTCTTATCGTTTTCGCGACAAAGTGGCTTACCAACGATTTATTCAGATTCTTCAATCTGTTCAACTGATTGTTCTGTATGGCTGGTATTGGGGCAATCTCATGCCTCTGTCAGAAAGTTTGCCCTTCTATCATTGTCGTATCGCCATGTTTGTGATGCTCTTAATTCCAGGGACATCCAAGTACAAACAGTACTTTGCCCTTTTAGGAACTTTTGGAGCAACCGTTGCTCTGGCATACCCACTCTTTGACCCTTATCCGTTTCCGCACGTGACCATCCTGTCCTTTATCATCGGGCACGTGGCACTTTTGGGGAATGCGCTCCTATACTTGTTTAAGAATTATGAAGCTTCCCTGCTCAACTTCAAAAATGTAGCGATGATTACCTTCACCTTGAACGCTCTGATATGGGTTGTTAATTTAGTTGTCAGTGGGGATTATGGTTTCTTAACGAGACCGCCACTTGTTGGAAATCACGGACAACTTTTGAATTACCTTATTGTTTCGAGCGTTATCGTGATAGCAATTTGCGTAACAGCAAAATTGCTAGAGATTTTTTTACAGCAAAAATCGGAAGAATTTATTCAAGAGAAGGTCTAAAAAGACCTTCTTTTTTTGATGGGTTATAAATATTATCGAATTGTTGACAAGAACATCAAAAACTTTTTCCAGAAGAAAAATTTTCTATTATGTTCTCAAAAAACATGCAGGAAATTTACGAAAAACTAAGCATGATTAGTTTTTTTGTGTTATAATATTCTTTGAATAGCTATGCCCAAACATAGTTATTAAATAGAAGTGAGAAACTTGGAAGATAGAGAGGATGCGATGTAATGACTAGAGATGGTTTTTTTACAGGCTTAGATATCGGAACTAGCTCCATTAAGGTGTTAGTTGCTGAGCATAGAGATGGCGAAGTAAATGTAATTGGTGTTAGTAATGCCAAAAGTAAAGGTGTAAAAGACGGAATTATTGTTGATATTGAAGCGGCTGCTTCGGCAATCAAATCCGCAATCACACAGGCAGAAGAGAAAGCAGGCATTTCTATCAAGTCTGTCAACGTTGGTCTTCCAGCAAATCTTCTGCAGGTCGAACCAACACAAGGAATGATTCCTGTAACATCAGATACAAAAGAAATCACAGATCAGGATGTTGAAGATGTTGTTAAATCAGCTTTGACAAAGAGCATGACTCCTGATCGTGAAGTGATTACCTTCATTCCTGAAGAGTTCATCGTGGATGGTTTCCAAGGAATCCGTGACCCTCGTGGTATGATGGGTGTCCGTTTGGAAATGCGTGGTCTGCTTTACACAGGTCCTCGTACGATTCTACACAATCTTCGCAAGACGGTCGAACGTGTAGGTATCCAGGTTGATAATGTGATTATTTCACCTTTGGCGATTGTGAACTCCGTTCTCAATGAAGGCGAACGTGAATTTGGTGCGACTGTCATTGACATGGGTGGAGGTCAGACTACTGTAGCGACTATCCGCAACCAAGAATTGCAATTCACCAACATCTACCAAGAAGGTGGAGATTATGTTACAAAAGATATTTCTAAAGTCTTGAAAACATCTCAAAAGATTGCAGAAAGTTTGAAACTGAACTATGGTGAAGCTTACGTTCCACTTGCAAGTAATGAAACTTTCCAAGTTGAAGTAATTGGCGAAGTAGAACCTGTTGAAGTGACAGAAAGCTACTTGGCAGAAATTATCTCAGCACGCATCAAACATATCTTTGACCAAATCAAACAAGAGTTGGAAAGAAGACACTTGTTGGATTTGCCAGGAGGTATCGTCCTTATCGGTGGAAATGCAATTTTGCCGGGCGTTGTTGAATTAGCCCAAGAAGTATTTGGTGTTCGTGTAAAACTCTATGTACCAAATCAGGTTGGAATTCGCAACCCTGCATTTGCTCACGTAATTAGTTTATCTGAGTTTGCTGGTAAATTGACTGAAGTCAATCTTCTTGCTCAAAAAGCAGTTAAAGGAGATGAATTCCTTCGTCAAAAACCAATTAACTTTGGCATTCCAAATCAACGTTTGAATCCTGTGGCGCAACCAAGCCCAACACAGACAACTCCAGTTGAAACTGTACAGGAAGCTCCAGTTGCTCCCAAGGAAGAATTCCAAGCAAGTTCTCAAAGTAAACCGAAGCTAACAGAACGTTTCCGTGGTTTAATCGGAAGCATGTTTGATGAATAAAAGAGGATAAGAAATTATGACATTTTCATTTGATACAGCAGCAGCTCAAGGCGCAGTTATTAAGGTAATTGGTGTCGGTGGTGGTGGTGGTAACGCCATCAACCGCATGGTTGACGAAGGTGTTGCTGGTGTAGAATTTATCGCAGCCAACACTGATGTACAAGCACTTAGCAGTACGAAAGCAGAAACCGTTATCCAACTTGGTCCAAAATTGACTCGTGGTTTGGGTGCTGGAGGTCGTCCAGAAGTTGGACGCAAAGCTGCAGAAGAAAGCGAAGAAGCTTTGACGGAAGCAATCAGCGGTGCAGACATGGTCTTCATCACTGCTGGTATGGGTGGTGGATCTGGTACAGGTGCTGCCCCTGTTATTGCACGTATCGCTAAAGATCTTGGTGCTCTCACAGTTGGTGTCGTGACACGTCCTTTCGGATTTGAAGGAAGCAAACGTGGTCAGTACGCTGTAGAAGGAATCAATGAACTTCGCGAGCATGTTGATACTTTGTTGATTATCTCTAACAATAACTTACTTGAAATTGTTGACAAGAAAACACCGCTTCTTGAAGCTCTTAGTGAAGCAGATAACGTTCTTCGTCAAGGTGTTCAAGGGATCACTGACTTGATCACGAACCCAGGATTGATTAACCTTGACTTTGCTGACGTGAAGACTGTAATGGCAAACAAAGGGAATGCCCTTATGGGTATCGGTATTGGTAGTGGTGAAGAGCGCGTTGTTGAAGCAGCTCGTAAAGCGATTTACTCTCCACTTCTTGAAACAACTATCGATGGTGCCGAAGATGTGATTGTCAACGTTACTGGTGGTCTTGATTTAACTTTGATTGAAGCAGAAGAAGCTTCAGAAATCGTCAACCAAGCAGCTGGTAAAGGTGTGAACATCTGGCTTGGAACATCTATTGACGAAAGCATGAAGGATGAAATCCGTGTGACTGTTGTAGCGACAGGTGTTCGTCAAGAACGACTAGAAAAAGTAGTCGGGTCTGCTACCAACCAACCAGTTGGTCGACCATCAACTAAAACTCCACAAGCACACACATTTGACCGTCAATTCGACTTGGAAGAGACAGCAGAACTGCCTAAATCAAGTCCGCGTCGCTTTGAAACCAACCAAGCATCTGCTTTTGGAGATTGGGACTTGCGCCGTGAGTCAATTGTTCGCCAAACAGATCCCGTTGTTTCACCAGTTGAACGCTTTGAAACACCAGTTTCACAAGATGAGGATGAATTGGATACACCTCCATTCTTCAAAAATCGTTAATCAATGAATTTGAAAAAAAATACTGAATTAGTTTTTCAGCAAATTGCTGATGCTAGTCAAAAAGCCAACCGTAATCTAGATGCTGTTTCAGTAATCGCAGTGACAAAATATGTAGATGTACAAACAGCGGAAGCTTTGCTTCCGCTTGGCATCCATCATATCGGTGAAAATCGGGTTGATAAATTTTTAGAAAAATATCAGGCCTTGAAAGATTACCCAGTCACTTGGCATTTAATAGGAACACTACAGAGACGGAAAGTAAAAGAAGTAATCCCATATGTGGATTACTTTCATGCTTTAGACTCTCTAAAATTAGCCCAGGAAATTCAAAAGAGAACAGATCATGTTATCAAGTGTTTCTTGCAGGTTAATATTTCTGGGGAAGAAAGCAAGCATGGGTTTTCAAAAGAAGAATTGCTAGAACTTTTGCCAGAATTGGCTAAGTTAGATCAGATTGAGTATGTTGGTTTAATGACCATGGCTCCTTTTGAGGCAGACAGTGATGAATTGAAAGAAATTTTCAAGGATACGCAGGCTCTGCAAGCAGAAATTAGAGAAAAACAAATCCCTAATATGCCGATGACAGAACTCAGCATGGGAATGAGTCGTGATTTTAAAGAAGCGATTCTTTTCGGCTCAACCTTCGTTCGAATCGGTACAGCATTTTTTAAATAGGAGAGAGCTATGTCTTTGAAAGATAGATTCGATAAATTTATAGATTATTTTACAGAAGATGGAGAAGACGTGACTAACTATCAGATTCAACAAGAGGACACTGTTAGTCCAACCATCTCATCATCTAAAGAATTACCAGCATCTGCTCAGCCGGGATCAGTAAAAGATGCTAATATTACTCGCCTCCATGCTCGTCAACAAGAGTTGGCAAAGCAAAACCATCACTCAGATGAGAAAGTGACGATTGATGTTCGTTATCCAAGAAAGTATGAGGATGCAACTGAGATTGTTGATTTGTTAACTGGAAATGAAAGCATCTTGATTGATTTCCAATACATGACAGAAGTACAAGCGCGCCGCTGCCTTGATTACTTGGACGGGGCCCGTCACGTCTTGGCTGGAAATATGAAAAAAGTTGCGAGCACAATGTATCTATTGACTCCTATTAATGTCATTGTGAATATTGAGGATATCAAACTTCCAGATGAATCACAAAGCGCCGAGTTCGGCTTTGATATTAAACGAAATAGAGCAAGATAATGATTTTCTTAATCCGTTTAATCCAAAACGCAGTTAGCATTTACTCGATCATTCTCGTCGCATTTGCTCTTCTTTCATGGTTTCCAAATGCTTATGAAAGTCAACTAGGTCGCTTAGTCATTAGACTTGCTCGTCCAGTTATCGAGCCACTTCGTAAACTCAATTTGCAATTTGCGGGGCTTGATTTCACTGTTTGGGCTGCTCTGATTCTGATTCAGTTTGTTGGAAATCTCTTAACACGATTAGTAGTATTACTATGACAGCAAATAGAGCCATTTATCAGCACTTTTCCCATGATGATATTCCTTTTATTGATAAAGGATTGGAGTGGATCAAGCGGGTGGAAGATACCTATGCACCGGTGCTTAGCCCTTTTATCAATCCTCATCAGGAACAGATCTTGAGGGTGCTAGCTGGGACATATGAACTGGGTTGCCAAAGTAGTGGTGATTTTCTTCCGACGGAGTCGGTTCGTGTTCTTCTCTATCCAGATTATTTTGAACCGGAAATATCAGACTTTGAAATGACCTTGTTAGAAATTTGCTATCCGAGCAAGTTTGAACAGCTGAGCCATGGGAAAATATTGGGAACAATCATCAACCAGCTAGGAATTGACCGTAAATTATTTGGTGATATCTTGGTAGATGAAAAGAGAGCACAGATTTTTGTCAATCGTGATTTTATTCCTCTTTTCCAGGATGGAATAAGAAAGATTGGCAGACTTCCTGTATCGCTGGAGGAACGTCCTTTTACCGATAGGATTATATCTAAAATTGACTTTAGAGAACGAGAAATTTTAGTTTCGAGTTTTCGATTGGATGCCCTCTTATCAAGTGCCTTGAAATTATCTAGAAATCAAACCAGTCAACTGATTGAGAAAAAATCTGTTCAGGTAAACTATCATCTGGTTGAAAAATCTGATTACCAGGTTGCCGTTGGAGATTTGATCAGTGTGAGAAAGTTTGGTCGTCTAAAAGTTGTTAAAGACAATGGACAGACAAAAAAAGACAAGATAAAATTAAGCATTCAATTATTATTAAGTAAGTGAGGAAAAGTATGCCAATTACATCGTTAGAAATTAAAGATAAAACCTTTGGTACAAGATTTAGAGGTTTTGACCCAGAAGAAGTAGATGAATTTCTTGATATCGTTGTTCGTGACTATGAAGATTTGGTTCGTAGCAATCATGATAAAGAGACACGCATCAAGAGTTTGGAAGAACGTTTGTCTTACTTTGATGAGATGAAAGATTCCTTGAGTCAGTCAGTTTTGATTGCTCAAGATACTGCGGAGCGTGTCAAACAGGCTGCTCAAGAACGTTCGAACAATATTATTCAACAAGCTGAACAAGACGCTCAGCGTTTGCTTGAAGAAGCAAAATACAAGGCAAATGAAATTCTCCGTCAGGCAACAGATAACGCTAAGAAAGTGGCTGTTGAGACAGAAGAGTTGAAGAACAAGAGTCGTGTATTCCATCAACGCCTCAAGTCTACGATTGAAAGTCAATTGGCTATTGTTGAGTCATCAGATTGGGAAGACATTCTTCGCCCAACAGCAACGTATCTTCAAACAAGCGATGAAGCCTTTAAAGAAGTGGTGGGTGAAGTTCTTGGTGAAACTATTCCTTCACAACCTGAGGAAGAGCCTATTGATATGACTCGTCAATTCACACCAGAAGAGGTTGCTGAGTTGCAAGCTCGCATCGAGGCTGGAAATAAAGAATTGGCTGAGTTTGAAGCTCAACAAAATCAACAGACAGATGAAAGTGAACAACATGAAGAGTCAGTTGACGTAGAAACTACTGCAGCAACTGAGGAAGATACAAACAAAGAATCTGTTCGTATCCTATAAAAGTAAATGTGAGAACAAAATCTAACCAACTATATTTTCAGCGAGCGGGAGATGGTGTGAGCCCTGCAATCCCTAGTCGTTAGATTATCCTCTCAACGAATCCAGTCTGAAAACAGTAAGACTGGACGTTCCCCACGTTACGGGAAAAGAGGAAAAGAGACACTGTCTTTTTTCGAACAAAGGTGGTACCACGATTTTCGTCCTTTTTGGAAGTCGTGGTTTTTAATTTGTTAATATTTATAAAGGAGATACCATGAAACTCAAAGATACCCTTAACCTTGGGAAAACAGCTTTCCCAATGCGTGCAGGACTTCCTACCAAAGAGCCACTCTGGCAAAAGGAATGGGAAGATGCAAAACTTTACCAACGTCGTCAAGAATTGAACCAAGGAAAACCGCATTTCACCTTGCATGATGGACCTCCATATGCAAACGGAAATATCCACGTTGGACATGCCATGAACAAGATTTCCAAAGATATTATTGTTCGTTCTAAGTCTATGTCAGGATTTTACGCACCTTATATTCCTGGTTGGGATACACATGGTCTGCCAATCGAGCAAGTCTTGGCAAAACAAGGCGTGAAACGTAAAGAAATGGACTTGGTTGAGTACTTGAAACTTTGCCGCGAGTATGCTCTTTCTCAAGTTGATAAACAACGTGAAGACTTTAAACGTTTGGGTGTTTCTGGTGACTGGGAAAACCCTTATGTGACCTTGACCCCGGACTATGAAGCGGCTCAAATCCGTGTCTTTGGTGAAATGGCTAAGAAAGGCTATATCTATCGTGGTGCCAAGCCGGTTTACTGGTCATGGTCATCTGAGTCAGCTCTTGCAGAAGCGGAAATTGAATACCATGACTTGCTTTCAACTTCCCTTTACTATGCTAACCGCGTCAAAGATGGCAAAGGTGTCCTAGATACAGATACTTATATCGTTGTATGGACAACAACTCCATTCACTATCACAGCTTCTCGTGGTTTGACAGTTGGAGCAGATATTGATTATGTATTGGTACAACCAGCTGGCGAAGATCGTAAGTTTGTAGTTGCTTCAGAATTATTGAATAGTCTTTCTGAGAAATTTGGTTGGGCGGATGTGCAAGTCTTGGCAACCTACCGTGGTCAAGAATTGAATCACATCGTAACAGTCCACCCATGGGATACGGCTGTAGATGAGTTGGTAATCCTTGGTGACCACGTTACGACTGACTCTGGTACTGGTATTGTCCATACAGCCCCTGGTTTTGGTGAGGACGACTACAATGTTGGTGTTGCCAACGGCCTTGAAGTTGCTGTAACAGTTAACGAACGCGGTATTATGATGGAAAATGCTGGCCCTGAATTTGCAGGTCAATTCTACGACAAGGTTGTTCCAACTGTTATCGAAAAACTGGGTGATTTGCTCCTTGCTCAAGAAGAAATTTCTCACTCATACCCATTTGACTGGCGTACCAAGAAACCAATCATCTGGCGAGCTGTTCCACAGTGGTTTGCCTCTGTATCTAAATTCCGCCAAGAAATCTTGGATGAAATTGAAAAAGTGAAGTTCCACTCAGAATGGGGTAAAGTTCGTCTTTACAATATGATTCGTGACCGTGGCGACTGGGTTATCTCTCGTCAACGTGCTTGGGGAGTTCCCCTTCCTATCTTCTATGCTGAAGACGGAACGCCAATCATGACTGCTGAGACTATTGAACATGTAGCTCAACTCTTTGAGGAACACGGTTCTATCATCTGGTGGGAACGTGATGCTAAGGACCTCTTGCCAGAAGGATTTACTCATCCAGGTTCACCAAATGGCGAGTTCAAGAAAGAAACAGATATCATGGACGTATGGTTTGACTCAGGTTCATCATGGAATGGAGTAGTGGTCAACCGTCCAGAACTCAAATATCCAGCAGATCTTTACCTTGAAGGTTCTGACCAGTACCGTGGTTGGTTCAACTCATCACTTATCACATCTGTTGCCAACCATGGTGTTGCTCCTTACAAACAAATCTTGTCACAAGGATTTGCCCTTGACGGTAAGGGCGAAAAGATGTCTAAATCCCTTGGGAATACCATTGCTCCAAGCGATGTAGAAAAACAATTCGGTGCAGAAATTTTGCGTCTCTGGGTAACAAGTGTTGATTCAAGCAACGACGTGCGTATTTCTATGGATATCTTGAGTCAAGTCTCTGAAACTTACCGTAAGATCCGTAACACTCTTCGTTTCTTGATTGCTAACACTTCTGACTTTAACCCAGCTCAAGACGCAGTGGCTTACGATGAGCTTCGTTCTGTTGATAAGTACATGACCATCCGCTTTAACCAGCTTGTGAAAACGATTCGTGATGCTTATGCCAACTTTGAATTCTTGACAATCTACAAGGCCTTGGTGAACTTTATCAACGTTGATTTGTCTGCCTTCTACCTTGACTTTGCCAAAGACGTTGTTTACATCGAAGGTGCCAAATCATTGGAACGTCGTCAAATGCAGACTGTTTTCTATGACATTCTTGTAAAAATCACCAAACTCTTGACACCAATCCTTCCTCACACTGCAGAAGAAATCTGGTCATATCTTGAGTTTGAAGCTGAAGACTTCGTTCAATTGTCAGAATTACCAGAAGCGGAAACATTTGCTAACCAGGAAGAAATCTTGGATACTTGGGCAGCCTTCATGGACTTCCGCGGACAAGCTCAAAAAGCCTTGGAAGAAGCTCGTAATGCAAAAGTAATCGGTAAATCACTTGAAGCTCACTTGACAGTTTATCCAAACGAAGTTGTGAAAACTCTTCTTGGAGCGGTGGATAGCAATGTGGCTCAACTTTTGATCGTGTCAGAATTGACCATTGCAGATGGACCAGCTCCAGAAGGCGCTGTTAGCTTCGAAGACGTAGCCTTCACTGTTGAATGTGCTGCGGGTGAAGTCTGTGACCGTTGCCGTCGTATCGATCCAACTACTGCTGAACGCAGCTATCATGCAGTCATCTGTGATCACTGTGCAAGCATTGTAGAAGAAAACTTTTCGGATGCAGTTGCAGAAGGATTTGAAGCGAAATAATCAGAAAGAGACTGAGAAAGGTCGCTAAAATCATAAAAACGCATAATATCAAGAGTTCAAGTGCTTTGATATTATGCGTTTTATCATGGGAAAATTTACTAGTCCATTTCCTCAAATGAAGTTCTTTCTAGCCTGTCCGTGTAGATAATTAACATAATCAACTATTCAGTTTTCTCATAATTTTATATTTCTACTAATTATAGAGAAGACTGATAAGCTCTTCTCTTTTTAGTTGATTTTAACTAGCTTTTTTGTGAAAAATTGTGTAAAATAGAATAGATAAACGAGGGAAACCTCGAAAAATAAAAGGAGAATCCATCTAATGGTAAAATTGGTTTTTGCTCGCCACGGTGAGTCTGAATGGAACAAAGCTAACCTTTTCACTGGTTGGGCTGATGTTGATTTGTCTGATAAAGGAACACAACAAGCGATTGACGCTGGTAAATTGATCAAGGAAGCTGGTATCGAATTTGACCAAGCTTACACTTCAGTATTGAAACGTGCGATTAAAACAACAAATTTGGCTCTTGAAGCTGCTGACCAACTCTGGGTTCCAGTTGAAAAATCATGGCGCTTGAACGAACGTCACTACGGTGGTTTGACTGGTAAAAACAAAGCTGAAGCTGCTGAACAATTTGGTGATGAGCAAGTTCACATCTGGCGTCGTTCATACGATGTATTGCCTCCTGCAATGCCTCATGATGACGAATACTCAGCACACACTGACCGTCGTTACGCTTCACTTGACGACTCAGTCATTCCAGATGCTGAAAATTTGAAAGTGACTTTGGAACGTGCCCTTCCATTCTGGGAAGATAAAATCGCTCCAGCACTTAAAGATGGTAAAAACGTATTCGTAGGAGCTCACGGTAACTCAATCCGTGCCCTTGTAAAACACATCAAACACTTGTCAGATGATGAAATCATGGGTGTAGAAATCCCTAACTTCCCACCATTGGTATTCGAATTCGACGAAAAATTGAACGTCGTAAAAGAATACTATCTTGGAAAATAATCTATAAACAGAAAGCCTAGGATTCCTAGGCTTTCTGTTTTTGCTTCTGGTTTCCAACTAGTTGAAAAAGCGTTATAATGATAATAGGAAGTAATTTGTTTGAGGGAAGGTGTGTCTGATGGCTTATATTGAGATGAAACACAGCTACAAGCGTTACCAGGTTGGGGATACAGAGATTGTGGCTAATCGTGATGTGAATTTTGAAATTGAAAAAGGGGAGCTGGTTATCATACTTGGCGCTTCAGGTGCTGGAAAATCAACCGTTCTCAATCTTTTAGGAGGTATGGATACCAATGATGAGGGGGAGATTTGGATTGATGGTGCCAATATTGCCAATTATAGTTCGCACCAACGAACAAACTATCGTCGTGAAGATGTAGGCTTTGTTTTTCAATTTTACAATCTGGTCTCTAATCTGACGGCCAAGGAAAATGTGGAACTGGCTTCAGAAATCGTGACAGATGCCTTGGATCCAGAGCAAGTGCTCAAAGATGTAGGTCTGGCTCATCGCCTGAATAACTTTCCAGCCCAGCTTTCTGGAGGGGAGCAACAGCGAGTCTCCATCGCACGTGCTGTAGCCAAAAATCCTAAAATCCTCCTTTGTGATGAACCGACGGGTGCCTTGGATTACCAGACGGGGAAGCAAGTCTTGAAGATTCTCCAAGACATGTCTCGTCAAAAAGGAGCAACGGTGATTATCGTAACCCACAATGGCGCGCTAGCCCCTATTGCAGATCGGGTGATTCATATGCGCGATGCTACAGTTAAGAGCATGACGGTCAATGAGCATCCGCAGGATATCGATACATTGGAGTATTAGCATGAAAAAAACGTATCGGAAAGACCTATTTCAGTCAGTGACGGCTTCAAAGGGACGCTTTGTTTCTATCCTGACCTTGATGATGCTGGGTTCTTTAGCCCTTGTTGGTCTCAAAGTGGCCAGTCCAAATATGGAACGTACGGCAGGGGATTATCTCCGTAAAGCCAATACCCTAGATCTGGCAGTGATAGCTGATTATGGCTTGGACAAAGAAGACCAAGACGAACTAAAGACACTTCAAGGAGCAAGTGTTGAGTTTGGCTATATGGCAGACTTAACTGTTGAACATAGTGAAGAAGCGGTTCGACTTTATTCCAAACCAGAGAGCATTTCAACCTTCCAAGTGACAGAAGGGCGACTGCCAGAAGCTAATGAGGAAATTGCCTTGGCTGATTTCTGGAAAGACCGTTATCAGATTGGAGAGACCATTACCTTTAGCAAGAAAGAAGAAAAGTCCGTCCTAAAATCCCAAGCTTTCACAATTACTGGATTTGTTCAGTCGGGTGAAATCCTTTCTAAAAAAGACTTAGGGAGTGCTAGCAGTGGGAATGGAAGCTTGGCCGGTTATGGAGTGATTTTACCCAGTCAGTTTGATACAGAAGTCTACAGTATTGCGCGTGTGCGCTATGACGATTTAAAAAATCTGGATGCTTTTTCATCAGACTATAAGACCAAACGAACCCAACACCAGGAAGAGTTGCAAGACTTGCTGTCCGATAATGGTCAAAAAAGATTGGCAAACATCAAAACAATTGGGCAAAAGAGCCTGGAAGAGGGCAAAGAGCAGCTTTAAACAGCTGAGAGTAATTTTCAAAAAGGGAAAAGTCAATTAGAGCAGGCTGAAAGTCGCTTGAAAACGCAAGAAGAACAAGCGACCGCTCTACCAGAACCACAAAAGAGTCAAGCCAAGGGACAGCTGACAAAAGCTAAGGAAGAAATGGCGACAAAAAAAGAAAAACTGGCTCAGACAGAGAGTGATTTAACTAAGGAAAAAGAGAAGCTAGAACAGCGTCAGAAAGATCTTGATGAACTGGCAGAGCCGAAATACCACGTATACAATCGTCAAACCATGCCAGGTGGTCAAGGTTACCTCATGTACAGCAATGCATCATCAAGCATTCGTTCAGTCGGAAATATCTTTCCAGTGGTGCTTTATATGGTCGCTGCAATGGTGACCTTTACAACGATGACTCGCTTTGTGGATGAAGAGCGTACCAATGCTGGTATTTTCAAGGCCTTGGGTTACCGCAACCGAGATATTGTTGCCAAGTTTGTCCTCTATGGTTTTCTTGCAGGAACTGTGGGAACCATTATAGGAACACTTCTAGGACATTATCTCCTTGCAGGCGTGATTTCGGATGTTATAACAGCTGGGATGGTCGTTGGGAAAAGTCAGGAGTATTTCTATTGGTCTTATAGTCTTATTGCCCTAGCTTTAAGTTGGGTATCCAGTGTCTTGCCGGCTTATCTGGTAGCGCGAAGGGAATTACACGATGAAGCAGCCCAACTCTTACTTCCAAAACCTCCCGTTAAGGGATCAAAGATTTTGCTGGAACGCCTGAGCTTTATTTGGAGTCGTTTGAGTTTTACTCATAAGGTTACGGCAAGAAATATTTTCCGTTATAAGCAACGAATGTTGATGACCATTTTTGGAGTTGCAGGTTCGGTGGCTCTCCTATTTGCAGGTCTTGGCATTCAGTCTTCTGTGGGAGGAGTTGTGGAGCGCCAATTTGAACAAATCCAGCAATACCAGATGATTGTAGCGGAAAAGAGCAGTGCGAGTGAGCAAGAAAAAACAGATCTAGAAAGCGCCTTGCAGGCTGAATCTATCTATGCTTATCAAAAGATTTACTCTAAATCCATTGAAAAAGATTTCAAAGGAAAAGCAGGACTTCAAACCATCACTATGATGGTTACTAGTGGAGAAGACTTTAAGCCTTTTATCGCATTAGAGGAGAATGGGCAAGAGGTGCAGGTCACTGATGGAGCGGTCGTGAGTCAAAAATTAGCCCAACTAGCAGGTGTTACGGTTGGAGATGAGCTGGAGCTTGATGGGAAGGAAATCAAGGTCGCAGCTATTTCTGAAAACTATGTTGGACACTTTGTTTATCTCAACCGAGCGACTTACGAACAAGTCTATGGCACTCGTCCACAAGACAATACCTACCTAGTAAAATTAAAAGAGCCAACACCTTCCAATACGGAGAAAGAAGCTGCTACCTTCATGGAAAAAGCTGCTGTTTCTGGGGTCGTCCAAAATGCGACGGCCATCCATCTCTTTGAATCTGTAGCTAGTTCGCTCAATAAAACTATGGCCATCCTTGTCCTTGTTTCGGTTTTACTAGCCATTGTCATTCTCTACAATCTCACTAACATCAATGTGGCAGAACGTATTCGTGAACTTTCCACTATTAAGGTTCTTGGTTTCCACAATAAAGAAGTGACCCTCTATATCTACCGTGAGACCATGGTGCTGTCCCTTGTGGGAATTGCTCTCGGTTTGGTAGCTGGCCACTATTTACATCAATTTTTGATTCAAATGATTTCACCTGCCACCATACTTTTTTATCCTCAGGTCAGCTGGGAAGTCTATGCTCTTCCAATCGTCGCAGTGACTGTAATCTTAACCTTACTGGGCGTCTTTGTCAATCACCACTTGAGAAAAGTGGATATGCTCGAAGCCCTGAAATCAGTAGAGTAATTCAAGGTTTTAAATAGTAAATCAGTTGACAAAGTCCCTGCTTCTTGGTAGAATAAGAATTGTCGTAAAGACAAATAACTTCTTCTTGGTTACAGGCATGCCAACCTGTCACTCGGATGAAGCCAAATAAAAAGGAGAAATATCATGGCAATCTCAAAAGAGAAAAAAAATGAAATCATCGCACAATATGCACGTCACGAAGGTGATACAGGTTCAGTAGAGGTTCAAGTTGCTGTCCTTACTTGGGAAATCAACCACCTTAACGAACACATCAAACAACACAAAAAAGACCACGCTACTTACCGTGGATTGATGAAGAAAATCGGTCGCCGTCGTAACTTGCTTGCATACTTGCGTAAAAACGATGTTAACCGTTACCGTGAGTTGATCAACTCTCTAGGACTTCGTCGTTAATCTTGCGTCTAAAACGTTTCTATACTTCGTTGGCTTCGACTCGATGTACCATTAGTACAATCTTCGCCTCGTCGCCTAGTCTATAAACGTTTTATCCAGCAAGATTGGAGCTCTCTGACTTCAGAGAGCTTTTTTATTGAGGTTTTATCGGTCATAATTTTGGAGACTACAAAAACCTCAAATAGTATCAGCTAATGACACCATGAAGGTGCGCAGTTACTCGGCTTTTCAAGCCGAGTAACTGTCTGCAAGCCCCCTCGGAGAGCCCACACTTTACGAAGTAAAGTATAGTATGTTATACTTTACATGGAAGTAGTCACCGAATTCCAGTTAGAAATTACTTTGTAACTACGTTTTGAGGAGGAGTAAAATGCTTTCCTACGTTCGACATTACCCACTAGCGATAGCTAAATTAATGTGTCTGTGCTCTCCTAAAATCTGCTGATTTATTACTAACTAATACAGGAGGTTTTTATGGGACAGACAATCATATCTGCTATTGGTGTTTATATTTCCACCAGTATCGATTATTTAATTATTTTAATTATTTTATTTGCACAGCTATCACAGAATAAACAGAAATGGCATATTTATGCGGGGCAATATCTAGGAATAGGCTTACTTGTAGGGGCGAGTTTAGTTGCTGCTTATGTCGTTAATTTCGTTCCTGAAGAATGGATGGTTGGATTGCTTGGTTTAATCCCTATCTATTTAGGGATTCGCTTTGCAATTGTTGGAGAAGGTGAGGAAGAAGAGGAAGAAATTATTGAAAGATTAGAACAAAGCAAGCAAATCAACTGTTTTGGACAGTTACATTGCTGACAATTGCGTCTGGCGGAGATAATTTAGGTATCTATATACCTTATTTTGCTTCGTTAGATTGGTCACAGACCCTCGTGGCGTTGCTTGTGTTTGTAATCGGCATAATTATCTTTTGCGAGATTAGTCGGATGTTATCCTCTATTCCGTTAATATTCGAGACAATTGAAAAATACGAGCGAATCATTGTGCCCTTAGTATTCATTCTACTTGGACTATACATCATGTATGAAAATGGCACGATAGAGACTTTTCTGACCGTGTAGATTTTTTTGTTTCACTAGGATTTTAGTCCGAGCTCAAATCAGCTCTCTGATTTTCAGAGGGCTTTTTACGTTGTCACCTTACCTCGATATACTCAAGTATTATCTTTGCTTATGCTTCCTAACACTGTATGGAAAAACCAACCATAATT
Organism: Streptococcus oralis; assembly: GCF_023109315.1. GTDB lineage: Bacteria > Bacillota > Bacilli > Lactobacillales > Streptococcaceae > Streptococcus > Streptococcus oralis_BS. Next base: position 124,663 of record NZ_JALDUF010000002.1, read on the forward strand.
TTTCTGATTTTAATTGTATTTTTTCCATAGCTTGTTACACAGTTGAAAATATGGTATACTTTTCATGAGAATTTTCTAAATTTTTAATATTCTATCAAAGGAGGTTTGCATGCTTTCCAAATTTTCTGGAAGCCGACAAGACCAGCAATTTCTGTTACTTTTAGTTATTTTGCTAGGTATTTTAGGGATTTCTCTCTTTCTAGCAGTTTCAATGGGATCTGTTGCGATTGATCTAGGAGATACCTATCGGATTATTTTGAGCAGGTTGGGATTTCCTCTTGAGATAGGAGAGGTTTCCAAGTCTACTCTTGCCATTGTATGGAACATGAGATTCCCCCGAGTATTGTTAGGTCTGATAGTAGGAGCAGGCCTTTCTATGTGTGGTAGCGTGATGCAGTCTACAGTGAACAATCCCATCGCAGAGCCCTATGTCTTAGGAATCTCTGCGGGTGCGACTCTGGGTGCAACCTTGAGCATTATTCTTGGTTTAAAAGTGGTGATTAGCCTTGGAGCTTTTCTTGGAGCTATTTTGGCAACCATTGCTGTCCTCATTATTGCCTCTATGCAGGGCAGGATGACGACTTCTAGTCTCATTTTATCAGGAACGGTGGTCAATGCTCTCTTTCTGGCATTTTCCAACTTTATTATCTCAGTCGGCGCTAATGCTGACAGTGTGATGACCATTAAGTTTTGGACCATGGGTTCGCTTGCTGGAACTACCTGGTCTGACTTAGTCTTGCCAACTATGGTAGTAGGATTGGCTTTTCTATTTTTCTCTACCCAGTATCGTGTTTTTAATGCGATGATGATGGGAGATGAGGCTGCTTTAACTTTGGGAATTCCCTTACGCTTCTATTGGTATCTTTATGTGACCATGGTGGCTGTGCTGACAGCTGTCTTAGTGGCAACCTGTGGGATTATTGGATTTGTTGGTTTGATTACTCCTCACTTAGCTCGAGGGTTAGTAGGAACGAATTACAGGAGACTTTTTCCCGTTGCGACCTTACTGGGTGCCCTCTTTGTGGTCTGGGCAGATGTACTCTCTCGTGTCATCATTCCAAATGCTGAGCTGCCGATTGGTATTTTCACAGCCTTAGTAGGTGCTCCCTTCTTTATCTACATTGTTGGAGGAAGGCGAAGGGAGGTGAGGGCCTGATATGGACTTGATTTGTCAGGATGTTCACTTTGGACTAGGAGAGAAAAAAATCCTCAAAGGAGTTTCTCTTAAGGTTGAGGGGCATCAATTTCATACGATATTAGGGCCAAATGGAAGTGGAAAAACCAGCCTACTTAAACTCCTCTATCGTCAGGAAAAGGCGGACAAAGGTTTGATAAGCCTAGATGGAAAGCCGCTGGAGCATTGGTCACTCAAAGAAACAGCCAAGCAAATGGCGGTCGTCACCCAGTTTAATCAATTGCAGTTTGATTGTACAGTTGAGGAAATCGTCTTGCTGGGAAGAACTCCACACCTCTCTTTTTTAGAGAAGGAAAGGGAAAGGGATTTTACGCTCGTTCAAGATGCTCTCGTCAAGGTGGATATGCTTGAGAAGAAAACTCGCCTCTATTCGTCTCTGTCAGGTGGGGAGAAACAGCGAGTCTTATTAGCACGCGCCTTGGCGCAAGAACCGACTCTCTTGCTCCTGGATGAACCTACCAATCACCTGGATATCAAGTACCAGTTAGACTTGTTGGCTATTGTGAAGAATCTTAAGGTCAATGTTCTAGCTGTCCTGCATGATATTCAACTTGCTTGTCGCTATTCGGATTATCTCTATCTGATGAAAGAGGGGGAAATCCTTTACCAAGGGACTCCAAAGGAGACCATCACCCCTGAGTCATTGCAAACTGTATATGGAGTTCAAAGTCAGGTGACTTGGACCGAGGATCAGCAAGCTATGATTCACTATTTATAAAAATGAAAAGGAAAACAAGATGAAAAAAACACTCAGTATTTTACTGGTAACAGTAGCTACCTTAACTTTGGCAGCTTGTGGTAATACTACTACAGAAAAAGCTACTACACAGTCTAGCACAGAAACAAGTCAAAAGGCCAGCACAGAGACGACTTATCCACTCACGGTCAAGACCTATGACGCTAAGGGAAATGAAGTCGAACAAGTCTTTGATAAGGCACCCGAAAAAGTTATCACCAACAATCTTTCAACCACTGAAATCTTATTGGAGCTAGGCTTGAAGGATAAAATTGCTGGCATGCTTAACCCTGACAATGCTGTAACAGACAAATACAAGGACGCGATTGCGACGATTCCTCAAATTGGCGATAAAAAAACAGTCTCTCAAGAGACAGTGCTTTCTTATGAGCCAGACGCTGTGATGGGTCGAAACATGATGTTTTCTGAAAAATCCTTGGGGACAGTTAGCACTTGGAATGAAAATAAAATCCCAGTCTATACACAAAAAGCTTCTCTCTCAACGATTCAGCAAGATTTGGGAAATATCGTAGAAGATGTCAAAAATCTTGGAATGATTTTCAATGTTCAGGACAAGGCCAATGAATACGCAGCCCAATTACAAGCTAAAATTGACGCTGTTAAGAAAGCAAATCCAACAAACCAAGGTGAAAAGAAAAAGGCTTTGATTATGGTTGCTTATAATGATGAAACCTTTGGTGCCTACAAGTCTGCTTTGCAAGAAAGCTTGTTGAACCAACTTGGTTATACCAACGTTGCAACGGGAACATCAGGCTTGACCTTGGAAAATCTCGTGTCAATGGATCCTGAGTTGATTATCTATGTAACCAGTGACCGCAATAAAAAATTGGATGCTAACGCAGTAGAGTTGATGAAAGCAAATGAAGTTTTGGAAAACGTTCCTGCAATTAAGAATCAAAAAATCATGACCATTTCTTACGATGAGTTGATGGATTATGGTCCAGCAGTGATTGATTCCCTTGAGAAAATCAATGACTTTATCAATAAATAATGAGTTTGATTGGGAAGGGATTCAAGTTAAGATCAGCCTTCCTTCGGCCTATGATCCCAATCAAACCTATCCAGCGATTCTTTTGAATGATGGAAATTTGGATTTTCTATCTTCCCTTTCAGAATCTGTGATTTTAGTGGGCTTGACCTCTAAAAATCGCCTAGATGACTACACTCCATGGAAGGCAGCTGCTCTGAGAGAGGGGACTCCAGATTTTGGCGGTCAGGCAAAGGTCTATCATGATCATTTATTTGGAGGTCTTTTAGACAGGTTGCAGTCGCTTTATCGCCTGGACAAAAATCGCCTTGCCTATGGAGGGTATTCACTAGGTGGTTTGGCGGCTGTATACAGTCTTTTCCATTTTGACAAGGTCTCCTGTATCTTCTCTATCTGCGGTTCATTTTGGTTTCCTGATTTTGTGACTTATTGCAAGGAAGAGAAAGTGAGAAATCTAGACTGTTTGCTGTATTTACAGAATGGCCAAACAGAAGGAGCCCATCATACCAATCGCTTGGCTCAAGCACCAGCCTATGCTGAGCAGATCCATACTAGTCTTCAGAAACACTATCCGACTGGTCAATTTGTCTTTGATCCCTATGGGCATCATGAGCAAGTTGCTGAGCGATTTCTAGCCTTTTCCAGCTGGTTGGCCCAAAAATGGAAAATCAAATAAAAGAATTATCCCTTGGCAATAGCCAAGGGATAATTGTATTTTTTAACCAAGAGACTCTCTCTTCTTATCTGGATTCCAGATAAAGCTTGCAATAAAGGTAAAGATAATTGTTAAGATACCAACAACCACAGCAAGGATGAGGGCAGGGATTCGGACAAACCACCAGAGTGGGTTTGGTTTTTTATCATTGTGCCATTGCTTGGTTTCTTCGTCTAAACGTTGGAATTCAGCTTGGATGCGGTCTGCAACCATTTCAATCCCTTCATCATTCATTTTCTTGATGTCTGAGATATCGATAGGATTTCCAAAGTTCATATCCACACGTTCACGGCTAACCAAGCCTTTCAAGGTCATAGGACCTGTGTAGGTAACCGGCATGATACGGACTTTGGCCATCTTGGCAATCAAGGCAACTCCACCCTTGACATCGTTTGAGTGACGGCTCCCACTTGGGAACATGATGAGAGAGCGGTCGCTTTTTTTGAGGACGTTGATAGGGTACTTGATGGCAGAAGCGCTAGGATTTTCCCGGTCGATAGGAAAGGCGCCGCACATACGGATCCACCAGCCAAAGATGCGGTTGGTAAACAGCTCTTTTTTGGCCATAAAGATGAACTGTTTTGGCTTGGTCGCAAAGGCCATATAAACAGGATCCCACCAAGTACGATGAGGAGCAACGAGGATATAGTTTTCGTCTCGGCTAGGGATTTTATCAGTATTGTGATAGTGGGCATTGCCATTGATGGACCACAAGATCAGCATGACTAGTCCACGCAAATAAGTATAAAACATGAGATCTCCTTCGATTGTATTGCTTTTATTATTATACCTTATCAAAAGACTACTGGCAAACTTTTTCAGTTATCGACCAACAGTTTTAGATGGGATTAGAATTCTTTTAAAAAAAATGATATGATAGAATTCATGGATAAAAATAAGATTATGGGATTAACCCAAAGAGAAGTCAAGGAAAGACAGGCTCAAGGTTTGGTCAATGACTTTACCGCTTCAGCCAGTACCAGTACTTGGCAAATCTTCAAACGAAATGTTTTTACACTTTTTAACGCATTAAACTTTGTTATTGCTCTAGCGCTGGCCTTTGTGCAGGCTTGGAGCAATTTGGTTTTCTTTGCCGTTATTTGCTTTAACGCTTTTTCTGGGATTGTGACTGAGCTGCGAGCCAAACATATGGTGGACAAGCTCAATCTCATGACCAAGGAAAAGGTCAAAACCATCCGTGATGGTCAAGAAGTTGCTCTCGATCCAGAAGAATTGGTCCTAGGAGATGTCATTCGTTTGTCTGCTGGGGAGCAGATTCCTAGTGATGCCCTGGTTCTGGAAGGATTTGCGGAAGTCAATGAAGCCATGTTGACGGGTGAGAGTGATTTAGTACAAAAGGAAGTGGATGCCTTGCTCTTGTCAGGGAGTTTCCTAGCCAGTGGCGCGGTTTTGGCTCAAGTTCACCATGTCGGGGCTGATAATTATGCTGCCAAACTCATGCTGGAAGCTAAGACAGTGAAACCGATCAACTCCCGTATCATGAAATCGCTAGACAAGCTAGCTGGCTTTACTGGAAAGATTATCATTCCCTTTGGTCTAGCTCTCCTGCTAGAAGCCTTGATGTTAAAGGGCTTGCCCCTCAAGTCATCCGTTGTAAATTCGTCGACAGCCCTTTTGGGAATGTTACCCAAGGGAATTGCCCTTTTGACCATTACTTCGCTCTTGACTGCGGTGATTAAGCTGGGCTTGAAAAAGGTTTTAGTGCAGGAGATGTACTCTGTTGAGACCTTGGCGCGCGTGGATATGCTCTGTCTGGACAAGACGGGCACCATCACCCAAGGAAAGATGCAGGTGGAGGCTTTTCTTCCTCTGACGGAAACTTATGGTGATGAGGCTATTGCCAGCATTTTGACTAGCTATATCGCTCATAGTGAGGATAAAAATCCAACAGCTCAAGCCATTCGCCAGCGTTTCCAAGGACAGGTTGCCTATCCTGCGATCTCGAATCTTCCTTTCTCAAGCGACCGCAAGTGGGGAGCTATGGAATTAGAAGGGCTAGGAACGGTTTTCTTAGGGGCGCCTGAGATGTTGTTGGACTCTGAAGTCCCAGAAGCCAGACAGGCTTTAGAGAGAGGTTCACGTGTCTTGGTCTTGGCCCTCAGTCAGGAAAAACTAGATCATCACAAACCACAGAAACCGTCTGACATTCAAGCCCTGGCCTTGCTGGAGATTTTGGACCCCATTCGAGAAGGAGCAGCTGAGACGCTGGACTATCTCCGTTCTCAGGAAGTGGGGCTCAAGATTATCTCTGGTGACAATCCAGTCACGGTATCCAGCATTGCTCAGAAGGCTGGGTTTGCAGACTATCACAGCTATGTAGATTGCTCGAAAATCTCCGATGAGGAATTGATTGCTATGGCTGAGGGAACAACAATTTTTGGTCGTGTTTCCCCTCATCAAAAGAAACTCATCATCCAAACCCTGAAAAAGGCAGGGCATACAACAGCAATGACAGGGGACGGAGTCAATGATATCCTGGCCCTTCGTGAGGCGGATTGTTCTATCGTGATGGCTGAAGGAGATCCGGCGACGCGTCAGATTGCTAATCTGGTTCTCTTGAACTCAGACTTTAATGATGTTCCTGAGATTCTCTTTGAAGGCCGTCGCGTGGTCAATAACATCGCTCATATCGCACCGATTTTCTTGATTAAGACCATCTATTCCTTCCTGTTAGCGGTGATTTGTATCGCCAGTGTTCTTCTGGGACGGTCTGAGTGGATTTTGATTTTCCCTTTCATTCCGATTCAGATTACCATGATCGACCAGTTCGTGGAAGGTTTTCCACCATTCGTTTTGACTTTTGAGCGAAATATCAAACCTGTTGAACCAAACTTCCTCAGAAGATCCATGCTTCGTGCTCTACCAAGTGCACTCATGGTCGTGTTCAGCGTTCTTTTTGTGAAAATATTTGGAGCGAGTCAAGGTTGGTCTGAGATAGAAATATCAACCCTCCTCTATTATCTCTTGGGGTCAATTGGTTTCTTATCTGTATTTAGAGCCTGCATGCCATTTACTCTCTGGCGTGTCCTCTTGATTGTATGGTCAGTAGGAGGCTTCCTAGCCACAGCTCTCTTCCCAATGATTCAAAAACTGCTTGAAATTTCGACCTTGACTGGACAAACGTTACCTGTTTATGGGGCCATGATGCTGGTCTTTACGGTGATTTTCATTTTGACCAGTCGTTACCAAGCGAAAAAATAAAGAAAGACTGCAATCTGTGGATTGCGGTCTTTTTAAGGGAAAGATTGCTGGCTGAAATGTGGTATAATAAGAGGTAATAGAGTTTTGGAAAGTGAGAGAAGATGATTTCAAAGAGATTAGAATTGGTGGCGTCCTTTGTGTCACAGGGGGCCGTTTTACTAGATGTGGGGAGTGACCATGCTTATCTGCCTATCGAGTTAGTCGAGAGAGGCCAAATTGAAGGTGCCATTGCAGGGGAAGTGGTGGAAGGTCCTTACCAGTCTGCGGTTAAAAATGTTGAGGCTCACGGTCTAAAGGAGAAAATCCAGGTTCGTTTAGCCAATGGCTTGGCAGCCTTTGAAGAGGAAGACCAAGTGTCGGTCATCACCATTAATGGTATGGGTGGCCGTTTGATTGCTACTATCTTGGAGGAAGGTTTGGACAAATTAGCTAATGTAGAACGTTTGATCCTCCAACCCAATAATCGTGAAGACGACTTGCGTATCTGGTTGCAAGACCACGGTTTCCAAATTGTGGATGAAAGCATTCTAGAAGAAGCTGGTAAGTTTTATGAGATTTTGGTGGTGGAAGCAGGACAAATGAAGCTATCAGCAAGTGATATTCGCTTTGGACCTATCTTGTCCAAAGAATTCAGTCCAGTTTTTGTCCAAAAATGGCAAAAAGAAGCTGCTAAGTTAGAATTTGCTCTTAGTCAAATCCCAGAAAAAAATATGGAGGAACGTCAAGTTTTAGTAGATAAAATTCAAGCCATCAAGGAGGTGCTCTATGCTAGCAAGTGAAGTAATACAAGCTTATGAAGGCTTTTGCCCTCAGGAATTTTCAATGGAGGGAGACAGTCGTGGCCTGCAAATTGGAACTATAGACAAGGAGATACAAAGAGTCATGGTGGCTCTCGATATACGTGAAGAGACGGTGGCAGAGGCCATTGAAAAGGGTGTGAACTTGATTATCGTTAAGCACGCGCCGATTTTCCGTCCGATCAAGGACTTGGTAGCTAGCCGTCCGCAAAATCAGATTTACATCGACCTGATCAAGCATGACATCGCAGTTTATGTCAGCCATACCAATATTGACATCGTTGAAAATGGCCTCAATGACTGGTTCTGCCAGATGCTAGGCATTGAGGAAACGACTTATCTGCAGGAAACAGGCCCAGAGCGTGGGATTGGGCGGATTGGAAATATTCAAACTCAGACATTTGGGGAATTGGCCCAACATGTCAAACAAGTCTTTGGTCTAGATAGTCTTCGCATGATGCATTATCAAGAGAGTGATTTGCAGAAGCCCATTTCAAGAGTGGCCATTTGTGGTGGCAGTGGTCAGTCTTTCTATCCTGATGCTTTGGCAAAGGGGGCAGATGTCTATATTACTGGTGATATCTACTACCATACAGCACAGGATATGTTGTCTGATGGCTTGTTGGCGCTGGACCCGGGCCACTATATCGAAATCCTTTTTGTCGAAAAAATTACTGCGCTCCTTGCCCAATGGAAGGCAGAAAGGGGCTGGCCTATTGAGATTTTGCCTAGTCAAGCATCGACCAATCCTTTCCACCATATCTAGTTAGGAAGTGAAGACAATGAAAAAAGTTGCCATTATTGGAGCAGGGATTGTGGGGGCAACAGTTGCCTACTACCTCTCGAAAGAAAGTGACCTTGAGGTAACCGTCTTTGACCATGGGCAGGGGCAGGCTACCAAGGCAGCAGCGGGAATTATCAGTCCTTGGTTTTCCAAACGACGCAATAAAGCTTGGTACAAGATGGCGCGCTTGGGAGCTGACTTTTATGTGGATTTATTGGCTGATTTAGAAAAGTATGGTCAGAAAATCGACTTTTACCAACGCTCAGGAGTTTTTCTCTTGAAAAAGGACGAATCCAAGTTGGAAGAACTCTATGAACTAGCCCTCCAGCGCAGAGAAGAATCTCCCTTGATAGGCCAGTTAGCTATTCTGGACCAAGCCTCAGCTAATGAATTATTTCCTGGTTTGCAGGGATTTGACCACCTGCTCTATGCTTCTGGTGGGGCGAGAGTAGATGGCCAGCTCTTAGTGACTCGTTTGCTAGAAGCCAGTCAGGTCAAGTTGGTCAAAGAAAAAGTGAGTCTGATACCTTTAGCATCAGGTTACCAGATTGGTGAAGAGATGTTTGATCAGGTTATTTTGGCGACAGGAGCTTGGTTGGGGGACATTTTGGAGCCTTTAGGATATGAGGTAGATGTTCGTCCCCAAAAGGGGCAACTCCGAGATTATCAACTTAGCCAAGATATGAAATCTTACCCTGTTGTCATGCCAGAAGGGGAGTGGGATTTGATCCCTTTTGAAGGTGGGAAATTGTCCTTGGGCGCTACCCACGAAAATGATATGGGATTTGATTTGACAGTAGATGAAACCTTGCTCCAACAAATGGAGGAGGCAGCCTTACCTCACTATCCAGCCTTAGCTAAAGCGACTTCAAGAGCTGAGCGTGTGGGAATCCGTGCCTATACCAGTGATTTCTCCCCTTTCTTTGGACAGGTGCCAGGCTTAGCAGGTGTCTATGCGGCTAGTGGTCTAGGTTCATCAGGCCTCACAACCGGCCCTATCATTGGTTACCATTTAGCTCAACTGATCCAAGACAAGGAATTGACTCTGGACCCAGTAAACTATCCAATTGAAAACTATGTCAAACGAGTAAAAAGCGAATAATACTCAATGAAAATCAAAGAGCAAACTAGGAAGCTAGCCACAGGCTGCTCAAAGCATGGCTTTGAGGTTGTAGATAGAACTGATGAAGTCAGCTCAAAACACTGTTTTGAGGTTGTGGATCGAACTGACGAAGTCAGTAACCATACCCACGGTAAGGCGAAGCTGACATTGTTTGAAGAGATTTTCGAAGAGTATAAGCATTTTACTAAAATTTTAGTCTCCCCTCTAGGATGGCAAATGACATTCCCTACCAAAAATGGTAAAATAAGAAAAAATAATTCGAGAATCGAGGAAAAAAGATGCAAGAAAAAATTTTGGTAACTGGTGGTGCTGGTTTTATCGGAACCCACACTGTTATTGAATTGATCCAAGCAGGTCATCAAGTGGTTGTAGTGGATAACCTTGTCAACAGCAACCGTAAAAGTTTAGAAGTTGTTGAAAGAATCACAGGAGTTGAAATTCCTTTCTATGAGGCAGATATCCGTGATACAGATACTCTCAGAGATATTTTCAAGCAAGAAGAGCCAACAGGTGTGATTCACTTTGCTGGTTTGAAGGCTGTAGGTGAATCAACACGTATCCCTCTTGCCTACTATGACAACAATATCGCTGGAACTCTTAGTCTTTTAAAAGTTATGGAAGAAGCAAACTGTAAGAATATCATCTTCAGCTCTTCTGCGACAGTTTACGGAGATCCTCACACAGTTCCAATCTTAGAAGATTTCCCACTTTCAGTGACCAACCCTTACGGTCGTACCAAACTCATGCTAGAAGAAATCTTGACCGATATCTACAAAGCAGACTCAGAATGGAATGTGGTCTTGCTTCGCTACTTTAACCCAATCGGAGCACATGAGAGTGGAGATTTAGGGGAAAATCCAAACGGTATCCCAAACAACCTCTTACCATATGTGACTCAGGTAGCTGTTGGAAAATTAGAGCAAGTACAAGTCTTCGGAGACGATTACGATACGGAAGATGGAACTGGTGTTCGTGACTATATCCACGTCGTAGACCTAGCCAAAGGTCACGTTGCAGCTCTTCAAAAAATCCAAAAGGGGTCTGGCCTTAACATTTATAACCTTGGAACAGGCAAAGGCTACTCTGTTCTTGAAATTATTCAAAATATGGAAAAAGCAGTGGGACATCCAATTCCTTACCGCATCGTAGAACGCCGCCCAGGAGACATCGCTGCCTGCTATTCAGATCCTGCAAAAGCCAAAGCAGAACTCGGATGGGAAGCAGAATTTGATATCACGAAAATGTGTGAAGACGCATGGCGTTGGCAAAGTAAGCATCCAAACGGATTTGAAGATTAAGATAATGATTTCGATCATTGTCCCCTGTTTAAATGAAGAGGAAGTACTTCCTCTTTTTTATCAGTCTGTTGAAGATTTGCTTCCTGACCTGGGAGCAGAGGTCGAGTATGTCTTTATAGACGATGGCTCAAGCGATGGGACCTTAGCTCTTTTGAAGGCTTATCGGGAGCAAAATCCTGCGGTGCATTATATCTCTTTCTCGCGAAATTTTGGGAAGGAGGCAGCTCTGTATGCAGGCTTGCAGCATGCAACTGGGGACCTGGTGGTCGTGATGGATGCAGACCTCCAGGACCCTCCCGGTATGCTACTTGAGATGAAAGCCTTACTAGACCAGAATGCAGACTTAGACTGTGTTGGTACACGGAGAACCAGTCGGGAGGGAGAACCCTTCTTTCGTAGCTTCTGTGCTGATCTCTTTTACCGCCTCATGCAAAAAATCAGCCCAGTAGCTCTGCCCTCGGGTGTCCGTGATTTTCGCATGATGAGAAGGTCTGTGGTAGATGCTATTTTAACCCTGACCGAGTCCAATCGGTTCTCTAAAGGGCTCTTTGCCTGGGTGGGCTTTAAAACGCACTATCTTGATTATCCAAACGTTGAACGACAGGCTGGCAAGACCAGTTGGAGTTTTAGACAGCTCTTTTTCTACTCGATTGAAGGGATTCTCAATTTTTCAGATTTCCCCTTGAGTATAGCATTTGTAGCGGGACTCCTATCTTGTTTTATTTCTTTTATGATGACTGTTTTTGTAGTGTTTCGGACTCTTATCTTGGGAAATCCAACATCTGGCTGGACCTCTCTGATGGCTGTCATTCTCTTTCTTGGGGGGATTCAACTTCTGACCATTGGAATTCTGGGCAAGTATATCAGTAAGATCTATCTAGAAACCAAAAAAAGACCACTCTACCTCATCAAAGAAAAAAGTGATCTTTCTATTTTTGAAGGAAAAAATAACCGGAAAAGACTATAATTTTACCTAGAAATATGCTAAACTAGTAGGTGAAGGGATTAAAGTGATAAAGAGAATCTACAAAATCAATCTCCCTTTTAAACTATGATGGAGCTTTTAGAAGTGCACGTGTAGGACAATTTTTGATGGCCTCCAGAACATCGCTGTTCTCAGCGATTTCTCTTTGCAATTCAACTGGATCATCGCAAAATCGAACGATTCCATTATCATGGTAATCAAAGAGTTCAGAATAGGTTTGGCAAAGCCCGCAGGCGATGCACCGTTCAGGTATAAGTGTGAGTTTCATATTTATATTGTAATAAGAAAGTTTAAAAAATACAAGGAGTAAGGTATGGCAAAGGAACCATGGCAAGAAGATATCTATGAAAATAGTGAGGAAGAATCAAGATCAGAGCGTCGTCGCCGTAAACAAAAAGGAAAAGGCGCTGTTGCGAATCGTGTCTTAACAGTTCTAGCTAGCCTCTTCTTTGTGATCGTTGTAGCGATGGTGGTTGTATTGATTTACTTATCAACCGGAGGAAGCAATCGTACTTCATCTTTGAAGGACTTCTATGATACATCGTCTCCTTCTACAAGTTCAAGTTCTAAAGTAGAAGCATCGTCATCTTCAAGTAGCAAGGTAGAGGAAACATCTTCTTCTGAAACAACTCCTTCAGAGAGCAGTTCAGAAGAGCACACAGAAGGAGAAGGAACACTCACTGTGCATCCTGGAGAGGGTGAGGCAGCTCTTGCTCAACGTGCAGGGATTTCCATTGCTCAATTAGAAGCCCTAAATCCTTCTCACATGTCATCTGGATCTTGGTTTGCCAACCCAGGTGATGTGATTAAGACAAGATAGGAGTCGGGAATGAAGACAATTCAAATTGCTATTGATGGTCCAGCTTCCAGTGGTAAGAGTACGGTTGCAAAGATTGTCGCTAAAGATTTTGGTTACACTTATCTCGATACGGGTGCTATGTACCGTGCTGCGACTTATATAGCGCTTAAGCACCAGTTGGATGCAGGAAATGTAGACCAACTTCTTGAGCTTCTTAACCAACACCCCATTAGTTTTGGACGTTCAGAAACAGGCGAACAACTTGTTTTTGTAGGGGATGTGGATATCACTCATCCTATTCGTGAAAATGAAGTGACCAACAAGGTTTCAAGCATTGCTGCCATTCCTGAGGTGCGTGAGAAACTGGTTTCTCTTCAGCAAGAGATTGCCCAGCAAGGTGGTATCGTCATGGATGGCCGTGATATCGGGACAGTTGTTTTACCACAAGCTGAACTCAAGATTTTCCTAGTGGCTTCTGTTGAAGAAAGAGCAGAACGTCGTTACAAGGAAAATATTGCTAAAGGGATTGAAACAGACCTTGAAACGCTGAAAGAAGAGATTGCTGCGCGTGACTACAAGGATAGTCATCGTGAAACCTCACCTCTCAAACAGGCTGAGGATGCAGTTTACCTTGACACAACTGGACTAAGTATCCAGGAAGTGGTCGAAAAAATCGAATCAGAAGCAAAAAAATATATGTCCTAGGGACGAGAGGAGCAGGCTAAATGAAGCCTGCTCCTTTTCTCTCTTTTGCGCGCGTTTCAAAACAGCCTTTTTGGGAGAATTTTGATAAAATAGTAATATCAATAAAAAGGACGGAAGCATGACAAAGAAAATCATAGCCATTTGGGCCCAGGATGAAAAAGGTGTGATTGGGAAGGAAAATCGTCTCCCTTGGCATTTGCCGGCAGAGTTGCAACATTTTAAGGAAACAACTTTAAATCATGCCATACTGATGGGGCGAGTGACCTTTGATGGAATGGGACGTCGTCTGCTTCCAAAACGGCAAACCCTGATTTTAACGCGCAATAGCGAAGAAGTCATAGATGGGGCGCTCGTATTTCAAGATGTGGAGTCTGTTTTAGCGTGGTATCAGAGTCAGGAAAAAAATCTCTATATCATTGGCGGAAAACAGATTTTTCAGGCTTTTGAGCCGTATTTAGATGAAATCATCGTGACACAGATTCATGCTCAGATAGAGGGAGATACCTATTTCCCTGAGGCGTTTGACTTGTCTCGTTTTGAGACGGTCGCAAGCAAATCTTACACCCGAGATGAGAAAAACGACTATGATTTTACCATCGAATACCGAGATAGAAAGGAAGTCTAATGGAGCGCAGTATATTTGGATTTTTCACAGCTTTTTTGTGTGTAATCTGTATCTTGACTGGAGCACAGGCTTTTCGTAAGAAGCGCTATGGACTGTCTGCCTTACTCTGGTTGAATGCCTTTACCAATCTGGTAAACAGTATTCATGCTTTTTACATGAACTTATTTTAGATAGAATGATAAATTAGAATGGAAGGAAATCATGCCTACAAATAGGAAAAATGATATGATGGTTTATTGCTCATTTTGTGGCAAAAGCCAAGAAGAAGTAAAGAAAATAATCGCTGGGAACAACGCTTTTATCTGTAATGAATGTGTGGAGTTGGCCCAGGAAATCATTCGGGAGGAGTTGGCCGAGGAAGTTTTGGCAGACTTGTCTGAAGTACCAAAACCAATCGAACTCCTCAATATCTTAAACCACTATGTGATTGGTCAAGATCGTGCCAAACGTGCCTTGGCAGTGGCTGTATACAATCACTACAAACGCATCAATTTCCACGATACACGTGAAGAGTCAGAAGATGTGGATTTGCAGAAGTCAAACATCTTGATGATTGGTCCAACGGGTTCAGGAAAAACTTTCTTGGCTCAGACTTTGGCTAAGAGCTTGAACGTGCCTTTTGCTATTGCAGATGCGACAGCTCTGACTGAGGCTGGGTATGTAGGTGAGGATGTGGAAAATATCCTCCTCAAACTCTTGCAGGCTGCTGACTTTAACATCGAACGTGCAGAGCGTGGGATTATCTACGTGGATGAAATTGACAAGATTGCCAAGAAGAGCGAGAATGTGTCTATCACACGTGACGTTTCGGGCGAAGGGGTACAACAAGCCCTTCTCAAGATTATCGAGGGAACTGTCGCTAGCGTACCGCCTCAAGGAGGACGCAAACATCCACAACAAGAGATGATTCAGGTGGATACTAAAAATATCCTCTTCATCGTGGGTGGTGCCTTTGATGGCATCGAAGAAATCGTTAAACAACGTCTGGGAGAAAAAGTTATCGGTTTTGGTCAAAATAACAAGGCGATTGACGAAAACAGCTCCTACATGCAAGAAATCATCGCGGAAGATATTCAAAAATTCGGTATTATTCCAGAGTTGATTGGACGTTTGCCTGTCTTTGCTGCTCTTGAGCAATTGACGGTCGATGATTTGGTTCGTATCTTGAAAGAACCAAGAAATGCCTTGGTTAAACAATACCAAACCTTGCTTTCTTATGATGACGTTGAGTTGGAATTTGACGATGAAGCCCTTCAGGAAATCGCCAATAAGGCTATCGAACGCAAAACTGGTGCTCGTGGTCTTCGCTCAATCATCGAAGAAACCATGCTAGATGTTATGTTTGAAGTGCCAAGTCAGGAAAATGTGAAATTGGTCCGCATCACGAAAGAAGCTGTCGATGGAACGGAAAAACCAATCCTAGAAACAGCCTAGAGGTGACTATGGAAATCAATACACACAATGCTGAAATCTTGCTCAGTGCGGCAAACAAGTCCCACTATCCGCAGGATGACCTGCCAGAGATTGCCCTTGCAGGACGTTCAAATGTTGGCAAATCTAGCTTTATCAACACCATGCTGAACCGCAAGAATCTAGCTCGTACATCAGGAAAACCTGGTAAAACTCAGTTGCTCAACTTCTTCAACATTGATGACAAGATGCGTTTTGTGGATGTACCAGGTTATGGCTATGCCCGCGTTTCCAAAAAGGAACGTGAAAAATGGGGGCGCATGATTGAGGAGTACCTGACGACTAGGGAAAATCTCCGTGCGGTTGTCAGTTTGGTGGATCTCCGCCACGACCCGTCAGCAGATGATGTACAGATGTATGAATTTCTCAAGTATTATGAGATTCCGGTTATCATCGTTGCGACCAAGGCAGACAAGATTCCCCGTGGTAAGTGGAACAAGCATGAATCAGCAATCAAAAAGAAATTAAACTTTGACCCAAGTGACGACTTCATCCTCTTTTCATCTGTCAGCAAGGCTGGGATGGATCAGGCTTGGGATGCTATTTTAGAAAAATTGTGAGGGAAAGAAATGGCAAAGACAATTCATACAGACAAGGCTCCAAAAGCAATCGGACCCTATGTTCAAGGGAAAATCGTTGGCAATCTTTTGTTTGCGAGCGGTCAAGTTCCCCTATCTCCTGAAACTGGAGAAATTGTAGGAGAAACGATCCAAGAACAGACAGAACAAGTCTTGAAAAACATTGGTGCTATTTTAGCAGAAGCAGGAACGGACTTTGATCACGTTGTCAAAACAACGTGCTTCTTGACTGATATGAACGACTTTGTTCCTTTTAACGAGGTTTACCAGACTGCCTTTAAAGAGGAATTTCCAGCTCGTTCAGCTGTAGAGGTTGCGCGTCTTCCTCGTGATGTAAAAGTCGAAATTGAAGTGATCGCAGAGATTGGATAAGCTAGTTGAAGTTTGGCTCTGCCAAACTTTTTTTGATATAAGGAGAGATAGATGACAAAGAAACAACTTCACCTGGTAATTGTAACAGGGATGAGTGGCGCAGGGAAAACAGTAGCCATTCAGTCCTTCGAGGATTTGGGATATTTCACTATTGACAATATGCCACCAGCCCTCTTGCCAAAGTTCTTGCAGTTGGTAGAGACCAAGGATGATGACCATAAGTTAGCCCTGGTGGTGGATATGCGGAGCCGTTCCTTCTTTTCAGAGATTCAGGCCGTTTTGGATGAATTGGAAAACCAAGATGATTTGGACTTCAAAATCCTCTTTTTAGACGCAGCAGATAAGGAATTGGTGGCACGCTATAAGGAAACTAGACGAAGTCACCCTCTAGCAGCAGATGGTCGAATTTTAGATGGCATCAAGCTGGAACGTGAACTTTTGGCACCTTTGAAAAACATGAGTCAAAATGTGGTGGATACGACAGAACTCACTCCGCGTGAACTTCGTAAAACCATTGCTGAGCAATTTTCAGACCAAGAACAAGCCCAGTCTTTCCGTATCGAGGTCATGTCTTTTGGATTCAAGTATGGTATTCCGATCGATGCAGACTTGGTCTTTGATGTGCGCTTTTTGCCAAATCCATACTACCTTCCGGAACTCCGCAATCAGACAGGTGAGGATCAAGCAGTTTATGACTATGTGATGAATCATGAAGAGTCTGAAAGTTTCTATCAGCACTTACTCGCTTTGATTGAACCCATTTTGCCAAGTTACAAAAAAGAAGGCAAGTCCGTTTTAACCATTGCAGTAGGATGTACAGGTGGACAACACCGTAGTGTTGCCTTTGCAAAACGAATCGCTGAGGACCTTGCTAAAAACTGGCCTGTCAATGAAAGCCATCGTGACAAAGACAGAAGAAAGGAAACGGTAAACCGTTCATGAGAAAACCAAAGATAACGGTAATTGGTGGAGGAACAGGTATCCCCGTCATTTTGAAAAGCTTGCGAGAAAAGGATGTTGATATCGCAGCCATCGTAACGGTAGCTGATGATGGTGGCTCTTCTGGTGAACTAAGAAAGAATATCCAACAGCTGACACCACCAGGAGATCTTCGCAATGTTCTGGTAGCCATGTCGGATATGCCTAAATTTTATGAGAAGGTTTTTCAGTACCGCTTTTCAGAAGACGCTGGTGCTTTTGCAGGTCATCCTCTAGGAAATATCATTATAGCAGGACTTTCTGAAATGCAAGGGTCCACTTACAATGCCATGCAGCTGCTAAGTCTCTTTTTCCACACAACAGGAAAAATCTACCCCTCAAGCGATCAGCCTTTGACACTGCATGCAGTCTTTAAAGACGGTTCTGAGGTGGCAGGTGAGAGCCACATTGCAGATCATCCGGGCATGATTGACCATGTCTATGTGACCAATACCTTGGATGATGAAACACCGCAAGCCAGCCGTCGAGTAGTCAATACTATCCTAGAGAGTGATATGATCGTCTTGGGGCCTGGTTCCCTCTTTACATCGATTTTGCCCAATATTGTCATCGAGGAGATTGGGCAGGCTCTCTTGGAGACCAAGGCAGAGATCGCCTATGTCTGCAATATCATGACCCAGCGTGGGGAAACAGAGCACTTTTCAGACAGTGACCACGTGGAAGTCCTCCATCGACACTTAGGTCGGCCATTTATTGATACGGTCTTGGTTAATATCGAAAAGGTTCCTAGAGAATACATGGATACCAACCGTTTTGATGAGTATTTGGTTCAGGTAGAGCATGACTTTGCTGGTCTTTGCAAGCAGGTTCCTCGTGTGATTTCATCCAACTTCCTTCGTTTGGAAAATGGAGGAGCCTTCCATGATGGCGATTTGATTGTAGATGAATTGATGCGCATCATACAGGTGAGAAAATGAGTTTTACAGTTGCAGTAAAAGAGGAAATTCTTGGTCAACATCATCTCAGTCGTCATGAATTGTCTGCCATTATCAAGATGTCTGGCAGTATCGGTCTCTCGACTTCAGGCTTGACCTTGTCCGTCGTGACTGAAAATGCCAAGTTAGCTCGTCATCTTTATGAGTCTTTTCTCCATTTTTATGACATCAAGTCAGAAATTCGTCACCATCAGAGAAGCAATCTTCGCAAGAATCGTGTCTACACGGTCTATACCGATGAGAGGGTGCAGGAGCTTTTGGCTGATTTGCGGCTTGCGGATTCCTTCTTTGGTTTGGAGACGGGTATTGATCCCGATATCTTAGCAGATGAAGAAGCTGGTCGTGCTTACTTATGTGGGGCCTTTCTGGCAAATGGTAGCATCCGAGATCCGGAGTCTGGTAAGTATCAGTTGGAGATTAGTTCCGTTTATCTGGACCATGCACAAGGATTGGCCTCTCTCCTCCAGCAGTTTTTGCTGGACGCTAAGGTTATTGAGCGAAAGAAAGGTGCAGTTACCTATCTCCAGCGGGCAGAAGACATTATGGATTTCTTGATTGTGATTGGGGCCATGCAGGCGCGTGATAATTTTGAGCGCGTCAAGATTTTGCGTGAAACCCGTAATGATCTCAATCGAGCCAATAACGCTGAAACAGCCAATATCGCTCGAACGGTTTCTGCTAGTATGAAGACTATCAACAATATCAGTAAAATCAAAGATAGAATGGGTTTGGAAAATTTACCCGTGGATTTGCAAGAGGTAGCGCAGTTGCGGATTCAGCATCCAGACTACTCTATCCAGCAGTTGGCAGATAGCCTGAGCAATCCCCTAACCAAAAGTGGTGTCAACCACAGACTAAGAAAAATAAACAAGATCGCAGATGAGTTATGAAGAGAGAACATAAGATAAGCGGATTTCTAACTTCTATATGTGCTTACGGGTACAAATTTGATAAAAAGAAGGGTGTGCTCATACTTTGAATTCTAGGGATATGAAAATAGTTGTAAAAACTCTTAATTCTTGGTACAATAGGACTAAATAAGTAGGGTAGTAGTTTACGAGTGAAAACATGTATAGTATCTTTGAAAGAAGATGGATTTAGCGAGGGTACACTAAGTTTAGTAGTATCTAGCTATTGAAGCTTGTGCTCTTATCAAGACGATGGTTGAAATCCGTCCGCCTATAATGATTAGCCTCAACTTAATGTTGGGGCTTTTGTCTTAATTCAGTCTCTTTTTCTACAATCAAAGTAGCCTTTATAATATTTCTAGGGGATTTACACGTTGCAAATAATATAAATCCATTATAAAACCACGGATTATTCAATCCGTGGTTCTTTTCTTATAAACTGGTCGAGTGTTTGGGTTGAACTTTCTGTTCTGGGTCAATGTAGTTAATGGCATTGTTAACAGCTGTTGGAGCTTCACCTAGTCCTGTAGCAATCAAATCAATCTTACCTTCATAGTAGCAACAGTCGCCGATAGCATAGATACCTGCTTGGCTAGACTCTTGCTTGCTGTTGACGATAATCTTGTGACGGTTGAGGTCCAGACCCCAATTTTTAAGATTGCCGACAGATGATTTGAAACCATAGTTGACAAAGAGATGGTCTACTTCGATAGTTTCGGTTTCATCTGATTTGACTTTGGTGATTTCTAGTTTATCGAGTGTTTTTCCATCTCCGAGAAGTTGGCTAGGAACGAACGGTGTCTTGATGGTTACAGACGATTCTTGTAGAGCTTGCACACTGTGTTCCAAGGCGCGGAAATTATCTCTGCGGTGAACGAGAGTAGTTGGGGCAATCTTTTCAAAAGCCAGAGCCCAGTCCACAGCTGAGTCCCCACCACCAAGGATGGTCACTTTCTTGCCAGCGTATTGCTGAATGTTGGATACGTGGTAGTGGATATTTTCATAGTTTTCAACGCCGTCTAATTCGAGTGGCCGTGGTTTGAAGGCGCCACCACCCATAGCAATGATAACGGTTTTAGTCAGGTGACTTCCCTTGTTGGTTGTAATGGCAAATCCTTGATCTTGTTTCTTAATTTCAAGAACGGTTTCATTGAGATGAATAGGGGTATCAAAGCCGTTTAGCTGCTCAATCAAGCGATTGGTCAGCTCTTCTCCAGTTAAGTTTGGAAAACCTGGCACATCAAGGATTTGCTTTTCAGGGTAGAGGATAGCTGGTTGACCACCGAGCTGGGGAAGGGAGTCGATGATTTGGACTTTGGCTTGGCGTAGGTGGGCGTAAAAGGCAGCAAAGAGGCCAACAGGACCGCCACCTACAATGGTAATATCATAGAGTTGAGACATGATTTCTCCTTTGTTTTTTCTAATCAGTTTATTTTATCATATTTTTGCTTAATTTAAAATGAGGTAGGATAGGGAAAAAATGGGCAAAAAATGGTATAATGATGAGTAAAGTGTTTTGACAGGGAGGAGGCCAAGGATGAATTTTCAACAATTATCCAATTTACAATACTGGACGAGTTTGTTTTCAAGCCCTTGGAGTATAGTCACCAATCTGATTGATATTCTCATTGTGACTTATATTTTATATCATTTTACTAAAGCGATTGCAGGCACCAAGATTATGATATTGGTCCGTGGGGTCTTAGTTTTTATTCTAGCCCAGATTCTTTCCAATATGATTGGTTTAACGACTATTTCCTGGTTAATCAATCAGATCATCACCTACGGGGTGATTGCAGCGGTGGTTATCTTTTCACCAGAGATTCGGACTGGTTTGGAGCGATTGGGTCGGGCTACTGATTTCTTCTCCAATGCCCCTATTAGTGCGGAAGAGCAGATGGTTCGTGCATTTGTGAAATCAGTTGAATACATGAGCCCTCGTAAGATTGGGGCGCTTGTAGTGGTTCAGAGAGTGAGAACCTTGCAGGAATACATCTCGACAGGGATCCCTTTAGATGCCAAAATTTCGGCTGAATTGCTTATCAATATTTTCATTCCCAATACTCCCTTGCATGATGGTGCTGTCATTATCAAGGAAGACCGAATTGCTGTAACTTCAGCCTATCTACCCTTGACTGAAGATACCGGGATTTCCAAGGAGTTTGGAACGCGTCACAGGGCGGCGATTGGTTTGTCGGAAGTGTCAGATGCTCTTACCTTTGTGGTTTCGGAAGAAACGGGTGGAATCTCCATCACCTATAATGGAGTCTTTAAGCATGATTTGACCTTGGAAGAGTTTGAATCTGAATTGAGAAGAATCTTACTTCCAACATCAGAGAAAAAGCAAGGTCTGAAAGAGCGCTTGCTAGGAGGATTGAAACATGAGAAAAAATAGTCTATACATCATTTCTTCCTTCTTTTTCGCCTGCATTCTCTTTATCTATGCAACTTTGACAAATTATCAGAATAGCAACAGTGCCAGACAGGTGCGGACGGAGACTTATACTAACACAGTTCTTAATGTCCCAATTGATATTCAGTATGACAGTGATCAGTATTTTATCAGTGGTTTTACATCTGAGGTGACGGTCTTTCTAACAGGGTCAAATAGAGTTGCTTTGGCGAGTGAGATGCAGGAAAGTACCCGCAAATTTAAGGTGACAGCTGATCTTTCTGATGCCAGTGTAGGAACCATCGAAGTTCCTCTAACCATTGAAAATCTTCCGAGCGGTTTGACGGCTGTTGCGACACCGCAAAAGATAACAGTGAAGGTTGGTAAAAAAGCAAAACGAGACAATGTAATCGTTGTGCCGGAGATTGATCCTAGTCAGATTGATTCTCGGGTCAAAATCGACACAGTCACTGTGTCAGATGAAAAAGTAACGGTTATTAGTGACGAGGAGACTCTCTCTAGAGTAGATCGTGTCATTGCCATCTTGCCGACGAGTGAACGGATAACGGGTAACTACTCGGCCTCTGTTCCACTACAAGCAGTTGATAAAAATGGAAATGTCTTGCCAAGCGTCATTATGCCGTTTGACACAACTATGAAAATTACAACAAAAACAGCAACGTCTAGTTCAAGTAACTCGTCAACAAGTTCTTCAGAAGGCAGTTCGTCTTCAACGAGTTCAGAAACAAAATCAGATTCGTCTAAACAATAATAAATAATAGAAAAGGATGATAAATAAAATGGGTAAATATTTTGGAACTGATGGAGTCCGTGGAGAAGCAAACATAGAACTGACGCCAGAATTGGCCTTTAAATTGGGACGTTTTGGTGGTTATGTTCTTAGCCAACACGAAACGGAAGCCCCTAAAGTTTTTGTAGGACGTGATACACGTATCTCAGGAGAAATGCTAGAATCTGCCTTGGTGGCAGGTCTCCTCTCTGTAGGGATTCACGTCTACAAACTTGGTGTCCTTGCAACACCAGCAGTAGCTTACTTGGTAAAAACTGAGGGAGCCAGTGCAGGTGTCATGATTTCCGCTAGCCACAACCCAGCCCTTGATAATGGAATTAAGTTCTTTGGTGGGGATGGTTTCAAACTTGATGATGAAAAAGAAGCAGAAATCGAAGCCTTGCTAGATGCTGCTGAAGATACTCTTCCTCGTCCAAGTGCAGAAGGTTTAGGAACCTTAGTGGACTATCCAGAAGGCTTGCGTAAGTACGAGGGCTACCTTGTTTCAACTGGAACTCCTCTTGAAGGAATGAAAGTGGCCTTGGACACAGCAAACGGTGCAGCGTCTACGAGTGCTCGTCAAATCTTTGCAGACCTTGGGGCTCAAATAACTGTTATTGGGGAGACACCAGATGGTCTTAACATCAACTTGAATGTGGGTTCTACACACCCAGAAGCTCTTCAAAAAGTGGTCAAAGAAAGTGGGTCAGCTATTGGTTTGGCCTTTGACGGAGACAGTGACCGTTTGATTGCTGTTGATGAAAATGGCGACATCGTTGATGGTGATAAGATCATGTATATCATCGGAAAATACCTTTCTGAAAAAGGCCAGTTAGCTCAAAATACTATCGTAACAACCGTTATGTCTAACCTTGGTTTCCATAAGGCCTTGGATCGTGAAGGCATCAATAAGGCAGTCACTGCAGTTGGTGACCGCTATGTCGTCGAAGAAATGAGAAAATCAGGCTATAACCTTGGTGGTGAACAGTCTGGTCACGTTATCTTGATGGATTACAATACGACAGGTGATGGACAGTTAACTGCCGTTCAATTAACAAAAGTTATACGGGAAACCGGTAAAACCTTGTCTCAACTGGCATCAGAAGTAACGATTTACCCACAAAAACTGGTCAATATCCGAGTGGAAAATGCCATGAAAGAAAAAGCCATGGAAGTACCAGCCATCAAGGCAATCATCGAAAAGATGGAAGGAGAAATGGCAGGAAACGGCCGTATCCTTGTTCGCCCAAGTGGTACCGAACCTCTCTTGCGAGTTATGGCAGAGGCACCTACAACAGAAGAAGTCAATTACTATGTAGATACGATTGCTACTGTTGTTAAAGATGAGATCGGTATTGACTAAAGCCTAGAAAACTAGATGAAATGATAAAAATGTGGTACAATTGCATAGTAAATTGTAGCAATGGGAGAGAGAAATGAATCTTAAACGAGAACAAGAATTTGTTAGCCAGTATCACTTTGATGCTCGTAACTTTGAATGGGAAAATGAAAATGGGGCTCCTGAAACCAAGGTAGACGTGAATTTCCAGTTGCTCCAATACGACCAAGAAAACCAAGTAACCTCGCTAGTTGTTATCTTGAGCTTCATGATTGTCTTTGACAAATTTGTCATCAGTGGAACGATTTCTCAAGTTAACCATGTGGAAGGTCGTATTGTTAACGAACCAAGTGAATTTAACCAAGAAGAAGTCGAAACCTTGGCACGTCCATGCTTGAACATGCTCAACCGTTTGACGTATGAAGTAACAGAAATCGCCTTGGATCTTCCAGGGATCAATTTGGAGTTTTAGTCATGAAATTAGCTGTCATTACAGATTCTTCAGCCTATTTAGAGGAGAAGACGCTGCAAAGAGAGAATCTATTTATCTTGGATATTCCTGTCAATATTGATGGGGAGGAGTATGTTGAAGGTGTCAATCTGACTGCTGAGGAATTTTATCAAAAAATGGCTCAGTCTGCAGAATTGCCTAAAACTAGTCAACCAAGTATTGCCAAATTGGATGAGATTCTAAGTTCCTTGAAAGGACAAGGTTATACCCATGTTTTGGGACTCTTTCTTTCGTCAGGGATTTCAGGCTTTTATCAGAACATCCAATACATGTTGGATGAGTATGATGGCTTGACCATAGCCTTTCCAGATACCCATATCACAAGTTCCCCTCTAGGATTTATGGTAGAGAGTGCCTTTGAATGGGCAGAACAGGGCGATGATTTTGCTCAGATTCAGGAGAAATTAGCTCTTCAAATTGCTGATAATTCAGCCTTTATCATAGTGGATGATCTTGATCACTTGGTTAAGGGGGGACGTCTGTCAAATGGGGCAGCCATCTTAGGGAATCTCCTCAGTATCAAGCCTATTCTTTACTTCAATGACCAAGGTGTGATTGAAGTTTACGAAAAAGTTCGTACAGAAAAGAAGGCAATCAAACGTTTGGTGGAAATCATCAAAGAGTTGACAAAAGATGGGAATTACCGTATCACAGTCATACATGGCAATGCTCCTCAAAAGGCAGCGGACTTACGTCAGCTTTTGATGGAGAGTGGTGTGACTGCTGAGATTCCAATTGCAACCTTTGGTAGTGTCATTGGAACCCACCTTGGAGAAGGTAGTATCGCTTTAAGCTATACGCCAGTCGTCTAGATTGTTCTTACAAGCTTTGTATCTTAGAAATTGAACATGGCCTGCCTGCCTCTTGAAAAAGATGCCTGTCTTTCCTTTCGTGGAAAATCAGCGCCATTTCCTATTTTTCATGGGCAGCTAACGTCCTTTGTATCTTGATAATTGAACACGTCTGGAACCCTGTGTGAAAAAGATAGTTCTTCCAAGGAGGAGACACTCCTTGATCAGAACTCCTATTTTCACTTTGTGTTCTTACAGGCTTTGTATCTTAGACAGGAGTAGAGATGAGTATTCGAGTAATTATTGCCGGGTTTAAGGGAAAGATGGGCCAAGCTGCCTGTCAGATGGTCTTTGCTGATCCGGACTTGGACTTGGTCGCAGTTTTGGATCCGTTTGAGTCTGCGTCAGAATGGCAGGGAATTCCTGTCTTCAATGATAAGGCTGACTTGGCTGGTTTTGAAGCGGATGTCTGGGTAGATTTTACAACTCCAGCTGTTGCCTACGAAAATACACACTTTGCTCTTGAAAATGGCTTTGCCCCAGTCGTAGGAACAACAGGATTCACTAGTGAAGAAATTGCAGAACTCAAAGCATTTTCCCGTGAACAAGATTTGGGTGGCTTGATTGCCCCTAACTTTGCCTTGGGAGCTGTCTTGCTGATGCAATTTGCGGTGCAGGCTGCCAAATATTTCCCAAATGTGGAGATTATCGAACTCCATCATGACAAGAAAAAAGATGCTCCGAGTGGAACAGCTATCAAAACTGCCGAGTTAATGGCGGAAGTTCGAGAGTCTATTCAGCAAGGTGCGCCTGATGAGGAAGAATTGATTGCAGGTGCTCGTGGTGCTAACTTTGATGGCATGCGCATACACTCAGTCCGTCTACCAGGCTTGGTAGCCCATCAGGAAGTCATCTTTGGCAATCAGGGAGAAGGATTGACCCTTCGTCATGACTCCTATGATCGCAGCTCCTTCATGACAGGGGTCAATTTGGGAATCAAAGAAGTTGTCAAGCGTCATGAGCTTGTCTATGGATTAGAACACTTATTATGAGATTAACGCAAATGCCTTCTGAATTTCAGAAGGCTTTACCAGTATTAGAAAAAATTAAAGAAGCAGGCTTTGAGGCCTATTTTGTTGGGGGCTCTGTTCGAGATGCCCTCCTCAATCGCCCCATCCACGATGTGGATATTGCTACTTCTTCCTATCCAGAAGAAACCAAGCAGATTTTCCCTCGTACAGCTGACATCGGAATCGAGCACGGAACCGTCTTGGTCCTAGATGGGGACGAGGAGTATGAGGTAACAACCTTTCGAACAGAGGATGTCTATGTGGACTATCGTAGACCCAGTGCGGTTTCCTTTGTGCGTTCGCTAGAAGAGGACCTCAAGCGCCGTGATTTCACAGTTAATGCCTTTGCCTTGGATGAGACAGGCGAAATTATTGACTTGTTCCATGGTTTAGAAGATTTGAAAAACCAAGTCTTGCGAGCAGTTGGAGTGGCTAGTGAGCGTTTCAACGAAGATGCTCTGCGTATTATGCGTGGTTTCCGCTTTCAGGCCAGTCTCGGTTTTAAACTTGAACCAGAAACTTTTGTGGCGATGAAGACTTTGACGCCACTCTTGGAGAAAATTTCTGTGGAGCGCACCTTCGTTGAGTTTGATAAACTCTTGCTGGCTCCTTTTTGGCGAGTTGGTCTGTCTTCCATGATTGAGAGTCGAGCTTATGACTATCTTCCAGACATGGCAGGAAGCCAGGGCAAGCTCAACAGACTGTTTGTTTTGGAGACTGATTTCACTTTTGAATCTTCTGAACAAGCCTGGGCAGCTCTGTTGTGGGCTTTGGAGATTAAAGATGCACAGCCATTTTTGAAAGCTTGGAAAACCTCACGCCAGTTTGCCAAGCAAGTACAGGATTTGCTGACTATTTTGGTTTTGCGAGAAGAAGGAGAGCTGAGCAAGCGCGATTGTTACCGCTTTGACTTGGATTCCCTTCTACAAGCTGAAAGTCTTCGTCAGGCTCAAGGGAAAGAAGTCAACCCACAAGCCATCACAGAAACTTACCAGAGTTTGACCATTCATGATAAGAAAGAAATTCAGATTAACGGAGGAGTTCTGATTAAGGAATATGGTTACCAACCAGGACCAGACTTGGGAGAGATTTTAACGGAGATTGAGTTTGCCATTGTCGATGGAGAGTTGGAAAATGATCGTCAAGCAATCCATGCTTACCTGAGGGAGAAAAAATGAGTGATTTTATCGTTGAAAAACTAAGCAAATCCGTCGGAGACAAGACCGTTTTTAAGGATATTTCCTTTATCATCCATGACTTGGATAGAATTGGTCTGATTGGTGTTAATGGAACGGGTAAGACAACCCTTTTGGACGTCCTTTCTGGCACTTCTGGCTTTGATGGGGACGTCAGCCCCTTTTCAGCTAAGAATGATTATCAGATTGGTTACTTGACCCAGAATCCAGACTTTGATGATAGCAAGACGGTCTTGGATACGGTTCTTTCCAGCGACCTCAAGGAAATTCAGCTGATTCGTGAGTATGAGTTGATTATGCTCAACTACAGTGAGGATAAGCAGGCTCGTTTGGAACGTGTCATGGCCGAAATGGATTCTCTCCAAGCTTGGGAAATTGAAAGCCAGGTCAAGACGGTTCTCAGCAAGTTGGGTATTCAGGATTTGTCGACTCCAGTTGGTGAATTGTCAGGTGGTCTGAGAAGACGTGTTCAGTTGGCGCAAGTTCTCCTAGGAAACCACGACCTCTTGTTACTGGACGAGCCAACCAACCACCTGGACATTGCGACCATTGAGTGGCTGACCCTCTTTTTGAAAAATTCCAAGAAGACAGTTCTCTTTATCACACATGATCGTTATTTCTTAGACGCGCTGTCAACACGAATTTTCGAGTTGGACCAAGCAGGCTTGACCGAGTATCAGGGGAATTATCAGAACTATGTTCGCCTAAAAGCGGAACAGGATGAGCGTGACGCGGCACTTCTCCACAAAAAAGAACAACTCTATAAGCAAGAATTAGCATGGATGCGCAGACAACCGCAAGCGCGTGCGACCAAGCAGCAGGCTCGTATCAATCGTTTCCATGACTTGAAAAAAGAAGTTTCAGGCGGCGTTGCTGAGGCAGACTTGACCATGAACTTTGAA
Organism: Streptococcus oralis; assembly: GCF_023109315.1. Lineage (GTDB taxonomy): Bacteria > Bacillota > Bacilli > Lactobacillales > Streptococcaceae > Streptococcus > Streptococcus oralis_BS. Next base: position 152,909 of record NZ_JALDUF010000002.1, read on the forward strand.
ACCAGTCGGATTGGGAAAAAAGTCATCGAGTTTCAGAATGTTTCCTTCGCCTATGAGAACAAGCCGATTTTGCAAGATTTTAACCTTTTGGTGCAAGCTAAAGACCGTATCGGTATCGTTGGGGACAACGGTGTTGGGAAATCAACCCTACTCAACTTGATTGCAGGAAGTCTTGAGCCAACTGAAGGACAAGTTGTGAGAGGGGAAACTGTTCGCATCGCCTATTTTTCTCAACAAATCGAAGGCTTGGATGAAAGCAAACGGGTCATCAATTACCTGCAGGAAGTAGCAGAAGAGGTTAAGACTAGTGGTGGTTCTACGACTTCCATTGCAGAGTTGCTAGAGCAGTTCCTCTTCCCACGTTCGACGCATGGAACCTTGATTGAGAAATTGTCTGGTGGAGAGAAAAAACGCCTTTATCTCCTCAAATTGCTCTTGGAAAAACCAAATGTTCTTCTCTTGGATGAGCCGACAAATGACCTAGATATTGCGACCTTAACAGTCTTAGAGAATTTCTTGCAAGGTTTTGCAGGCCCTGTCTTGACAGTTAGCCATGACCGCTATTTCTTGGATAAGGTAGCAACTAAGATTCTTGCTTTTGAGGATGGCAAGATTCGTCCTTTCTTTGGTCATTACACAGACTATCTTGACGAAAGAGCCTTTGAAACAGAGATGGCCAATCAAGTGCAAAAGGCCGAAAAGGAGAAAGTGGTCAAGGTCCGTGAAGACAAGAAACGCATGACCTACCAAGAAAAGCAGGAGTGGGCAAGCATTGAAGGCGATATTGAAGCCTTGGAAAATCGTATCGCAGCCATTGAAGAAGAAATGCAGGCAAATGGCTCTGACTTTGGCAAACTAGCGACGCTTCAGAAAGAGCTCGATGAAAAAAACGAAGCCTTGCTGGAAAAATATGAACGCTATGAATATTTAAGTGAATTGGTATAATGGAAGAAGTAATCATAAAATGGAGCAGCAAGAAAGTCATCTGGACTATTCTTCTCTGTTTGGTCGAGTTAGTATTTTTTACTTATATACTATCTTTTTTGCTGATTTATCCCGAAGAAGATTCAATGGGAATCATAGTATTAATTGCTTTTGTTGGATTCCTACTCATTATTGTTGGTTGGCTCTTGTATGAACGGATGCAGATTCTTCTATCAGGCAAAGAGTATTTAAAATTTACGACTCAAGGTTTTTTCTATAAGCCACATCCAAAGAAAGACTGGCAGTTTTATTCCTGGAGGCAAGTAGAAACATTTTCTCTTATGAGAATCAAGGGTGGTAGAAGTTCGAGGGATTTTTACCAGATTGAAGTTTGTTTTTTTGAGAAAGACCTTGTAAAAACGAAATCTCTATGGAATCGACTGCGAAGTAAATTTTCAAGTGCTAAACCTGCTGTCGACTTGATAATTCCGATTCATTTACTGGATGTTGACTTTCCTAGAAGAGTCTTTGAAACCATGTCCTACTTTGAGCGAGAATGGCGCATCAAGCAAAATCGTCAAGCAAGAAAACAGACAACATAAGCTTCGAAAACAAGATCTTCAAAATAGCTATAAGACAGTTTAGCTTAAAGACAATCAATCAAAAAAGCCCTATCCACTGGATAGGGTTACTCTTTGTCTTCTTTTTTTGTTTCCTGATGAAAGATATTTTGCCAAGTTTCGTGACGGCGCCAGATACTGGTGTGGACAATCCCGTCCATCTCATAGCAAATGAGTTTGGTTTTCTGACTAATGGAGGTAATCTGAATGTCCTTAATTGTAGCTTTAAGTTCTTTTTCAGCCTTATAAGCCTCTTTATCCATCTGCTCTCCATCTTGACGGATATAGATAAAGTCCTCAGCAAGGAGTTCTTCTAGCTGATTTCCTTGGTCAATCAATTGCTCACGCGTGAGCAGTTTTTTGTAGACATTGTCTAAAATTTCATCCTCAGGTATGGGAGCTGGTTCGATATGGACATCGGTATCAAAGACCCCAAAACGCTCTTCTAGCATAGACTCGACCTGATCTGCAATTTCGTGACTTTCATAGACTGATAAATCGGGATTCATTTCTAGGGTAATATCAAGGTAGATGTTGCTACCGTAGGTACGCCCTCTTTGGGACTTGACCTTACTAATCTTTGGAATCTCCATGATAGCCTTTTGGTAGTCTTCTAGTAGCCGGTCATCAAAACCATCTGAAAGACTGAAGGAAGATTCAATAAAGATATCATAGGCTGTCTTTAAGATAAAGAAAGTGATGATGATAGCAACCAGTTTATCCACAATTGGATAATTGAAACTGCTAGCTAGGATGGCAATGGCGGTTCCAAGTGAGGTAACAGCATCAGAAAGATTATCCTTAGCAGCTGCCTTTAGAGCTTTGGATTTGGATTTCTTACTGAGGCCTGTGTTATAGAGATAAACGACAAACATAACCACCGCAGAAATGATTCCTAGGAATGCTCCTAGAGGATCAATAATCGTTTGTTCCCGACTGAGGATTTTCTGAATGGTGTCCCGAAGCACATCAAAGCCAACGTAGAACATGATGATGGAAGTGATCAAACTAGCTAAATCTTCAATCTTCCAGTGTCCAAAGCGGTGGTCACGGTCTGCAGGCTGGCGAGCCATCCGAATGCCAATCAGAAGAGCAACATTTCCGATAATATCGGATACGTTGTTGAAACCATCCGCTACCAAACTGGAAGAATGTAGGAGGTGGCCAGTCGCTAATTTTGCCGCAGACAAGAGGAGGTAGGTCGAAATGCTGATAATGGCACCACGTTCCGCCAACTTGAGATTTGACATGGATTGGTTCATCGGACTTCCTTTCTAGTGCTGAGATTCTGTTTTCATTATACTGGTTTTCATGGGAAAATTCAAATTTAGTCTTGTCTCATCGGATTTTAATTCTTGAAAATTGTTCAAATTTTGATATAATAGTACTACTCAAGGGAGTAGCTGGCAGAAACCTGTGATAGTGTCGTCATTCCGAATTTTATACTGTAAAGTATTCTTTCCGGCGCTATCTTAAACAGCGAGACTTGTTATGATTAACAGGTCTCTTTTTGTTTGTCATAAAACCAAAAGAGAGCTTGTTTTGCACACAAAGTCAAGGAGGAGACACATGTCAAAAGAACAAAAACGCCAAGCGTTTTATACTCAAAGTCCCGAAGAAGTCTTGAAGTCGGTTGAAGCAACTGAGCAAGGCCTTTCGTCAAGCGAAGCGCAGAAACGCCTAGCTGAATATGGGCGCAATGAACTCGAAGAGGGTGAGAAAAAATCTCTCTTGGTTAAATTCATCGAACAGTTTAAGGATTTGATGATTATTATTTTGGTGGCTGCAGCCATCTTGTCCGTCATAACTTCTGGTGGGGAAGATATTGCAGATGCCATTATTATTCTAGCCGTTGTTATCATTAACGCAGCCTTTGGTGTTTACCAAGAAGGAAAAGCAGAAGAAGCCATCGAAGCCCTCAAGTCTATGTCTAGTCCAGCAGCACGTGTTATTCGTGATGGGCACATGGCTGAGATTGACTCAAAAGAATTGGTACCAGGTGATATCGTTGCTCTTGAAGCAGGTGATGTCGTACCAGCAGACCTACGTTTGCTAGAAGCTAACTCTCTCAAAATCGAAGAAGCAGCCCTAACAGGTGAGTCTGTTCCAGTCGAAAAAGACTTGACTGTCGAGCTCTCTGCAGATGCTGGTATTGGTGACCGTGTCAATATGGCCTTCCAAAACTCAAACGTGACTTATGGTCGTGGTCTTGGTGTTGTTGTCAATACAGGTATGTACACGGAAGTTGGTCATATCGCTGGCATGCTCCAAGATGCGGATGAGACGGATACACCACTCAAACAAAACTTGAACAACCTTTCTAAGGTCTTGACCTATGCAATTTTGGTTATTGCCCTTGTTACTTTTGTAGTTGGAGTCTTCATTCAAGGTAAAAATCCACTTGGTGAGTTGATGACCTCTGTTGCGCTTGCTGTTGCAGCCATCCCAGAAGGACTTCCTGCTATCGTGACTATCGTTCTTGCCCTTGGTACTCAAGTTTTGGCAAAACGAAACTCTATCGTTCGTAAGTTGCCAGCAGTAGAAACACTTGGTTCAACTGAAATCATCGCTTCTGATAAGACTGGTACGCTTACCATGAACAAGATGACCGTCGAAAAAGTCTTCTATGATGCAGTACTACATGATTCAGCTGATGACATTGAACTAGGTCTTGAAATGCCTCTTCTTCGTTCAGTTGTCTTGGCTAACGATACTAAGATTGATGCAGAAGGAAACCTGATCGGGGATCCAACGGAAACAGCCTTCATCCAGTATGCCTTGGACAAGGGTTACGATGTTAAAGGGTTCTTAGAGAAATATCCTCGTGTAGCTGAATTGCCGTTTGACTCAGATCGTAAACTCATGTCAACGGTTCATCCATTACCAGATGGTAAATTCCTCGTAGCAGTCAAGGGAGCCCCTGACCAACTCTTGAAACGTTGTGTTGCTCGGGATAAAGCTGGAGATGTCGCTCCGATTGATAATCAAGTCAATGACATAATTCACACAAACAACTCTGAAATGGCTCACCAAGCCTTGCGTGTCCTTGCGGGTGCGTATAAGATTATCGATAGTATTCCAGAAAACTTGACTTCTGAAGAGCTTGAAAACAACTTGATCTTTACTGGATTGATTGGAATGATTGACCCTGAACGTGCCGAAGCTGCAGAAGCTGTTCGTGTGGCTAAGGAAGCTGGAATCCGTCCAATCATGATTACGGGTGACCATCAAGATACTGCAGAAGCTATTGCCAAACGTTTGGGAATTATTGATGCAAATGATACAGAAGGCCACGTTTTAACTGGTGCTGAGCTCAACGAACTGTCAGATGAAGACTTTGAAAAAGTAGTTGGTCAATACTCTGTTTATGCCCGTGTGTCTCCAGAACACAAGGTTCGTATCGTCAAGGCTTGGCAAAAACAAGGTAAGGTTGTTGCTATGACAGGTGACGGTGTTAATGATGCGCCAGCTCTGAAAACAGCCGATATCGGTATCGGTATGGGAATCACTGGTACAGAGGTTTCTAAGGGAGCTTCTGACATGATTCTTGCAGATGATAACTTTGCGACTATTATCGTCGCAGTTGAAGAAGGACGTAAGGTTTTCTCAAACATTCAAAAGACTATTCAGTACCTTCTTTCTGCCAATACGGCTGAAGTTTTGACTATCTTCCTATCAACCTTGTTTGGTTGGGATGTTTTGCAACCAGTTCATCTTTTGTGGATCAACTTGGTAACCGATACCTTCCCAGCTATCGCTCTTGGTGTTGAGCCAGCTGAGCCAGGTGTTATGACCCACAAACCACGTGGACGTAAGTCAAGCTTCTTCTCAGGTGGGGTTATGAGTTCCATCATCTATCAAGGTCTCCTTCAAGGTGCTCTTGTTCTGGCCGTTTATGGTCTTGCCCTTCTTTACCCAGTTCATGTGGGTGACAATCAAGCTATCCACGCTGATGCTCTTACTATGGCCTTTGCAACACTTGGTTTGATCCAGCTCTTCCATGCCTACAACGTTAAGTCTGTTTACCAATCCATCTTGACAGTTGGTCCATTCAAGTCTAAGACCTTCAACTGGTCTATCTTGGTATCCTTCATTCTTCTTATGGCAACAATCGTCGTAGAACCACTTGAAGGTATCTTCCACGTAACCAAACTAGACTTATCACAATGGGGAATCGTTATGGGCGGAAGCTTCTCAATGATTCTTATCGTAGAAATCGTTAAGTTTGTTCAACGTAAACTAGGTCTTGATAAGAACGCGATTTAAAAAGAAAGTCATCTTTGGATGGCTTTCTTTTGCATTTGAGGAAAAGACTAGAAGTTACCCCCTTTTGTGCTATAATAAAGTAAAGTAGCAAGGAGCGTAAGAGAATGGAAAAGAAAATTGTCCGAGATGTCTTATTCTTGTCGCAGGTCTCGAAACCTGCAAGTCAGGAAGACCTTTATCTGGCTAAAGATTTGCAGGATACCCTGCTGGCTAATCGCGAGACCTGTGTCGGTCTGGCGGCCAATATGATTGGTGTGCAGAAGCGCGTGATTATCTTTAATCTTGGCCTAGTTCCCATGGTCATGTTTAACCCTATTCTCCTTTCCTACAAAGGGCCTTACGAGACAGAGGAAGGTTGTTTGTCCTTGACGGGGGTTCGAACGACGACTCGTTATGAAACGATTACGGTTTCCTATCGCGATAGCAAGTGGCAGGAACAGACCATTACACTGACAGGTTTTCCAGCTCAGATCTGCCAACATGAACTGGATCATTTGGAAGGACGGATTATTTAGGAGGAACTCAGATGAAACGTATACTCTTTGAACTTGTTTTTATCGCAACGACCTGGTATATCTTTTTACCACCCTTCAATCTTACTAGTTGGGAATTCATCGTCTTTCTTTGTGCTCATCTGGTGGTGATGGGGATTTTGTTTAGTTTTCGAAGGGATACCAATCCTTTCAAGACAGTTCACGTACGTCATGGCAAGGTTGCCAACGAACTCAATCTAGAAGGACTTCATTTTAATAAATTAGGTGGAGGATTGTTGCTGGCTGCAGGTCTTATCTTTGCCTTTGCTGGACTGGTGACTCTTGTGACTTCTAGTTTTTTCCAAGCAAAAAACTATGCTAATGTGGTGTCTATCACAGAAAAAGATTTTAAAGACTTTCCTAAGAGTGATACTAGTAAGGTTCCAATCTTGGATCGGAGCACTGCAGAAAAGATTGGTGACCGTTATCTGGGTTCTCTGACGGATAAGGTCTCCCAGTACGTAGCAGCAGATACTTATACCCAGCTGACGGTTGATGGCAAACCCTATCGGGTGACACCTTTGGAGTATGCCGACCCGATCAAATGGTTTAATAATCAGTCCAAGGGAATTGGCGAGTATATCAAGGTTGATATGGTGACAGGAAATGCGGAATTGGTGGATTTAAAAACACCGATGAAGTATTCGGACTCCGAGTATTTTAACCGTGACGTCAAACGTCATCTTCGAATCAAGTATCCAACCAAGATTTTTAAAACCCCATCCTTTGAGGTGGATGATGAAGGCAATCCTTTCTATGTAGCAACCGTTTATCAAAAACAGTTTGGTCTAGGAGTACCTCGCCCTTCATCTGTTATTATCTTGGACGCCACTAATGGAGAAACTAAGGAATATAGCTTGGATGAAGTGCCAGAATGGGTGGACCGTGTCTATCCGGCCGAAGAAACCATCGAACAAATCAACTACAACGGCAAGTATAAAGACGGCTTCTGGAATGCCTTGATTTCTAAGAAAAATGTTACCCAAACGACAGAGGGCTATAACTATCTTTCTATCGGAAATGACATTTATCTCTACACGGGGGTAACTTCAGCAAATGCTGACGAAAGTAATCTAGGATTTATCCTTGAAAACATGCGAACTGGTGAAATCACCAAGTACAATCTAGCATCAGCAACCGAAGAATCTGCGCGTGCTTCCGCAGAAGGAGCCGTGCAGGAGAAAGCCTATAAGGCGACCTTCCCTATCCTTGTCAATCTTAATGACAAACCGCTCTACATCATGGGTTTGAAGGACAATGCAGGTTTGGTCAAGGAGTATGCATTGGTCGATGCAGTAGAGTACCAAAACGTCATCGTAGCAGCTACAGTAGATGAACTCCTCAGCAAATATGCCAATAAAAACGACCTCGAGCTGGATAATGAAACGGTAGAAAACATCAAGGGTGTGGTTGCGGACTTGAAATCAGCTGTCATCAAGGGAGACACCGTCTACTTCTTTAAAGTTGATGGCAAAATCTACAAGGTCAAGGCCTCCGTATCAGACGACCTTCCTTACCTTGAAAATGGCCAATCCTTCGAAGGTCAAGTTGGAAAAGATAATTACCTCAAGACCTTCAAAGTGAAGTAAACAAAGAAACCTCGGTATAAACCGAGGTTTTTCAGATGAAATTCTTGGTCGTGATTGAAAAATATGCTACACTAACAATATGAAAATTTTAATCCCAACAGCAAAAGAAATGAACACCGAAATCCCTAGTTTAGATGCGTATCCATTGCGTCCTGAAAGTCAGGCAGTCCTTGATGAACTAGCGACATACTCTACTCAAGAACTAGAGAAGTTTTACAAAATCTCTGCCGAAAAAGCGCAAGAGGAATATGAACGCATCCAATCCTTAAAAGAACAAAGAGCCAAAAACTATCCAGCTTTGAAACTCTTTGATGGTCTCATGTATCGCCACATCAAACGAGATGAGTTGACTGAGATTGAACAAATCTATCTTGAAAATCATGTTTTAATTACATCAGCTTTGTATGGTGTTGTTCCAGCCTTATCACCTATGGCTCCTCACCGTTTGGACTTCTTGATGAAGTTAAAAGTGGCTGGAAAAACCCTGAAGAGCCATTGGAAATCTGCCTACGATGAGGCCCTGCAGGATGAGGACTTGATATTTTCTCTCTTGTCTTCAGAGTTTGAAACTGTATTTTCTAAGGAAATCAGAGAAAAGATGGTGACCTTCAAATTTATGGAGGACAAGGCTGGGCAGCTGAAAATCCATTCAACTATTTCAAAGAAAGCGCGTGGGGCCTTTTTGACAGCCTTGATAGAAGGACAAGTTCAAACAATTGAGCAAGTTCGTAAGCTCAGCTTTGCCGGTTTTGACTACCGACCTGATTTATCAAGTGACTTAGAACTCGTCTTTGTGAAACAAGCATAAAACCAGCTCGAATGAGCTGGTTTTTGTTTGATTAGTTGATGGCTGCAAGAAGATTGTCAGCTTGTTTGGCAAGAGATGAAGCAGTTGTTTCTTCTAACACCAATTTTCCGTCTGCCCAAGCAGAGTCATTGACACGCGCGGCAGTAAAGTCACCAACGACTTGTGTACGGATAAATGGCAAGAGGTCTTTGTAAATCGCAAAGAGTTGCTCGTGACCTGCATTGGCTACAGATGAGACAGTAACAAACTTGTCTTGGAGGGCAGAAGCACTACGTGTATCTGTCAAGTCAAGGGCGCGCGAGAGCCAGTCAAGCAAGTTCTTCACTGTTCCAGGGATAGAGAAGTTGTAGACTGGAGAGAAGATCCAGATGGCATTGGCAGCAAGGACAGCTTCGCGAGCAGCAGCTACGGCTGGATGAGTTGGAACTTCAAGATCTTGGCTGAAGAGGGGAACAGCAGAGTAATCAAGATAGCTAACTTCCACTTTGCCAGCAAGTGCTTTTTCAGCTTCAAGGGCCATTTGGTGGTTGAAAGAACCTTGGCGAAGTGATCCGACGATAAATAGTACTTTTTTAGACATGATGTGTCTCCTTTAGTTAAAAATTAAAGAGCGAACTCTTTTGTTACCATCTATGTTACAACAAATAATACTAATTAGCAATAATTTTGCTCACAAATTTTTAAATTTTTTTAAAATCCGGATTAAGTCTTCCTTTTCGCCATCTTCCAAGATGCTGAGTGCTTCTATGATAGAATCGATATGGTCAGGAAGGACCTCTTCGATTTTTCTGCGTCCTGCAGGTGTTAATTTCAGGAAAAAAGAGCGACGATCCTTGGGGTCACAAGTTCTAGAAATCCACCCATCTCGAACCATATTTCGAATGACAACAGTCATGTTTCCAGAAGTGGCCAGCATTTTTTCAATCAAATCCTGAATGCGCAGTTCCCCCTTGCTATAGAGGGTTTCCAAAACTGAAAATTGAGTGGGTGTTAGCCCGTGTTCTTTAGCAGCCTTGGCTTCATATGGTTTAAAAGTTCGTATGGCTTTATTGAGGACGATAGCTGTTTTTAAGTCTAGTTGATTATCGGAAATTTTCTCTTTCAAATATTGTTTCATAAGGTTATTTTATCAATAATGAGAGAGAATAACAAGAACTTATGTTTTATAGGAAAAGATTCTTAGAATGTTCCTGTCTTCACTTGTAATAAAGGAGGAGAGATGGTAAAATAGACGAGTGAAACTAAGACAGAAAAACGCAAAAAACAAGCTACTTATACAATACGGAATCGGCATTTCTCTGGTACTGCTAGTGCTGACTGGATCCTTTCTTTACCTGATTTCGCTTAGCATGAAACCCTATCAAGATGCTAGGGTTGAAGGAGAAAAACTGGCCAAGCAGTATGCAGAATTGGAAAAGGCAGATCAGGTTGATTTTTATAATGGACTAGAAGGTTATTACAGCGTTTTAGGACATAATAAAAAGCAAGAGGCCATTGCCGTACTGATTGAAAAGAATGACCACAAGATTTATGTCTATCAGCTAGATAAGGGGATTTCTCAAGATAAGGCGGTGACGATTTCAAGGAAAAAAGGCGCTAGCGACATTGACAAGATTACCTTTGGTCGTTATCAGGACAAGCCGATTTGGGAAGTCAAGTCAGGAAACCAGTACTATCTGGTTGACTTTGAAACAGGAGCAGTGATCCAATAAGGAGGGCATATGAAACTATCCAAACGTGTACTAGAAATGGAAGAAAGTGTCACTCTATCTAGTGATGCAAGAGCCAAGGCATTAAAAGCTCAAGGAAAGGATGTTCTTTTCCTAACCTTGGGACAGCCTGATTTTCATACTCCTGAGAATATTCAGGATGCAGCGGTAGAAGCGATTCGTGATGGACGTGCTTCCTTCTATACAGTTGCTTCAGGTCTACCAGAGTTAAAAGCGGCGGTTAATACCTATTTTGAACGCCACTATGGGTATTCCGTAGCGGCCAACGAGGTTACCTTTGCCACTGGTGCTAAGTTCTCTCTCTACACCTTCTTTATGGCTGTGGTCAATCCAGGTGATGAAGTCATCATCCCTACACCATACTGGGTCAGCTATGGAGACCAGGTCAAGATGGCAGAAGGTGTGCCAGTCTTTGTCCAGACCAAGGAAGACAATCACTTTAAAGTAACAGTAGAGCAGCTAGAAGCAGCGCGAACAGATAAGACCAAGGTCTTGGTTCTCAATTCACCATCGAATCCGACCGGTATGATTTACTCTCGTGAGGAACTCTTGGCTATTGGAAATTGGGCTGTTGCGCATGATGTCCTTATCCTAGCAGATGATATTTATGGTCGTTTGGTTTATAACGGGAATGAATTTGTTCCAATATCTAGTCTGTCAGAAGCCATTCGCAAGCAAACCATCGTGATTAACGGTGTATCTAAGGCCTATGCCATGACTGGTTGGCGGGTAGGTTATGCTGTGGGAAATCCTGAAATTATCGCTGCGATGAGTAAATTGACTGGTCAAACGACTTCTAACCTGACTGCAGTATCTCAATACGCAACAATCGAAGCGCTAACTGGTCCGCAAGACTCTGTAGAGACTATGCGTCAGGCTTTCGAGGAACGTTTGAATACCATTTATCCTCTTTTGTGCCAAGTGCCAGGATTTGAAGTTGTCAAGCCCCAAGGAGCTTTCTATCTCTTCCCAAATGTTAAAAAAGCGATGGAGATGAAGGGCTATACCGATGTAACGGACTTTACAACGGCTATTCTTGAGGAAGTCGGTCTTGCCTTGATTACAGGAGCAGGGTTTGGGGCGCCAGAAAATGTTCGTCTCAGTTATGCAACTGACTTGGACACCTTGAAAGAAGCTATTCGCCGTTTGCATCAATTTATGGAAAACTAAAACTCAAAGTCTTCGTCATCTTGGCGAAGATTTTTGTAATGAAATTCTCTCGAATTTTCTCCAGTAGCACCTAGCTATCAGAGTCTATTTATGGTAAAATAGTGAGTAATGACGTCTTCGGACAAGTTAAAGAAAAGGAAGATAAAACATGACAAAACGTGTAACAATTATCGAAGTGAAAGACTACGTTGGTCAAGAAGTGACCATCGGGGCCTGGGTTGCCAACAAATCAGGAAAAGGAAAAATTGCCTTCTTGCAATTGCGTGATGGAACAGCCTTTTTCCAAGGAGTTGCCTTCAAACCAAACTTTATTGAAAAATTCGGCGAAGAAGTTGGTCTTGAAAAATTTGAAACGATCAAACACTTGAGCCAAGAGACTTCTGTTTATGTGACAGGGATTGTCAAAGAAGATGAGCGTTCTAAGTTTGGCTATGAACTCGATATCACAGACATCGAAGTCATCGGTGAATCACAAGATTACCCAATCACTCCAAAAGAACATGGAACAGACTTCTTGATGGACAACCGTCACTTGTGGCTCCGTTCTCGTAAGCAAGTAGCAGTGATGCAAATCCGTAACGCCATTATCTACGCAACTTATGAGTTCTTTGACAAGAATGGCTTCTTGAAATTTGATAGCCCAATTCTTTCAGGAAATGCAGCTGAAGATTCAACAGAACTCTTTGAAACGGACTACTTCGGAACTCCAGCCTACTTGAGCCAATCAGGTCAGCTTTATCTTGAAGCGGGTGCTATGGCCCTTGGTCGTGTCTTTGACTTTGGTCCAGTATTCCGTGCTGAAAAATCAAAAACGCGCCGTCACTTGACTGAGTTCTGGATGATGGATGCGGAGTATTCTTACTTGACACATGACGAGTCACTTGACTTGCAAGAAGCCTATGTTAAAGCCCTTCTCCAAGGTGTTTTGGATCGTGCACCACAAGCCTTGGAAACATTGGAACGCGATACTGAACTTTTGAAACGCTACATTGCAGAACCTTTCAAACGGATCACTTACGATCAAGCCATTGACCTCTTGCAAGAACATGAAAATGATGAAGACGCTGACTATGAACATCTCGAGCATGGAGATGACTTCGGTTCACCACATGAAACTTGGATTTCAAACCACTTTGGTGTGCCAACATTTGTCATGAACTATCCAGCAGCTATCAAGGCCTTCTACATGAAACCAGTTCCTGGAAATCCAGAGCGCGTGCTTTGTGCAGACTTGCTTGCACCGGAAGGATATGGAGAAATCATCGGTGGTTCTATGCGTGAGGAAGATTACGATGCCCTTGTCGCTAAGATGGAAGAACTTGGAATGGACCGCACAGAGTATGAATTCTACCTTGACCTTCGTAAATACGGTACTGTCCCACACGGTGGATTTGGGATCGGTATCGAGCGCATGGTAACTTTCGCAGCAGGTACAAAACACATTCGTGAAGCGATTCCATTCCCACGTATGTTGCACCGTATCAAACCATAAAATAAATCAAAACGCCCTAGGGGCGTTTTTTCAAAGTAGAAGAAGGAAGAGGCGAGGAACATGTAAAGTTAGGATTAACAAGTGACAGACACAAGAATATATACACTTGTTAAAGGAGAAATGATGTTTAAACCAAATTATCGGAAGAATATCGGTCTCATGGCTGGAGTGGAATGTTTTGCTTTTTTGGGCATTACCAGCTTTTGGATTTTATTTCTCAGTCAAAATGGGATGTCACTTTGGCAGATTGGCTTATTGGAAAGTATTTTTCATGCCACCAGTGTCATTTGTGAAATTCCCTCTGGAATGTTAGCTGACCGCTATTCCTATAAAACAAATCTGTATTTAAGTCGAATAGCTGGAATTGCGTCGTCTATTCTCATGTTAGTAGGGCAAGGTAATTTTTGGATTTATGCCCTCGCTATGGTGGTGAGTGCCCTGTCTTATAATTTTGATTCGGGGACGAGTGCAGCCATGGTTTATGATTCGGCCGTGGAGGCTGGATTAAAAGAGCGCTACTTGTCTATCTCAAGTTTTATGTCAGGAGTAGCAGAAGGAACTCGGTCTTTGGGAACCGTTTTAGCGGGGTTTTTTGTCCATGGTCAATTGCACTTGACCTACTATATCATGATTGCCACTTCTATAATCGTCCTTTTCCTAACCTGGATGCTAAAAGAGCCTAGTGTTAAAGCGCAAAAATCTGAGCGTCTGACCATGAAAAAAATTATTTGGACTGTCAAAGAGGAGTTGCGGAGAAATCCCAGTCTTTTTGCTTGGATGATTCTGTCCCAAATCATCGGGACCCTGATGTGCATGTTTTATTTTTACTATCAAAATCAACTGCCTGACTTAGAAGGTTGGCAAATTTCGATGGTCATGCTGATGGGCAGTCTTTTGAATATCTGGGCAGTTTATCTAGCGAGTAAGATTGGAAAGAGGTATTCAGCCTTAAAGCTCTTTCCAATTCTTGTACTCTTAACTGGAGTGACCTACTTACTTTCCTACATTGGCACATCTCTAATTTATATTTTGATTTATTTGATTAGTAATGCCTTATATGCTCTCTTTCAACCGATTTTTGACAACGATTTACAAAAGCGACTCCCAAGTGAGGTACGGGCAACCATGCTAAGTGTCTACTCCATGATGTTTAGTCTGAGTATGATTGTTATTTTTCCTCTAACGGGGTGGCTGATTGATTCTCTAGGATTTGTAGTAGCATTCCTTTACTTAGGTCTCTTTTTAGTGCTAGCCAGCTTTTTGCTATTTTTCATTTTGAAAGAGATGGCCAGAGCTTTGGGACTCAAAGAGGATGTTATTTCTAAGTAATATAGTTATTTTTTCACTTTTATCTTTTTTACTTGCTATCTATCAGTTTTTCTAGTATAATGGTTTATTGTGAGCGAACCTCACTTACCCCTTGCAAAGACTGGGGGTCATTAGACCAAAAGGAGGAACATATCAATGGCTAAATACGAAATTCTTTATATCATTCGTCCAAACATTGAAGAAGAAGCGAAAAACGCTTTGGTAGCACGTTTTGACTCTATCTTGACTGACAACGGTGCAACTGTTGTTGAATCAAAATCATGGGAAAAACGTCGTCTTGCATACGAAATCCAAGATTTCCGTGAAGGACTTTACCACATCGTTAACGTTGAAGCAAACGACGACGCAGCTCTTAAAGAGTTTGACCGTCTTTCAAAAATCAACACTGACATTCTTCGTCACATGATCGTCAAACTTGACGCGTAAGAAGGTAAATTATGATTAACAATGTTGTACTTGTAGGGCGTATGACACGTGACGCTGAGTTGCGTTATACCCCATCAAATGTAGCAGTTGCGACTTTTACTCTTGCAGTAAACCGTACATTTAAGAGTCAAAATGGCGAACGTGAGGCTGATTTCATCAATGTCGTTATGTGGCGCCAACAGGCTGAAAATCTTGCCAACTGGGCTAAAAAAGGCTCTCTTATCGGGATCACAGGCCGTATCCAGACTCGTAGTTACGATAACCAGCAAGGACAACGTGTCTACGTAACAGAAGTCGTGGCTGAGAATTTCCAAATGTTGGAAAGCCGCGGAGTGCGCGAAGGACATTCAGGTGGAGCTTATTCTGCACCAACTGCTGGTCAATCAGCACCTGCAAATCCAGTACCAGACTTTTCACGTTCTGAAAATCCATTTGGAGCAACCAATCCATTGGACATTTCAGATGATGATTTACCATTCTAATGGACAATTAATACTATAAAGGAGAAAAAACATGGCTCAACAACGTCGTGGCGGATTCAAACGCCGTAAAAAAGTTGATTACATCGCAGCAAACAAAATTGAATATGTTGATTACAAAGATACTGAGCTTCTTAGCCGTTTCGTTTCAGAACGTGGGAAAATCCTTCCACGTCGTGTAACAGGAACTTCAGCTAAAAACCAACGTAAAGTAACAACAGCTATCAAACGCGCTCGCGTAATGGCTTTGATGCCTTTCGTAAACGAAGATTAAAGAAAAGACCCTTACGGGTCTTTTTTTCACGAGCATGGAAATGAGAGAGCGAGTTGAGGTCCGGGTGGACCTCTTTTTCAGACCCACTGGGTCTTCTTTCTTTGACTATAAATGTGTTATAATGATAGTATGAATTTTCAAAGGGGTGCCTTATGAAGGGAAACAGTATTATTAGAAAAATGATCGAATCTGATACCGAACACTTATCCCAAGGTTTTATCAATCAAGGTTGGCCGGGTAGAGAAGAAATTTTGGCTAGATATTTTCTTGAACAAGAATGTGGGGAGAGAGAAGTCTTAGTTGCAGAGGTTGAGGGTGCTTTAGTGGGGTATATCACAATTTTGCCCTGCGCTAAGCAGGGGCCTTGTGCAGAAATCTATCCAGAACTTTCAGATTTCAATGTCTTTGAGCCTTTTCAAAATCAAGGAATTGGAAACCTCTTGATGGAAGAAGCTGAAAATCGAGTTAAGCTCATATCGGATAAGGTGACCCTTGGTGTTGGGCTCCATTCAGGGTATGGACCTGCCCAGAGATTGTACATCAAACGAGGTTATATTCCAGATGGTTCGGGCGTCTGGTATCAAAATCACAGACCGGCTATGGATGCTACTTGTGAAGATATCGGTGACCTTGTTTTATATCTGTCAAAAGATTTGATTTAAGATAGATCTTATAAGGTTTAACTTTAAAATAGCAAGAAGTCGTAAATTCCTTTTTCATTAGAGAGGGATTTTTTTGTTAGAAAAAGGGGGATTCTATGAAACGATAAAATATAATTATTTGAATTATCAAGATAAAAATAAATATTCAAAATATAGTAAGGTTTAGAATTTTAAAAATATTTAAGAAAAGTTTAAGATTTAATATTTACACAGTGTAAATTATATCATTACAAAAATATTACGATTATTTAAAATTAAATTAGATGCAATAATATACTTAGAAAAATTTGACATATAAATTAATTGGCGGTAAAATAATTACGAAAGTCAAATTAATTGATATTGGAACTATCAGATGTACTAATTAATCTGATGTGTCAAATTTTATTATAGTAGAAGGATACCATAATGAAAAAACTGAAAGTGATGGTTGTTTTTGGAACACGACCAGAAGCTATTAAAATGACCCCTTTAGTGTTAGAATTGCAAAAACATAGTGACAGCATTGAGACGATCACTGTTGTGACAGCTCAGCACCGTCAAATGCTAGATCAAGTTCTTGAAACTTTTAGCATCAAGCCACATTATGACTTGGATATTATGGGGCAAAATCAATCCCTCTTAGATATTACTGGAAAAATTTTAGAAAAGTTTGATCCAGTTGTTAAGCAAGAACGTCCAGATATGATTCTTGTTCATGGAGATACAACGACAACTTTTGTAGCAAGTTTAGTGGCTTTCTATAATCAGGTACGTATCGGCCACGTTGAAGCTGGTCTAAGGACCTTTGATAAGTATTCTCCTTTCCCAGAAGAGATGAATCGTCAGATGACAGATAACCTTGCGGATCTTTATTTTGCTCCAACTAGTGAGAGTAAAGATAATCTCCTCAAGGAAAATCATCCTGAGTCTGCTATTGTCATTACGGGGAATACAGCCATTGATGCTTTGAAATTAACCGTTCAATCGGATTACTATCATGAAGTTCTAGATCAATTAGATCCTTCTAAGAAGCTTGTTTTAGTAACCATGCACCGTCGTGAGAATCAAGGTCAACCAATGAGAAATGTCTTTACAGCTTTACGTGAGATGGTAGATCTTCATCAGGAAATTGAGGTTGTTTATCCTGTTCACCTTAGCCCTGCCGTGCAAGAAGCAGCAAAAGATATCTTAGCTGGTCACGATCGTATTCATTTGATTGATCCTTTAGATGTACTTGATTTTCATAATTTAGCTTCAAGAAGCTATTTTATCATGACCGACTCTGGAGGTGTTCAAGAAGAGGCGCCTTCTCTCGGCAAACCTGTCCTTGTCCTTCGTGACACGACGGAACGTCCAGAAGGAGTAAGAGCAGGTACTTTGAAGCTAGTTGGTACGGATCCAGTATGTGTCAAAGAGGCTATGGCAACACTCTTAACAGATGAAACTCTTTATAGACAAATGTCTCAGGCACAGAATCCCTATGGAGATGGAAGAGCATCTGAACGAATCGTTCGTGCTATACAACATTATTTTGGCATGGCTGAATCTGTATCTGAATTTAAAGAGGGGGAAGAGGCGTAATGAAAACATGGAATAAATTTAGGAATTGGCTCCTCGCTTTTCTGGGGTGCGAGTCACTTCTTTTAGGGCTTTCTTTTTTCTTTGCTCGAGAGATTATTTTAGAACAAATCTTGTTTTTAGCTTTAGCCTTGTTTGCAGTGTTGGTATTATCTGACCTTTTGCTTACTTGGACCCTTATCTTAACATTTGGGCTTGGACTTATTGCTTTGGTTGTGGGTGTAGTTTATATCCCAATCATTCAACTAGTCTTCTTATTGATTAGTTTTCCTCTTTTGATTGGGATTCTACTTAAAGTTCGTTATTATTTCTTCAAGGTGATCTCAAAGGTCCAAGAACAGGAAGACGAAGCTCGAGCAGATTACCAAGCTATGGTCACTGAACAAAGTGATGTGACGGTTCAATCTCTATTGATTCATTGGGCACATGAAGAGTTGTTCTTCCAGATAAAACCGAAAGAGTATAACCAGATGCTCAGTCGTATTCAAGAGGTCATTGCTCAGGAATTGAGTTACAATGATAAGCTCTATTACGTTTCAGAAGGTAATTTTCTCGTTCTATCGAGTAGTAGCCAACATTCTTTGAAGGAACTTTATTTGAATGGTTTGCAGGAGAAACTAAGCAGTTTAGTTTTTCATGGAGAAGATGGCAATCAAGGAATTCAGTTCCAAACAGGCTATTTGGTGATTAACTCTGATAATAGTGGGAAATACCAAGACTACTCGGATATTACCAGTCATCTCAAACGTCAATTAGAGACAGATGTAATTGTAGAATATTAGGAGGGAAACATGACTCTAACCAATATATTTTTTGGCATTGCTTTGGGACTCAGTCTTACCTTTGGCATTTGTTTTGTCATATTATTTATTGCATACAGTATTCTTTACCATCGAGTCAACAAAAATTTTAAGGCGGTGAATCATGATTAGTCAAATGTTAATGATTTTTACCTTGCTTACAATTTGGATTTCTCTAGCTTGGGGCTTGGTAATTCTCTTTTCAGCAGTACACTTTTGGTTTAAACACAGTGATTTTCGTGTAGATACCTCGCCACTACCTTATTACCCTAAGGTTACCATTGTCGTACCTGCTCATAATGAGGATGTGGTTATTGCCCAAACAGCAAAAGCTATCTTGGATATGAACTATCCTCACGACCGTGTGGAGTTGCTTCTATTTGCAGATAACTGTTCGGATAACACCTATGCAGAATGTTTGTCTGTACAAGCTCTGCCTGAATATGCAGGAAGAAATCTGACTATTATCGACCGTACTGGGACAGGAGGAAAAGCAGGTGTTCTAAACGATGCCCTGAAGATGGCAACGGGAGAATACATCTGTGTCTATGATGCGGATGCCATGCCTGAAAAAAATGCCCTTTATTTCCTTGTGAAAGAAGTGATGAAGGATCCAGAACGCCACGTGGCATCTTTCGGTCGCAACAAGACTCGAAATGCCAATCAAAATTTCTTGACTCGTTGTATCAACCAAGAAATCGTTGTTACTCAGCGCGTGCACCACGTTGGGATGTGGCATCTCTTTAAAATTGGGCGTATCCCAGGAACCAACTTTATCATTCAAACCGACTTTGTAAAGAGCATCGGTGGTTGGAAAAATGGTGCCTTAACTGAGGATACCGATATTTCCTTCAAAATCATGCAGAGTGGGAAATTGATTGCCCTTGCCTATAATTCAGAGGCTTTCCAACAAGAACCTGAGACCTTAAAGAGTTACTATATGCAGCGTAAACGTTGGGCTAAAGGAAACTACGAAGTTGTTCTCTCAAACTTTAAGCATTTATTTGACAGAGCAAACTGGCGTGTCAAACTAGAGGTCTTTAACTATTCCTGTGTCTTCTTTTGGTTTAACTTTGCCATTGTCCTCTCGGATTTGATTTTCTTAGCGAATGTGCTAGCGATCTGCCTTAATCTTTTCTTCCCAGATGTCAGGGTTCCATTTGCTTTTGATGCGGACAATATCTACATTGCCCAGCTCATGCTTTTTAACTGGATTCTCATGATTGGTCTGTATCTGATGCAGATTATGATTGCATTGGCAAGTCAATTTGGACAAGCGACAACTAAACAAATCTGGTTGGCCTTGGTAGCCTATTTCTCTTATGCACAGATGTTTATCGTTGTATCCATTGATTCCATTTCTTCAATCGTGCTGGATAAGGTACTCCACCGAAAAGAAACCAAGTGGGTTAAAACCAAGCGGTTTGCAGGATAGGAGGTTCTATGAAAACGAATAAATTAAAATATGTATGGTTTGTGTTCATCCTTTCTATCTTTTGTTTAGCCTTGTTTTTAGCAAGAGGAAGGACTAAAATTGAGATGCGTAATCGAATTTACAGCCAATGGAGCCAACAGTTTCTCGTTACAAAAGGCGATCAGTCTTATGTTCGTACGACGAATGATTCTGAGGAAACGACGGTTCTATCAGAGGCCCAAAGTTACGGCATGCTCATAACGGTTTTAGCAGCCCAAAAAGGGCAAGCAACACAAGCAGATTTTGATAGCCTTTATCGCTATTATCAAAATCATCGTATCGAGGGAACGCAGTTGATGTCTTGGAAGCAAGTGATCAAAAATGATAGCGAAACGGTTGATAAACAAAACGCAACTGATGGTGATCTCTACATCGCCTATTCCTTGATTGAAGCTGCCAAGCAGTGGCCAGATAAAGCACAGGAATATGAAGATCAAGCCAAAAGTATTTTGATTGATATTCTTCGCTTTAATTATAACGAGGAGACTGGTGTTCTAAAGGTAGGAAATTGGGCGAAAAAAAATACGGATTTTTACTATTTGATGCGGACGTCTGATACTCTTCCTCACTATTTCCAGTCTTTCTACGACCTGACTGGAAACAAACAGTGGCTAGATGTTAAGGATAAGATGCTTGGGCAATTGGAGCAAATCAGTTCTCATTCGGATACGGGTCTCTTGCCAGACTTTATCTGGGCTGAGAAGTCAGGCGCGCGTCTTGTTGATGCCAACACAATCGAGTCTCAATACGATGGAGCGTATTCTTATAATGCTTGTCGTTTGCCTTATCACTTGTCTCAAAGTCAAGATGAAAGAAGTCAAAAAGTCGTTCAAAAGATGATGAATTTCTTTATGAAAGAGCGACGCGTTTATGCTGGTTATGACATGAATGGAACTGCCCTCAATCAATACCAGGCAGGTAGTTTTTTGGCCCCTATTACCTATGCGTCTGACAAGGGAGAAGGTTATCTGAAACTTCTTCAGCAAAATAAATACATTTTTACACAAGATTTACCTTTGGACAACTACTATGATGCAACGATGATTACCATGATTGCTCTAGAGATGTTCTAGGATGAGAAGAGAGGGCTAGTTTTACTGGCTCTCTTTTTGATAGGATTTTCATCTTTTTTCAAAAAAGGAATTTCATCAGCTTTATGGTATAATGGAAAGAGTGATGGAAAAGAGGTAGAGAGATGGATGCGAAATTAAAATACAAGGCAAAGAAGATTAAAATCGTTTTTTTTGATATTGATGATACCCTGCGTACGTCAAAGACGGGTTTTATTCCAGCTACAATTCCCACTGTCTTTAAGCAGTTGCGTGAAAAAGGAATTTTAACAGGTATTGCTTCTGGACGTGGTATTTTTGGAGTTGTTCCAGAGATTCGTGAGCTCAAGCCGGACTTTTTTGTAACCCTAAATGGGGCCTATATTGAAGATAAAAAAAGTCAGGTCATTTATCAGCATCAGATTGACAAGTCAGATGTTGAGGAGTATGTCTCTTGGACTAAGCGAGAGGGAATTGAATATGGCTTGGTTGGCAGTCATGATGCCAAACTCTCCACGCGAACGGAACTGATCAGTGAGGCTATTGATCCGATTTATCCGAACTTGGGTGTGGATCCTGACTTTCATGAAAAAGCAGATATATACCAGATGTGGACCTTTGAGGATAAAGGGGATGACTTGCACTTACCAGAGTCTTTATCAGATAAACTTCGCATGGTGCGTTGGCATGAACATTCGTCTGATATCGTGCCAATTTCAGGATCGAAAGCAACTGGTGTAGCCAAGGTGGTGGAACATCTAGGCTTGAAACCAGAGAATGTCATGGTCTTTGGGGATGGTCTCAATGACTTGGAACTCTTTGATTATGCTGGAATCAGTGTTGCTATGGGTGTTTCCCATGAAAAGATTAAAGAAAAAGCAGATTATATTACAAAAACAGTAGAAGAAGATGGCATTTTTGATGCCTTAGAAGGATTTGGTATGGTAGAAAAAGAATTGCATTTCCCACAAATAAATATTGAAACAGTAGAAGGTCCTCTTGCGACCATTAAGACAAATCACGGAGACTTGCGTATCAAGCTCTTCCCTGAACATGCCCCTAAAACAGTGGCTAACTTTGTTGCTCTGTCAAAAGACGGTTACTATGATGGTGTGATTTTCCACCGTATTATCAAGGACTTTATGATCCAAGGTGGAGACCCAACTGGTACTGGTATGGGGGGAGAGTCAATCTACGGTGGCTCTTTTGAAGATGAATTTTCTGAAGAGCTCTACAATATTCGTGGTGCCCTTTCTATGGCCAATGCGGGTCCAAATACCAATGGTAGCCAGTTCTTTATCGTGCAAAACCAACACTTGCCGTACTCTAAGAAAGAGATTGCGCGTGGTGGCTGGCCTGAACCAATCGCTGAGATTTATGCAGAACAAGGTGGAACTCCTCACCTTGACCGTCGCCATACTGTTTTTGGGCAATTGGTAGATGCAGAATCGTTTGCGGTCTTGGATGCCATTGCAGCTGTTGAGACAGGTGCAATGGACAAACCAGTTGAAGATGTAGTAATTGAAACGATTGAAATTGAGGACTAGAATGAAAATTGGTGATAAGCTAACTGGGCGTATTACAGGAATTCAGCCCTATGGTGCCTTTGTCGAGTTAGAGACAGGGGTGACAGGGCTGATTCACATCTCGGAGATTCGGACGGGATTTATTGAAAATATCTATGACATTTTAAAAATTGGTGATGAAGTTCAAGTACAGGTGGTGGATTTTGACGAATACACTGGGAAGGCTAGTCTTTCTATCCGTACTTTGGAAGAGGAAAAACATCAATTGCCAAGACGGAGACGTTTTTCAAATGATCGTATCAAGCACGGTTTTGCACCACTTGGACGAATGATGCCTGTTTGGACGCGTGAGGCACTAGAGCATTTAAAGAAGAAGCCATAAATACGATTATCTAAATCATTTGTAATATTAACATAATTTGTTATAATAAAAGTATGAAAGAAGAACAATTATTAAAACCAGGAGAGCGAATCAACCAGCTCTTTTCGACAGATATTAAGATCATTCAAAATAGAGAGGTGTTTAGCTATTCAGTGGATAGTGTTCTCTTATCACGCTTTCCTCGCTTCCCTAAACGGGGTTTAATTGTGGACTTTTGTGCTGGCAATGGTGCAGTGGGACTTTTTGCTAGTTCACGTACTCAGGCGCAGATAATATCTGTAGAGATTCAGGAGCGCTTGGCGGATATGGCAGAGCGTTCGGTTCAGTTGAATGGTTTGGAAGAGCAGATGCGGGTCATCTGCGATGATTTGAAAAATATGCCTGCCCACATTCAGGGAAGTAAGGTGGATATGATTTTGTGTAATCCGCCTTATTTTAAGGTGGATCCGCATTCCAATTTGAATGAGAGTGAACACTACCTTTTAGCTAGACATGAAATTACAACTAATCTAGAAGAAATCTGTCGGAGCGCCCAGAGTATTCTCAAGTCTAATGGCCGTTTGGCTATGGTTCATCGTCCAGATCGGCTTTTGGATATCTTAGATATGCTTCAGCGCCATAATTTGGCTCCGAAGCGCCTGCAATTTGTCTATCCTAAACGAGAAAAGGAAGCCAATATGCTTTTAATCGAAGCTATTAAGGATGGATCAACGAGCGGCTTCAAGGTCTTGCCACCACTCATTGTTCACAATGATGATGGTTCCTACACGCCAGAAATTCAAGAGATTTACTATGGATCATAAGGCCTATATGTATGTGGTGGAGTGCCGTGATGGTTCTTACTATACTGGTTACACGACAGATGTGAAGAAACGCCTTGCCGTTCATAATAGTGGTAAGGGTGCCAAGTATACCCGAGCTCGCTTGCCAGTTAAACTCATCTATGTAGAGGGCTTTGCTAGCAAGGAAGAAGCCATGTCAGCAGAGGCTCTTCTCAAACGAAAGAAACGTCCACAGAAAGAACGATTTCTATCCGAAAATCAAGAAAAAAATCTAGTTAACGATATTGATGTCTAATGAGGAGTCCTTTGACTCCTCTTACTTTTGTCAAAAGAGGAAAAAAGTGCTAAAATAAGATGAATAAATTTAAAGAGGTATTATCATGTCTAAGATTCTAGTATTTGGTCACCAAAATCCAGACTCAGATGCCATCGGGTCATCTGTAGCCTTTGCTTATCTTGCAAAAGAGGCGTATGGATTGGACACGGAAGCAGTAGCTCTCGGTACTCCAAATGAAGAAACAGCTTTTGTTTTGAACTATTTTGGTGTAGAAGCACCACGCGTCATCACATCTGCTAAAGCAGAAGGTGCAGAACAAGTCATCTTGACCGACCACAATGAATTCCAACAATCTGTATCAGATATCGCTGAAGTAGAAGTTTACGGTGTTGTGGACCACCACCGTGTGGCTAATTTTGAAACTGCAAGCCCACTTTACATGCGCTTGGAACCAGTTGGATCAGCTTCATCTATCGTTTATCGCATGTTCAAAGAGCATGGTGTGGCAGTTCCTAAAGAAATCGCAGGATTGATGCTTTCAGGTTTGATTTCAGATACCCTTCTTTTGAAATCACCAACAACTCACCCATCTGATAAAGTCATTGCTCCTGAATTGGCAGAATTAGCAGGTGTCAACTTGGAAGAGTACGGTCTTGCTATGCTCAAGGCTGGTACAAACTTGGCAAGCAAATCTGCTGAAGAATTGATTGACATCGATGCTAAGACTTTTGAACTCAACGGAAATAAGGTTCGTGTTGCTCAGGTTAACACAGTTGATATTGCTGAAGTCTTGGAACGCCAAGCTGAAATCGAAGCAGCAATGCAAGCGGCTAATGCAGCAAACGGCTACTCTGACTTTGTCTTGATGATTACAGACATCGTCAACTCAAACTCAGAAATCCTTGCTCTTGGATCAAACATGGACAAGGTCGAAGCTGCCTTCAACTTTAAACTTGAAAATAACCACGCTTTCCTTCTAGGTGCTGTTTCACGTAAGAAACAAGTGGTGCCTCAGTTGACTGAGAGCTTTAATGCTTAAGATTTTGGGTGTTATTTCAAAATAGAAAACGTTCGTTTTCATATATTGAAGGGAGTTTCGGCTCCTTTTTTTCTAGGAGAGAAAGATGTTAGCAAACGGCGATTTGATTTTTGTGAAGGACCTTTCAGATATGGGGCAGGCCATCCAGGCTTCTACCGGGAACTATAGTCATGTAGCTATCCTTTTAGACGGATTTGTTTATCATGCAACTAGTGAAGTTGGTGTTATCTGTCAAAAACTAAGAGACTTCTTAGAGCCAGCTTGTCTGTATGATCTTTATCTTTATCCAAAAATAGATATTCAAAAAGTAAAGAAAAGAGCTAACCAGCATCTTGGAGCTCCTTATAATTTTTCTTTTTACCCTGATGGGGAAGGGTTTTATTGTTCCCAGTACATCGCTGAAATCCTACCGATTTTTGAAACTATTTCCATGAAATTTGGGGACGGGGAGCAGGAGATTAGTGATTTTTGGAGGGACTATTACAGGAAACTCGAACTTCCTGTACCTCTGAACCAGCCGGGGACCAATCCTAGTCAGTTAGCAGCATCCCCTCTTTTAAAATGTAAAGAAAGGAATCTTCATGATTCAGATTTTTAATCCATCTCGTTTGACGCGACAGCCATTTTTTGTAGGTTTGGTGGACTTTCTGGACCAGCATGATGATGTAATCCTCCGGGAAATCAAGACTCAGTTTCCAGATGTAGCAGTTGATAAACTGATGGAAGAGTATATTAAGGCAGGCTTGATCCTAAGGGAAAATAAACGCTATTCCCTCAATCTCCCTTTTTTAGAATCTACGGATGATTTAGTCCTTGACCAAGAAATTTTTATCAGAGAGGACAGTCCAGTCTATCAAGCCTTGCTAGAGAAGACTTATGAGACAGAATTGCGCAATCAAACCAATGCTGCCATTTTAGTCGAATCCACGGATTTTGCTAGAGAAAAGATGACCCTGTCGAATTATTTCTATAAGGTCAAGAACCAATCTCCTTTAACAGAAAAACAGCAGGAACTTTATGCTATTTTAGGAGATGTCAATCCTGAGTACGCTCTCAAGTATATGACGACGTTTTTGCTCAAGTTCCTCAAAAAGGACCAGCTCATGCAGAAACGGCGTGATATCTTCGTTGAGAGTTTAGTCGTCTTGGGTTATATTGTTCAAAACGAAGAAGGAAAGTATGAGTTGGCTGTTGATTTTGACAAGGAACGCTTGTCTTTCTATTTGTCTTAATTGTTTGCTTTTGAGCAGATTGTTTGACTTTGCCAAAGAATAAGCATAAACTAAATGTAAGCGATAACCATTATCGTATTAAAACAAAAAGGAGACAGAGCTATGTCACTTGAAAATAAATTGGAACAAGCAACTGGTGCTATCAAAGAAGGATTTGGTAAAGTTACTGGCGATAGCAAAACAGAAGCAGAAGGTGCTGTAGAAAAAACAGTTGCCAAAGCTAAAGAAGTTGTTGAAGATGCTAAAGGTGCTGTAGAAGGTGCCGTTGAAGGTCTTAAAAACTCATTTAAGAAAGAAGACTAAAAAATCAAGGGAAAACTTCCCTTGATTTTTTGATTTTATAGGTAACGTTCTGCGATAGCAGCGTCACCAGGGTAGGATTCTTTCACTCCATTAACGATTTGGTAGCAATCAGCTCCCTTACCTGCAATAATGACAGCATCGAGTTCTTGATTTGTGATGGCCATCGCCGCCTTGATGGCTTCTTCACGATCGGCAATCTTTTCAACAGGATGACTGATATAGCCGCTGATTTCTTCAGCAATGGCCATTGGATCTTCATAGTTGGGGTCATCAGCGGTGAGAAAGACTTGAATCTCAGGATGTTGATTGAGGAGAAGACCAAAGTCCTTACGACGGCTTTCGCCCTTGTTTCCAGTCGAACCGAGAACCAGGGCAATCTTTCCAGTTTGATGAGTTTCAACAACAGAAATCAGTTTTTTAAGACTATCGCCATTGTGGGCATAGTCGATGAAGACTTTGGCACCATTTTTCTGAGTCAGGACTTCCATACGTCCAGGAACGCGGGTTGCAGCGATCCCTTTTTTGATGTCCTCCAGACTGGCACCTAGACGAAGACAGGCAAGTCCTGCAGCAACTGCATTTTCTTGGTTAAAGTGGCCGATGAGTTGGATATCATAATCACCAGCGAGTTTACCTGTAGCTGAAAAGCTAAAGGCTTTGGAGTTCTCGATTTGGTTACTTGACTGGCTACCATAGAAGTCATGCTCTTGATCTTCCACTTGTTCTTTCAATACAGAAAAGTGGTCCATGTCGCTATTAATGACAACTGCTCGGCTATTTTTCATCAAGAGACGTTTGTGATAGAAGTAGTCTTCAAAGCTAGGATGCTCAATCGGACCGATATGGTCAGGAGTGATGTTAAGAAAGACACCTACATCAAAGGTCAGGCCATAGACTCGATGAACAAGATAGGCTTGGCTAGAGACTTCCATTACAAGATGGGTTCTTCCATTCTTAACAGCCTGAGCCATCATGTTGAAAAGATCGATATTTTCAGGCGTTGAGAAGGAAGATTTAAAGAAGGTCTTGCCATCTAGAGTTGTATTCATAGTTGACAAGAGAGCTGTTGGGTAGCGTTGAGATAGGATGTGGTAAGCAAAGTAAGCAGATGTTGTCTTTCCTTTTGTCCCTGTGAAAGCAAGAATTTTTAGTTTCTCTTGCGGATTACCATAAAATTCCATAGCAATCAAACTCATGGCTTTCTTGATATCGTTCACAACGATGACAGGGATACCAACCTCGTAGTCCTTTTCGGCAACATACCAGGCTAAGCCCTGACTTATAGCAGAAAGAAGGTATTCTTTTTTAAAGGCAGCGCCTTTTGCAAAAAAAAGAGTGCCTTCTTTTACTTTTCGGCTGTCGTAACTGATGCTATCAAAAACAACTTCACTGTAGTTGTAGTGGTAGTGTCCTTGGTCGATAATCTCGCGGAAGAGATCATCTTTCTTTAATATATCTAATACGGTTTCAATCTTTATCATACTTTCTATTGTAAACCGAAAGTCTGAATTTTACAAGTAACAAGGAAAAGTTTATAATGGAAGATGAGGAAAATTTCCTAGTTATTAAAATTGAATGAGGAAGCTATGTCTAACGAAAACAATCACCAGCAAGCCCAGATGTTGCGAGGGACTGCTTGGCTAACAGCTAGTAACTTTATTAGTCGCCTCCTTGGTGCTATCTACATTATTCCCTGGTATATCTGGATGGGGACCTATGCTGCCAAGGCAAATGGACTCTTTACCATGGGCTATAATATATATGCTTGGTTCTTGCTGATTTCGACAGCGGGTATCCCAGTTGCGGTCGCCAAACAAGTGGCTAAGTACAATACCATGCGAGAAGAAGAGCACAGCTTTGCCTTGATTCGGAGTTTCCTAAGCTTTATGACGGGCTTGGGCTTAGTCTTTGCTTTGGTCTTGTATCTCTTTTCTCCCTGGTTAGCAGATTTGTCAGGTGTGGGGAAAGACCTGATTCCCATCATGCAGAGTTTGGCTTGGGCGGTCTTGATTTTCCCATCTATGAGTGTCATCCGGGGCTTCTTCCAAGGGATGAACAATCTGAAACCCTATGCTATGAGCCAAATCGCTGAGCAGGTGATCCGTGTTATCTGGATGTTGATGGCAACCTTCTTCATTATGAAGATGGGTTCTGGTGACTACCTATCAGCCGTTACCCAATCGACCTTTGCGGCCTTTGTGGGGATGGTGGCAAGTTTTGCAGTTTTGATCTACTTCCTTGCCCAAGAAGGTTTGCTCAAAAGAGTATTTGAAACACGGGATAAGATTAATAGTAAGCGACTCTTAGTCGATACTATCAAGGAAGCTATTCCATTTATCCTGACAGGATCGGCCATTCAACTCTTTCAGATTTTAGACCAAATGACCTTTATCAATAGTATGAAGTGGTTTACCAACTATAGCAACGAAGACTTGGTTGTCATGTTTTCTTATTTCTCTGCCAATCCCAATAAAATCACCATGATTTTAATCTCTGTGGGGGTTTCAATTGGGAGTGTTGGCTTGCCGCTGTTAACGGAAAACTATGTAAAAGGCGACTTGCAGGCAGCGGCTCGCCTAGTCCAAGATAGCCTCACCATGCTCTTCTTATTTCTACTACCGGCAACGGTTGGAGTGGTCATGGTAGGGGAACCTCTCTATACAGTTTTTTATGGCAAGCCAGATAGTCTGGCCATGGGCTTGTTTGTCTTTGCGGTTTTACAGTCTACTATCCTAGGCTTGTATATGGTCTTGTCTCCTATGCTTCAGGCCATGTTCCGAAACCGAAAGGCAGTGCTTTACTTTGTCTATGGTTCTATTGCTAAGTTAGTCTTGCAATTGCCAACCATTGCTATTTTCCACAGCTACGGTCCTTTGATTTCAACAACTATCGGGCTAATCATTCCAAATGTCTTGATGTACCGAGATATCTGCCAAGTAACGGGTGCTCGTCGAAAGATTATCTTGAAGCGAACTATCTTGATTACTATTTTGACCCTTGTCATGTTTATCTTAGTTGGTTTCATACAGTGGCTAATCGGTTTTATCTTCCAACCAAGTGGACGCTTCTGGAGTTTCCTTTATGTGGCTCTCATCGGAGGGTTTGGAGGAGGTCTGTATGGTTTGATGAGCCTACGGACACGACTCTTGGACAAGATAATTGGCAAAGCTCAAGCAGACCGACTACGGACACGATTGAAAATATCGTAAATGATTTATAAATAAAAGTTATAATTACAACCTTTCTATTAAAGAAAGGTTGTTTTATTGTTCAAAATATTAAAAAAGTAGAACTTTTTCTAAAATTAGTAGCAAAAAAATATGTTTTTTGACTTTTTCTTCAAAAAAGCTTGACTAAATAAAACCAAAACTGTATAATAAGACAAATCTTTAAAACAGGAGGTTCTGGAAATGAAAAAGTCTAAGGCCAAGTATCTGACACTGGCAGGTGTCGTGTTAAGCGCAGGTATCCTACTAAGCGCATGTGGGAACTCAGCAAGTTCATCTAAAACATACAACTATGTTTACTCTAGTGATCCATCTAGTTTGAACTATCTGGCTGAAAACCGTGCAACAACCAATGATATTGTTACCAATTTGGTTGATGGTTTGATGGAAAATGACCAATATGGAAACTATGTTCCATCTTTAGCAGAGGACTGGACCGTTTCTCAGGATGGTTTGACCTATACCTATAAACTTCGTAAGGACGCTAAGTGGTATACGTACGAGGGTGAAGAATATGCCCCAGTTACTGCTCAAGACTTTGTGACTGGTTTGAAATACGCAGCTGATAAAAAATCGGAGGCCTTGTATCTAGTCCAAGCATCAGTTGCAGGATTGGATGACTACATTAATGGGAAAACAACTGACTTTTCAACTGTTGGTGTTAAGGCGATTGACGATCAGACGGTTCAATATACTTTGAATCAACCAGAACCTTACTGGAACTCTAAGACAACCTCTACTATTCTCTTCCCAGTCAATGCTGATTTCTTGAAATCAAAAGGGGATGACTTTGGTAAGGTAGATCCTTCTAGCATTTTGTACAATGGACCTTTCTTAATGAAATCTTTTGTTTCAAAATCTGTGATCGAATTCAAGAAAAATCCAAATTACTGGGATGAAAAAAATGTCTTTGTGGATGATGTGAAATTGTCCTATTATGATGGTAGTGACCAAGATGCCCTAGCACGTAACTTTGTAGAAGGAGTCTACAGCTACGCGCGTCTCTATCCAAATAGCTCAAGCTTTGAAGGAATTAAAGAGAAGAACAAGGATAACATCATCTATAGTATGCAAAATGCAACTTCTTATTACATAAACTTCAACTTGGACAGAAAATCTTATAACTTCACATCTAAATCCTCAGATATCGAAAAGAAATCAACTCAAGAAGCAGTTCTGAATAAAAACTTCCGTCAAGCCTTCAACTATGCTTATAACCGTACAGCCTATGGAGCTCAATCTCAAGGGGAAGAAGGAGCAACGAAGATTATTCGTAACTTGGTTGTACCTCCAACATTTGTAAGTATCAACGGAAAAGACTTTGGTGATGTTGTTTCAGAAAAGATGGTCAACTATGGCCAAGAATGGCAAGGAATCAACTTTGCAGACGCGCAAGACCCATACTACAATCCTGACAAGGCTAAAGCTAAATTTGCAGAAGCTAAGAAAGAATTGGAAGCTAAGGGTGTACAATTCCCAATCCACTTGGATGTATCTGTAGACCAATCAGCTAAAAAAGGTGTACTTGAAGCAAGTTCTTTGAAACAATCCATCGAATCTGTTCTAGGAGCTGAGAATGTGGTTATCGATATCCAACAGCTATCAACAGATGACTTTGACAACTCTACTTACCTAGCTCAAACTGCAGCTCAAAAAGACTTTGATATCTATAATGGGGGTTGGAGTGCGGACTACTTGGATCCATCAAGCTATCTTGATATCTTAAATGTCAATAACGGTGGTATGTTGCAAAACATTGGTCTAGAACCAGGTGAGGTCAATGACAAGGCTAAGGCAGTTGGTCTGGATACTTACACTCAAATGCTAGAAGAAGCGAACAAGGAGCAAGAACCAGCAAAACGTTATGAAAAATATGCTGAAATTCAAGCTTGGCTCGTTGATAGCGCTCTTGCTATTCCAAACGTTTCTCAGGGTGGAACACCGACCTTGAGAAAGACAGTTCCATTCTCATCGCCATTCTCACAAGCTGGAAATAAGGGTGTCGAATCATACAAGTACCTCAAGTTACAAGATAAGACGGTGACAACTGCTGAGTACGAAAAAGCTAAAGAAAAATGGCTGAAAGAAAAAGAAGAATCAAATAAGAAAGCCCAAGAAGAACTGGCAAAACACGTTAAGTAACCAGTCTATTCAACAGGATAAACGATAGTTTCTTAGGAAACTATCGTTTTTGTATAGTTTGAAACTATAACTAGCTCTTGAAAAGAAGAAAATGACTTGCTGAAAATAAATGATACAATAGTTACTATAGATTTGGAGGTATTGTATGAGCAAAGAACGACACATTGACACAATTTTGGCCCAGGCGGGGATCAAGTCAGATGAGGCTACGGGAGCCTTGGTGACGCCACTTCATTTTTCAACCACTTATCAGCATCCAGAGTTCGGTCAGTCTACTGGTTTTGATTATACCCGTACTAAAAACCCAACTCGCAGTAAGGCGGAGGAGGTCTTGGCGGCGATTGAATCAGCAGACTATGCCCTAGCAACGAGTTCAGGTATGGCTGCGATTGTACTGGCCTTTAGTGTCTTTCCTGTAGGAAGTAAAGTCTTGGCAGTTCGAGACCTTTATGGTGGTTCTTTCCGTTGGTTCAACCAAGTGGAGAAGGAAGGTCGTTTCCATTTTACCTATGCCAATACTGAAGAAGAGTTGATTGCTGAGTTAGAAAAGGATGTGGATGTTCTCTATATCGAAACGCCAACCAATCCCTTGATGTTGGAATTTGATATTGCAAAACTTGCAAAACTAGCTCATGACAAGGGTGCCAAGGTAGTGGTGGACAATACCTTCTACAGCCCAATTTACCAACGTCCGATTGAAGATGGAGCAGATATCGTTCTTCATTCGGCAACCAAGTATCTAGCAGGGCACAATGATGTCTTAGCTGGGGTGGTTGTGACTAATAGTTTAGAACTATATGAACAACTTTTCTATAATCTCAATACGACAGGTGCGGTCTTATCACCGTTTGATAGTTATCAGTTGATTCGTGGTCTTAAAACCTTGTCTCTGCGTATGGAGCGCTCAACAGCTAATGCCCAAGAAGTGGTTGCCTTTTTGAAGGATTCTCCAGCAGTCAAGGAAGTTCTCTATACTGGTCGTGGGGGCATGATTTCCTTTAAAGTGGCTGATGAGAGTCGAATTCCTCAGATTTTAAATAACTTGAAGGTTTTCTCTTTTGCTGAGAGTTTGGGTGGCGTGGAAAGCCTTATCACCTATCCAACAACGCAAACCCATGCGGATATACCAGTAGAAGTGCGCCATTCCTATGGATTGACAGATGATCTTTTGCGTTTGTCTATTGGGATTGAGGATGCCAGAGATTTGATTGCGGACTTACGTCAAGCATTAGAAGGATAAGACAAAGATGGGAAAATATGATTTTACAAGCCTGCCCAACCGTTTAGGGCACCATACCTATAAATGGAAAGAAACAGAAACGGATAGTGAAGTCCTTCCAGCTTGGATAGCGGATATGGACTTTGTGGTTTTGCCTGAAATCCGCCAAGCCGTGCAAACTTACGCGGACCAACTGGTTTATGGCTATACCTATGCCAGTGAAGAGTTAATTCATGAAGTTCAAAAGTGGGAAGCCAGCCAACACGGCTACCACTTTGACAAAGAAGCTCTTGTCTTTATTGAGGGGGTTGTGCCAGCAATTTCGATAGCTATTCAAGCCTTTACAAAAGAAGGCGAAGCGATTCTGATTAATACACCGGTCTATCCACCTTTTGCTCGCAGTGTCAAGTTGAATAATCGTAGATTGATTACAAATTCTTTGGTGGAAAAGGATGGTCTGTTTGAGATTGACTTTGACCAATTGGAGAAGGATTTAGTAGAAGAGGATGTCAAACTCTATATCCTATGCAATCCTCACAATCCTGGTGGACGTGTGTGGGAAAAGGAAGTGTTGGAAAAGATCGGAAATCTCTGCCAAAAACACGGTGTTTTGTTGGTTTCGGATGAGATTCACCAAGATTTGGCCCTCTTTGGTCACAAACACCAGTCTTTTAATACCGTAAATCCAGACTTCAAAAACTTTGCTCTTGTTTTGAGCAGTGCTACCAAGACTTTTAATATTGCTGGGACGAAAAATTCCTATGCAGTTATTGAAAATCCAAAGCTTCGAGTTGCCTTCCAAAAACGCCAGTTGGCCAATAACCAGCATGAAATCTCAGGATTGGGGTATTTGGCGACAGAAGCTGCCTACCGTTATGGCAAGGACTGGTTAGGAGAACTAAAAGAAGTTATCGAGGACCACATTAACTATGTAGTGGATGTTTTGGGCAACGAAACCAAGATTAAGGTCATGAAACCGCAAGGTACCTACTTGATCTGGCTTGATTTTTCAGCCTATGACCTAACGGATGACCGCTTGCAAGAGCTTTTGAAGAATGAAGCCAAGGTCATCTTGAACCGAGGTTTGGACTTTGAGGAGGAAGGAACCCTTCATGCCCGCCTCAATGTAGCTATGCCGAAATCAGTACTGGAAGAGGTTTGCCAACGCATCGTGACCACTTTTGCTACACTTTAAAAATCCAGCCTTCTAGGAGAAAAGTCTTCCTAGAAGGCTATTTTCATAGGGGAAAATGTGGTATAATGAAAAGATAAGATAAAGGGGTAACTATGGCTAAATTGATTCCGGGAAAGTTGCGCATGGAGGGTGTTACTCTCTATGAGACAGGCAACATTGAGATTATCAAGGAAAAAGGGAATCGCCTCTATACTCGTGTGGCGGGAGAAGACTTGCGCTACAGTTTAGAGGATGATCTTGTTTTTTGTGCTTGTGATTTTTTCCAAAAAAGAGGTTACTGTGTTCACCTAGCGGCGCTCGAGCATTATCTGAAAAATGATGAAGAAGGCCAGGTGATTCTACAAGCCTTAGAAAAAGGACATGAAGAGCAAGAAGAGGTCGAAACCAAGGTTAGTTTTGGTGGTAGTTTTTTGGAGCGTATCCAACCTCAGAAGCGAGAGAAAATCTACACTTTGTCGGCTCAAGGTCAGGTAGAAGCTGGAACCAATCGCCTCCTTTGGACTCTCCGAATCGGTTTAGTTGATAGTCAAAAATATTATGTCATTCGTGACATCCCTCTCTTTTTGAAGGTCTTAGTCCATCGAAAACCATATATGATTGGGAAGCACTACGAGAATGGCTTGTCTTGGGATGCTTTTGATACAGCTAGTCAAGAAGTTCTTACTTTTTTATGTGGCTTGATTGAGGAGGGACTGAGTCAAGATCTCTTTTTCCCCAATCAAGGTCGTCACCTCTTTTTCCCTCTGACATTTTTTGAGCAGGGAGTGGAGTTGCTGATGAACTTGGAGGATTTTCATTTTGAACATCAGATCGATAGTTATGAAAATCTTCTATTTCACGATTTAGATCCCGATGCGGAACTGTTCTCTTTTTCCGTGCAGGAGTATCCCGATTATTTTGAGATGGAGATTTCTGAGACTGAGCGGGTTAACGTATTCTATGGGGGAGCGGTTCTCTTTCGTAAGGGGAATGTTTATTTCTTGACCCCTAATCAGATAACTCTTTTGAAGGAACTCAAGGAGCTCCCTCGGGAGGAAAGAGGGAGAAAATGCCTCCAGTTTGACAACAGTGATCGTGACCGCCTAGCCGCCTGTCTGCCTTTGTTTGGACAACTGGGCACGGTTTCTGCTCCCGAGCGTCTGCAAATCAGACCCTTTTCACCAATCTTTTACTTTGATAGGGAGGATGACGGCCGTATCCGTTTGGATATCCAGTTTGACTATGGAGATGTTAAGGTGACTAGTCATCAACAGCTGGAACAATTACCTTTTTCAAGCGATGCTGTCTTGGAAAACCAGCTATTTCAAGTCTGTTTAGGGGCTGGTTTTGAGGCTGATTTTCAGTCTTGGAGACAGGCTTTGAAGCCAGAGGCAGTTTATTCTTTCTTTCACCATACGATTCCAGCTTTTGAGAAATTGGGTCAGGTTTTCTTGTCTGATGATATGAATCAGCTCTACAGCGTCCAAGCTCCTCAGGTTCAGATTGAGTCCAAGGGAGGACTGTTGGAAATCCAATTTGATTTCCAAGGGATTGCCCAAGAAGAGATTGATCAAGCTCTTAAAGCCCTGACCAGCAATCAGGATTTCTATATCAGTTCTTCTGACCAAGTGTACTTTTTTGATGAGGAAACCAAGCAGATTCGTCAAAATTTGCAGGAACTGGGAGTTGAGCTAAAAGATGGTTCCTTTCAAGCGCGAAAATCTCTGGCTTACAGTCTGTCTCAGTTGTTTGAAGGTCGAGACAGGATTTCCTTCTCGGAAGAATTTCAGCATTTAGCTCATGATTTGACCCACCCAGAGGACTTTCCTTTGGGAGATATACGGGTGCAGGCGAGTTTGAGAGACTACCAGGAAAAGGGTGTTCGTTGGCTCCAGATGCTTCATCACTATGGTTTTGGTGGCATCCTGGCAGATGATATGGGACTGGGAAAAACACTGCAAACCATCGCTTTTTTGACCAGTCAGGTGACAGAAGATAGTCGAGTCTTGATTTTGGCGCCGTCAGGTTTGATATACAATTGGGCAGATGAATTCAGGAAATTTGCCCCACAGTTGGATTTGGCTGTCGTTCATGGTTTGAAAGCGAATCGAGAAGCAATTCTTTCTGAAAATCACCAGATCTATGTGACTAGCTATGCAACCTTTCGTCAAGACAGCGAGCTTTATCAAGAGATGGCTTTTGATTTTCTCTTCTTAGATGAAGCCCAGGTCATGAAAAATGCTCAGACTAAGATTGCTCAGAGTTTGCGCCAGTTTGTGGTGCCAGCAGTCTTTGCTTTGTCAGGTACGCCCATCGAAAATCATTTAGGAGAGTTATGGTCTATCTTTCAAATTGTGCTTCCAGGACTCTTACCAAGTAAAAAGGAGTTTATGAAATTACCGGCTGACCGAGTCGCGCAGTTTATCAAGCCTTTCGTCATGAGGCGTAAGAAAGAAGAAGTCCTAACAGAACTACCTGACCTGATCGAAGTCGTCTATAAAAATGAACTGGAAGACCAACAGAAGGCTATCTATCTCGCCCAGTTGCAACAGATACGAGACCGCCTAGCGCAAGTGACAGATCAAGAATTCCAGAGAAGTCGGGTAGAAATATTATCTGGCCTCATGCGTTTACGCCAGATCTGCGATACGCCAGCTCTCTTTATGGACGATTACCAAGGAGCCAGTGGTAAATTGGATAGTCTCCGAGATTTATTGCTACAAGTGGCAGATGGTGGGCATCGGGTCTTGATTTTCTCTCAATTTAAAGGAATGTTGGAAAAAATCGAGCAAGAGCTCCCAAATTTGGGCTTGACTTCCTTCAAAATTACGGGCTCAACTCCTGCTCAAGACCGACAAGAGATGACCAAAATATTTAATCAAGGGGAAAGGGATATCTTTCTCATCTCCCTTAAGGCAGGTGGTGTCGGTCTCAATCTGACAGGAGCTGACACCGTCATCCTAGTGGACCTCTGGTGGAATCCTGCTGTCGAGGCTCAGGCTATCGGACGAGCTCACCGAATGGGACAGGAACGGAAGGTAGAAGTTTATCGTTTGATTACTAGAGGAACCATTGAAGAAAAGATTCAAGAACTCCAAGAACAGAAGAGACACCTAGTTTCCCAAGTTTTAGATGGGACGGAATCGCGTGCGAGTCTTAGTCTGGCAGAAATTCGAGAAATTTTAGGGATTTCTGAAGCCAGCACTTGAAAAATCAAGACAATACGCTATAATGAAGTGTTGAAAGGAAATACAAAATGAAACAAGATCGATTTCCATTGGTGTCAGATGATGAGATCATGCTGACCAAAATGCCAGTCATGGACTTGTACGATGAGTCAGACTTTATTAGCAATATCAAGGGTGATTACCGCGATAAAAACTATTTGGAATGGTCTCCTATCAATGAGGAACAGGCTGTAACTCCTTCGGTAGCTAGCAAGGAGTCAAAACCAGGCCCAGAACCTAAAAAAATTGAAAAAACGTATGCTGAATTGGCTAGAGAAGAGGCGCGTGCGGACTTGAAGAAGAAACGTTCGGCCAAGTATTTGACTCAGGATGTTAGTCATACTAGACGACACAATGGTTCAACACTTGTTCGTCAAGGAAACCAACCAACAGCACCATTTCAAAAGGAAAATCCAGGTGAGTTTGCCAAGTTTAGTAAAAACTTGAGCCAGTCCCACTATATTCTAGCCGAGGAAGCTGGCCAGGTAGTGACTCCAACTCCGAAATCTCAAACGGAAAAGGCTAAAAAGAACAACTATGATTTTCTAAAGAAGAGTCAAATCTATAATAAAAAGAATAAGCAAACAGAACAGGAACGTCAGGTTGCCCAAGAGTTGAATCTGACAAGAATTACTGAGTAAGGGAGAAAAGCATGTCAAAAACATATCATTTTATTGGAATCAAGGGATCAGGGATGAGTGCCCTAGCCTTGATGTTGCATCAAATGGGACACAAGGTTCAAGGTTCAGACGTTGAAAAATACTACTTTACTCAACGTGGACTAGAGCAGGCAGGAATTACGATTCTTCCTTTTGATGAAAAGAACCTGCAAGGGGATCTTGAAATTATTGCTGGAAATGCCTTTCGTCCAGACAACAATGTTGAAATCGCCTATGCCGACAAAAATGGTATCAGCTACAAACGTTACCATGAATTCCTAGGTAGCTTTATGCGTGACTTTGTCAGCATGGGGGTTGCAGGAGCGCATGGTAAGACATCAACGACTGGGATGCTGTCTCACGTTTTGTCTCACATCACAGACACTAGCTTCTTGATTGGGGATGGAACGGGTCGAGGTTCTGAAAATGCGAAGTATTTTGTTTTTGAATCTGACGAATATGAGCGTCATTTCATGCCTTACCACCCAGAATACTCTATTATCACCAATATTGACTTTGACCATCCAGACTACTTTACTAGTCTAGAGGATGTTTTCAATGCCTTTAATGACTATGCTAAACAAATTACCAAAGGTTTATTCGTCTACGGTGAGGATGCTGAGTTGCGTAAGATTACAGCCAATGCTCCAATCTATTACTATGGCTTTGATGCTGAGGGAAATGACTTTGTAGCTAGCGACCTTCTACGTTCTACGACTGGTTCGACCTTCACAGTTCATTTCCGCGGACAAGAGTTGGGTCAATTCCACATTCCAACCTTTGGTCGTCACAATATTATGAATGCGACAGCCGTTATTGGTTTACTTTATACAGCAGGGTTTGACTTGAACTTGGTACGTGAACACTTGAAAACATTTGCTGGTGTCAAGCGTCGTTTCACTGAAAAGGTTGTCAATGGCACCATTATTATTGATGATTTCGCCCACCATCCAACGGAAATCATTGCGACCTTAGATGCGGCTCGTCAGAAATACCCAAGCAAGGAAATTGTTGCAATCTTCCAACCACACACTTTTACTAGAACCATTGCCCTATTGGACGATTTTGCTAAAGCTTTGAGCCAGGCAGATGCTGTTTACTTGGCGAAAATCTATGGATCAGCCCGTGAGGTGGACCATGGTGACGTCAAGGTAGAAGACCTAGCAGATAAAATTAAGAAGAAAAGCCAAGTCATCACAGTTGAAAATGTATCACCACTCCTTGAGCATGATAATGCAGTCTATGTCTTTATGGGAGCAGGAGACATCCAAACCTATGAGTACTCATTTGAACGTCTTTTGTCTAATTTGACAAGTAACGTCCAATAAGAAAAAAGAATGGAAATTCCAATCACCATAGGACGGGCTACATTATCGGATTTAGAAGAAATTGTAGCAATTGAAGAATCTTGTTTATCCTCAGAAGAAATAGTGAGCTACGAGTTTTTAGAAGAGAGTATCCGTAAGATTACGGATACCTTTCTTGTAGCTAGAGATGAAAACCAGCTCCTAGGCTATGTTTTAGGAGAGTCTCAGTCTCTTCATCCCGCATGGATAGAAATAAGATCATTTGCTATTCATCCTGACCATCGCGGGCAAGGCTTGGGGACCCTTCTTCTTGCTAGCTTGAAACAAGTGGCGGTGGAAGGAGGGTATGAGTATCTTCGCTTGACTTGTCCTGATGACTTGCTCTCTTATTTTGAGATGAATGACTTTGCTACGGGAGAATTGCTAGAGGCTTCGTACGCAAGATTTTCGGGATGGAATCTGATTTGGGCCAATCCTTTTTATCAGGAGGAAGTATGAAAATCAGACACGCAAGATTTTCGGATTTAGATCAAATTTTAGAGATAGAGCTGGAGAATTTCTCCCTTGAAGAAGCGATTCCTCGTTTGGTCTTTGAGGCGCACTTACGTGAAATTCAGACCAGTTTTCTCGTAGCTGAAAAAGAGGGGCGTATTCTTGGTTATATCGAAGGTCCAGTCGTCCCACATCGTCATCTACAAGATCAGTCCTTTACAGAAGAGATAAAAGACTATAGCCATCGACCTGGAGGCTATATCTCTGTGACCTGTCTCTCCATAGCTAAGGAGGCACAAGCCTTGGGCGTGGGGAAAAGATTGTTAAGGGCTCTGAAAGAAGTCGCTTTAGAACATGAACGAGAAGGTATCAATTTGACCTGTCATGACTATCTCATCCCTTATTATGAAAAAAATGGATTTGTGAATGAAGGGGTATCCCAGTCAAGCTTCGCGGGTGAAAGTTGGTATGATATGGTTTGGCAACCGGAAAATAAAGAAAACTAGCTAGGGAATGCCCTAGTTGGTTGCTTTTCTGCGACTTTTAAGATATAATATTATGGATTGTCAACAAGGAGGTAATGCTTTTGACTGAAAAATCAAGAGAAGAAGAAAAATTAAGCTTTAAAGATCAGATTCTACGTGATTTAGAGAGAGTGAAAGAACAAGATAGAAGAGAGAAAGAAGTAGACATTCCAAATCTGACAGCTTCATCATCTCAAGCTAGTTCAGTAACTCCTGCAAATCCTGAATCTGATATTTCAACAGAAGAGTTGATGGCTGATTCCCTATCTGTTGTCGATAAAATTCTAAAGAATGCGCCGAGTGTTCCTCCACTTTCGAGTGCTGAAGCTGATGAAACGGATGAAAAAGAAGAGAAAGAGATTAGACAGCCTCTCATTGACAAGATTGAAGTTGTAGAATCTGAAGAACCTCTAGTAGAACCGATTCAGCCAGCTGAAGAA
This sequence comes from Streptococcus oralis, assembly GCF_023109315.1. GTDB lineage: Bacteria > Bacillota > Bacilli > Lactobacillales > Streptococcaceae > Streptococcus > Streptococcus oralis_BS. The sequence continues at coordinate 194,046 of NZ_JALDUF010000002.1, forward strand.
CCTGTAGTGGAACCCGTTCAACCTAAGGTGGAACCAGTTGAACTTGAACCTGAAGAGAAAGAATTTAACGATACTCCGACCAAGATAGATGTGACTTATAAGACAGAAGAGGCCAATACATCAATTCCTTCTTCTGAGAATAAAGCTGAAGCACTAGTTTCAACTGGATCCTCAGACAGATTAACGGAGGAATCACGTCGTAACCGTCGTCGTAAAGGTAAAAAACCAACCAAGAAAAAGAAGAAATCAAAGGCCAAAGGTTTCCTAGTAACCTTTTTAGTTCTCTTGGTGCTTGTGGCTGCTGGTGGATACTTTGGGTACGGTTATGTTCAAGACTCTTTGAAACCTGTTGATGCGAGCTCTAAGGAGTATATGACAGTTCAAATTCCAGAAGGATCAAATGTGCAACAAATTGGGAGCAATTTGGAAAAATCTGGCTTGGTCAAACATGGACTTATCTTTAGTATTTATGCTAAGTATAAGGGTTCAGACTTGAAGTCAGGTTATTACAATTTGAAGAAGAGCATGAGTACGGATGACTTGATTCAAGAATTGCAAAAGGGTGGAACTCCTGAACCTCAAGAACCAGTGCTTGCGAACTTAACGATTCCGGAAGGTTATACCTTAGAGCAAATTGCTCAGACAGTAGGTCAACTCCAAGGTGATTTTAAAGAACCTCTTACAGCGGATGCTTTCCTGGCAAAAGCTCAAGATGAAACCTTCATCTCCCAACTAGTAGCCAAGTATCCAAACCTTCTTGGAAGTCTTCCAACAAAAGACAGTGGCGTTCGTTATCGCCTTGAAGGTTATCTTTTCCCAGCAACCTACACTATCAAAGACAGCACCACAGTTGAAAGCTTGATTGATGATATGTTAGCAGCTATGGACAAGGCCATGTCACCGTATTACACTACGATCAAAGAAAAGAATCTGACAGTTAATGAATTGCTCAGTATTGCTTCTCTTGTCGAAAAAGAAGGTGCTAAGACCGAAGATCGTAAATTAATTGCGGGAGTCTTCTATAACCGCTTGAATCTTGGTATGCCACTTCAAAGCAACATTGCTATCTTGTATGCTGAAGGAAAACTTGGCCAAAAGATTAGCTTGGCTGATGATACTGCAATTGATACTACGATTGATTCACCTTATAATGTTTATACACATCTTGGCCTCATGCCCGGACCAGTTGATAGTCCAAGCCTCGATGCGATTGAAGCAAGTGTAAATCAGACAAAGAGTGAGTACTTATACTTTGTAGCAAATGTTGAAGACGGTAAAGTGTACTTTGCAACGACAAAAGAAGAGCATGACCAAAATGTTGCAGAACATATCAATAGTAAATTAACACAATCAAGTAGTTCAAACTAAAATTATGTGGTTTTCCACATAATTTTGTTTTAAAAAAGTAATAGAAAAGAAAGTTGAAAAAATGGCAGAAAAAACTTACCCAATGACCCTTGAAGAAAAGAAAAAGTTAGAAAAAGAATTAGAAGAATTGAAACTCGTTCGTCGTCCTGAAGTCGTAGAGCGTATCAAAATTGCTCGTTCGTACGGGGATCTTTCAGAAAATAGTGAGTACGAAGCAGCTAAGGATGAACAAGCTTTTGTTGAAGGACAAATTTCAAGTCTAGAAACAAAAATTCGCTATGCTGAAATTGTTAATAGCGATGCAGTTGCCCAAGATGAGGTAGCTATCGGTAAGACCGTAACCATCCAAGAAATCGGTGAAGAGGAAGAGGAAGTATACATCATCGTCGGTTCTGCAGGTGCGGATGCTTTCGCTGGGAAGGTATCAAATGAAAGTCCGATTGGACAAGCTTTGATCGGCAAAAAAACAGGCGATATTGTTACGATTGAGACACCTGTTGGTAGTTACGATGTCAAAATTTTAAAGGTTGAGAAAACAGCCTAAATAGAATGAAAATGGAGTAGTGGAGGTCTTGACTTGCTCAACTCCTTTTTGATTTTTTGAATAAATAGGAGACTATATGAGTTCAAATAAGAAAAAAAATAAAATGGAGCGTGGTTTAACCAATCGCCATGTTCAGGTGATGGCCATTGCGGGGACAATCGGAACAGGACTTTTCCTAGGTGCTGGTCGTTCTATCAGCCTTACTGGACCTTCTATCATCCTGATTTACATGATTACAGGAGCCTTTATGTTTTTGATGATGAGGGCTGTTGGGGAGATGCTATATCAGGATCCAGAACAACATACTTTTATCAACTTTATCACCCGTCATTTGGGGAAAGGCTGGGGGTATTTCTCGGTTTGGTCTTATTGGTTGTCTGTTGTCTTTATCGGTATGGCAGAAATCACCGCGATTTCGCATTATGTTCAGTTTTGGTTTCCTTCTTGGCCTAGTTGGTTGATTCAGATTGTTTTTTTAACGATTTTGGCCTTGGTCAATCTGATTGCGGTTAAGCTCTTTGGAGAAGTCGAGTTTTGGTTTGCTATGGTTAAGATTGTGGCTATTTTAGCTATGATTGCAACAGGAGTCTTTATGGTCTTGACAGGATTTGAAACACCATATGGTGCCGCAAGTCTGGCAAATATCAGCAATCAATTCTCTCTTTTCCCAAATGGAGTCATGAACTTTGTCATGGCCTTTCAAATGGTATTTTTTGCCTATCTGATGATTGAATTTATCGGAGTGACAACCTCTGAAACGAAGAATCCTCGTCAGGTTTTGCCAAAAGCAGTTAAAGAAATTCCTCTCCGAATTGTCTTCTTCTATGGTGGAGCTCTATTAGCCATTATGTCTATTATTCCCTGGAGAGAACTTGCTTCTTCAGATTCGCCATTTGTAACGGTTTTTGAGCTAGCAGGTATCAAGTGGGCGGCAGCTCTGATTAACTTCGTCGTTTTGACGTCGGCCGCATCTGCTCTTAATTCAACCCTCTATTCAACAGGACGACACCTCTACCAGATTGCCCATGATTCGCCCAATCGATTCTTAAAAGCGATCAAGGCAGATACTCTCTCTCGCCATAATGTTCCACAAAATGCTATTATTGCTTCAGCAATCTTAATTGCTCTGGCTGCCTTTATCAATGTGTTGCCAGGTGTTTCAGATGCCTTTGCTTTGATCACGGCATCTTCATCAGGTGTTTACATCGCGATTTATATCTTGATCATGGTGGCTCATCTCAAATACCGCAAGTCACAAGACTTCATGGCGGATGGCTACCTCATGCCCCATTACCGTTTTCTAAATCCTTTAACCATGCTCTTCTTTATCTTTGTCTTTGTAACCCTCTTTTTACAAGAATCTACTTTTATGGGAGCAATTGGTTCAGCTATCTGGATTATCGGTTTCGGAATTTATAGCCAGTGGAAATTTAGAAAATAAGGGCTCTTTGTCAACTGTAGTGGGTTGAAGAAAAGCTAAGATCGAGAAAGGACGAATTTCGTCCTTTCTTTTTTGATGTTTAGAGCGATAAAAATCCGTTTTTTGAAGTTTTCAAAGTTCCGAAAACCGAAAGCATTGCGCTTGATGACCTTGATGAGGTTATTAGCGTCTTCTGGTCTTTCGTGAATGGTATGAGAAATAGAAATTTTTCCTCTGTTTTCGACATGACCTTTTGTATGACGTGTTTTCCCACGATGACGGAGTTTGCGAATGACACCACGAGCACCATGTGAAAGCTTGTCGTCAAAGTGACCGCGATAGATGGCTCTATAGATTGTTTGATAACTAATAACAGCTTTCCCGTACTCTAATCGCAACCGGCCTTCTATTTCTTCAGGAGACCATTGATAATCGAGAAATAGATGCTTGACGGTATTGCTTAAATTGTGATCTATTTCAAGCATCCGTTTCCGCCCACAGTGTGATTTAGCAATATGGTAAGATTCCTGTGCTTGATTGGGAGAATAACTTCCTGATTTTGTATGTCGCTTCCACTCGCGACTAATACTAGACGGATGACGATGGAGCAACTTAGCAATTTGAGAAAAATTTAGGCCTTGCATATGGTAAATGAGAATACTCTCACGCTCATCTATAGTAAAATGGTGATAGCTCATAAGATTTCCTTTCGTAACTAGTTGGTTCAATTCTATTTTACTAGAAAATCTTATGAGTTTTTATTGTGCACTTATATTGTATATTCAAGACAACAAAATAGGATCTATAATTCCCTACAGTGATTTTACTCACTACATTTTTGAGCGAAGAAAAGTATCTAGGAGATTGTTAGTTATAAATCATAGTCATCCGCTATAAGCTCCAGAGGTTGGAGTAAAAGTTTAACCTTGAATATAAAAAACGAACAAAGTCAGTTTTTCTGATAATTAGAATTCTATCTTATTCGTTTTTTGTCTCGTTTATCGAGTATAAGGTCTCTTAAAATTAAGATTTTTTCCGCCCAGAGATTCAAATTTTGAAGGTGTTCTATTAAAAATAATTGCGAATGTTGATGTATTAGCTATAAAAAAGAAGTATAAATATTTTAAAATGAAATAAATGTAGGACAGCGGATGCAGTATGCACCTTAAACTTAAAAAGTAACTGAAATAGCTATCGAAATTCATATGAGTTATCTCTGAAATACATTCAGAAATTTTTCTACTTATTGAGAATAATTAAAGAGAATTATAAAAATTTGTCTTCTACAAAATGTTATGATAAAATACTCAAGAGTATGATAATAGTAATATAGGAGATAACGAATGAAAAGAATGTTTTCCGAATCTAAAGAACGTTTTTCTATTCGCAAGTACACTATCGGTGTTGCTTCCGTGTTGTTGTCAACACTGGTATTTGTGGAAGGAAACGTTTATGCGGATGAAGTGAAGAATAATACAGAGTCACAAACTTCAGTTGTCACAAAAGAGAATCAAGGCGAGAGACACAAGGAATCTGGTCTTGAAGCAAATGAAGCTGTAACGCAAGCTAGCACTAGTGTTACGCAGAGTGAATCAGCCTCTCAAACTTCACAAGCCAGTTCCGAAGGCTCTGCACATGTGGTTAAAGAGGAGAAGACTGAAAAACAACTAAATGAAGTTGTAACACCAGCTAGCAGTAGTGTTACACCAGCTGAGTCAGCTTCTCCAACTTCAAAAGCCAGTGCCGAAGGCTCTGCGCCTGTAGCTAGCGAGAAAAAAACTGAATCACAACCTACGATAAGATCAAGACGTTCTAAAAGAGAACTGCCTTCATCAGGTGGTGCAACAACCTATGTAAATGGTGCAACAACCTATGTAAAAACAGGTGATACGATTACCGTACAAAATCCAGATGTTGAAGTGAATTTTCCAAATGGTAACGGATTGTTTACGCCAGTAGAAACTGTCATTCGCATGAATATGCCTGATAGTTTAACCATCAAACGCAATGATAAACTGGTAGTTGATATCCCAGATGCTGTGAGAATCCCTACAAGTTTGCACTATGATGTGACGGGACCAGGTGGTCAAGTTATCGGGAATGCTTTCTTGGATTCAATCAATAACAAAGTAATCACTACTTTTACAGATTACTTTGAAAAAAATACTCTCGGAAAAAATTATACGTTAAACATTAGTACAGGTTGGAAAGCGAATGTTAAGCCAAATGTTCCAACGGAACTCAATTTCAATGGAACCAAGATTACAGTAACAGTAGGCCCCGAAAATGCTCCAACACCAGCAGCAAAATCAAAGGTTGAAAAATACGGGGAAGCAGTAACAGGACATCCTGAATTAATCAGATGGACCATCCGTGTAAATGCAGGAAGTCTAGTAGCTCCACAGGTTTTAAACAACTACCAATTGATTGATAGTCTTCCAGATGATCAAGAATTGGTTCAAGATGGTGATCCAGTATTAACAGAGTTTGATGACCAAAGAAAAGCTGCATGGCGAGCAGGGCATGCAACACCAATTCCTGACGATCATGTGGATTTGTGGAATGGAAAAGCTCTCAGAGCCGAAAAGGTTCAGTCAATTTCACCATGGGTATCTAAAGGAAATGCAATTCAATTATTAGAAAATATCAAAACAAGTTCGTCTGGTTTTTCATTTAAGATAGCACAACTGAACGAAATGATCTACGTTCGTTATATGACTAGATTGAAGAATGTTTCAGCAAGCCCTACACTTGCAGAATTGCAACAAAAACACGGAAATGATATCAAAATCACCTATAACAATGGAGAAGAGTATAGTTATCAAGCATCTTTTGCCTTTAAGGCAGGAGGATCTGGTTCAGCTACAAAAGCAAAAAAACCAGCAAGGGTTGATTTATCATTTACTAAACGTTTGGACGGAAGAAATTTAAAACGTGGCGAGTTCACTTTTAATTTGATTGATAGTACAGGTAAGGTTGTTGATACTCAAACAAATGATAGTTTTGGGAATATTACTTTTGATCCACTCTTGTTTAACTCTGCAGGAACCTATCATTATACAGTTGAGGAGGTCACTGGTTCAGAAACTGGTATGACTTATGATCCAATGAAAGCTAACGTAACAATCACGGTAAATGCTAACGGAGATTCCTACGTAGCTCAAACAACTATGCCAACTGATACTGAGTTCAACAATACCTTCAAATCATCTCCTGTTAAGGTAGATCTGGAATTTAATAAAGAACTTTCAAATGGAACATTGAAAGCTGGTGACTTTAGCTTCACATTGGCTGGTGATAACAATGTGAATCAAACTGTGACTAACAAGGCTGATGGGAAAATTACCTTCAGCGAATTGTCATTCGATAAAGTTGGTGTCTACAACTACACTGTTAAAGAAGTGAAGGGGAACAAACCTGATGTAGACTACGATGAAATGACTATCGCAGTTAAGGTGACTGTAACAAAAGATGAGGATTCAGGTCTGTTAACTGCCAAAACAGAGATAACTGCAACAGGTGGTGAAGCAACTGGTACAGATGATACAACTTTCAATAATCACGTTGTTCCACCAGTAAATGTAGAGTTTGACTTCTCCAAGAAATTGAAAGGTCGCGATCTGAAAGCGAATGAATTCACATTCAAACTGTATGACGAATCAGGCGCAGAGGTAGCAACTGCAACCAATGATGCAACTGGAAATGTGAAGTTCACAGGTATTGAGTATAGTGCTAGCGATCTTGGAACAGATGCTTCAGGACAACGGAATTCAAGTAAGACCTTTAACTATACTGTAAAAGAAGTTATCCCAACAACGCCAGAAACTGGAATGACCTATGACCAAATGGAAGCAAAAGTGACAGTGACTGTTACTAAGTCAGGCCATACTTTGGTTGCAACCACACCATCTTATTCATCAACAAATGGTGTGGATGCAGATGGAAATGCAACGACAGGTGTAGATACAGAGTTCAACAATACGTTCACTCCAGCAGCGACAAGCGCACAATTCAGTTTCACTAAGAAATTGGAAGGAAAAACGCTTGAAGCGGATGCCTTCACCTTTGAATTGCTTGAAAATGGCCATGTAATCCAAACGAAGAAGAATAAAGCTGACGGAACGATCCAATTTGACGCGATCTCCTATGCAACAGAAGGAACTCATACTTATACCGTTCGCGAAGTAGCTGGAACAGATACCAATATCGATTACGATTCAATGAACGCTACTGTGACTGTAAATGTCACAAAAGACGCTCAAACAGGTCTGTTGAACGCTGCTGTAACAATGCCAGCTGATAGCGAATTTAACAACTATGCGGTAGCCCCAGTCACAGCGCAATTTGACTTTAGTAAGGCTCTTGCAGGACGTACCCTTAAAGCTGGTGAGTTCAGCTTCGTCTTGAAAGATAAGAATGGTACGGTTCTACAAACGAAGACCAATGATGCTTCAGGTAAAGTAGCCTTCGATGCGCTTACATATAAGAACAATGAAGTTGGCGAGCATAAGTACACTGTAGAAGAAGTAGCTGGTTCAGAAGCAGGAATGACTTATGATCCAATGAAGGCAGAGGTGACAGTGACTGTAACGAAAGCAGGTCATACTCTTACAGCAACCAAAGCCCTTCCAACAGATACAGAGTTTAATAATACCTTCACACCAGGTGCAACTACAGCACAATT
>NZ_JALDUF010000002.1:202161-389959 GCF_023109315.1 Streptococcus oralis
AACGCTACTGTGACTGTAAATGTCACAAAAGACGCTCAAACAGGTCTGTTGAACGCTGCTGTAACAATGCCAGCTGACAGCGAATTTAACAACTATGCGGTAGCCCCAGTCACAGCGCAGTTCAATTTCACTAAGAAGCTTGAAGGTCGTAAATTGAAGGCTGGTGAGTTTAGTTTTGTTCTGAAGGACGAAAAAGGAAATGTGATTGAAACTGTAACCAACGATGTAACTGGTAAGATTCAATTTTCAGCTCTTACATTCAAACGTGGCGAGGAAGGAATTTATATCTACCATGTAGAAGAAGTGAAAGGTACGGAAGCTGGTATTGAGTACGATCGCATGATTGCTACTGTTGGTATTAAAGTGAAGAAGGATGGTAGAGTGTTGACTGTAACTACTCAGTTGCCAGCCGATACCGAGTTTAACAACAAGGTGACACCACCGACACCACCGACACCACCGACACCACCAACACCATCAACACCACCGACACCATCAACACCACCGACACCACCAACATCAGAAAAATCTAAGGGTCGTGAGTTGCCCAACACTGGTGAACAATCTAAATCTGAAGTTGTCACTCTTGGTGCTGCACTTGGTCTGGTAGGTCTAGGTTTGATTGCAAAACGCAAAAAGGAAGATGAAGCATAATATTTCGTTTTCTAAAATGAATCAAGATTTGGCTTATAATATCTAAATTAAAGATATTATAAAAGCGCTAATACCTTTATTAAATAAATTATGAACTCATCAACTCTGCTTGGTGAGTTTTTTTCTAGTTTGACAGTCTATTGAAATAAGATTATAATCAAGCTGTAACAGTTCGAAGGAGGTTTGGATGCATTTTAGATTGGAAAATAAGGAATCTCATAAAGCGCAAGAAATAAGAAATTTGATTCGTGCTTATAATCGTTCCAAAAGAGAAGAGGCTGAAAGCGAGCCCCTGAACCTTTATGTTGAAGACGAAAAGGGCAATCTCCTGGCAGGCTTAGTAGCAGAGACTTTCGGAAATTGGCTGGAAATCGAATATTTGTTTGTGAGAGAGGAATTGCGAGGACAGGGAATCGGTTCAAAACTATTGGAGCAAGCTGAAAGTGAAGCTAAGAATCGAAACTGTCGTTTTGCTTTCGTCAATACTTACCAGTTTCAAGCGCCAGATTTTTATAAAAGCCATGGCTACAAGGAAGTCTTTACCTTGCAAAACTATCCCTACACAGGACAAAGATACTATTACCAAAAGGATTTGTAAGCTATTACTCTGCGAAAATCAAATGCAAACCACGTCAGCGTCGCCTTGACGTGTGTATGTTACTGACTTCGTCAGTTCTATCTACGACCTCAAAGCTGTGCTTTGAGCAACCTGCGGCTAGCTTTCTAGTTTGCTCTTTGATTTTCATTGAGTATACAAATAAAATCAAAGAGGAAATCTTCACATCACTATGGAGGTGGGTTAATGGATATCATACTGGATATGGGCAACGTCTTGTTAGAATGGAACAAGGATAAGATTTTACAAGGTGTTTCGGATACGAAGGAAGAATATTTGATTTTAGATAAGGCCATTTTTCAGTCGGGGCTTTGGGAAAGATTAGATCTTGGAACCATGACGAGAGAAGAGTTGGTGCTTAAAGTTGTGTCTATGCTTGGCAGGGCCTATCAAAAGAAGGTCGAAGAAGTTATCTGGAATTGGCCTAGCCACATTGATATTTATAGGGAAGTCTTTCCTGTCTTGTCAGAACTAAAGAAAAAGGGGCATCGCATCTTTGTCTTGTCCAATACCTCAAAGGTATTTTATGACTTGCTGGAAGAGCAACTATCTCCCTTAAAAGAACTTTTAGATGGCTTTGTCCTATCCTGTGATATAAAAGCTATAAAGCCTGATTTGGCAATGTTTAAGGAGATTCTTGATAAATACCAGCTAGATCCCGCAAATTGTGTCTTTCTAGACGATATTGAGGACAATACAATCGCAGTTGAGAAATTGGGCATCAAGGCCTATCAGGTCAAGAAAAGAAGTGATGTCGTTGATATTTTGAAATCCTATATTTAAACACAACACTCTCTATTTTTTGTGGTAGAGAGTTTTTTGTTAATAAAATCTTACAAAATGACATGTATATATTGCATTAAGTTAGATATATGGTATAATGTTTTTAAAAGAAGCGCAACTTTTTAAAAATGTGAAGGAGGACGCTAGTGGCTAAAAATTTAAAATTAAAATTAGCTCGGGTGGAGCTTGACTTAACACAGGGGGATTTGGCAGAAGCTGTAGGTGTTACTAGGCAGACTATAGGCTTGATTGAAGCTGGGAAATACAATCCTAGTCTCTCCCTCTGTCAGTCCATTTGCAGATGCTTAGGCAAAACTTTAGATCAATTATTTTGGGAGGAAGAAGATGAAAAATAGATTTTTTTATTATCAATTATTAGACGAAAGAGAAGAACAACTGATGAATAAAGCTGGGACAGAGTCTTTCCATGTGTTTATCGGGCTCATTCTGCTAAGTTATTTGGTGGCTGTATTAGCACCTGCTCTTTTTAATCCTAATATTCTTCTGGTTACCCTTCTTTTAGGAATTTTCTTCTTTTTCAATCGTGCACGACAACTTGGAGTGACCTACTATAGTCGTTTTCATTTTATGATTGTAGGGTGTTTGCTGGTAACTCTCTCTATTACGACTCTCTTGATGTTGCAGAATTATCAATTCAATATCGAAATTTATCAGCACAATCCTTTAAATTTTAAATACTTGTCTGCTTGGGTTATTACTTATTTGATTTATCTTCCTTGGGTTTTTATCGGCAATCTCGGACTTAAAAGTTATGGCGAATGGGCTCAAAAAAGTTTGAGCAAGATATGGATGAACTGGAGAATGGAGAATAGCTTGTTATCTTTTTATCAATCTTGGTAAAATGTGTTATAATAGTACTAATTTATCGGATGGTGTGAAAGTGGTAGAATACGTTCATACCTTTGTAAAGTAGGAAGAAGGAAAACAGATGTATCCAGATGATAGTTTGACATTGCACACGGACTTGTACCAGATCAACATGATGCAAGTTTACTTTGACCAAGGGATTCACAATAAAAAGGCGGTCTTTGAAGTTTATTTCCGTCAGCAACCGTTTAATAACGGCTATGCGGTTTTTGCTGGTTTGGAAAGAATTGTACATTATCTTGAAGACTTACGCTTTTCAGATAGCGATATTGCCTACTTGGAGTCGCTTGGCTATCATGGGGCGTTCTTAGATTACCTCCGCAATCTCAAGTTGGAGTTGACGGTTCGTTCTGCTCAGGAAGGGGACTTGGTCTTTGCCAATGAGCCGATTGTACAGGTAGAAGGACCTCTAGCCCAATGTCAATTGGTCGAAACGGCTCTCTTAAACATCGTTAACTTTCAAACCTTGATAGCGACCAAGGCAGCACGTATTCGTTCGGTCATTGAGGATGAACCTTTGATGGAGTTTGGGACACGTCGTGCGCAAGAAATGGATGCAGCTATCTGGGGAACACGCGCAGCGGTGATTGGTGGCGCCAATGGAACCAGCAACGTGCGTGCTGGTAAGCTCTTTGATATTCCAGTCTTGGGGACTCATGCCCATGCCTTGGTACAGGTTTATGGAAACGACTATGAAGCCTTTAAGGCCTATGCGGCGACTCATCGTGATTGTGTCTTTTTAGTAGATACTTATGATACACTTCGCATCGGTGTGCCAGCTGCTATTCAGGTGGCGCGTGAACTGGGTGATCAGATTAACTTTATGGGTGTGCGGATTGACTCTGGGGATATTGCTTACATTTCCAAGAAAGTCCGTCAGCAACTGGACGAGGCTGGATTTACAGAGGCTAAGATCTATGCTTCTAATGATCTGGATGAAAATACTATCCTAAACCTCAAGATGCAAAGAGCCAAGATTGATGTCTGGGGTGTCGGAACCAAGCTGATTACAGCCTATGACCAGCCAGCTCTTGGGGCAGTTTATAAGATTGTAGCTATTGAAGATGAAAATGGTCAGATGCGCAATACCATCAAACTGTCTAATAATGCTGAAAAAGTGTCGACGCCAGGTAAGAAGCAGGTATGGCGCATTACCAGTCGTGAAAAAGGCAAGTCAGAAGGTGACTACATCACCTATGATGGTGTTGATGTGAGCGGCATGACTGAAATCAAGATGTTCCATCCAACTTATACCTACATCAAAAAGACTGTTCGTAATTTTGATGCTGTCCCTCTCTTGGTGGATATTTTCAAAGAAGGAACATTAGTTTACAGCTTGCCTAGTTTGACTGACATTCAGGATTATGCCCGTAAGGAATTCGACAAGCTATGGGATGAATACAAGCGCGTATTGAATCCACAGCACTATCCAGTAGATTTGGCGCATGATATTTGGCAAGATAAGATGGAATTGATTGACAAGATGCGTAAGGAAGCCCTTGGTGAAGGAGAAGAAGAATGAGTTTGCAAGAGACTATTATCCAGCAACTAGGGGTTAAACCAATGATTGACGCCCAGGAGGAAATTCGTCGTTCCATTGACTTCTTAAAAAAATACCTAAAAAAACACCCCTTCCTTAAAACTTTTGTACTAGGGATTTCTGGGGGACAAGACTCGACTTTAGCGGGACGTTTGGCGCAATTAGCTATGGAAGAAATGCGAGCAGAGACAGGAGATGACAGTTACCAATTTATCGCTGTCCGCCTGCCCTATGGCGTGCAAGCTGATGAAGCGGATGCTCAAAAAGCCCTCGCTTTCATCCAACCAGATGTCAGCTTGGTTGTGAATATTAAGGAATCAGCTGATGCCATGACAGCTGCAGTTGAAGCGACAGGAAGTCCTGTTTCAGACTTTAACAAGGGCAATATTAAAGCTCGTAGTCGTATGATTGCCCAATATGCCCTTGCGGGTGCCCATAGCGGAGCGGTCATTGGAACAGACCATGCTGCGGAAAATATCACAGGATTCTTTACTAAGTTTGGTGACGGTGGTGCAGACATTCTCCCTCTTTACCGCCTCAATAAACGCCAAGGAAAACAACTTTTGAAGGAACTTGGTGCAGACCCAGCACTTTATGAAAAAATCCCAACAGCAGATTTGGAAGAAGAAAAACCAGGTATTGCAGACGAAGTCGCACTTGGAGTCACTTACAATGAAATTGATGACTACCTCGAAGGCAAATCAATCAGTCCAGAAGCTCAAGCGACTATTGAAAACTGGTGGCACAAAGGCCAACACAAACGCCACCTACCAATCACCGTCTTTGATGACTTTTGGGAGTAAAAAGGTCCGGGGGACCTTTTTAGCTTCTTGCCTTGAAACTCGAGAGCAAGAATAACCTCCAGTGGAGGTTTTCAGCCCGAGTCTAGAAACGGGAAAACGAGGAACCTCCAGTGGAGGTTTTTACCCTGAGCCTAGAAATGAGAAAGCGAAGAAGGTCCGGGGGACCTTTTTAGCTTGAGCCTTAAGCTTAGAAAGCGAGGTAACATTATGGAAGCAATCGGTACGCAAACGATACAGACAGATCGTTTGATTTTGAGAAGGTTTGTGGAGAGTGATGCGGAAGCCATGTTTCAAAATTGGGCTTCGTCTGCTAAGAATCTGACCTATGTCACCTGGGATCCTCATCTTGATGTTGAGGTGACTCGAAATTCGATTCGAAATTGGGTTGCATCCTATCCCAATCCCAACTATTACAAATGGGCCATTTGTCTCAAAGAAAATCCTGAGCAAGTGATAGGAGATATCAGCATCGTTGAGATGAATGAGAAAGATTCAAGTTGTGAAATTGGATATATTTTAGGAAAAAACTATTGGGGTCGTGGTATGATGACGGAAGCCTTGAGAGCTGTGTTAGACTTTTGTTTTACTCAAGTTGGTTTTCAAAAGGCCAGAGCTCGATATGCTAGTCTCAACCCAGCTTCAGGCCGTGTTATGGAAAAAGCGGGAATGTCTTATCTAAAAACCATTACCAATGGTGTGGAGAGAAAAGACTACGTTGCGGACCTTATTTATTACCAGATAAGCAGGGAAGACAGGTGATTCTCTTTTCTGTTTCTATCAAAGTCAGACCTTGTCTGGCTTTTTTTGTGCCAGATTTCTGAATAAACTGATTAAATTCCTATTTTTTCCTATCATTGTCCCTGTTTTTTCTTAGAGTTGGGAATTATAATAGACTTATCAAATCAAAGAATGGAGGAAGGCAATGGACAATGTATTCTTTTTTACCAGTGTTTTTCTTGCTGGAATTCTTTCCTTCTTTTCTCCTTGTATCTTACCCTTGTTACCGGTCTATGCAGGGGTCTTGTTGGATGACAAAGATGGTGCTCAGGCTTCTAGCGGAAAAATTTCAATCTCACTTGTTAGTTTAGTGCGAACTCTGGCCTTTATAGCAGGGATTTCTTTTATCTTTATCTTACTGGGCTATGGAGCTGGTTTTTTAGGCAATTTGCTGTATGCTTCTTGGTTTCAGTATGTGACGGGTGCGGTTATCATTCTCTTTGGCTTACACCAGATGGAAGTCTTACATTTGAAGGGGCTCTACAAGGAAAAAAGGCTACAATTAAAGAGACAGGGTCAAAACGCTAACGGCTATAGTCAGGCATTTTTACTGGGGTTGACCTTTAGTTTTGCTTGGACGCCATGTGTGGGGCCAGTTCTGGGGTCTGTTTTGGCCTTAGCGGCTTCAGGAGGCTCAGGTGCTTGGCAGGGAGCTGGTCTCATGTTGGTTTACACGCTAGGTTTGGCGCTACCATTTTTGGTTCTAGCTCTCGCCTCCAGCTATGTTTTGAAACATTTTCGAAAACTCCATCCTTACCTCGGAACCCTCAAAAAAGTGGGTGGTTTCCTCATTATCCTGATGGGAATCTTGGTGCTTTTGGGAAATGCTTCTATTTTGACAAGATTATTTGAATAGAGAGGAAGAAGAAATGAAGAAATGGCAAACATGTCTACTTGGAGTAGGCTCAATCTGTTGCTTGGCAGCTTGTTCGGCTAAAAACATGTCAGACGAATCAACTATGAAGGAGCAAACCAAAACAGAACAAGTCGGTGCGCAAACTGCGACTAAAGGTCAGGCAGTCGCTGATTTTGAACTAACAGGAGTAGATGGTAAGACCTATCGTTTATCTGACTACAAAGGCAAGAAAGTCTATCTTAAATTCTGGGCTTCTTGGTGTTCCATCTGTCTAGCCAGCCTTCCAGATACGGACGAAATTGCTAAGGATGCTGGTGATGACTACGTGGTCTTGACAGTGGTATCTCCTGGCCACAAGGGGGAGCAAGCAGAAGCGGACTTTAAGAACTGGTACAAGGGCTTGGATTATAAAAATTTTCCAGTTCTAATTGATCCGTCAGGCAAACTTTTGGAAAGTTATGGTGTTCGTTCTTACCCGACTCAAGCCTTTATAGACAAGGAAGGCAAGCTGGTCAAAACGCAACCAGGTTTTATGGATAAGGATATGATTTTAAAAGAATTGAAAGAAATGGGGTAGAGAAAGGCTATGAATGA
This sequence comes from Streptococcus oralis, assembly GCF_023109315.1. Classification (GTDB taxonomy): domain Bacteria; phylum Bacillota; class Bacilli; order Lactobacillales; family Streptococcaceae; genus Streptococcus; species Streptococcus oralis_BS. The sequence goes on from NZ_JALDUF010000002.1 coordinate 209,673, forward strand.
TAAAGTAAAACTTTTTGTCTTGGCAGGGGTCATTCTCCTAGTCCTAACCGGTCTTTATTTTTTATTGATGCGAAATGCAGGGCAGACAGATAGCTCGCAAATTGAGAAAGCATCAGTTAGCCAAGGAGGAAAAACAGTGAAAAAAACAGAAGTGAGTAAAGACGCAGACTTGCACGAAATTTATCTAGCTGGGGGATGTTTCTGGGGAGTTGAGGAATACTTCTCACGCGTGTCTGGAGTGACAGATGCCGTTTCAGGCTATGCAAATGGTAGAGGGGAAACAACCAAGTACGAATTGATCAACCAAACAGGACATGCGGAAACCGTCCATGTCACCTATGATGCTAATCAAATTTCTCTTAAAGAAATCCTGCTTCATTACTTCCGCATTATCAATCCAACCAGCAAAAATAAACAAGGAAATGATGTGGGAACCCAGTACCGTACTGGTGTTTATTACACAGATGACAAGGATTTGGAAGTAATCAACCAAGTTTTTGATGAGGTGGCTAAGAAATACGATCAACCTCTGGCAGTTGAAAAGGAGGCCTTGAAGAATTTTGTGGTGGCTGAGGACTATCACCAAGACTACCTCAAGAAAAATCCAAATGGCTACTGTCATATCAATGTCAATCAGGCTGCCTATCCCGTTATTGATGCCAGCAAATATCCTAAACCAAGTGATGAGGAATTGAAAAAGAACTTGTCACCTGAGGAGTATGCAGTTACCCAGAAAAATCAAACAGAACGAGCTTTTTCAAACCGCTATTGGGATAAATTTGAATCCGGTATCTATGTGGATGTGGCAACTGGCGAACCCCTCTTTTCATCAAAGGACAAGTTTGAGTCTGGTTGCGGATGGCCTAGTTTCACCCAACCAATCAGTCCAGATGTTGCCACCTACAAGGAAGATAAGTCTTACAATATGACGCGTATGGAAGTGCGGAGCCGAGTTGGAGATTCTCACCTTGGCCATGTCTTTACAGATGGACCACAGGACAAGGGGGGCTTACGCTACTGTATCAATAGTCTTTCCATTCGATTTATTCCCAAAGACCAAATGGAAGAAAAAGGCTATGCTTATTTACTAGATTATGTCGATTAAGACTCTTCAAACTACTTCAGCGTCGCCTTACCGTCCCCATACGTATAGTTACTGACTTCGTCAGTTTCATCTACAACCTCAAAACAGTGTTTTTGAGCTGACTTTGTCAGTTTTATCTACAACCTCAAAGCTGAACTTTGCACAACCTGCGGTTAGCTTCCTAGTTTGCTATTTGATTTTCATTGAGTATAAGAGGGCTTTCCTAAGCGGTTAGAGGAGAATTTTGCTATACTGATACTAGTAAGTGACAAAGGAGCAGAGCATGACCTACACAATCTTAATCGTAGAAGATGAGTATCTGGTAAGACAAGGCTTGACCAAGTTGGTCAATGTAGCAGCCTACGATATGGAAATCATCGGTCAGGCTGAAAATGGAAGACAGGCTTGGGACTTGATTCAAAAGCAGGTGCCAGATATCATTTTAACTGATATCAACATGCCTCAGCTGAATGGCATCCAGTTGGCTAGTCTGGTACGAGAAACCTATCCTCAGGTTCACCTAGTTTTTTTGACGGGTTACGATGATTTTGATTATGCCTTGTCTGCCGTCAAACTCGGTGTAGATGACTATCTGCTCAAGCCCTTTTCTCGTCAAGATATTGAGGAAATGTTGGGGAAAATAAAGCAAAAACTAGACAAGGAAGAAAAAGAAGAGCAGTTACAAGATTTATTAACCGATAAGTTTGAGGGAAATCTGGCCCAGAAAATCCAGTCTCATCTGGCTGACAGTCAATTTAGTTTAAAGAGCTTGGCCAGTGATTTGGGCTTTAGCCCAACTTATTTGAGTTCCTTAATTAAGAAAGAGTTGGGCCTGCCTTTTCAGGATTATCTGGTGAGAGAGCGTGTCAAACAAGCCAAGCTCTTGCTTCTGACCACAGATTTAAAGATTTATGAGATAGCCGAAAAGGTTGGTTTTGAAGATATGAACTACTTTACTCAACGTTTTAAACAGATTGCAGGTGTGACACCTCGTCAGTTTAAGAAGGGAGAAGGCCGATGAAGCGTTCTTCTCTTTTAGTCAGAATGGTTATTTCCATCTTTCTGGTCTTTCTCATTCTACTAGCTGTGGTCGGGACTTTCTATTATCAATCTAGTTCATCAGCCATTGAGGCTACTATTGAGGGCAATAGCCAAACAACTATCAGCCAAACTAGCCACTTTATTCAGTCATATATCAAAAAATTAGAAACCACCTCTACCAGTTTAACCCAGCAGAAGGATGTGCTAGCCTATGCTGAGAATCCCAGTCAAGACAAGGTCAAGGGAATCCGAGATCTGTTTTTGACTATCTTAAAGGCAGACCAGGACTTGAAAACGGTGGTACTGGTAACCAAATCCGGTCAGGTTATTTCTACAGATGACAGTGTGCAGATGAAAACTTCCTCAGATATGATGGCTGAGGATTGGTACCAAAAGGCTATTCATCAGGGAGCTAAGCCAGTTTTAACCCCAGCTCGTAAATCAGATAGTCAATGGGTCATTTCTGTTACTCAGGAACTTGTTGATGCAAAGGGGGCCAATCTTGGCGTGCTTCGTTTGGATATTTCTTACGAAACTTTAGAAGCCTATCTCAACCAACTCCAATTGGGTCAGCAGGGTTTTGCCTTTATCATCAATGAAAATCATGAATTTGTCTACCATCCTAAACGTACTGTCTATAGCTCAGCGAGTGAAATGGAGGCCATGAAACCCTACATCGAGACGGGACAGGGCTATACGCTGGATCACCAATCCTATGTCAGTCAGGAAAAGATTGCAGGAACAGATTGGACAGTGCTTGGAGTGTCTTCACTTGAGAAGTTAGACCAGGTTCGGAGTCAGCTCTTGTGGACCTTGCTTGGTGCTAGTGCCTTATCTCTTCTTGCCTGTCTCTGCTTGGTGTGGTTCAGTCTCAAGCGCTGGATTGCCCCTTTGAAGGATTTGAGAGAAACCATGCTGGAAATTGCTTCTGGTACACAAAATCTGCGTGCCAAGGAAGCTGGTGCCTATGAACTGAGAGAAGTGACTCGTCAGTTCAATGCCATGTTGGATCAGATTGATCAGCTGATGGCAGCTATTCGCAGGCAGGAAGAAGCGACCCGGCAGTATGAGCTTCAAGCCTTGTCAAGTCAGATTAACCCCCATTTCCTCTATAACACCTTGGACACTATCATCTGGATGGCTGAATTTCAGGATAGTCAGCGAGTGGTTCAGGTGACCAAGTCTCTGGCAACCTATTTCCGCTTGGCGCTCAATCAAGGAAAGGATTTGATTTCTCTTTCTGATGAAATCAATCATGTCCGCCAGTATCTCTTTATCCAGAAACAACGCTATGGTGATAAGCTGGAGTATGAGATTGATGAAGATCCTGCTTTTGGTAACTTAGTCTTGCCCAAGCTGGTGTTACAACCTCTTGTAGAAAATGCTCTTTACCATGGCATTAAGGAGAAGGAAGGTCAGGGCCATATTAAAGTCTCTGTTCAGAAAAAGGATACAGGGCTTGTCATCTGCATTGAGGATGATGGTGTTGGTTTCCAAGCTGCTGGCGATAGTAGTCAAAGTCAGCTCAAACGTGGGGGAGTTGGCCTTCAAAATGTCGACCAACGACTCAAACTTCATTTTGGAGACAATTACCAGATGAAGATTGATTCTGCACCCGAAAAAGGAACGACAGTTGAAATATACCTCAATAAAATCGCAACAAGCTAACTCCCAGTCTATTCTGGGAGTTTTGCTTTTAAAAATCAGAATGATTAGTTGGCCTTGATAAAATCAGTAAAAAAAGATATGATAGATAGTGACAAAAGAGGTATCAAGTATGAAGGGAAAAGACATTCAAAGAGCAACAAGCCAGATTGTAGAAGATGTATTAGAAAAGGCTAATTTGAAGCAAGGAGCTATCTTTGTTTTGGGCCTTTCTTCTAGTGAGGTGATAGGTGGTCAGATTGGCAAGGAATCCAGCCAAGAAATTGGGGAAATCATTGTGAAGACCATCCTAGATATCCTAGAGGAAAAAGGGATTCATCTAGCTGTTCAAGGTTGTGAACATGTCAATCGAGCCCTCGTCGTTGAACGTCAGGTGGCAGAGCAGTTTGGTCTTGAAATCGTCAGTGTCCTTCCTACACTTCATGCAGGAGGTTCGGGTCAGTTGGCAGCCTTCAAGTTTATGCAGGATCCAGTTGAGGTCGAATTCATCAAGGCTCATGCTGGATTGGATATTGGAGACACTGCAATTGGCATGCATGTCAAGCATGTTCAGGTTCCGATTCGCCCTCTTTTGAGAGAAATTGGGCATGCCCATGTAACGGCTCTTGCAAGTCGTCCAAAATTAATCGGAGGTGCGCGTGCGCAGTATCCACAAGATTCTATCAGAAAGTCGTGAGAATGAGAAAAACAAAACAACAACTAGAAAAAATCACCAAATATTCGATTCGTAAGCTAACTGTTGGGGTAGGTCCTGTAGCCATCGGGGCCTTCCTTTTTGGTGCTAGTACCTTTTCAGTAGATAAGGTGCAAGCCAATGAAGTTGGCGGAGCTCATAGCGTTCATTACCGTTATCTGGCGGAGCAGGAATTGACTGAGTCTGAAAAAGCCTTGATTCACCATGAAGTTCCTACAGAATTTCAAGATGAAGATATTCTCTATGTAGTTTATCGCAAGAAAGCAACTAACAGTCAACAACTTCCTTACACAGGAAGTAAAGAACTAGCCTTGGCTGGTCTTGGCTTGGCAACAGCCTCACTAGCAGTCTTTTTGGTATTCAAAAAAGGTCGCAAAGAGGTCCTAGGTGTTCTCTTGATTGGTTCTTTGGGAGCCAGCACTTTTGTACCTTATGGGACATTTGCATTTGAAAATAAAGAATTGCTTTCTTATAACCAAACTATTTCGACCTCTACACATGAAGGTTTGGCTGAAGGGATTATCCATATTGATGGCTATGAATACATTGGTTACTTCAAGGAAGCAGAACTCCACCCATCAAGACCAGCTTCAGCTGAAAAGTCTCAGTTGCCAGTAGAAAAGCAAAGTTCAAAAGAAATCGAGAAAACAGAAGTAGCTCAGGAAAGACCTGCTGTTGCTTCGGAAATTGCCGTCGAAAAATCTGTAGTAGAGAATCCAGTTGCGCCTGCGGTTGAAGAAAAACCAGTTTCTGAGAAGCCTCAGGCTAGACAGGAAGAGAGCTTGGTAGAGATTCCTTTTGAAACGGTCACAAGCCCAGATGCGAATCTAGCAGAAGGACAGACTCGTATCGTCACAGCCGGAGTAAATGGTCAGCGTCGTCTTGTAACCAAAGTTTCGATGGTCAATGGTCAAGAAGTTAGAGAAGTCATCGAAGACCAAGTGGTTCAAAAACCTGTGTCGCAAGTCATTGCAGTCGGAACTAAGAAAGAGGTGCAACCTGCTCCAACTCCAGTACCACAAGCTGAACCAACTCACCAAGTAGCTAAAGGTACGCAAGAAGAAGGCAAAGAAGGTCAATCTTTAACGCAACCATCCTTACCAGAAGCTACGATAGATGCCAAAGGAACTCAAGAGGCAGGTAAAGAAGGTCAATCCTTAACGCAACCATCCTTACCAGAAGCTACGATAGATGCCAAAGGAACTCAAGAATCTGGCAAAGAAGGTCAAGCTTTAACTCAACCTGCATTACCAGATGCTCCAGTAGAAGTAAAAGGTACACAAGAGGAAGGTAAAGTAGGTCAAGCTCTTGTACAAGAACAGTTACCTGAGTACAAAGTAACTGAGGGAACCCTTGTTGAAACATCGACTACAGACCTAGACTACAAAACTGAAACGACTGAGGATCCAACCAAGTATACGGACGAAGAAACTGTCGTAAGAAATGGTGAAAAAGGTAGTCAAGTTACTAAAACAACTTATAAAACAGTAGAAGGTGTTAAAACTGACCAAGTTCTTTCAACTAGCACAGAAGTTACCAAGGAGTCTGTAAACCAACAGGTAAGTCGTGGGACAAAACCAATTGAAGGAACTCTTGTAGAAGAAAGTCTTGAAAAGATTCCATTTAAGGAAGTTGTTAAAGAAGATGACCAACTGAAAAAAGGCTTAGAAGTTGTAGCTCAAGAAGGAAAAGAAGGCCAGAAAAAAATCACCAAGACCTTTAATACCATTAAGGGAGTTAAAACAGAGGACGCTCCAAAAGTTACAGAGGAAATCCTTGAGGCACCTCAAGACAAAATTTTGAAACGTGGTACCAAGACCTTTGAAAAACCAGTATTGACCATCACAGCAGTTGAGCCTAAGGATTTGAAACGGACTTCAGATGTTAAATACAGTCTAGAAAATCCAAGCAAGGCGGCCATTAAATCTATCACCTTAACTCTGAAAAAAGGTGATGAGATTGTGAAAACATTGAATGTTTCACCTGACAACTTAACAGCTAGCCTGACAGATTTGCAATACTACAAGGATTATAAACTTGAAACGAAGATGGTTTATGACCGTGGTGAGGGTGATGAGGAAGAGGTTCTGAAAGAAGAACCGCTAAGACTTGACCTTAAAAAAGTTGAAATCAAAAACATCAAAGAAACAAGCTTGATGAGTGTGGATGATGCTGGTGTTGAAACAGATAAGAGCTTACTTACTGAAAAACCGACAGACGTTGCTCCACTTTACTTACGAGTGACAACTCATGATAATAAGACAACAAGACTTACGGTAAGTTCTGTTGAAGAAGTGGTTGTCGATGGAAAAACATTGTACAAAGTGGTAGCAAAAGCTCCAAACTTAGTTCAACGTAGAGCAGATGATACTTTCAGTGAAGAGTATGTTCATTACTTTGAAAAACAAAAATTAAAAGAAGGTAATGTATATTACAACTTCAATGAGCTTGTAAAATATATGCAAGCTAACCCAACGGGTGAGTTTAAACTTGGTGCGGATCTTAATGCAGCAAATGTTCCGACTCCGAATAAACAATACGTGACGAACATTTTTAAAGGTAAGTTGTATAGTGAAGGTGATAAACGTTATACCATTCACAATCTAGCTCGACCATTGTTCAACCGTGTTGAAAATGCTCATATTCATGACATCAACTTTGGTAATGTGAATATCAATATGCCGTGGGCTGATAAAACAGCTCCACTTGGAGATATGTTTAAGAACTCAACGATTGAGAATATTAAGGTTACGGGTAATGTGGTTGGTAATAACGACGTTACAGGTATGGTCAACAAACTAGATGAATCCAATATGCGTAATGTAGCCTTTATCGGTAAAATCGAAAGCGTGGGTAACAAAGGTTGGTGGTCTGGTGGACTTGTAAGTGAAAGCTGGAGAAGCAATGTAGATAGTTCTTATGTTGAAGCTGACATTAAAGCCAACAATGCTAAATTTGGTGGATTGATTGCCAAAGTCAACCATGGTGGAAATCCAAATGATGTTAAACAAAAAGGTCGTTTAACTAAATCTGTGGTCAAAGGGACATTGACACTCAAAACCAACAATCAAAGCGGTGGTTTAATTCACGAAAACTATGACTGGGGTTGGGTTGAAAATAACGTCAGCATGATGAAAGTGACAAATGGTGAAATGATGTATGGTTCAGGGTCAGTTGACTCAGGTGACCCATACTTCGGATTTGATTACTTCAAGAACAATGTGTATGTGAACGATGTTGCATCAGGTAACGTTTCTTATAACCGTTCAAAACAGATTAAGGGTGTCGACCAAGCAGAAGCGGATAAACGTATTGCTTCATTCAATATCACAGCCGATAAATATGAAATCACACCATATTTGACTGATAAATTAAATCACGTAGCGTATAAAGAAGACATGTACAAAACTACTCAAGATTATAATGCAGAACGTGAACTTGCTTACCGAAATGTTGAAAAACTTCAACCGTTCTACAATAAAGAGTGGATTGTGAATCAAGGTAATAAGACTCCTGAAGGATCTAAATTATTAACTACAGAAGTATTATCTGTGACAGGTATGAAAGATGGGCAATTTGTAACTGACTTGTCAGATGTTGATCATATTATGATTCATTATGCTGATGGTACTAAGGAAGAAAAAGTTGTCACACGTAAAGCTGATTCTCAAGTCCAACAAGTTCGTGAATATAGTATCGAAGGTCTTGGTGACGTCGTTCATACACCGAATATGGTTGTTAAAGATAGAACACAATTAATCAACGATATTAAAGCAAAATTAGCAGGTGTTGAATTGATTTCACCTGAAGTGCGTGCGTTAATGGACAAACGTGGTAAAGCTGAAGAAAATACTGATGGTCGTAAAGATGGTTATATTAAAAATCTATTCCTTGAAGAAAGCTTTGAAGAAACGAAAGCTAATTTGGATAAATTAGTCAAAGCTTTAGCCGAAAACGAAGACCATCAATTGAATAGTGATGAAGCTGCCATGAAAGCTCTTCTTAAAAAAGTAGAAGACAACAAAGCTAAAATTATGATGGCTCTTACTTATTTAAATCGTTATTATGGATTTAAATACAATGATATGAGCATTAAAGACCTTATGATGTTCAAGCCTGATTTTTATGGTAAGAACGTTAGCGTTATCGATAGATTGATTCAAATTGGTTCACGTGAACATTTCTTGAAAGGAGACCGAACTCAAGATGCTTATCGTGATGTGATTGCGGGAGCAACAGGTAAAGGTAATTTAAATGACTTCTTAACATATAACATGAAACTCTTTACAGAAGATACTGATATGAATGTATGGTATAAGAAAGCTATTTCTCATACTAACTATGTAGTTGAGAAACAATCATCTAACCCTGATTTTGCTAATAAGAAATATCATTTATATGAAAACTTAAATAACGGTGAACATGGTCGATACATTTTACCACTTCTTAATACGAAGAAGGCTCACATGTTCTTAATTTCAACGTACAATACGCTAGCGTTTAGTGCATTTGAGAAATATGGTAAGAATACAGAAGCTGAACGTGAAGCGTTTAAGAAAGAAATCGACTTACGTGCACAAGAGCAAATTAATTACTTAGACTTCTGGTCAAGACTTGCTGCTGATAATGTACGTAATCAATTGTTGAAATCTGAAAATATGGTTCCATCAGCAATTTGGGATAACCAAGATGTTCCAGGTAATGGATGGGCTGACCGAATGGGTCATAATAAGAATGGTGACTATGCTCCAGTTCGTGAGTTCTATGGACCTACAGGTAAATGGCACGGATATAACGGTATGGGTGCGTATGCTTATATCTTTTCTAACCCACAAAATTCAGAAGCTGTATACTACATCATCTCTAGTATGATTAGTGATTATGGTACATCTGCATTCACTCACGAAACAACTCATATCAATGACCGTATGGCCTACTTAGGAACATGGCGTCACCGTGAAGGGACAGATATTGAATCATTTGCTCAAGGTATGCTACAATCACCATCTCTTACAAACTATAATGGTGAATATGGTTCACTTGGATTAAATATGGCGTACGAACGTAAAAATGATGGTACACAAATTTATAACTATGATCCTAATATGTTAAGTAGTCGTGAGAAGATTGATCACTACATGAAGAACTATAACGAATCAATGATGATGCTTGATTACTTAGAAGCAGAATCTGTCATCAAGAAAAATACTGGAACTAACGATAAGTGGTTCAAGAAAATCGATAAGAAATATCGCGAAAAAGCGAGCTATAATAAGTTAGAAGGTGCACCACACCAATGGGATTTAGTTCGTGATTTAAATGATGATGAGAAGAGTATGAAACTGACAATTATTGATCAACTTGTAGATAACAACTTCGCTACTAAACACGGGCTACCAGGTAATGGTCATTACCGTACTGAAGGATTCGATTCTGCTTATACTGTTGTGAATATGATGACTGGTATTTACGGTGGCAACACAAGTAAGAGTACGGCTGGCTCAATCTCATTCAAACACAATACATTCCGTATGTGGGGCTACTACGGTTACCTTGATGGATTCTTAGGGTATGCATCTAATAAGTATAAACAAGAATCTAAAGCAGCCGGTAACGTAGGTCTAGGTGATGACTTTATCATCCAAAAAGTTTCTAAAAGTAGATTTAATACATTAGAAGAGTGGAAGAAAGAATGGTATAAAGAAGTCAGAGCTAAAGCTGAGAAAGGTTTTGTAGAAATTGAAATTGATGGTCAAAAGATTTCAACATATGAAAAACTTCAAGAGCTATTCGATGCTGCAGTTGAAAAAGACCTTCAAGGTAATAAATTTGATAATACAGTGAATCTTAAATGGAAAGTTTACAAACAACTCTTGCAGAAATCAGACGGATTTACTGGAGATTTATTCACTAAATAGTAGATAGGACTAGTAAAATGAAAAAAGGTAGATCAGCTTTGTCTGTATCTGCCTTTTTGTGCTATACTTAAGATATGCATAGAAAAACAGTGATTGATTTTAGAGATTTGGGGGAGAGATACACTTTTACCCAGCCTATCAAAGAGTTAAAAACGAGAGATTTAGCAGAAGTGACGGACCTGCTGTCACAAGTGGAAAGCTACCAAGAGCAAGGCTATTATGTCGTGGGCTATGTCAGTTACGATGCTGCACCTGCATTTGAGAAGAAATTAGCAGTTCATAAAGCTCCTTTACTGGCAGAGTATCTGCTATATTTTACAGTTCATGATAGGGTAGAAACATCGCCTATTCCTCTGACTTATGAGGAAGTAGATCTGCCTTCAAAGTGGCAGGAAGAAACATCTGCAGAAAATTATGAAAAGGCTATTGCCCAGATTCACCATCATTTGCGTCAAGGGGACACCTACCAGGTCAACTACACCGTCCAACTCAAGCAAGACTTAAACGCCAATCCTTTTGCCATCTACAATCGTATGGTGGTAGAGCAGGAGGCGGGCTACAATGCCTATGTGGAACATGACGAGATGGCAGTGATTTCCATGAGTCCAGAGCTCTTTTTTGAGCAAAATGACCGGGAATTAACGACTCGCCCGATGAAGGGAACAACTAAACGTGGTCTGACTGACGATGAAGATTTGAAAGAGGCAGCTTGGTTGGAGCAAGATCCTAAAAATCGCTCTGAAAATATGATGATTGTGGATCTCTTGCGCAACGATATGAACCGTATTTCTGAAGTTGGCAGTGAGCACGTGGAGCGTCTTTGCCAAGTGGAACAGTATTCGACCGTTTGGCAGATGACTTCGACCATCAAGAGCCAGTTGCGACCGGATGTGGACCTTGTTGAAATCTTCCGTTCGCTTTTTCCTTGTGGTTCCATAACGGGTGCACCCAAAATTGCGACCATGGAAATTATCAAGAACTTGGAGCCCCAACCCAGAGGAGTTTACTGTGGAACGATTGGTCTCTTACTTCCAAATGGGCGACGAATTTTCAATGTTGCCATTCGGACCATTCAACTCTACAAGAGTCAAGCCATCTATGGAGTTGGCGGAGGGATTACTTGGGATAGTACTTGGGAATCTGAATACCGTGAGGTTCATCAAAAGGCGGCTGTTCTCTATCGTAAACAAGCTCGTTTCAAATTGATTACAACTGGGAGAATCAGCCAAAAACAACTGTTGTTTGAAGATCAACATCTGGAAAGACTGACAAAGGCGAGTCGTTATTTTGCCTATCCTTTTGATTCAGAAGAACTGAGACAAAAGATAGAGGAAGAGTGCCAAGCTTGTGATTCCCACCAAGACTACCGTTTGCGAATTAGTCTCAGCAAATCTGGAGAGATGGAACTCAGTCGGCAAGTAATAACACCTCTTAGTCCAGAGTTCTGTCAGGCTAAACTCTGTCTGCAAGAAGCAGATTTGAATCAATCATTTACCTACTTTAAAACAACTCATAGACCACATTTAAGTCTAGGGGAACAGGAAATCATTTACCATAATGCAGCAGGAGAATTGCTTGAGACCTCTATTGGAAATCTGGTCTTAAAAATTAATAGTAAACTCTACACACCGCCTATCAGACTTGGAATTTTGCCAGGAATTTACCGCCAGCATTTGCTAGGAAAAGGACAGGTAGAAGAGAAAATTCTGACTTTGGCAGACTTGAACCAAGCAGAAGCTGTATTCGGCTGTAATGCAGTCAGAGGTTTGTATGAGTTGGAATTCGAACCTTAAGAAATTGTAGCTTAGGCAAATGAAATGATAGAAATTAACAATAAAATCACGCAAACCTTTGCATAAAGCTGATGATTCTGTTATACTATATCTGTAAGCATTTTCAATTAAAAAGGAGAAGACGATGAGTCAAAAGATTATTGGGATTGACCTTGGTGGAACATCTATCAAGTTTGCAATTTTAACTCAAGAGGGAGAAATCCAAGAAAAATGGTCTATCAAGACTAATATTTTGGATGAAGGAAGCCATATCGTAGATGATATGATTGAGTCTATTCAACATCGTTTGGACTTGCTTGGATTGTCAGCTACGGATTTCCGAGGGATTGGGATGGGATCACCTGGTGTGGTTGACCGTGAAAAAGGGACTGTTATCGGTGCCTACAACCTCAACTGGAAAACCCTTCAACCAATTAAAGAAAAGATTGAAAAAGCCTTGGGGATTCCATTCTTCATTGATAATGATGCCAACGTAGCTGCTCTTGGTGAGCGCTGGATGGGGGCTGGTGAAAACCAACCAGACGTTGTCTTTATGACACTTGGTACAGGTGTTGGTGGCGGTATCGTGGCAGAAGGCAAATTGCTTCACGGTGTTGCTGGTGCAGCAGGAGAGCTTGGCCACATCACTGTTGACTTTGACCAACCAATCGCATGTACCTGTGGTAAAAAAGGCTGTCTTGAGACAGTTGCTTCTGCAACAGGGATTGTCAACTTGACTCGTCGTTATGCAGATGAATACGAAGGCGATGCGGCCTTGAAACGTTTGATCGATGACGGTGAAGAAGTAACAGCTAAAACTGTCTTTGACCTTGCAAAAGAAGGGGACGACCTTGCCTTGATCGTTTACCGTAACTTTTCACGTTACTTGGGGATCGCATGTGCCAATATTGGCTCAATCCTCAACCCTTCAACGATTGTTATCGGAGGTGGGGTATCAGCTGCGGGAGAATTCCTTCTGCAAGGCGTTCAAAAAGTCTATGACGAAAATACCTTCCCACAAGTACGTACATCCACTAAATTGGCTCTTGCAACTCTAGGAAATGACGCTGGAGTTATCGGAGCAGCATCACTTGTATTGCAATAAAATAAAATGATTATAGAGCTTGGTGTTTATCAAGCTCTTTTTTAAAAATCGAATAAAACGAAATAGGTTTAAATTTTGGGAAGGAGTCGCTAGATGAACACATCAAAACAACCCATGCTTGAATTAGCATTATCTATCGCTATGGAAGCTCATAGAGGGCAATTTGATAAGGCAGGGATAGATTATATAGAACATCCAATCTATGTAGCAAGCCAAGTTGATTCTGAAGAAGAGAAAGCAGTGGCTCTGCAACATGATGTCATTGAGGACAGTCCTTTTACAGCTAAAGAACTATTACTAGCTGGTTTACCAGAAACAGTAGTTACTGCCGTTCAGGTTTTGACAAAGAAAAAGGAGCAAGATTATCAAATATATCTGGATACTGTAAAATCTAATCCCCTAGCACGCGTTGTCAAATTAGCAGATTTAAAACATAATTCAGATTTATCGAGACTTGAGACTATTACTGACAAGGATTTGGAACGATTAGAAAAATATAAAAGGGCCATTGATTATCTGAGTATGTAGAAAAGATTTTTTATGCTATACTAGTTAGGACAATAAATGAGGTGAGAGTAAATGACAAAAGCAGATACGATTTTTAAAGAGAATATTGAACGAATCCTCAAAGACGGTGTCTTTTCTGAGCAGGCTCGTCCCAAGTACAAGGATGGGACAGTTGCTAATTCCAAGTACGTAACGGGTGCCTTTGCGGAGTATGATTTATCTAAGGGGGAATTTCCCATCACAACCTTGCGTCCCATTGCAATCAAATCCGCTATCAAGGAAGTACTTTGGATCTACCAGGATCAGTCGAATAGCCTAGAAGTGCTGAATAACAAGTACAATGTTCACTACTGGAATGACTGGGAAGTGGGAGATACGGGAACCATCGGTGAGCGCTACGGTGCGGTCGTTAAGAAGCACGATATCATCAACAAGATACTCAAGCAGTTAGAAGCCAACCCTTGGAACCGTCGCAATATCATCTCTCTCTGGGATTACCAAGCATTTGAGGAGACAGACGGCCTCCTTCCATGCGCCTTTCAGACCATGTTTGATGTCCGTCGAGTAGATGGAGAAATCTATCTGGATGCGACTTTGACCCAGCGTTCGAATGATATGCTGGTGGCCCACCATATCAATGCCATGCAGTATGTGGCTCTTCAAATGATGATTGCCAAGCATTTTGGATGGAAGGTTGGAAAGTTTTTCTATTTTATCAACAACCTTCATATCTATGATAATCAGTTTGAACAAGCAGAGGAATTGCTCCGTCGTGAGCCGTCAAACTGCCAACCACGCTTGGTTTTAAATGTTCCTGATAGAACCAATTTCTTTGATATCAAAGCGGAAGATTTTGAGTTGGTTGACTATGATCCAGTCAAGCCACAACTGAAGTTTGATCTAGCTATTTAAGAAAATAAAAAAGAAGTTGAGATTGCTCAACTTCTTTTGTTGCTTAATGTGATACGCGGCGGCGAGCTGCTTTTTTGCGGTTTTCTTCGATGAAAGCTGCTTTTTGCTCTTCTGGCTCAATCACTTTCTTTTTAATTGCGTATACTGCACCTGCAACGGCAGCGACAGTGCCTGCGACACCTGTTACAAGACCTTTAGCGAATCCTTTAGCCATGAGTCTTCCTCCTTTATCTTCCCGAACAGTCAGGCTCCTCAAGAGGTAGCATTTTTCTGACTGACCTTTTTGTGATATAATAATAGTAACGAAAAAATGGGAATTTTTCAAGGAAAAAAGATGAAAACAAAAATAATTGTGATTGTTGGACCGACTGCTGTTGGGAAGACAGCCCTTGCTATTGAAGTAGCCAAGCGCTTTGGTGGAGAGGTGGTCAGCGGTGACAGTCAGCAAGTATACAGAGGGTTGGATATTGGGACGGCCAAGGCTAGCCCAGAGGAGCAAGCTGCTGTTCCTCATCATTTGATTGATGTCAGAGAGGTGACCGAGTCTTACTCGGCTTTTGATTTTGTTTCAGAAGCTAAGAAGGCTATTGAGGATATTCAAAGCCGTGGTAAGCTTGCTATTATTGCTGGTGGCACAGGGCTTTATATTCAGAGCTTGCTTGAAGGCTATCATCTAGGTGGGAAAACACCTCATGAGGATATTTTAGCCTATCGAGCTAGTTTAGAGCCTTTATCAGATGAGGAATTAGCCCATCTTGTGGAGCAAGCAGGTCTTGAAATTCCCCAGTTTAACCGTCGTCGTGCCATGCGAGCCTTAGAAATTGCCCATTTTGGTCAGGATTTGGAAAATCAAGAGACCTTGTATCAACCGCTGATTATCTGCTTGGATGATGAACGCAGTCAGCTTTATGATCGTATCAATCGCCGAGTAGATCTGATGTTTGAGGCTGGGCTTTTGGATGAGGCCAAGTGGCTCTTTGACCATTATCCAGACGTGCAGGCAGCTAAAGGCATTGGTTACAAGGAACTCTTTCCTTATTTCCGTGGGGAGCAAACTCTTGAGGAAGCCAGCGAGAGTCTCAAGCAGGCGACTCGTCGTTTTGCCAAGCGTCAGCTGACTTGGTTCCGCAATCGCATGCAGGTGATCTTTTATCAGATAGGAGAGCCTGGCGTGCAGGACCGCATTTTAAGCCAGATTGAGGAGTTTTTAAATGATTGAAACGGAGAAAAAAGAGGAACGCGTCCTACTCATTGGTGTGGAATTACAGGGCATGGACAATTTTGACCTCTCTATGGAAGAATTGGCTAGTCTGGCTAAGACAGCTGGGGCAGTCGTTGTAGATAGCTACAGGCAAAAACGGGAAAAGTATGACTCCAAGACTTTCGTCGGTTCTGGTAAGTTGGAAGAGATTGCGCGGATGGTGGATGCAGAAGAAATTAGCACTGTCATCGTCAACAATCGTCTGACACCAAGGCAGAATGTCAATTTGGAGGAAATTCTCGGAGTAAAAGTCATTGACCGTATGCAGTTGATTTTGGATATCTTTGCCATGCGAGCTCGAAGCCACGAAGGGAAACTCCAAGTGCATTTGGCTCAGTTAAAATATCTCCTGCCTCGCTTGGTTGGTCAAGGGATTATGCTCAGCCGTCAAGCAGGGGGAATTGGTTCCCGTGGACCTGGTGAAAGTCAGCTGGAACTGAACCGTCGTAGTGTTCGTAATCAAATCACAGATATTGAACGCCAACTCAAGGTGGTAGAGAAAAATCGGGCAACAGTCAGAGAAAAACGTCTGGAGTCAAGTACCTTTAAGATTGGTTTGATTGGTTACACTAATGCTGGGAAATCAACCATCATGAACACCTTGACCAGTAAGACCCAGTATGAAGCGGACGAACTCTTTGCGACTCTGGACGCGACGACTAAGAGTATCCATCTGGGAGGCAATCTTCAGGTAACCTTGACTGATACCGTTGGCTTTATCCAAGATTTGCCAACAGAATTGGTGTCCAGTTTTAAGTCAACCTTGGAAGAAAGTAAGCATGTAGACCTTCTGGTTCATGTCATTGATGCCAGCAATCCTTATCACGAGGAGCATGAAAAAACGGTTCTGTCTATCATGAAAGACTTGGATATGGAGGATATTCCTCGTCTGACCCTTTATAATAAAGCGGATTTGGTGGAGGATTTCACGCCTACTCAAACGCCGTATACCCTCATTTCTGCCAAGTCTGAGGATAGTCGTGAGCAGTTGCAAGCTTTATTTTTAGAAAAAATCAAGGATATTTTCGAACCCTTTACCCTGCGCGTGCCTTTTTCGAAATCCTACAAGATTCATGATTTAGAAAGTGTAGCGATTCTTGAAGATCGTGACTACCAAGATGATGGAGAAGTGATTACAGGCTATATTTCAAAGAAAAACAAATGGAGATTAGAGGAATTTTATGACTGATATCAAAACCTTGGCTCTAAAATATGGGGGCTATACAAGTCTGGACAAGATCTATCTGGATCAACTTCTAGCTGGCAAAACAGAGCAGGAGCAGCTAACCCTCATTACCCCTCCGCCTAGCGTGGTCAATGCTTACTTCGCAGAACTCTACCAGAAAAAGAGCCCTCAAGCTGCGACTGATTATTTTGCAGAACTTTCTCAGGAACTGAATCTCTACAACGCTGAGCCAAGTTTTACTATAGAAAACAAGCCCTTTATTCGCCTCAATCTATCTGGCAAGTCTTTTGGTTTTTGCTATGAGGAAGAAGGTCTTGGGCGGATTTTCTCAGAAACTGAGGAAGCAATCACTGCTGACTTGCTCTTTGAAATTGCTCAGATTTTCCCTCATCAGCTAGTCTATGAGGAGTCTGGAAAGATTTACATGAAGGAGCTTGGAGAGGAAAAAGTCGTCTCTGTGGAGAGTTTGACTCCTCTGACAGACCTGGAAACCTTGGCAGATGGTCGCAAGCGTCTCAAAGGCTATAGTCAAGAGGATTTACTGCAAGAAGCTAGAGTTTTTTCTGGCAAGCCTTATTTCCGATCGGAAAATCGCACAGCTATGTTATATATTGATTAATTAGAAAGTATCGAATGGATATTCAATTTTTAGGAACGGGGGCTGGTCAGCCCTCTAAAGCCCGCAACGTTTCAAGTCTTGCCCTCAAACTCTTGGACGAGATTAACGAAGTCTGGCTCTTTGACTGTGGCGAAGGAACGCAAAATCGCATTCTGGAAACCACGATTCGACCACGTAAGGTCAGCAAAATCTTTATCACTCACCTGCATGGAGACCATATCTTTGGCTTGCCAGGATTCCTTTCTAGTCGTGCCTTTCAGGCCAATGAAGAGCAGACAGATTTGGACATCTATGGACCTCAAGGGATCAAGTCCTTTGTCTTAACCAGTCTACGTGTGTCAGGTTCTCGTCTGCCTTACCGCATTCATTTCCATGAGTTTGACCAAAATTCTCTAGGGAAAATCCTTGAAACCGAGA
The DNA here is from genome assembly GCF_023109315.1 of Streptococcus oralis. Classification (GTDB taxonomy): domain Bacteria; phylum Bacillota; class Bacilli; order Lactobacillales; family Streptococcaceae; genus Streptococcus; species Streptococcus oralis_BS. The sequence goes on from NZ_JALDUF010000002.1 coordinate 227,854, forward strand.
AATTCACTGTGTATGCAGAGGAGCTGGACCACACTATTTTCTGTGTTGGCTATCGTGTTATGCAAAAGGACTTAGAAGGAACCTTGGATGCTGAGAAGCTCAAGGCTGCTGGTGTCCCATTTGGTCCGCTTTTTGGAAAAATCAAAAACGGCCAGGACGTTGTTTTAGAAGACGGAACTGAAATCAAGGCAGCTGACTATATCTCAGCACCGCGCCCAGGTAAAATTATCACTATATTGGGTGATACTCGAAAAACCAATGCCAGCGTGCGTCTAGCTGTCAATGCTGATGTCCTTGTCCATGAGTCCACTTATGGCAAGGGTGATGAAAAAATTGCTCGTAACCATGGTCACTCTACTAACATGCAAGCTGCTCAGGTTGCAGCAGAAGCTGGAGCCAAACGCCTCTTGCTCAACCATATCAGCGCCCGCTTTCTCTCAAAAGATATTAGTCAACTCAAGAAAGATGCGGCCAGCATTTTTGAAAATGTCCATGTCGTTAAAGACTTGGAAGAAGTGGAAATTTAAGTGCCACATAAAGGAAGAAAGATGCGAACGATTCTCATTACAGGTGCTAGCGGTGGCTTAGCCCAAGAAATGGTCAAGCTCTTGCCAGATGACCAACTCATTCTACTTGGTAGAAATAAGGAAAAATTAGCTCAGCTCTACGGAAATCATTCTCACACAGAATTAGTTGAGATTGATATTACTGATGATTCAGCCCTAGAAACTTTAGTAACTGACCTCTATCTTCGCTATGGAAAGATTGATGTCTTGATTAACAATGCTGGTTACGGGATTTTTGAAGAGTTTGACAAGATTTCTGACCAAGACATTCACCAGATGTTTGAGGTTAATACCTTTGCTTTGATGAATCTGTCTCGTCGCATTGGTTGTCGAATGAAGGAAAATCGAAAAGGGCATATCATCAATATCGTTAGCATGGCAGGTTTGATAGCAACTGGCAAGTCCAGTCTCTACTCAGCGACCAAGTTTGCGGCTATTGGTTTTTCCAACGCTCTACGCCTTGAACTCATGCCTTACGGTGTCTATGTCACGACGGTTAATCCAGGACCGATTCGTACTGCCTTTTTTGACCAGGCAGACCCAGATGGGACCTACCTCAAGTCGGTTGACCGCTTTCTCTTAGAACCAGATGCAGTCGCTAGAAAGATTGTCAAAACCATAGGAAAAAACAAACGGGAACTCAATCTCCCAGTTTTGTTGAACCTAGCCCATAAGTTTTATACCCTCTTTCCTAAGCTAGCTGATAAGTTGGCAGGAGGAATCTTTAATTATAAGTGAGAAAGCTGTTCCCTTGAGGAATGGCTTTTTGCTTTAATAAGGAGGAGTTGTTGATCAAAAATAATTCCTGAAAATACTGGTAGTTTATCTCTATTTGATAGTTTTGGAGTATAATTGAGATAAGAAAGTTCATTAGATAAATGAAGTCCCAAACTAGCTAGCTTACCCTAGATAATGCCCTATGTATAGCCGGAGGTTGACAATGGAATTATTGACAATTGACCAAATTATTTCCATTATTGAGGAAGCAATACAAGGGCTTGACCCTGAGATAAGAGAAGGAATTGTCCTGAGCCATACTGAAGTGCCTGTGTCTGAACTGGATCGTTTGAAAAAACAACTGCAAATACAAGATTTGGATCCGATTTTTAGGAAGTATATTTTGGCCTATAACTGGGGGCAGGTCGGTTTTTTAAGTTACCAGTTTGGATATGGGGACGACACTAGTCTTACTTGGCTGATCAATCGCAATTTGGAATACCACGATTACTCGACTCTACAAGAAAGAGGCTTGATCATCATTGCAAATGGAGATCCCTACACTATTTTGCTGGATTGTCAATCTGGGGCGGTCTATGCTCTTGATTCAGAGATGAACTATGATGAAAAAATATGGCTGACACCAGATTTTCTAGCATTTGTGAGAGCCATGGGAACGGCCCAATCTGCAGTTTGGAAGGGTTGTGAAAGTGACTTCATCCACTTGATGACTAGAATAGGTCATGCGTCCAGTTTGATATTTTGGCAGAGTCTGGTCGGGTTTTATGATTGAAAATAGAAGGAGCAGGTCATGGAATTTATTGTAGCTGAGGAAGGGATTCCTCAAAATATCGGATGTCAGGGAGCCCTGATTGCCTATTATGGTAGTGAGATAGAATTTCATTATGAAACCGTTCCACCATACGGTGATGAGATTTTTTCTGCCAAGTTGCCTTTGTTGGGGCTTGATCTACCCTTTTGGATCTATGGGAGAAATCTCATATTTTTAGATGCTTACTACCTCTTAGCAGAAACAGTTAAGAAAGGGACTTGGAATCCCATAACGAGTATGCTCATCAACATTCATACGGGGGAATACGCCAGCCTAGACCACTGGTACAATCATATATCTATTGAGCAAAATGGTCTTGAGTTGAAAAATGATTATGATGGAAAAGTCAGGACTTTAAAAAATATTGACAATCTTCATTGGCTTGCCCTAGATGCTGAATCAGAAGAAAGGAACTAAAGATGGCAAAGAAAAGAGTTACATTACCAAAAGAGTTTAAGGATTTAATGGATGAAGGAAATATTGAAGCCCTTAAAGCAGTCTATGATCGTTGTGAATTAACCGCCCATGATGGAAGATTTAGCTTATGTACACCTCTGCATATGGGAGGAGTCCCGGATGAATTGGTTATCTGGCTTGTCGAAAAGGGCTTGGATATCAATATTCCTGATTATTATGGAGGGACTCCTTTATACCGTCAAGCAATCTTGGGTAGAGATACAGTAAAACTCTTGTGTGAATTGGGGGCAGACATTGAAAAGCCCAATAGATATGGCAAGACCCCTCTACATATGGCAGCTGAGTTTTTTCATCCTAAAACAGTCAAATTTTTGATTAACAAGGGAGCAAATGTCAATGTAGAGAATGATATGGGAAGAACTCCACTAGCTTCAGTCTTGATGGTTTGTCGGGGAATCTATATTGCCCAAACTGCTGAAATTGCCTCTATGTTACTAGAAGCAGGTGCTAAGAAAACCTCTGCTATGAAAGAAAAGGTCGAAAATATCGGTAAAGATTTTGAATTTCATAGAGAAGGGATCAATCCCGACTATCTAGAAGCAGCAGATCAGGGTCTAGAAAAACTTTATGCTTTGTTTGATGTCAAGCCGGTAGCCAAACGAATAACCCACGATGGAGTTTCTCCGATTCTCGTAAAAGAAGGTAGCTGGGAGGAGCAATATGAGGAACTATGGTCTTTCTTGATTCCTTCAAGTGGAGCAGCCAAAACTGTTCAGGGAGAAGTTATTCGTATACCAGGTCGAGTTCGAGATGAACTGGATCGCAATGGTGGGGTCAACTGGGACAGGGACTATAGAAAAATGCTTCAAGCTCTCCCTCAATACTTGTCTCTAGGACTCCCCCTTTCAGATCAAGAATTAGAAGAGACTAAAGAGCTTATTGCTCAAGTTCATGGGAAAGATTTTGACGACGAGCCTCGCCTAGACCGCCTGTGTCAGCTAGCTATTGCTTGGATTAAGCAAAATCCTGAACCCCTTCTCCTAGAAAAAACAAGTTATAAGCGGTAAAAAACATTGGAAGACAGATAAAATAAAGAAATCATGGTGAAATGATGCAACTAATTGACCAAGTTAAAAAAATAGAAACTTATATTTGTGAGTGTTTTGAAGACTGGGATTTGGATGATCCTGTAGAGGAAGGATATCTGGAAGATTATCAGGGCATTTCTGGTGCTTCTGAGGAAGAGCTTCAAGCCTTTGAGGAAATATTTGGCATTCGTCTACCTAGTGACTTCAAAGAGCTTTATAGCTATAAAAATGGGAGTAAATACCTCTCTATTTTACCTTGTGTAATTGACCAGAGAGATTTGACTTTTTCTCTCATGAGTCTACAGGAAATTGAGACTTGTAAAAAGTACTTTCAAAATAGAGATGCTCTGTTAACCGAATTTCCCGACTATTTTTCTAGTCAAGACCTAGAAAACATGCATGATAGTAGAATAAAGCCCTATCTTTTTAATAAAAAATGGCTTCCTTTTGCTCAGTATTGTGACTCTTGTTATCTTATGCTGGATTTTGATCCAGACCAGGAGGCTCAGGAAGGTCAGGTTATTTGCTACATCCATGATCCTGACCAGGTGATCTATGCGGCTGAAAGCCTTACAAATCTGATTGAAGGGATAATGGAAGAGATCATATGAATGGACAAATGTACCAAATAGCCTGTATCGTGGCAGCAGCTAGGAAGGCTTTAAAAACTGATCAGGCAATCTTGTATCATCCTGACCAATATATCAATAAGATTTGCTTTCAAATTTTGCCGTCAGAAAAGGGGGAAGTTATAGAACTATCTGTATCTGATTGGTTTGAAAATCTTAAGGAAAAAGGTTTGAAGGACTTGCAATTATTTTGTCCTATTTCAGTTGAAGACAGAGGTATTTTAGGCTTCTCCAATACAACACAGAGTTCAATTCTCTGTTTTTATAAAGATGGGAAGGCAGGTTATTTCCTACCAAATTGGAAATCTGCTTCCGCAGGTAGGGGCTGGGATGTTACCTACACCGAGTATGAATGGGAAAGGTCTTCTCAAGACATTCCCCACTATGAAAATAATATCGAAGAATTTAAGGACATATTGACTCGTATAGAAAATCTAGCAATTAAAATTGAATGTGACAACTTTGCCAAAGTCTTTCAATCTGCTAGAAACTTTTTGCTAGACCCAGAATCTGGTAAAGGGCTGGCAGAACCTCAAATTCCACTGCAACATCTAAGCATATTTAGAGCTGCAAGCTCAGCGGATGTTTTTGGAGGAATGGGCTCCTGGAATGATGAACCTGGATGGCTGGCACAAGATAAGGGACTGGGTCAAGTATACGATGAACTTTCAGATCAATTGCTAAGAAATATTAGATCAGCCATTCTATTTGCCATCAACGAGTGGTGATGGATTAGGAGAGAGAAAATGGGGAAGTTAAAGTTAAGTCTATTGAATAAATGGGAACTAGACAAGGACTACAATAGTGTTTTCAATTCTGTCATGTTACATGATGGTAGAGCCTTTGTCTTGACCAGTGAGAAGGAAGTTTTCAATCTCTACTGTCTGCTTGAAGTATCACCTTTGGGTGTGAAGGAGATAGATGCTTGGTATTGTGACCATGTTTGGGAGGAAGAGCCTCTACTCTTTACAGATGGACAAAATATTGGCATCATCAAGGCTGGCAAGGAAATAGTCTATTATACTGGTGATTTTTCTAATCCAGAAATCATTGCCATAAAGGATCCGCAAAGTATACTTCCTAAAAAGGCACAAGAGAGATATTTTCAAATCGTATCAGATAGCGACCAGATACCCGTGTGTTTTGAAAATCAAGTTTATACAAATCAGGCAAGAAACTTTGCCCTTTTAGAATTTGATCGAGAGAAAAAGCAGGCGAAGTGGACCACTTATTCGCATATTGATAAAAAAGAGTTAAATCACCACGACACGAACTCAAGTTTTTGTCCTAAAATCGATAGTATGAAATCTTGGAAGCAAGAGCTCTATGCCTTTAGCTCTGGAGAAAGTCAAACCTCCGTCAATAAATGGGGCATGGACTATTATGCCCTAGTTAAAATCTCTAGTGATGGTCGTATTATCGAAAAGTTATTAGAATCTGAACATTTAAAGGCTTCAGGTAAAAAAGCTGGTGTCAATGGAATTTTTACGGATTCGCCTTATCTTATCCTGAGTCCCCTATTTCAGAATGATGACTGGAAGGGCAAGCAAAAGCTATTTTCTCTGGCAACAAGAGAATGGTGCGATATAGCCTTGCCTAGAGGAATGAGTAAACACAAGCTTCAAAATATAACAGACAACTTTTGTTTAACCTTCCTTTACGACAGAGGATTAAAAGAACTTGCCCTTTGTCAGATTGACTAGGCTGTGAGGCTGAGTTTGGGAGCTTTTTATAGATAGGTGCTGATATTTCTTGATTAGTCTACAGTATTTATTTTGAGCTGTTTTCTTGTCAAATTTGACCAAGTATTGCAAATCGAATCTTAAAATAGTATACTAGAAATAGCAATTGTGAAAACGTTTGCGTTTTTGTTGATGATGATTATTTAGGAGACAAAATATGGAATTAACAGCCATTTATCATAGACAAGAATCAGAGTATGCTTATCTTTACAAAGAAGGTCAGCTACATATCCGAATCAGAACCAAGAAAAATGATGTCCAGCAGGTCATTTTACATTATGGAGATCCCTTTATCTTCATCGAGGATAAGTATGAAGCCAAGAAAGAAATGACTAAAGCAACCTCGGATGCTTTATTTGATTATTGGCAGGTTACAGTATCGGTTGATTTTGCACGGATTCAGTATCTCTTTGAACTCCTTGATGAGGAAGGTCAGGGTATTTTCTACGGTGATAAGGGTTGTGTGGAACATACTCAAGAAAACTTGGATGCAGAAGGAAATGGCTTTAAGCTTCCCTATATTCATGAAATCGACGGATGTCAGGTTCCTAGCTGGGTTTCAAATACCGTTTGGTACCAGATTTTCCCAGAACGATTTGCTAATGGAAATCCTAATTTGACTCCAGATGGAGCTCGAGAATGGGATGCTGCTATTACACCTAATAGGGATGACTTTTTTGGTGGAGATTTACAAGGGATTATCGACCATCTAGACTATCTAAAAGATTTGGGAATCACTGGACTTTATCTATGTCCGATTTTTGAAGCAACGACCAATCACAAGTACGATACGACGGATTATTTTGAAATTGACCGTCACTTTGGAGATAAAGAAGTCTTTGCTAATTTAGTCGAGGAAGCTCATAAACGTGGCATTAAGATTATGCTAGATGCTGTTTTCAATCATATCGGCTACCAGTCTGCCCAATGGCAGGATGTTCTAAAAAATGGAGAAAATTCCCCTTATAAAGATTGGTTCCATATTCAAGAGTTTCCAATTACAGAGGATAAACTTCAGAATCCAAGAGAACTCCCTTATCATACCTTTGCCTTTGCTAGCTATATGCCTAAGTTAAATACAGCAAATCCTGAAGTCAAAGACTATCTTCTCAGTGTTGCAACTTACTGGATTGAGAATTTTGATATCGATGCTTGGCGCTTGGACGTTGCCAATGAAATTGACCATCAGTTCTGGAAAGATTTTAGAAAGGTAGTTCTCGCTAAAAAGCCTGATTTGTATATTTTAGGTGAAATCTGGCATACGTCTCAGCCTTGGCTAAAAGGAGATGAGTTCCATGCAGTCATGAACTACCCGCTCTCTGAAAGTATCAAGGATTATTTCTTGCGTCAGCATAAAAAGACAGAGCAGTTCATTTCAGAAATCAATAGCCAGTCAATGTACTACAAGCAACAAATCTCAGAGGTTATGTTCAATCTCCTGGATTCTCACGATACAGAGCGTATTCTTACAACTGCCAAAGGAAATCTCCAACATGTCAAGGCTGCTTTAACCTTCCTCTACCTTCAAAAAGGGACTCCTTGTATCTATTACGGAACAGAGCTAGCACTAATTGGTGGACCAGACCCTGATTGCCGTCGTGTCATGCCTTGGGACCGTGTGTCTGAGGACAATGATATGCTAAATTTCATGAAGAAATTAATCCAAGTCCGTAAAGAAGTTGCAAGCATTATTCAGCATGGTTCCTATAGCTTGCAAGAAGTGAAACCAGATGTTCTAGCATTAACGTGGAACTACGAAGGGAAAGAAGTTCAGGGTATCTTTAACCAGTCTCCTGAGAATTTTGTTTTAGAAAGAGACTCTGTTGATTTAGCGAGTCATTGCCAGGTTAAGGAGGGACAACAAATCATCTTACCAGATGGATTTGTAGTTTATTTAGATTCGATTTAAACCGGTTTTTAACTCCAACACATGCTTGTTTTAAACTAGAAAGGAAAGACCGATGGAAAAACTTCAAGTTTCTGAAGAATGGTTGCAAAAATACCAAGAAATCAAACATATTTTGACCTCGTCTGTCAATTACGCAGCGTGTTTCGAGATGAAAGAAATAGACGGCAAGGAAGTCTTTGTCTTAGATATGGGGGAAGTGACCTTCTCAAGTGGAGAAATTTTAGTTAGGGATCCCTTGGTCTGGCTCCGTAGGAATGAAAAACCCTATTTAGAGACCGTTCCAAAAGGAACATTTCCTCTCAAAACCTTGGTAGTTAAAATCGAAGAAGATCATTATAGGTATGTTGCAACAAGAGTTCAATTTACAGATAAACTTCCAGTTGTTTACTATGAAGCTTTAACTGGTACTGAAAACCTGGATTCTGTTGAAGAAGATTCTTATTTTGGATTTTCAGTCGATGCAGGCTTGGCAACTATTGTGGATGTTGAGACAAAAAATGCCTACTGTGATTTTGAAGAAAAATGGTATCAAGAAAATCCTGAAAAAAACATCTATGATGATTTCTTTGCGGAAATTTTTGCTCAAAATGCCATAGAACATCCCCTATATCAACGAGAAGGCGGTGATTGGATTAACTTTAAAATACCACATACAGACCTGACTATTCCAATGATTCAATCTGGTTTTGGAGATGGAAATTATCCTGTTTACTTTGGCTATGACAAGGATCATCAACTATGTGATGTGGTTATTGAGTATATCTATGTAGGATAAGGAGTTGGATAATGGCACTCAATGAAGTTTATGATTATTTTCGTCACTATGATAAGGAAACTTATCAGGTTGTCGCCTGCATGGGCAATGAACCATCGGAAGAAGATGTTCAGGATTTTGAAAATCAATACGGCATTCGTCTGCCAGAAGATTTCAGGGAATTCACCATGTCATCTCTGGGAGGTCTCTTTATGGAAGTCAGAGAAGATCTATGGCCAAGAGCCAAGGCTTACGATGTAGCCCCTTTTTGGACTTTCTGTCGAGGTATTAAGGTTTTTGGAATTGCAAATGGCATCCCAGATTTCTTAGATATTCGAATTAAAACCAAGGAATTACACGCTCTGGGCTTTGTGGATTATATTCCATTTCTGTCTATCATCGGTGATGGAGATGTAATTTTCTGCTTTGATAAGGACAATCACATAGTAGCTTTGGATTGGTATAATAGTGGCGAAACTGAAGAGCTTAATTGTGATTTTTCAGGACTTTTACTCCAGCAAATTGCCGAGCTAGAAGAGCGTAAAAATGAGATGGTCAATCTTTTGGAAAAGGGGAAATCTAGTCAATAATCTATAAGGAAATACCAGTTTGATAGTCCGTAAAAGAGGTTGGGACAAAAGATCCCGACCTCACTTTTTTAGCAATCAAACTTTGACGCGGTAGCTGATTGAACTTTTTGTTCGTCTTTTAGACTCCAAAAAGCTCCTAATCATCCTCGCGAGGCTGGGACTACGAAATCGAGACTTTGTCTATCGATTTCTGTCCCACCGCCTTTTTTAGTAAAACCATTCACTAAATCTACATTCAGATTTTTAAACTTTTCTACAAATTATAGAAAAAACAATCAAAAATATGATTTTTTGTGTTTAGGGTATTGAAATTTCCTATATTATTTTATAGAATAAGGGTAAAAGGCTATGAAAAAGTAATACGTTTACAAGAAAATGGAAGCGGTTACTAAAGGAGGATTTTATGGAAAAAGGCCATTGGAATCGTAAAAGAGTCTACAGCATTCGTAAGTTTGCCGTAGGAGCTTGCTCTGTCATGATTGGAACCTGTGCGGTTCTATTTGGAGGAAGTGTCATTGGAGAATCACCAGTTTTCGCGGATGAAACTCCAATTACTCACACCGTGGAACAAGCAAAAGAGGAAAGTCCGGCAGTGGAGGTAAAAGAAGATCAAGCCGTAGCAGAGCACAAGGATGCTGCAAGTGTCGACCAAAGTCAAGCTGCACCAATTGAAGCAAGCAAACCAGAGGTGAAAGAAGATGAACCTGTAGCTCCAAAAGAGGAGAAAGCATCTCTAAAACCTGAAGAAACAGCTCCAAAGGTAGAATCTCAAGCTTCAAGTCAAGAAAAGCCTGTCAAGGAAGAGTTGAAAGCTGCGACAAATGAAGAAGTGAATCAAATGATTGAAGATAGAAAAGTGAATTTTAATCAAAATTGGCACTTTAAACTCAATGCGAATCCTAAAGAAGCTGTGAAATCAGATGCCGATGTATCAACATGGCAAAAATTGGATCTCCCACACGACTGGAGTATCTTTAACGATTTTGACCATCAGTCACCTGCTCAAAACGAGGGTGGACAGCTCAATGGTGGTGAAGCTTGGTATCGCAAGACCTTTAAACTTGATGAAAAAGATCTCAAGAAAAATGTTCGTGTCACTTTTGATGGTGTCTATATGGACTCTCAAGTCTATGTCAATGGTCAGTTAGTGGGGCATTATCCAAATGGTTATAACCAGTTCTCATACGATATCACCAAATATCTTCACAAAGATGGTCGTGAGAATGTGATTGCTGTCCATGCGGTTAACAAACAACCAAGTAGCCGTTGGTACTCAGGTAGTGGTATCTACCGTGATGTGACCTTGCAAGTGACAGATAAGGTTCATGTTGAGAAAAATGGGACAACTATCTTAACACCAAAACTTGAGCAACAGCAACACAGCAAGGTTGAAACTCATGTAGCCAGCAAAATTGTCAATACAGACGATAAAGACCATGAACTGGTGGCAGAGTATCAAATCGTTGAACGTGGTGGTCAGGCTGTAACAGGCTTGGTTCGTACAGCGAGCCGTACCTTGAAAGCACATGAATCAACAAGTCTTGATGCTATTTTAGAAGTTGAACAACCAAAACTCTGGACAGTTTTAAATGATAAACCTGCCTTGTACGAATTGATTACGCGTGTTTACCGTGACGGTCAATTGGTTGATGCTAAGAAAGATTTGTTTGGTTACCGTTACTATCATTGGACTCCAAATGAAGGTTTCTCTTTGAATGGTGAACGCATTAAATTCCATGGTGTTTCCTTGCACCATGACCACGGAGCGCTTGGAGCAGAAGAAAACTATAAGGCAGAATACCGTCGTCTCAAACAAATGAAGGAGATGGGCGTTAACGCCATCCGTACAACTCATAACCCTGCAAGTCCACAGACTTTGCAAATCGCAGCAGAACTTGGTTTGCTGGTTCAGGAAGAGGCCTTTGATACGTGGTATAATGGAAAGAAACCTTATGACTACGGGCGTTTCTTTGAAAAAGATGCCACTCACCCCGAAGCTAGAAAAGGTGAAAAATGGTCTGACTACGATCTTCGTACCATGGTCGAAAGAGATAAAAATAACCCAGCTGTCTTCATGTGGTCTATCGGGAATGAAATTGGTGAAGCAGATGGAAAGGCTCACTCTCTTGCAACGGTTAAACGCTTAGTAAAAGTGATTAAAGATGTTGATACTACACGTTATGTTACCATGGGAGCAGATAAGTTCCGCTTTGGTGATGGTAGCGGTGATCATGAGAAAATTGCTAATGAACTGGATGCAGTTGGTTTCAACTACTCAGAAGACAACTACAAGAAACTTCGTGCGAAACATCCAAACTGGTTGATTTATGGTTCGGAAACATCTTCAGCAACCCGTACGCGTGGCAGCTATTATCGTCCTGAACAAGAATTGGTACATAGCAACCAAGCTTATCGTAACTATGAACAGTCAGATTATGGAAATGATCGTGTTGGTTGGGGTAAAACGGCAACAGATTCATGGACGTTTGACCGCGATAACGCTGGCTATGCTGGACAGTTTATCTGGACAGGTACGGACTATATCGGTGAACCTACACCATGGCACAACCAAAACCAAACTCCCGTTAAGAGCTCTTACTTTGGTATCGTAGATACAGCCGGTATTCCAAAAAATGACTTCTATCTTTACCAAAGCCAATGGGTTTCTGCTAAGAAGAAACCAATGGTACATCTTCTTCCTCACTGGAACTGGGAAAACAAAGAATTAGCAGACAAAGTTGCTGACTCAGAAGGCAAGATTCCAGTTCGTGCTTACTCAAACGCTGCAAGCGTAGAATTGTTCTTAAATGGTCAATCTCTTGGAGTTAAGAAGTTCAACAAAAAACAAACTAGTGATGGCCGTACCTACCAAGAAGGTGCCAATGCTAAGGAACTCTATCTTGAGTGGAAGGTTGCGTACCAACCAGGTACCTTGGAAGCTGTAGCTCGCGATGAAGCTGGAAAAGAAATTGCACGTGATAAGATCACGACTGCAGGCCAACCAGCAGGAGTTCGTCTCGTCAAGGAAGAACACGCAATCGCAGCAGATGGAAAAGACTTGACCTACATCTACTACGAAATTGTAGACAGCCAAGGAAATGTGGTACCTACTGCTAATAATCTGGTTCGCTTCCAATTGCATGGCCAAGGTCAACTTGTCGGTGTCGACAATGGGGAACAAGCCAGCCGTGAACGCTACAAGGCGCAACCAGACGGTTCTTGGATCCGTAGAGCCTTTAACGGTAAAGGGGTTGCCATTGTCAAATCAACTGAACAAGCAGGTAAATTCACGCTAACAGCCCATTCAGATCTCTTGAAATCTGGTCAAGTAACTGTCTTTACTGGTAAAAAAGAAGACCAAGAAAAGACAATTCTAGGAACAGAGGTACCAAAAGTACGTACTGTTATTGAGAAAGAACCGAAAATGCCGAAGACAGTCGGTTTTATCTACAGTGATGGCAGTCGTGAAAAACGTCCAGTAACTTGGTCTTCAGTTGATGTGAGCCAAGCAGGAGTTGTGACTGTTAAAGGTATGGCAGACGGACGTGAAGTTGAGGCCCGTGTCGAAATTCTAGCAATTGCGAAAGAACTACCAACTGTTAAACGTGTTGCTCCAGGAACAGACTTGAGTGCTGTTGATAAATATGTTTCTATCGCTGTAACGGATGGAAGCGTTCAAGAATACGAAGTTGATAAGTGGGAGATTGCGGAAGCAGATAAAGCTAAACTGTCAGTTGCAGGATCACGTATTCAAATGACTGGCCAACTGGGTGGTGAGACTATTCACGCTACCCTTGTAGTAGAAGAAGGTGAGGCTGCGGCACCTGCAGTACCAACTGTAACGGTTGGTGGTGAAGCTGTCACAGGACTTACTAGTCAAAAACCAATGCAATACCGCACTCTTGCTTATGGAGCTAAGTTACCAAAAGTCGCAGCAAGTTCCGAAAATGCAGCTGTTACAGTGGTGCAAGCAAGCGCAGCAAACGGCATGCGTGCAAGCATCTTTGTTCAACCAAATGATGGTGGCCCTCTTCAAATGTATGCTATTCAATTCCTCGAAGAAGCGCCAAAAATTGACCATTTGAGCCTACAAGTGGAGAAAGCTGATAGCCTCAAAGAAGACCAAACAGTGAAACTGTCTGTCCTTGCACACTATCAAGACGGAACACAAGCAGTTTTACCAGCAGATAAGGTGAACTTCTCTACAAGTGGTGAAGGGGAAGTCGCAGTTCGTAAAGGAATGCTTGAGTTACATAAGCCAGGAACAGTCACTCTCAAAGCAGAATATGAGGGGGCTACAGGTCAAATCGATCTCACGATCCAGGCCAATACTGAGAAGAAGGTTGCGCAATCTATCCGTCCAGTAAATGTAGTCACAGATTTGCATCAGGAACCAACTCTTCCATCAACAGTAACAGTTGAGTATGACAAAGGTTTCCCTAAAGCCCACAAAGTCACTTGGCAAGCCATTCCAAAAGAAAAACTTGATCACTATCAAACCTTTGAAGTTCTAGGTAAAGTTGAAGGTCTTGATCTTGAAGCGCGTGCTAAAGTATCTGTAGAAGGCATCGTTTCAGTTGAAGAAGTCAGTGTGACAACTCCAATTGCAGAAGCACCACAATTACCAGAAAGTGTTCGTACCTACGATTCAAATGGTCACGTTTCATCAGCTAAGGTTACATGGGATACGATTCGTCCAGAGCAATACGCCAAGGAAGGTATCTTTACGGTTAATGGCCACCTAGAAGGTACGCAATTAACAACTAAACTTCATGTTCGCGTATCTGCTCAAACCGAGAAAGGTGCAAACATTTCTGACCAATGGACCGGTTCAGAATTGCCACTTGCCTTTGCTTCAGACTCAAATCCAACTGATCCTGTTTCAAACGTCAACGATAAATTGATTTCCTTTAATGACCGCCCAGCTAACCGTTGGACAAACTGGAACCGTAGTAATCCAGAAGCTTCAGTTGGTGTCCTATTCGGAGATTCAGGTATCTTGAGCAAACGTTCGGTTGATAATTTAAGTGTCGGATTCCACGAAGACCATGGAGTTGGTGTACCGAAGTCTTATGTGATTGAGTATTATGTCGGTAAGACCGTTCCAACAGCTCCTAAAAACCCTAGCTTTGTAGGTGAGGAAAACCATGTATTTAACAATCCAGCCAACTGGAAACCAGTTACCAATCTCAAAGCACCAGCTCAATTAAAAGCTGGAGAAATGAATCACTTTAGCTTTGATAAAGTTGAAACCTATGCTGTCCGTATTCGTATGGTTCGACTTGATAGCAAGAAAGGAACTTCTATCACAGAAGTACAAATCTTTGCAAAACAAGTCGCAGCAGCCAAACAAGGGCAAACGAAAATCCAAGTTGACGGTAAAGACTTAGCAAACTTTAACCCAGATTTGACAGACTACTATCTTGAGTCTGTAGATGGAAAAGTTCCTGCAGTAACAGCAAGTGTTAGCAATAATGGTCTTGCTACCGTTGTTCCGAGCGTTCGTGAAGGTGAGCCAGTTCGTGTTATCGCGAAGGCTGAAAATGGCGACATTCTAGGAGAATACCGTCTACACTTCACAAGCAATAAAGACTTGCTCTCTCGTAAACCAGTTGCTGCGGTCAAACAAGCTCGCTTGCTACAAGTAGGACAACCACTTGAATTGCCAACTAAGGTTCCTGTTTACTTCACAGGTAAAGACGGCTACGCAACAAAAGACTTAGCAGTTGAATGGGAAGAAGTTCCAGCAGAAAAGCTGACAAAAGCAGGTCAATTTACCGTTCGAGGCCATGTCCTTGGTAGTGATCTTGTTGCTGAGTTCACTGTACGAGTGACAGACAAACTAGGCGAAGCTCTCTCAAATAACCCAGAGTATGATGAAAATAGTAACCAGGCCTTTGCTTCCGCAACTAATGATATTGATCCAAGTTCACATGACCGTGTAGACTATATCAATGATGGAGACCACAATGAAAATCGTCGTTGGACAAACTGGTCTCCAACACCATCTTCTAATCCAGAAGTATCAGCAGGTGTGATCTTCCGTGAAAATGGTAAGATTGTCGAACGGACTGTTGCGCAAGCCAAACTTCATTTCTTTGCAGATAGTGGTACGGATGCCCCATCTAAACTCGTTTTAGAACGCTATATTGGCCCAGATTTTGAAGTGCCAACCTACTATTCTAACTACCAAGCCTACGATGCAGCTCATCCATTTAACAATCCAGAAAATTGGGAATCTGTGCCTTATCGTGCGGATAAAGACATCGCAGCTGGTGATGAAATCAACGTAACATTTAAAGCTGTCAAAGCCAAAGCCATGAGATGGCGTATGGAGCGTAAAGCTGACAAGAGCGGTGTTGCGATGATTGAGATGACCTTCCTTGCACCGAGTGAATTGCCTCAAGAAAGTACGCAATCGAAGATTCTTGTAGATGGAAAAGAACTTTCTGACTTCGCTGAAGATCGTCAAGACTATCAAATCACTTATAAAGGTCAACGTCCAAAAGTCTCAGTCGAAGAAAGTAATCAAGTAGCTTCAACAGTTGTAGATAGCGGAGATGATAGCCTTCCAGTACTTGTTCGCCTTGTTTCAGAAAGTGGAAAACAAGTCAAGGAATACCGTATCCAGTTTACAAAAGAAAAACCAGTTTCTGAGAAGACTGTTGCTGCTGTACAAGAAGATCTTCCAAAACTCGAATTTGTTGAAAAAGATTTGGCCTACAAGACAGTTGAGAAAAAGGATCCAACACTGTATCTAGGTGAAACTCGTGTAGAACAAGAAGGAAAAGTTGGTAAGGAACGGATCTTTACAGCGGTTAATCCTGATGGAAGTAAGGAAGAAAAACTTCGTGAAGTGGTAGAGGCTCCGACAGACCGCATCGTCTTGGTTGGAACGAAACTAGGAACCTCCCTTCCAGAAGATGAAGTGAAGAATCTTGTCCTTAACAGACCAGAACTTGTAATCGAAGAAGAAACAATTGATTTCAAGGTTCAGGAACGTAAGTCTGATAAGTTGTATCTAGGTGAAACTCGTGTTCTCCAAGAAGGTCAAAAGGGTATCCGTGTTCACTTGATCGAGGTTGAAAATGGTAAGCGGACTGAAAAAGAAAGCTATGATAAAGTTTTAACTCAGGATCGCATCGTAGAAGTAGGAACAAAACCAGGAACCTCCCTTCCAGAGGATGAAGTGAAGAACCTTGTCCTTAACAGACCAGAACTTGTAATCGAAGAAGAAACAATTGATTTCAAGGTTCAGGAACAAAAGAACGATAAGCTTCCAGCAGGTCAAACCCGTGTTCTCCAAGAAGGACAAAAAGGTATCCGTGTTCACTTGATCGAAGTTGAAAATGGCAAACGAACTGAAAAAGAAAGCTATGATAAAGTCGTGGCTCAGGATCGCATCGTAGAAGTAGGTACGGCTGGTGAAACGACCAAACCAGTACCTCAAGAATCTACAAAACCACAAGTATCAGAAAAGGCAGATACAAAAGAAATTGCTTCAAATGCAGCTAGTCAAGCTCAAGAAGAGCAGTTACCAAATACAGGAAGTGCAGAAGGTCAAGCAGCCCTAGCAGCAGGCTTAGCTCTTCTTGGTTTGAGTGCAGGACTAGTAGCTACTAAAGGCAAAAAAGAGGATTAGATATTTTTGATACCTTATTTGCCATTTAAGACCTGAGAGAAACTCTCGTCTCAGATAAAAAGTCCTTAGAATACAAGTTTCTAAGGGCTTTTCTTTGTGTAAAATCGTATAATTTTACTGTCTGTGTAATTTTGGAGAGAAAGCAAGAATCCCTAGAAGGCATTTTCTAGAGATTTCATTATTGTTTCAGTAAGAACAATTCAACAATCATAGCGATATAGAGGACTAAGGTCAAGAGGAAACCTGCTCTCCAGAAGAATTTGATAAATTTAGGGTAATAAAAACTTCGTTTTTTGACAAGGAAAAAGACTACAAGGAGGATTGCTAGGAGAGAAAGTGCGACTCCAAGTCGCGGTAGAAAGTTGTGGGTAAAGGCTTTAGCAGTAATCAGGTAGTACTCAAATACCAAAAGTGGAAAAGCTATATCCGCGAAATTAAACCCTATTTTCCTAAGTCCGAAAAGCTTGGTGACAATAAAGCAAACCACCAAGGTTAATATCAATAATAAAATAGATGCTATTTTCATTAAAATCATACCCATATTGTATCATAAAAAAACGCTAAAGGAAATGAGAAACAAGGGAATTTGTTTGAAAGTCAGGCTTTTGAGATTGTGGGTGTTTTTTGTTATAATGAAAGTTATGAAATCTTATAATACCTTGAATGATTATTATCGAAAACTTTTTGGAGAGAAGACTTTCAAAGTTCCTATCGATGCGGGATTTGACTGTCCAAATCGGGATGGAACTGTAGCCCATGGTGGTTGTACTTTTTGTACGGTTTCAGGTTCTGGAGATGCCATCGTGGCACCGGATGCCCCTATTCGTGAGCAATTTTATAAGGAAATTGACTTTATGCACCGCAAATGGCCAGATGTTCAGAAGTACTTGGTTTATTTTCAAAATTTTACCAACACCCATGAAAAGGTGGAAGTGATTCGGGAGCGATATGAGCAGGCTATCAACGAGCCAGGTGTAGTAGGGATCAATATCGGAACACGGCCAGACTGTCTGCCAGACGAAACCATCGAATATTTGGCTGAGTTATCGGAACGTATGCACGTGACAGTTGAATTGGGCTTACAGACTACCTTTGAAGCAACCTCTGACCTGATTAACCGTGCCCATTCTTATGAATTGTATGTGGAAACAGTAAAACGCTTGAGAAAGTATCCCAAGATTGAGATTGTTTCCCATTTGATCAATGGTTTGCCCGGTGAAACCCATGAGATGATGGTTGAAAATGTCCGTCGCTGTGTTACGGACAATGATATTCAAGGAATTAAACTGCACTTGCTTCACCTCATGACCAATACACGGATGCAGCGAGATTACCACGAAGGACGTTTGCAACTGATGAGTCAGGACGAGTATGTCAAGGTCATTTGTGACCAGTTGGAAATCATTCCCAAGCATATCGTCATCCATCGAATTACAGGAGATGCACCGAGAGATATGTTGATTGGTCCTATGTGGAGCCTCAATAAATGGGAAGTGCTAAATGCTATTGAAACTGAGATGCGCCGTCGTGGAAGTGTGCAAGGATGCAAGGCTGTAAAACAGGAGTTTAAAAATGAAAAGACCACTTGAGATGGCACATGATTTTTTGGCTGAGATTGTGACAAAAAAGGATATCGTAGTGGATGCGACCATGGGCAATGGCCATGATACCCTTTTTTTAGCTAAGCTAGCCAAGCAAGTCTATGCCTTTGATATCCAGGAGCAGGCTTTGGAGAAAACCCAAGAGCGTTTGGATCAGGCTGGAATGACAAATGCCCAGTTAATCTTGCAAGGGCATGAGACGCTCGACCAGTTTGTGACAGAAGCTAAGGTAGGGATTTTTAATCTGGGTTATTTGCCTTCTGCTGACAAATCCGTCATCACTCAACCTCAGACTACTATCGAAGCCTTAGAAAAGCTTTGCCATTTGCTTGTCAAAGGAGGACGGATTGCTATCATGATCTACTATGGTCATGAAGGAGGAGACACCGAGAGGGATGCTGTGTTGGATTTTGTTAGCCAGTTGAACCAACAAGAGTATACAGCTACCATTTACCGGACACTCAACCAAGTTAACAATCCACCGTTTTTAGTTATGATTGAAAAATTAGAAAGGTATAGACATGGATAAACAATACCTTCGTGAGAAGCTTGAGGCCATGCGCCAAAATTTTGTTGAGTCAACGCATCATGAGCGAGCAGTCGGGGTGCTCGACGAAGCACATATGAGCAAGAAAATGCTTAAAATTAAGAAAAAATTAGTGGCTCTTGAAATGGAACGATGCCAGAAAAAAATTGAGCACAAAGACTGTTCTAAGATTGATCAGAAAATCCAAGAGCAAAAGGAGATTTTTGAATCCTGTTGTAAAAAAGATTAAGGAGGAATTGTGTGGAATTACTCATTTACTTGATTCTATTTTTGTTTGTCTTAATCATTTCAACTACGACCAATAAACTTCTTCCTTTTTTGCCCCTTCCTCTTGTGCAAATCCTTTTGGGGCTTGGGATTGGTTTATTTGTTCCCGATGCGGACTTTCATCTCAATACAGAGCTGTTTCTGGCCATGGTTATTGGTCCCTTACTTTTCCGGGAGGCAGAAGAAGCGGATATTACGTCCATTTTGAAGCATTGGCGGATTGTCGTCTTTCTGATCTTTCCTGTGATTTTTATCTCGACCTTAAGCTTGGGGGGCATGGCTCACTTCCTTTGGATGACTCTTCCTTTAGCTGCCTGTTTAGCAGTTGGAGCGGCACTTGGGCCAACAGATTTGGTTGCCTTCGCATCTCTTTCTGAACGTTTTCGTTTTCCTAAACGGGTTTCTAATATTCTAAAAGGGGAAGGGCTCTTAAATGACGCTTCTGGGTTGGTTGCCTTTCAGATGGCCCTGGCTGCTTGGACAACAGGAACTTTTTCTTTCAGCCAAGCTGGGACTTCCCTAGCACTTTCCATCCTTGGTGGTTTTGTAGTCGGTTTTGTGACGGCTATGGTCAATCGTTTCTTGCATACCTTTTTACTGAGTGTGCGAGCGATAGATATAGCCAGTGAACTATTGCTAGAGCTAAGTTTGCCACTCATGACTTTTTTTATCGCAGAAGAGTTTCATGTTTCAGGGATTATCGCAGTAGTGGTTGCGGGTATTTTGAAGGCCAGCCGCTTTAAGAAAATTACGCTCCTTGAGGCTCAAGTAGACACTGTGACGGAGACCGTCTGGCATACTGTGACCTTTATGCTAAATGGCTCAGTCTTTGTTCTCTTGGGAATGGAATTAGAGTTGATAGCAGAGCCAATTTTGTCTAATTCTCTCTATAATCCCCTTCTTTTACTGATTTCAGTTGTCGTTCTGACCTTCTTGCTTTTTGCTATCCGCTTTGTCATGATTGCTGGTTTTTACTTTGTGAGGACGCGTCGACTTAAGAAAAAAATTCATAAGTACATGAAAGATATGCTTCTTTTGACCTTCTCTGGTGTCAAAGGGACAGTATCTATCGCGACCATTCTCCTCATACCAAGTCATTTGGAGCAGGAGTATCCTCTGTTACTCTTCCTTGTAGCAGGCGTTACACTATTGAGCTTTCTAACAGGTTTATTAGTTCTCCCCCACTTGTCTGAGGAACAAGAGGAAAGCAAGGACCATTTGATGCATATTGCGATTCTGAATGATGTGGCTGCAGAATTAGAAAAAGAGCTGGACCATCACAAGAACAAACTTCCTCTTTATGCAGCTATTGATAATTATCATGGTCGGATTGAAAATCTCATCCTTAGTCAGGAAAATAAAAGAGTCCAAGAGGACTGGGAGTCTCTCAAGCTTCTTATCTTGAGTATTGAGAGTGACGGTTTGGAGCAAGCCTACGAAGAAAATAGAATCAGCGAGCGTGGCTATCGAGTTTACCAGCGTTACCTAAAAAACATGGAGCAGAGTATCAATCGGAATTTCGCTTCTAGAGTGACTTATTACTTCCTAGTTTCTTTACGGATACTGCGCTTTCTACTCCATGAAATGTTTACCTTTGGCAAAACTTTCCGTAGCTGGATGAATGAAGAATCTCGTAAACTACTAGCAGTTGACTATGATCAGATTTCAGAGTTGTATTTGGAAAATACAGAGCTGATTATCGAGAGTTTGGAAAACCTCAAGGGGGTTTACAAGAGTTCTCTGATTAGCTTTATGCAAGAGTCTCGTCTGCGCGAGACGGCCATTATCGGAAGTGGTGCCTTTGTTGAGCGGGTTATCAATCGCATCAAGCCAAACAATATCGATGAAATGCTACGAGGCTACTATCTCGAACGTAAGGCAATCTTTGAATACGAAGAAGCTAAACTGATAACAGCCAAGTATGCCAAAAAACTACGCCAAAATGTGAATAATTTAGAAAATTATTCTCTGAAAGAGGCCGCAAATACTTTACCTTATGATATGCTAGATTTAATCAGAAAAACTTAGATGATGAAGAAAATGACGGAGGATGGAACATGAAAAAGTGGTGGAAAGAGCTGATGGAACGGCCCTTATTGAAAGCTTTTTTGTATTATTATCAAGCATCTGATAGCGAGTTGACTAGTGTTGCGGTTGCTTACTATTGGTTGATTTCAATCTTTCCTTTGCTAATGATAATGGTCAATATCTTGCCTTATTTTCAGATTCCGGTCTCAAATTTCTTACTGACGATCAAGGAATTCTTGCCTGATACGGTGTATGATGTGGTCGCCAAGATTGTCCGAGAAGTTCTGACTCAACCATCGACTGGTTTGCTGAGTTTTGCCGTTTTATCTGCACTCTGGACCTTTTCAAAATCAATGGATTTCCTCCAAAAAGCTTTTAACAAAGCCTATGGGGTGACCAAAAGTCGAGGGATTATCTCCCATCAGTTGATGAGTTTGCTTGTTAGCCTCGGCTTGCAGATTCTTTTTGCCCTAGCCTTGTTTTTGAGTATGTTTGGTCGTATGTTGCTCAACCTCTTCAAAACTTACTGGCAATCAGACAGCCCACTATTCTCTTACTTGCAAGATTTTACAGGCCCTCTAGTCTATGCCTTGATCTTTGCCATTCTAGTCATGATTTACTATTTCCTTCCAAAAGTAAAAACACCACGAATCCGCTATGTTTTACCAGGAAGTGTCTTTGTCTTGCTAACTCTTATCTTTTTATTGAATATCTTTTCTGTCTATTTTAATAACTATGTCAATCATCTAGTTGACGTCCGATTTTTCAGTTCCATCATCGTTGTAGTCATGATGTTCTGGTTTATTCTTATTGCAAAGATTTTGATTATCGGAGCAGTTATCAATGCCAGTGTTCAGAGCTTGAAAGATCCAACCTTTACAATAAATTAACTAATAAAGTTATCTATTACAAAACGCATAGAATCAAATCTGATTCTATGCGTTTTTTGATTATGAGAATTAATAGATAAACATGGCATCACCGAAACTGAAGAAACGGTAGCGTTCTTGAATAGCGTGCTGGTATGCATCTAAGACTAAGTCACGGCCTGCAAAGGCAGAAACCAACATGACGAGAGTTGATTTTGGCAGATGGAAGTTGGTTGAAAAGGCATCCACAACCTTCCATTCGTAACCAGGTTTGATAAAGATATTGGTCCAGCCAGAATCAGCCTGGATTTGCCCATCAAACTTGGAACCAATAGTCTCTAACGTGCGGATAGAGGTGGTTCCGACAGCGATGATACGGCCTCCATCTTCCTTAACAGAGCGAAGGGTGGCAGCTGCTTCCTCAGAAAGTTGGTAGAATTCGGAGTGCATTTCGTGTTCGTCCAGATTGTCCACAGAAACAGGTCTAAAAGTTCCTAAACCAACGTGGAGAGTCAAATAAACCAAATGGACACCCTTGGCTTGGATTTCTGCTAGCAGTTCTTTGGTGAAGTGGAGGCCAGCAGTTGGTGCAGCAGCAGAGCCACTTTCTTTAGCGTAGACCGTTTGATAGCGTTCACGGTCATCTAGTTTTTCGTGGATGTAGGGCGGTAGTGGCATTTCACCGAGACTTTCCAAGACTTCTAGAAAAATTCCTTGGTATTCAAAGCGGACAATGCGGCCCCCGTGGGTCAATTCTTCCGTGATGACAGCGCTGAGGCGACCATCACCAAAGTTGACACGAGTTCCGACCTTGAGGCGTTTGGCAGGTTTGGCGAGAACCTCCCACTCATCTCCACTGGTATTTTTGAGTAGGAGAAGCTCCACATGGCCTCCAGTTTCTTCCTTTTGACCATAGAGGCGGGCAGGGAGAACACGGGTGTCATTCATGACAAGAGCATCACCAGGTTCCAACATATCAATAATAGAGTGGAAGTGTTTATCCTGCATTTCTCCCGTTTCACGATTAACGATAAGGAGTTTGGAGGCATCTCGTTTTTCAAGGGGCGTTTGGGCAATCAATTCCTCAGGCAAGTGGAAATCAAAATCAGCTGTATTCATTTTTTCATCATTCTTTCTAAGTTCTAATCTTATCCATTATAACATGTTTCAAGTTTGGGAGCTCTTTTTTTAGAAATTAAATCGTTTTCACTTGACAAAAATTGGTCTATACCATATAATGAATATAGATTAAAATGGAGGATGAAAAGATGAAAGTTATTAAAGTTGAAAATCAAGTTGAAGGTGGAAAAGTTGCTTTTGAGATTTTGAAGGAAAAATTGGCCAATGGTGCTCAAACATTAGGACTTGCAACGGGAAGCAGCCCGCTTGAATTTTACAAGGAAATCGTTGAGAGTGACCTTGATTTTTCAAATCTAACTAGTGTAAACCTCGATGAGTATGTAGGGCTTGATGGGGACAATCCACAGTCTTACCGTTACTTCATGCAAGAAAACTTGTTTAACCAAAAACCATTTAAAGAAAGCTTCTTGCCACGTGGTGTTAAGGATAATGCTGAAGAAGAAGTTGAACGCTACAATCAAATTTTGTCTGACCATCCAGTTGATCTCCAAATCTTAGGGATTGGTCGCAATGGACACATCGGCTTTAACGAGCCAGGAACTCCATTTGATAGCCAAACGCATTTAGTAGAACTAGACCAGTCTACAATCGAAGCCAATGCTCGCTTCTTTGACAAGATTGAAGACGTCCCAACTCAAGCCATTTCAATGGGAATTAAAAACATCTTGGATGCCAAGTCAATTATTCTCTTTGCTTACGGTGAGTCAAAAGCAGAAGCCATTGCTGGAACAGTATCTGGCCCGGTGACTGAGAACCTCCCAGCAAGCAGCCTACAAAACCACCCTGATGTGACTATTATCGCAGATGCTGAAGCGCTCAGCTTTCTTGAAAAGTAAAATGACAAGAACCACTTGCTCTTTGGAGTGAGTGGCTTTTTACTTCAAATGTTCACTATCCTGCTAAAGTGGTATAATATAGCTATACGGGGAGGCTCGAACTTTGATTTATATAATCGGTTTTATTTGTTTTTTACTTTTAATGTTTCTGTTTAGTCGCTTAATTCAGCAATCAAAGAATCCTTCGGGCTTTCTAGGAAAACGAATGATGAAATTGTGGAATCGATCCTATCTCCCCATGTTTGTATGGGCAATTCGTCATCTGGATAGGACATTTTACCCTGTAATCTTAGATGTAGGAGTTGGGAATGGTCGTTCAACCATCCTGCTGAAAGAAACTTTTCCGCAAAGTACCATAACTGGAATCGATATTTCAGATACTGCAATAGCTCAAGCCAAACAGGTAGAGATAACTAATCTAAATTTTGAACGAAGAGACGTTAGGGAGACAGGCTTTTCTGATGAAAGTGTTGATTTAATCACAGCTTTTCAAACTCATTTTCATTGGCAGGATCTAGAGGCTTCTTTTATGGAACTTAGAAGGATACTCAAATCAGACGGGATGCTCTTACTGGCTTGTGAATATAACAAGTTGTCTTACTTTTTACCAGAGGTTCAAAGCGAAGAAGCATTCAGACGATTCTTGTTATCAGTAGGGTTTGAGCTCGTAACTAGTCAAAGAAAGGGATCATGGATCCTTTATAAAATTGTTAAACATTAATGGAGGTACATCATGAAACAATTATTTTTATGTTCATATTTTGCTGAAGTCAAAAAGCTTTTTAGCGATTATGCAAAGGAAAAGAATCTAGAAAATAAGGTTTTATTTATTCCTACCGCTGGGAACAAAGAGGACTATACTGCCTATATCGATGAGGCTCAGCAAACATTCAGGGATTTAGGATTTGAGATAGAGGTTCTAGATATTGCTTCTTGTGATCGAGAAACTGCTCAGGCAAAGATTTTCCAAAGCAAGATTCTTTATATCTCAGGCGGGAATACCTTTTATTTATTGCAAGAATTAAAGAAAAAGCAACTCTTACCTCTCATCAAAGAGCAAATAAGAGATGGGTTGGTCTATGTGGGAGAATCAGCAGGGGCTATCATTACAGCCAAGGATATTGACTACAATAAACTCATGGGCGACAAGACGGTAGCGACAGAGTTATCTGATACAGCGGGATTGGATGAAGTGGATTTTTATATCCTTCCACATTATGGTGAGGAACCTTTTACTGATAGTAGCAAAAAGACCTTTGAAATGTATAAAAAGCAGCTTGAATTGCTACCGCTTCATAACCACCAAGCAATTATCGTTAACGATGAGCAAATAGATATCTTGACAATAGAATAAAGATGTGGTTGGAAGAACATTAATATTTTACCAATAAAACGATTAGCGGTTGATAATTCACTTAGTGGGAATCTGCCATGGATAGATTAATTTTATGAATTCAAGAAGGGAAAAGTTATGAAAATAAAAACGCTAGATAAAATAGGTGGGGTTATTTTCTTGTTTCTAACGATTGCTATCATTGTTGTTTTTTTATCAGATACGAGCTTCTTTGAGTGGGCGTTTACTAGACACCAGAATACTCTGAGTTGGTATATTC
The DNA here is from genome assembly GCF_023109315.1 of Streptococcus oralis. Taxonomy (GTDB): domain Bacteria; phylum Bacillota; class Bacilli; order Lactobacillales; family Streptococcaceae; genus Streptococcus; species Streptococcus oralis_BS. Next base: position 253,641 of record NZ_JALDUF010000002.1, read on the forward strand.
GCCCTCTCTTTATTATTCCAATTGTAATGGGAGCTTATAAAAAATCCTATAGCCTGATTTTCTTTTCTATATTTTGCCTATTTACTAGCATGTTTTGGTTCCCAAAGCCGGAAATAGTTGATGTAAAAGTAATTGAGTTTTTGAATTTTGAGAAGACTTATTTTACGAGCGGATGGAGTATTGAAAAAGTTATCATTCTGGCGACGATTCTAGCATTTTTTACGGCGATTATATCCTTAACGTGGAGTAGACGTTGGTATGGATTATTAGCAACGGTAGTAATTGGAGCGTTTCTGAAGGTTGCCCATAGTCTTTTATTTAGTGGAGGAAGTGGTATATCGATTGTAAAACCAGCTGTTTTGGGCTTGATTCTCTGCATCTTAGTGATTTATTTCATCTTCAAAAGAAGAAAGTAAAAATAATAAAAGTTTATGGTTGCTTTTCTCTTGACAATTATTCACTTTGTGTGTAAAATGGAATAGATCTTGAACTTGAAGGGAGTGAAAAAAATGTCTAAAACAGTAGTACGTAAGAATGAATCTCTTGACGATGCACTTCGTCGTTTCAAACGTGCGGTTACTAAAGCTGGTACTCTTCAAGAAACACGCAAACGTGAATTCTATGAAAAACCTTCTGTAAAGCGTAAACGTAAATCAGAAGCAGCTCGTAAACGTAAAAAATTCTAATTTGAAATGAAAGGCTAGACTTGTCTAGCCTTTTTTCTTTCCAAATAAATACTGTAAATCCTGCAAAAAAAGGAAACTTCCTACCACAATTTGATATAATAGTAGGGAGAACTCGATTGAAGGAGGAAATTATGTCGGTTTTAGTAAAAGAAGTCATTGAAAAGCTCAGATTAGACATTGTTTACGGTGAAGGTGATTTACTTGAAAAAGAAATCAATACTGCGGACATTTCTCGACCAGGTCTTGAAATGACAGGCTATTTTGATTACTATACTCCGGAGCGGCTTCAACTGTTGGGAATGAAGGAATGGTCTTATTTAGTCTCCATGTCTTCTCATAACCGTTATCAAGTTTTGAAGAAAATGTTTCTACCTGAAACACCCGCTGTCATCGTTGCTCGTGGCTTGGTAGTGCCAGAAGAAATGTTGAAAGCTGCTAGGGAATGCAAGATTGCGATTTTAACCAGTCGAACATCAACCAGTCGTTTATCTGGAGAGTTATCTAGCTACCTTGATTCCCGTTTGGCTGAACGTACGAGTGTGCATGGTGTCTTGATGGACATCTATGGCATGGGTGTCTTGATCCAAGGGGATAGTGGTATCGGTAAGAGCGAGACAGGTCTTGAGCTTGTGAAACGTGGGCACCGTTTGGTAGCAGACGATCGTGTAGATATCTTTGCCAAGGATGAAATGACCCTTTGGGGAGAGCCCGCTGAAATTTTGAAGCATTTGCTTGAGATTCGTGGAGTGGGTATTATTGACGTGATGAGTCTCTACGGAGCAAGTGCTGTAAAAGATTCTTCACAAGTTCAGTTGGCTGTTTACTTGGAAAATTATGATACCCATAAGACCTTTGATCGTCTAGGAAACAATGCTGAAGAAATCGAGATTTCTGGTGTAACGATTCCGCGTATCCGCATTCCAGTAAAAACAGGACGCAATATCTCTGTTGTTATTGAGGCGGCAGCCATGAACTATCGCGCTAAAGAAATGGGATTTGATGCGACGCGTTTATTTGAAGAACGCTTGACTAATCTCATCTCCAAAAATGAGGTGAAAAATGATTAATCCAGTTGCATTTGAAATCGGTCCTTTTTCTATTCGTTGGTATGCTTTGTGTATTGTGGCTGGTTTGGTTTTGGCAGTCTACCTTGCCATGAAGGAAGCTCCTAAAAAGAAAATCCTATCAGATGATATTTTGGATTTCATTCTGATTGCTTTTCCAGTTGCGATTTTAGGTGCTAGACTATACTACGTACTCTTTCGCTTAGATTATTACCTGCAAAATCCAGGTGAAATCATTGCCATCTGGAATGGTGGTTTGGCCATTTATGGAGGTTTGATAGCAGGGGCTATTGTCCTTTATATCTTTGCAGATAGAAAGCTGATCAATACTTGGGACTTCTTAGATATTGCAGCACCGAGCGTCATGGTTGCCCAGAGTTTAGGACGCTGGGGGAACTTCTTTAACCAAGAAGCCTACGGTGCAGCAGTAGATAGTCTGGATTATTTGCCGGGCTTTATCCGTGACCAGATGTACATTGATGGTAGCTACCGTCAGCCGACCTTCCTATATGAGTCGGTTTGGAATCTGATCGGATTTGCTTTGATTCTGATTTTTAGACGAAAATTAAAGGGAATCAGACGTGGTCATATTACGGCATTCTACTTGATTTGGTATGGCTTTGGTCGTATGATTATCGAAGGCATGCGGACGGATAGTCTCATGTTCTTTGGTCTGCGAGTTTCCCAATGGTTATCAGTTGTCCTTATCGGACTCGGTATTTTTATCATACTTTATCAAAATCGAAAGAAAGCCCCTTTCTATCATACAGAGGAGGAAAACTAAATGTTAGAAGTTGCATATATACTTGTTGCGATTGCTTTGATTGTCTGTTTGGTCTATTTGACAATCACGATTCAAAAAGCAGGTCGTATGATTGATGAGACAGAGAAAACCATCAAAACGTTGAGCTCAGATGTGAACGTTACCTTGCATCAGACCAATGAATTGTTGGTTAAGGTCAATGTGTTGGCAGATGATATTAATGTCAAAGTTGCGACGATTGATCCACTCTTTACGGCGGTGGCGGACTTGTCTGAGTCAGTATCTGACCTCAACCAACATGCACGTGTCTTGGGTAAAAAAGCCTCATCAGCTGGTTCAAAGACCATTAAGACAGGTGCAGGCTTGTCCGCTCTTCGTGTCGCAAGTAAATTTTTCAAAAAATAAAAAAGGAGAAATCTTATGGGAAAACTATCCTCTATCCTTTTAGGTACGGTTTCAGGCGCAGCTCTTGCTTTGTTTTTGACAAGTGACAAGGGCAAGCAAGTTTGTAGTCAAGCTCAGGATTTTCTAGATGATTTGAGAGAAGATCCAGAATATGCTAGAGAGCAGGTTTGTGAAAAATTGACAGAAGTGAAGGAGCAGGCAACGGACTTTGTGCTGAAAACAAAGGAACAAGTAGAATCTGGTGAAATCACTTTTGATAGTGTCCTTGACCAAGCCAAGACTTGTGCTCGACAAGCGACAGAAGCGTCAAAGGAAGCCTTTAACAACCTCAAAGAGCAGTGGCAAGAACAGTCAACAACTCCAGACGTTGCTGAAGACCAAGAAGAAATCATCATCGATATTACTGAAGTATAAGGTATCACCATCTCTGGTTTTTGGAGATGGTGATTTTTATCTGCAAGTCTGTCTTTGTGGTATAATAAATACTATGCAGAAAAAACCAACGTCCGCCTATGTGCATATTCCCTTTTGCACACAGATTTGTTATTATTGTGACTTTTCAAAAGTTTTTATCAAGAATCAACCAGTAGATAGTTACCTGGAGCATCTGCTAGAGGAATTTCGTTCTTATGATATCCAAAAGTTGCGAACTCTCTACATTGGAGGTGGGACGCCAACGGCTTTGTCCGCTTCGCAATTAGAGGTGCTCCTGGATGGCTTAACTAAAAACTTGGACTTGTCAGTTTTGGAAGAGTTGACCATTGAGGCCAATCCAGGCGACTTGGATGCGGATAAGATTGCGGTTTTGAAGCAGTCACCAGTCAATCGTGTTTCCTTGGGTGTGCAGACTTTTGATGATAAAATGCTGAAAAAGATTGGGCGTAGTCACTTGGAGAAGGATATTTATGAAAATATCGACCGCCTCAAACTGGCTGGTTTTGACAATATCTCCATCGATCTAATCTATGCTCTTCCAGGTCAAACTATGGCTCAGGTCAAGGACAATGTAGCTAAGGCTATCTCGCTTGATATTCCTCATATGAGCCTTTATAGCTTGATTTTGGAAAACCATACGGTCTTTATGAACCGCATGCGACGAGGGAAGTTGCCCCTACCCAAGGAAGAGTTAGAAGCGGAGATGTTTGAGTACATCATCGCAGAACTGGAGCGAGCTGGTTTTGAGCATTATGAGATTTCCAATTTCTCTAAATCCGGATTTGAAAGTCGCCACAATCTCATGTACTGGGACAATGCCGAATATTATGGTATCGGTGCGGGTGCTTCAGGTTATGTGAACGGGGTGCGCTATAAAAACCACGGGCCTATCCGCCACTATCTCAACGCAGTAGAGGCAGGAAATGCTCGGATTACAGAAGAACACCTGAGTCAAAGGGAACAGATGGAAGAAGAAATGTTCCTAGGCCTCCGGAAAAAATCTGGGGTTTCCATGGCGCGATTTGAGGAAAAATTCGGACGGTCCTTTGATGGACTTTATGGCGAAATCATCAGAGACTTGGTTCAACAAGGACTTATGCAGATCGACGGTGATCGTGTCCGAATGACAAAGAGAGGTCTCTTTTTAGGAGACACTGTAGCAGAACGATTTATTTTGGAGTAGAACAATGGGCTTAACTTATCAAATGAAAATGAAAATTCCTTTTGATATGGCGGACATGAACGGTCATATCAAACTTCCAGATGTGATTTTGCTGTCCTTGCAAGTATCAGGTATGCAGTCGATTGAGCTGGGAGTTAGCGACAAGGATATGTTAGAACGTTACAATCTGGTCTGGATTATTACAGACTATGCGATTGACGTGGTTCGCTTGCCTCGCTTTGCTGAGGAGATTACGATTGAAACAGAAGCATTGACTTACAATCGTCTTTTTTGCTACCGCCGTTTCACTATTTACGATGAAGCAGGTCAAGAAATGATTCGCATGTTAGCAACCTTTGTTCTTATGGACCGCGATAGTCGTAAAGTCCATGCTGTCGAACCGGAGATTGTTGCGCCTTATCAGTCTGAGTTTGATAAAAAACTCATCCGTGGGCCAAAGTATGCAAATCTAGAAAACCCGATCAGTAAAGACTACCATGTTCGTTTTTACGACTTGGATATGAATGGTCATGTTAATAATAGCAAATATCTGGATTGGATTTTTGAGGTCATGGGAGCAGACTTTTTGACCAAGTATATTCCAAAGAAAATCAATCTCAAATATGTCAAAGAAGTGCGACCGGGTGGCATGATTGCTTCAGCTTATGAACTCAAGGGACTAGAAAGCAAGCATGAGATTATCAGTGATGGCGAGATCAATGCCCAAGCTATGATTACGTGGCAAGAAATTGAGGGCAATTAGAAAGGGCGATATGGCTTATAAAGGTTATTTAATTGATTTAGACGGAACCATTTACAAGGGGAAAGACCGAATTCCGGCAGGAGAGGCTTTTGTCCATGAGTTGCAAAAGCGAGAAATTCCTTATCTCTTTGTAACCAACAATACAACTCGTACTCCTGAGAGTGTTCAAGAGATGTTGGCTCAGAATTTTAATATCAACACGCCTCTATCGACGGTTTACACAGCGACTTTGGCAACCATCGACTATATGAATGACTTGGGACTGGAAAAGACAGTCTATGTCATCGGAGAAGCAGGGCTCAAGGATGCCATTCAGGCGGCTGGTTATGTCGAAGACAAGGAAAATCCTGCCTATGTGGTAGTTGGACTGGACTGGCAAGTCGACTATGAAAAATTTGCGACGGCGACTCTAGCCATCCAAAAGGGAGCTCACTTTATCGGAACCAACCCTGATCTCAATATTCCGACGGAACGTGGTCTTTTGCCTGGTGCTGGTTCACTTGTAACTCTGCTTGAAGTAGCAACTCGGGTAAAACCAGTTTATATTGGAAAACCAAATGCTATCATTATGGATAAGGCAGTTGAGCACTTGGGTTTGAAACGAGAAGAATTGCTCATGGTGGGGGACAACTACCTGACAGACATCCGAGCAGGGATTGACAATGGTATTCCAACGCTCTTGGTGACGACAGGTTTTACCAAGGCAGAAGAAGTGGGGGACCTGCCAATCGCACCAACTCATGTGGTTTCTAGCCTTGCGGAGTGGAATTTTGATGAAAATTAAACTGACTTTTGGGGGAAGTATGCTCTTTCTCCTCTCCCTTTCTATTCTCTTAACCATTTATCTGGCTTGGATTTTCTATCCCATGGAGATTCAGTATCTGAACTTAGCGGGTCGAGTCTATCTAAAACCAGAAACCATTCTGTATAATTTTCATATCTTGATGAATTACCTGACCAATCCCTTTAGTCAGGTCTTAGAGATGCCAGATTTTCGTTCATCAGCGGCAGGTTTACACCACTTTGCGGTGGTGAAGAGTCTTTTTCACTTAGTTCAGCTAGTTGCCCTAGTGACGCTACCAAGTTTTTATTTCTTTGTTAGAAAGATTGTGAAAAAAGGCTTTTTGCCCCTATATCGTAAAAGTATCTTGACTTTAGTGCTATTGCCTCTGGTCATTGGGCTTGTGGGAGTGTTGATTGGTTTTGAGCAATTTTTTACTCTGTTCCATCAGATTCTCTTTGTGGGAGACGATACCTGGCTTTTTGATCCAGCAAAGGATCCCGTTATTCTGATTTTGCCAGAGACTTTCTTCCTCCATGCTTTTTTACTTTTCTTTGCTTTGTATGAAGGAATGTTTTGTTTCCTTCTTGTTAAAGCTTCAAGGAAATAGTGGAAAAAATTCTGTATTTTTAATAAAAAACGAGAGAAGGTGCTCTGCTCCCTATTTATTGTTAGGTTATCCTAAAGATAAACTTGCAAAGCAGGAGATTTTTGCAGAAAACAGTCTATTTTCTATGAAAAAATAGGCTTTTTTTCTAAAAATACCTAGTCAAGCGCTTTATTTTTTTGTATAATAGAAATACTAAGTATAGATAAAAGAAGAGAAAAGCATGATTACACTATTTTTATCACCGAGTTGTACATCATGTCGTAAGGCAAAGGCTTGGTTAGAGACGCATAAAGTGCCCTTTCAAGAGCATAATATTATGACTAGTCCTTTAACAAGAAAAGAATTACAACATATTCTTTCCTTGACCGAAAATGGTACTGATGACATCATTTCAACTCGTTCAAAAATTTTTCAAAAATTGGATATTGATGTAGAGAGTATCTCGGTATCGGAGTTGCTTCAGTTGATTGAGCAATATCCTAGTCTTTTGCGTCGCCCAATTATTACAGATACCAAACGCATGCAGATCGGTTTTAATGAAGATGAGATTCGTGCTTTTCTCCCTCGTAGTTACCGTAAACAAGAACTAAAAGAAGCAACATTGAGAGCTGGTATTGGATAGATGAACAAACAGTATAGTTACCCACTAGATTTGTCGTGGAGCACTGAAGAACTTGCTTCAGTGCTCTCTTTTTTTAATGATGTTGAAGCTGCTTATGAAGATAAGGTAGAAGTAAAAAAACTGCTAGATTCCTATAAGGAATTTAAGTCTGTCGTTCCGAGCAAAAGTGAAGAAAAGCGCCTAGGTCGCGAATTTGAGACGGCTAGCGGTTATTCCTTCTATCATGCGGTTCAATTAGCAAAAGAAAAAAGAGAAGGGAAGATTTCTCTTGGAAACTAAATTTGAATTTGCCAAACAGATTGTGCAGGAAGCTGCTGACTATATTTGGGCTCACATGAAAGAAGATTTGCAGGTTGAGTGCAAGTCTTCACCTACTGACTTAGTGACACGTTTGGACAAGGAGGTCCAGGAACTCTTGGTTGATCGGATCAAGTCCTCCTATCCTGAGGACTTGATTTGCGCGGAAGAGGGCTGTTTGCGTGCTGCGGTCGATCAAGGTTCTGTTTGGGTGATTGATCCCATTGACGGTACCAATAACTTTGTCGCTCAGCAGGAAGATTTTGCCGTGATGTTGGCTTATTTTGAGAATGGTGTGGGCAAATTTGGCATCATCTATGATGTTATGAAAGGTGATTGTTACCATGGTGGTGGTGCCTTTCCTCCTTGTCGCAATAATGAGCCCTTACCGCCTTTTAAAAAGAAGCCCCTCAGAGAATTCCTGGTTGCTGGTAACTCAGGTATGTTTGAAAGCAATGAGTGGGGCCTGGCGGATTTGGGGCGAGCAGCGTTGGGAGTCCGTGTCTACGGCAGTGCGGCCATTAGTTTTGCCAAGGTTTTATCGGGTCGTCTTCTGACTTATATTACCTACTTACAGCCATGGGATTACGCTGCGGCCAGTATCTTAGGGGAAAGTCTGGGTTATCGTCTTCTTACAGTATCAGGTGAGCCCGCTGATTTTAAAACGCGTCAGCCTGTCATGATGGTGCCAATCGAGATGCAAGAAGTGATTCAGTCTTATATCTACGAAAGGAAAGAGAACTAAATGCAATTTCCAGAAGGATTTGTTGAAAAATATGAAGCGATACTAGAAGATGAGGCAAGAGACTTTCTTGCCTCTTTTAAGCGGGAAGCGGTTTCGGCTTTTCGAGTCAATCCCTTAAAAGAAAGTCAATTGTCGTTTGCGGATGCTATTCCCAATACACCTTGGGGGTATTATGGTAAAGTTTCTGGGAAATCTCCAGAGCACGCGACAGGTCTTGTTTATTCGCAAGAGCCTGCAGCCCAAATGGTGGCCCAGGTGGCTCAACCAAGTCCTAGCATGAAGGTCTTGGACTTGGCGGCAGCACCAGGTGGAAAATCCACTCAACTAGCCGCTTATCTGGCTAATCAAGGAGTCCTTGTCTCCAACGAAATTTCAAGTAAGCGTGCTAAGATTTTAGTGGAAAATATGGAGCGATTTGGAGCGACAAACGTTGTCGTGACCAATGAATCTGCTGACCGCTTGGCCAAGGTTTTTAAAGGTTACTTTGATGTGATTGTCCTTGATGCACCTTGCTCGGGTGAAGGAATGTTTCGTAAGCAGCCAGATGCCGTGGATTATTGGAGTACCGATTATCCTAGCCAATGTGCTAGTCTCCAAAGAGAAATTTTAGAAGATGCAGTGACCATGCTTGCAGAAGGTGGTTGTTTGGTCTATTCGACCTGTACTTGGGCACCTGAGGAAAATGAAGAAATCGTCCACTGGTTACTTGATACTTATGAATTTGAATTGCTTCCAGTCGAGCATGTGAACGGTATGGTGGCAGGAATTGATCTTCCTGAAACTGCGCGGATGTATCCTCATCATTTCAAGGGAGAAGGCCAGTTTGTTGCCCACCTGCATTTTAAAGGACAAAATCCAGCACCTAAATTCAAAGCTAGCAAGAGCAATCTAAGTCGCGAACAGCAGAACTTGTGGCATGATTTTGTTCAAAAACACTTGCGAGTCAATCTAACTGGTATCTTGCAGACTTTTGGAGATCAACTTTATCTCTTGCCAGAGATGCTACCTGATCTAGGGAAACTCAAAATTGCCCGAAATGGACTTCATCTGGGGACGTTTAAGAAGAAACGTTTTGAACCAAGCTTTGCTCTCGGTTTGGCCTTGAAACCAAGCCAAGTAAAACAAAGTGTCGAAATCAATGATGAGGACTTTGTAAAATATGTGGCTGGTGAGACCGTTCAATTGTCTGAAGCTCGACCAAATGGCTGGTACCAAGTTGTGGTTCAAGGAAACGGATTAGGCTTTGCCAAGGTAACGGGAAATGTTTTGAAAAATTACTATCCAAAAGGACTCAGATTTAGGTGAAAAAGCTAGTCAAAGAGCCTATTCTATGTTATAGTGGAAGTATGAGTTTTTTCTGATAGTCTTTCATTATTACTTATATTATACGATGGAATTTCTCGCTCCTAAGAATGCCTAGATAAAATAAAGCGGGACAATCATTGATGATAATTGGATGATCAGGACAAACGGAAGAAATCAGAACATTTATCATTATGTTCAAGGAGAATAACAGTGAAAAAAAGAAAAAAGCTCGTCATGTCTCTTGCAGCACTTTTGATGGCAGGTTCTCTAGCAGGATGCGCTAGCTGGATTGATCGTGGAGAATCTATGACAGCTGTTGGTTCAACAGCTCTTCAACCTCTTGTCGAAGCAGCAGCAGATGAATTCGGTTCTAGAAACATCGGAAAAACAGTCAATGTTCAAGGTGGAGGATCGGGTACAGGACTTTCCCAAGTCCAGTCTGGAGCAGTTGACATCGGGAACTCTGACGTCTTTGCAGAGGAAAAAGAAGGAATCGATGCTTCGGCTCTAGTAGACCACAAGGTTGCAGTGGCTGGTCTTGCAGTGATTGTAAACAAAGAAGTGGATGTTGAAAATCTCACAACCGAGCAACTTCGCAAAATCTTTACAGGTGAAGTGACCAACTGGAAAGAAGTTGGGGGCAAAGACCTGGCAATTTCAATCATCAACCGAGCAGCAAGTTCTGGTTCACGAGCGACGTTTGATACGGTCGTTATGAATGGCCAATCGGCAATGCAGAGCCAAGAACAGGATTCTAACGGGATGGTCAAGTCCATTGTATCCCAAACTCCTGGAGCCATTTCTTATCTAGCCTTTGCCTATGTAGATGATTCCGTGAAAAGCATGAAACTGAATGGGTATGAACCTACGTCTGAAAATGTAACGACCAACAACTGGCCTTTGTGGTCTTATGAACATATGTACACACTCGGTCAGCCAAATGAGTTAGCTGCTGAATTCCTGAATTTCGTCCTCTCAGATGAAGCCCAAAATGGAATTGTTAAGGGCATGGGCTATATCTCTATCAATGAAATGAAAGTCCAAAAGGATGCTTCAGGTACCGTTACAGCAGTAGAAGGAGGTCAATAATGAATCAAGAAGAATTATCTAAAAAATTACTCTCTCCTTCAAAGAACTCTCGCCTTGAGAAGTTTGGTAAAGGTTTGACCTTCACCTGCCTTTCTTTGATTGTCATCATTGTGGCGATGATTTTGATTTTTGTAGCCCAAAAAGGCTTATCAACCTTCTTTGTCAATGGAGTGAACATCTTTGATTTCCTCTTTGGACAAACTTGGAATCCTTCAGGGAAACAATTTGGTGCCCTTCCGATGATTTTGGGTTCCTTTATTGTGACGATTTTATCGGCCCTCATCGCAACACCCTTTGCTATCGGTGCTGCAGTCTTTATGACAGAAGTCTCACCAAAGGGTGCAAAGATTTTGCAACCGGCCATTGAACTCCTCGTCGGGATTCCTTCAGTCGTCTATGGATTTATCGGTTTGCAAGTTGTGGTGCCTTTTGTCCGTAGCGTCTTTGGTGGAACTGGTTTCGGGATTTTGTCAGGGATTTTCGTTCTCTTTGTCATGATCCTACCAACTGTAACCTTTATGACAACAGACAGCTTGCGTGCTGTTCCTCGTCATTACCGTGAAGCCAGTTTAGCTATGGGAGCCACTCGCTGGCAAACCATCTGGCGTGTGACCTTGAAAGCAGCACGTTCAGGTATTTTCACTGCAGTGGTCTTTGGGATGGCGCGTGCCTTCGGTGAAGCCCTTGCTATTCAGATGGTTGTCGGAAACTCAGCAGTTATCCCAACCTCGCTAACAACACCAGCTGCGACTTTGACTTCTGTTTTGACTATGGGTATCGGAAATACCGTCATGGGAACGGTTGATAATAACGTTCTCTGGTCATTGGCCTTAGTATTGCTCTTGATGAGTTTGGCCTTTAACAGTGTGATTAAATTGATTACGAAAGAAAGAGGAAAGAAAAACTATGCACGCTAAGAAATTAGATAAACTTGCAACAGCTGTCCTCTATACCATCGCTGGTATCATCGTGGCCATCTTGGCATCCTTGATTCTCTATATCTTGGTGAGAGGGTTACCGCATATCTCTTGGTCCTTCTTGACAGGGAAATCTTCCTCTTATCAAGCAGGTGGGGGTATCGGGATTCAGCTCTACAATTCCTTCTTCCTTTTGATCATTACCTTGATCATTTCTGTTCCCCTGTCTATGGGAGCTGGCGTTTTCCTAGCTGAGTATGCAAAAAAAGGACCTGTGACCAATTTTATTCGTACCTGTATTGAGATTTTGTCTTCTCTACCATCAGTCGTTGTGGGTCTCTTTGGTTACTTGATCTTTGTTGTCCAGTTTGAGTATGGATTTTCAATCATTTCAGGTGCCTTGGCCTTGACGGTCTTTAACCTCCCTCAGATGACTCGAAATGTTGAGGACAGTTTAAAACACGTTCACCATACGCAACGTGAGGCTGGTCTGGCCCTTGGAATTTCTCGTTGGGAGACGGTGGTCCATGTCGTCATTCCAGAGGCCCTTCCAGGTATCGTAACGGGTGTTGTCTTGGCATCTGGCCGTATCTTTGGTGAGGCCGCCGCTCTTATCTATACGGCAGGACAATCTGCTCCAGCCCTTGACTGGTCTAACTGGAATGTCCTCAGTGTTACCAGCCCTATCTCAATCTTCCGACAAGCAGAAACTCTGGCTGTCCACATCTGGAAGGTCAACAGTGAAGGAACCATTCCTGATGCTACCATTGTATCTGCTGGTTCTGCCGCAGTGCTCCTCATCTTTATCTTGATTTTTAACTTTGGAGCTCGCAAACTCGGAAGCTATTTACACAAGAAATTAACCGCTGCCTAAAGGAGAAGCCATGTCAAAATATAACTGGGATGAAAAGCATATCATCACCTTCCCTGAAGAAAAAGTGGCCCTCTCTACCAAGGATTTACATGTTTACTATGGTAAAAATGAATCCATCAAGGGCATCGATATGCAATTTGAAAAAAATAAAATTACAGCCTTGATTGGTCCTTCTGGATCTGGGAAATCTACTTATCTTCGCAGTCTCAATCGGATGAATGATACCATTGATATTGCCAAGGTAACAGGTCAAATCCTCTACCGAGGGATTGACGTCAACCGTCCAGAAATCAATGTCTATGAGATGCGCAAGCATATCGGAATGGTCTTTCAACGTCCAAATCCATTTGCCAAGTCTATCTACCGTAATATCACTTTTGCTCATGAACGTGCAGGAGTCAAGGATAAGAAGGTCTTAGATGAAATTGTCGAAACCTCTCTCCGACAGGCTGCCCTTTGGGACCAGGTCAAAGACGACCTCCACAAATCAGCCTTGATGCTTTCTGGTGGTCAACAGCAACGTCTCTGTATCGCTCGCGCCATCTCTGTCAAGCCAGACATCCTCTTGATGGATGAGCCAGCGTCAGCCTTGGATCCGATTGCGACAGCCCAGCTAGAAGAAACCATGTTGGAATTGAAGAAAGACTTTACCATCATCATCGTTACCCACAGTATGCAGCAGGCTGCGCGTGCAAGTGACTACACAGGATTTTTCTACTTGGGCGATTTGATCGAGTATGATAAGACATCCAATATTTTCCAAAATGCCAAGCTACAGTCTACCAATGACTATGTAACGGGACACTTTGGTTAGAAAGGAAGCAGTATGACAGAACCGATTTTGCAGGTTAAGGACCTGTCCGTTTATTACAATAAAAAGAAGGCTTTGAATAGTGTTTCCCTTTCTTTCCAACCTAAGGAAATAACCGCCTTGATTGGTCCTTCTGGATCAGGAAAGTCCACCCTGCTCAAAGCCATCAACCGCATGGGCGATCTAAATCCTGAGGTGACAACAACTGGAACAGTGATTTATAATGGCCACAATATCTACAGCCCCCGTACCGATACGGTTGAATTGCGTAAGGAAATCGGTATGGTTTTTCAACAGCCCAATCCCTTCCCTATGTCTATCTATGAAAATGTTGTCTACGGCTTACGTATCAATGGAGTCAGGGATAAACATGTTTTGGATGAAGCGGTGGAAAAAGCCTTGCAACGCGCTTCTATTTGGGATGAGGTCAAGGATCGCTTGCATGATTCAGCCATTGGTCTCTCAGGTGGACAACAACAACGTGTTTGTGTTGCCCGTGTCTTAGCAACCAGTCCCAAGATTATTCTCTTGGATGAACCGACTTCAGCTTTGGATCCTATCTCGGCTGGTAAGATTGAGGAAACCTTGTATGGTCTGAAAGATAAATACACCATGCTCTTGGTAACACGTTCGATGCAACAGGCCTCTCGTATCTCTGATAAAACAGGATTTTTCCTAGATGGGGATTTGATTGAGTTTAACGATACGAAGAAAATGTTCCTAGACCCACAAAACAAGGAAACAGAAGACTATATTACAGGAAAATTTGGATAAGGAGTTGAATGATGTTACGATCTCAATTTGAAGAAGATTTGGAGAAATTGCACAACCAGTTCTATGCCATGGGACAAGAAGTGCTCTCACAAATCAATCGTACAGTGCGTGCCTTTGTCACACATGACCGTGATTTGGCAAAAGAAGTTATTGAGGAAGATGCAGAAGTAAATGGATATGAAGTGAAACTCGAAAAGAAATCATTTGAAATGATCGCGCTTCAACAACCTGTTTCTCAAGACCTCCGTACTGTATTGACCGTTCTTAAGGCAGTATCAGACCTGGAACGCATGGGAGACCATGCAGTGTCAATCGCAAAAGCAACTATTCGTATGAAGGGGGAACAACGCATCCCTGCCGTTGAAGAAGAAATCAAAAAAATGGGGCGCGATGTGAAAAACTTCGTTGAAGCTGCTCTCGAACTTTACCTGAATGGTTCTGTGGATCAAGCCTATGAAGTAGCGGCTATGGACGAAAAAATCAACCATTACTTTGATAGTATTCGTGATCTTACTACAGAGGAGATTAGGAAACATCCTGAAGCCATCGTTACAGGCCGTGATTACTTCCAGGTAATTTCCTTCTTGGAACGTATCGGAGACTACGCTAAAAATATCTGTGAATGGGTTGTTTACTTTGAAACAGGGAAGATTGTCGAACTATAAGAAACGGTTTAAATATACAGAATAAAAGGCTGATTGTGATAAATCAGTCTTCTTTTTATGAAAAGAATTGTTTTGCAGTCAAAATCTCTAAAAGGGTTGACAACTATTTTTAAAAGAGTTATAATTATTCAGAAATAATAGAAAGGTCGTTTATTTATGAAATTTAAGAAATGGATATTAGTTGTGTGTAGCATGCTGACCAGCATGGTTTTGGTAGCTTGCCAGTCAGGAACGGATAATTCCCAGTCAGCTGTGGACGCTATTAAACAAAAAGGGAAGCTAGTTGTTGCGACCAGCCCAGACTATGCACCTTTTGAATTCCAATCCTTGGTAGATGGTAAAAACCAAGTGGTTGGGGCAGATATTGATATGGCTCAAGCGATTGCGGATGAGCTTGGGGTTAAACTTGAAATCTCTAGCATGAGTTTTGACAATGTTTTGACCAGCCTTCAAACTGGAAAGGCTGACTTAGCCATTGCAGGAATTAGTGCTACAGATGAGAGAAAGGAAGTCTTTGACTTTTCAATCCCTTACTATGAAAACAAGATGAGTTTCTTGGTTAGAAAAGCCGATTTAGACAAATACAAGGATCTCTCAAGCCTTGCAAGTACGAATATCGCAGCTCAAAAGGGAACTGTTCCAGAAACCATGGTTAAGGAACAATTGCCAAATGCCCAGTTGACATCTTTGACCAATATGGGGGAAGCCGTCAATGAATTGCAGGCTGGAAAAGTGGATGCTGTTCATATGGATGAACCAGTTGCTCTTAGCTACGCAGGTAAAAACTCAGACCTTGTCGTTGCATCTGTTAACTTGACGATGAAAGATGGCGAAGCCAATGCTGTTGCTATCAAGAAGGATCAATCCAACTTGAAAGCAGTAGTCGATAAGGTTATCCAAAAACTAAAAGATGACGGAACCTATCAAACTTATCTTGAAAAGGCAGCGAAACTAACAGAAGTTGAACAATAAGAAAAAGCAGAGTTGGACTTTAATCCAACTCTGTTTTTATGTATTCTAATAGCTCTTCTAGATTTTCAAGAGTGACTTTGGCGAACTGATAAGGGCAGGCATCCAAATAAGCCTTCTCAAAAAAGTCTAGTTTGAGTGAGCTGTGTTTCAAACTGGCAATCTTAGGATAGTGTCTCAAATCAAGCAAAAGACCATCGTGTAGAGGATAGTGGGGCAAGGGACAGGTGTTTCCTTCAAGCACTTTTTTTATCCGAGCCTGATAGTTCTCTTGAAGGCTCAATCGAGCCAGTCGATTTTTTTCAAATAACTGGCTATCGATGTAAAGAGAAAGAGCCTTTTGCATGATGAGATTGCTGTCATAGTCCAGGATATTTTTGTAGGAAACAAAAGCCTCTTTTAGGGCATTTGGGAGAATGAGAGCGGTGATACGAAGGGCTGGAAAGAGGCTGGTTGAGAAGGACTTGATATAAATGACCCGATCCTCAGTGTCCAGATAGTGGAAAGTTTGCCCTTTTTTAGGGTCTAAATCCCCTAGATAGTCATCCTCTACGATGTAAACACCATACTGATTTGCTAGATCCAGAATAGCCCTTTTTTCCTGATCAGAATAGGAATGGCCGAGAGGATAGTGGAAGCGAGGAATGGTATAGAAAAACTTGATTTTCCCAGATTTGAACTGTTTTTCCAGTTCTTCAAGGTCAATGCCATCAATACGGCGTTCAATGGTCTGGTAGGCTAATCCTTGAGCGACCAAGAGGCGGTTCATTCGGTGGTAGGTCGGCTGTTCGACCAAAATCTCAGCTCCCTCGCTCGGAAAGTTGATCTGAGAAAGGATAAAGAGAGCTTGCTGGGTGCCAGAAGTCAGAACCAGTTGGTCGGGTTTGCAGTAGAGGGCTTGGTTGAAAAGAAGTTGATGGACAGATTGTCTCAGTTCCTCAAGTCCTTCTTGGTTGTCATAGTAGTTGAAGAGGTAGTTTTCTCTTCCAATTAGGGTTTCATTGACGCAGATTCTGAAGTCGTCATAGGCACTGGCATGTTCATCAGTGACTTCGATTTCCAAGTCTTGGTGCTGTCCTTGTTCCAGAACATAGTAACCACTCTGGGGTTTGGCATAGAGGTATTGTTCATGGCGTAATTCCAGTAGGGCTCGTTGGATAGTGTCCTTGCTACAGTGGAAGTCCTGGCTCAGTTGACGGATAGAGGGAAGCCGGCTACCTGTTGGAAATTTTCCTGATTCGATCCCCTTTTTTAGGAAGGAAACGACTGCTTGGTATTTACTTTCTTTCTTCATTCCAGACCTTCCTTGATTTTGTTACATTGTACCTTTTTTTTGCCTCCTTTGCAATGGGAAAAGCATTTCTCCCTTTCACAACTAGGAGCAAATGTGGTATACTTAGAAAGTATGATGATTCATTGAATAAAAGATAAGAAAGAGAATGGATAGAAAAGTGCAGGAACCGGTAAAATTATTTCAATACAATACTTTAGGTGCCCTAATGGCAGGTCTCTATGGTGGAACCATGACAGTGGGAGAATTGTTGGAGCATGGTGACCTTGGTTTGGGAACCCTTGATTCGATTGATGGAGAGTTGATTGTCCTTGATGGCAAGGCTTATCAAGCCAAAGGTTCAGGGGAGCAACCTGAAATTGTAGAAGTTGCACCTGATGCCCTTATCCCTTATGCGGCAGTGGTCCCCCATCAGGCAGAAGTGATTTTCCGCCAGCGCTTTGAGATGACGGACAAGGAATTAGAAAAGCGGATTGAGTCCTACTATGATGGGGAAAATCTCTTTCGTTCCATCAAGATTCATGGGGAATTTGCCCACATGCATATACGGATGATTCCCAAGTCAACAACAGACACCAAGTTTGCTGAGGTTGCCACTCATCAGCCTGAATATAGTCGTGAAAATGTATCGGGAACCATCGTTGGTTTTTGGACACCAGAGATTTTCCATGGGGTCAGTGTTGCAGGCTACCATTTGCACTTTATCTCTGATGATTTGACCTTTGGTGGGCATGTGATGGACTTTGTTATCAAAGAAGGAATGATCGAGGTTGGAGCAGTCGACCAGTTGGACCAACGTTTTCCAGTCCAAGATCGCCAGTATTTATTTGCCAAATTTAACGTTGACGAGATGAAGAAAGATATTGATAAGTCAGAATAGGAGAAAAAGATGACACTACATATTATCCTTACTATGATCGCTTTGGTTTTAGTCCTAGTGGGTGGGACTTGGTACGCCAAAAAACGCTTTAAGATTTCTCTTGCAGTGATGGGTTTGGGGGCAATCGCATTTTTTGTTTCTTCTCAAGTGTTAGAGAAGATAGTTCACCTTCTGGTACTTCATCCGCAAAAAGACGGAACCATTTTACTCGCGCAGGAGCATCCTTTCTTATACGTTCTTTACGGGATTGCCATGGCAGCCCTCTTTGAGGAAACTGCCCGCCTTGTCTTTTTTAAATGGTTGGAGAAAAAGAGAAAGTTGGAAGATAGAGATGCTTGGGCTTATGGCTTAGGACATGGAGGCTTAGAGATGCTCTACCTCGGAATGGGAAGTTTGATTAGCCTTTTGATCCTCTTTTCACTAGTACAGTCATCAAATACTGATATGGCGAATCTTCTTACAAAGAGTACATTAGAAACAGTTCAGTCTCTATCAGCATGGCAGATCTATCTACTAGGAGTTGAGCGTGTTTTGGCTCTAGTTTTGCAAATCGGTCTTTCCATCTGGGTTTACCAAAGTGTTAGCCAAAAGAAATGGATCTATCTCTTTGCTGCCTATGGCTTACATGCCTTGTTTGACTTAGCTCCAGCTCTATCTCAAGTGGACTGGATTGCAAATCCACTTCTAGTGGAGGGCATTCTTCTTGTAGAAGTACTGGCCTTCGTCTGGCTTACAAAATCTACATTTTGGAAAAAATCATCATAAAAAGAGGTTCACCTCTTTTTTTATGCGATGCTTTGATACTTCCATTTTTCGGTTCGTCAAAAGCCTTTAAAAATGGTATAATGAAATGACTTTACAAAAGGATAAGAGATATGACATTAGTAACTAAAATACAAGAACAATTAGAAGGAATTGATATTCGTTTCAAGGAACCCTTGAAGACCTATACCTATACCAAGGTTGGAGGTCGAGCGGATTACCTAGTTTTACCACGCAATCGCTATGAGATGGCGCGTGTCGTCCAATTTGCCAATCAAGAGAATATTCCTTGGATGGTGCTAGGAAATGCCAGCAATATCATCGTGCGTGAAGGTGGAATCCGTGGTTTTGTCATCTTATGCGATAAGCTCAATAACGTTTCAGTTGATGGTTACACTATTGAAGCAGAAGCGGGTGCTAATTTGATCGAGACAACACGCATTGCACTCCGTCATAGTTTGACTGGTTTTGAGTTTGCTTGTGGCATTCCGGGAAGCATCGGCGGTGCGGTCTTTATGAATGCGGGTGCCTATGGAGGAGAGATTGCCCATATCTTGCAGTCTTGTCAAATTTTGACCAAGGAAGGGGAAATCGAAACCTTGTCTGCCAAGGACTTGGCTTTTGGTTACCGCCATTCAGCTGTTCAAAATTCTGGAGCTGTTGTTTTGTCAGCTAAATTTGCCTTAGCTCCAGGAAATCACCAGGTTATCAAGCAGGAAATGGATCGCTTGACTCACCTTCGTGAACTCAAACAACCTCTAGAGTACCCATCTTGTGGTTCAGTCTTTAAGCGTCCAGTGGGGCATTTTGCAGGTCAGTTGATTTCAGAGGCTGGTTTGAAAGGCTATCGTATCGGTGGTGTTGAAGTATCTGAAAAGCACGCTGGTTTCATGGTCAATGTTGCTGACGGTACAGCTAAAGACTACGAGGACTTGATCCAATCTGTTATTGAAAAAGTCAAGGAACACTCAGGTGTCACCCTTGAGAGGGAAGTCCGAATCTTGGGTGAGAAAGAGTAAAATTTAGGCAGAAAAGCTGCTACTATGTCAATGGAAAGGGGGTGAAAGCCTATCGTTAGCGAAGATGCATGTAGGCAGTTCAATCTCCTACACGAGGTAGTAGTGGCCTGACAGAGCCCTGATCTGTTAATTTATGAAAAAGAAGGAATTTATGCCAATTGAAAAAACCAATTATCGAATTCAAAAACGTCTCTAAAGTTTTTGAAGATAGCAACACCAAGGTTCTCAAGGACATTAACTTTGAGTTGGAAGAAGGGAAGTTCTACACCCTACTAGGCGCATCTGGTTCAGGGAAATCAACTATTCTGAACATCATTGCAGGTTTACTGGATGCGACGACAGGAGATATTTTACTGGACGGGGTGCGGATCAATGATATCCCGACCAACAAGCGAGACGTCCATACGGTCTTTCAATCCTATGCCTTGTTTCCACATATGAATGTGTTTGAAAATGTTGCCTTTCCACTCCGCTTGCGTAAAATCGACAAGAAAGAAATCGAGCAGCGTGTAGCAGAAGTTCTCAAGATGGTTCAGTTGGAAGGTTACGAAAAACGTTCCATCCGTAAACTCTCTGGAGGACAACGGCAGCGTGTGGCTATTGCCCGCGCCATCATCAACCAACCTCGTGTGGTCTTGTTGGATGAGCCTTTGTCAGCGTTGGACTTGAAATTGCGAACAGACATGCAGTACGAACTGCGTGAACTGCAACAACGATTGGGGATTACCTTTGTCTTTGTCACTCACGATCAGGAGGAAGCCCTGGCTATGAGTGACTGGATTTTCGTTATGAATGATGGCGAGATTGTCCAGTCAGGAACACCTGTGGATATCTACGATGAGCCCATTAACCATTTTGTTGCCACCTTTATCGGTGAGTCCAACATCTTGCCGGGAACCATGATTGAGGACTACTTGGTTGAGTTCAATGGCAAACGTTTTGAAGCGGTCGATGGAGGGATGAAGCCAAATGAACCTGTTGAGGTTGTTATTCGTCCAGAGGACTTGCGTATTACTCTTCCTGAAGAAGGCAAGCTCCAAGTTAAGGTCGATACCCAGCTCTTCCGTGGGGTTCACTACGAGATTATCGCCTATGACGAACTCGGAAATGAATGGATGATTCACTCGACTCGTAAGGCCATTGTGGGTGAGGAAATCGGTCTGGACTTTGAACCAGAAGATATCCATATCATGCGTCTCAACGAAACCGAAGAAGAGTTCGATGCTCGTATCGAAGAATACGTAGAAATCGAAGAGCAAGAAGCAGGTCTGATTAACGCGATCGAGGAGGAAAGAGATGAAGAAAACAACCTCTAAACTCTTTGTAGTGCCCTACATGCTTTGGATTGCACTCTTTGTATTGGCACCCTTGGTCTTGATTTTTGGGCAATCCTTTTTCAATATTGAAGGGCAGTTCAGCTTAGAAAACTATAAATCTTACTTTGCGTCACAAAACTTGACCTATCTCAAAATGAGCTTCAACTCTGTGCTCTATGCAGGGATTGTGACCCTAGTGACTCTTTTCATCAGCTATCCAACAGCTCTCTTTTTGACCCGTCTCAAGCACCGTCAACTCTGGCTCATGCTGATTATCCTGCCGACTTGGATCAATCTCCTCCTAAAGGCCTATGCCTTTATCGGGATTTTTGGTCAAGATGGCTCCATTAACCAATTTCTAGAATTTATCGGAATCGGTTCGCAACAGTTGCTCTTTACGGATTTCTCCTTTATTTTTGTCGCAAGCTACATCGAGCTTCCCTTTATGATTTTGCCGATTTTCAATGTCTTGGATGATATGGACAATAATCTCATCAATGCCAGCTATGACCTCGGTGCGACCAAGTGGGAAACCTTCCGCCACGTTATTTTCCCTCTGTCTATGAATGGAGTGCGAAGTGGGGTTCAATCCGTCTTTATCCCAAGTTTGAGTCTCTTCATGCTGACACGTTTGATTGGTGGGAACCGTGTTATCACACTGGGAACGGCTATTGAGCAGAACTTCCTGACCAATGACAACTACGGTATGGGTTCCACCATCGGTGTGATTCTCATCCTGACTATGTTCATCACCATGTGGGTGACCAAGGAAAGGAGAGAACGATGAAAAAATTTGCCAATCTCTACCTAGCCTTTGTCTTTATCATCCTTTACTTGCCAATTTTTTACTTGATTGGCTATGCCTTTAATGCTGGCGATGATATGAACAGCTTTACTGGTTTTAGCTTGAGCCATTTTCAAACCATGTTTGGTGATGGTCGCCTTATGTTGATCCTCACCCAAACCTTTTTCTTGGCCTTTCTATCAGCCTTGATAGCGACTATTATTGGGACTTTCGGTGCCATCTATATCTATCAGTCTCGTAAGAAATACCAAGAAGCCTTTCTATCACTCAATAATATTCTCATGGTTGCGCCTGACGTTATGATTGGTGCCAGCTTCTTGATTCTCTTTACACAACTTAAGTTTTCACTTGGATTTTTGACGGTTCTATCTAGTCATGTGGCCTTTTCCATCCCTATCGTGGTCTTGATGGTCTTGCCTCGTATCAAGGAGATGAATGATGACATGATTCATGCGGCTTATGACCTTGGCGCCAGTCAGTTTCAGATGTTTAAGGAAATCATGCTTCCTTACCTGACTCCGTCTATCATTGCAGGTTATTTCATGGCCTTCACCTATTCGCTAGATGACTTTGCCGTGACCTTCTTTGTAACGGGAAATGGCTTTTCGACTCTGTCAGTCGAGATTTACTCTCGTGCTCGTAAGGGAATTTCGCTAGAAATCAATGCCCTGTCTGCCCTTGTCTTTCTCTTTAGTATTATCCTAGTTGTAGGTTATTACTTTATCTCACGTGAGAAGGAGGAGCAAGCATGAAAAAACTCTATTCATTTTTAGCAGGAATTGTAGCAATTATCCTTGTCTTGTGGGGAATTGCGACGCATCTAGATAGTAAAATCAACAGCCGAGATAGTCAGAAACTGGTTATCTACAACTGGGGGGATTATATCGATCCCGAACTCTTGGAGCAATTCACAGAAGAAACAGGTATCCAAGTCCAGTACGAGACCTTTGACTCCAACGAAGCCATGTATACCAAAATCAAGCAGGGTGGAACAACCTACGATATTGCCATCCCGAGTGAGTACATGATTAATAAGATGAAGGACGAAGACCTCTTGATACCACTCGATTATTCAAAAATTGAAGGAATCGAAAATATCGGACCTGAGTTCCTCAACCAGTCTTTTGACCCAAACAACAAGTACTCGATCCCATACTTCTGGGGGACTTTGGGAATTGTCTACAATGAAACCATGGTAGAAGAAGCACCTGAACATTGGGATGACCTCTGGAAACCAGAATACAAGGATTCGATCATGCTCTTTGATGGGGCGCGTGAAGTGCTTGGGTTAGGTCTTAACTCACTAGGCTATAGCCTCAACTCTAAAGATCCACAACAACTGTCACAAACGGTCGATAAACTTTATGAGCTAACTCCTAATATCAAGGCTATTGTAGCCGATGAGATGAAGGGTTACATGATTCAGAACAATGCTGCTATCGGTGTGACTTTCTCAGGGGAAGCCAGCCAGATGTTGGAAAAGAATCCTAACCTCAAATATGTCGTTCCGACAGAAGCAAGCAACCTCTGGTTTGACAACATGGTTATTCCTAAAACTGTCAAGAACCAGGATGCTGCCTATGCCTTTATCAACTTCATGTTGAAGCCTGAAAATGCTCTGAAAAATGCAGAATATGTCGGTTATTCAACACCAAACAATGCTGCTAAGGAAATGCTCCCTGAGGAGACAAAAGAGGACAAGTCCTTCTATCCAGATGCAGATACTATGAAACACCTAGAAGTTTATGAAAAATTTGACCATAAATGGACAGGAATTTACAGTGACCTCTTCCTACAATTTAAGATGTATCGAAAGTAAGAGATTATCTGCTATCGGAAATAATTTCAATCAGACAAAAAAATAAAACCTAGCCATAGAAAATTAACCATTTTATGGCTAGGTTATTTATTAAAATAGATTATGAATTAGTAGAAAAATATACTTAACTATGCTATAATTTCGATAGAGTTAAAGGCATTTTAATTTATGATTGAGGTAGTAGCTATGATTAAAAAAGCTATTTTTAGAGGAATGATTCCTTTTGTCATTATGACCAGTTTGGCAATTTTTATGAGACTTCAAGGGATTGATATTTTTCAGGTTAAAAGTACATTTTTGGTTGGCATTATTGCTACCTCGATAGCATCAGCCTCGGTAATTTATGAAATTGAAAAATGGTCGCTATTTAAACAATCTATTATACATTTTATCATTATGCTTTTTACTGTTCTTCCCTGTCTTCTATTTAGTGGATGGTATAAGTTGATCTCAATTTTGGATTATCTCATTGTTTTAGGCCAATTCTTATTGGTTGGATGTTTCTTGTGGTCTATCGCCTATATAATATTTGGTAAACTGTTAAAAAAATGAGTTTTACTTCATGGTTATTAAACTTGACGAACCTCTTCAAAAACGGTATAATACTAGAGTTGAGAATTGATTTTCTCTCCATCTTAGTTCAGAGAATTGGCGGTGCTGCGAGCCATCTAAGATAGAAAATCATGCTACTCGATTGTAACAATTGCATAAGAATCAAGAATGACAAGTTCATTGAATGAAGGTGGTACCGCGGTTTTTCGCCCTTCGTGATATGGATTTGTCTTTTAATTTTGGAGGTGTTTATGAGAACATTTCATGTCAAACAAAAATTTCGCCTAGGTGGTGAACGCTTTGATATCAAAGAT
Organism: Streptococcus oralis; assembly: GCF_023109315.1. Lineage (GTDB taxonomy): Bacteria > Bacillota > Bacilli > Lactobacillales > Streptococcaceae > Streptococcus > Streptococcus oralis_BS. The sequence continues at coordinate 278,136 of NZ_JALDUF010000002.1, forward strand.
GAAATGGGCAATGTTGCCTATCAGGTTGAAGGTTCATTTTTCAAAATCCCAAAGACTTTTACCATCTACGATGCAGTTGGTGAACAGGTCAGTGGAATTAGTAAAGAAATTCTTACCTTTATGCCACGCTTTGAGATTCAACTCAGTAATGGAGATAGTTTCTATATCCGAAAGAAGTTGACTTTCTTTAGAGATAAGTATGAATTTGACAACCTTGGTCTTCGTATAGAAGGAAATATTTGGGATTTGAATTTTAGACTCCTAGATGATCGTGATCAAGTGATTGCTGAGATTACCAAGGAACTTTTTCATTTAACCTCTACCTATACTGTAACCGTCTATGAAGACTCTTATGCAGATCTGGTCATTTCCCTTTGTGTCGCAATTGACTATGTGGAGATGCTGGAAAGCCAATCAAATTAAATAAGTAAATAAGGAGATATTATGAAACAATTATCTAGTGCTCAAGTTCGCCAAATGTGGCTTGACTTCTGGGCAAGCAAAGGTCACTCTGTAGAACCATCAGTGAGTTTGGTTCCTGTAAATGACCCAACTCTTTTATGGATTAACTCTGGGGTAGCAACCCTTAAGAAATACTTTGACGGGACTATCAAACCTGAAAATCCACGTATCACCAATGCGCAAAAGGCTATCCGTACCAACGACATCGAAAATGTCGGAAAAACTGCGCGTCACCATACTATGTTTGAAATGTTGGGGAACTTCTCTATCGGGGATTACTTCCGTGATGAAGCTATCACTTGGGCTTATGAGCTTTTGACAAGCCCAGAATGGTTTGACTTTCCAGCTGAAAAACTTTACATGACTTATTACCCTGATGACAAAGATTCATACAATCGTTGGATTGCTGTTGGTGTAGATCCAAGTCACTTGATCCCAATCGAGGATAATTTCTGGGAAATCGGTGCTGGACCTTCTGGACCAGATACAGAGATCTTCTTTGACCGTGGAGAAGCCTTTGATCCAGAAAATATCGGTATTCGTCTTCTTGCAGAAGATATCGAAAACGACCGTTACATCGAAATCTGGAACATCGTTTTGTCACAATTTAACGCAGACCCTGCTGTTCCTCGTAGCGAGTACAAGGAATTGCCACACAAGAATATTGATACGGGTGCTGGTTTGGAGCGTTTGGTGGCGGTTATCCAAGGGGCTAAGACAAACTTTGAAACTGACCTCTTTATGCCGATTATCCGTGAAGTTGAGAAATTGTCTGGTAAGGTCTATGACCAAGATGGCGACAACATGAGCTTCAAGGTCATCGCAGACCACATCCGTTCCCTTTCATTTGCCATCGGTGATGGTGCTCTTCCGGGAAATGAAGGCCGTGGTTATGTCCTTCGTCGTCTCCTTCGTCGTGCTTCCATGCACGGTCAAAAATTGGGTATCAACGAGCCTTTCCTTTACAAACTCGTTCCAACTGTTGGAAAAATCATGGAAAGCTACTACCCAGAAGTGCTTGAAAAACGTGACTTTATCGAAAAAATCATCAAGAGCGAAGAAGAGTCATTTGCCCGTACCCTTCATTCAGGTCAACACTTTGCTCAAGGTATCGTAGCAGACTTGAAAGAAAAAGGTCAATCTTTGATTGCTGGGCAAGATGTCTTTAAACTCTACGACACTTACGGCTTCCCAGTAGAATTGACCGAAGAAATCGCAGAAGAAGCGGGTATGACAGTAGACCGCGATGGTTTTGAAGCTGCAATGAAAGAGCAGCAAGAACGTGCGCGTGCGTCAGCTGTCAAAGGTGGCTCAATGGGAATGCAAAATGAAACCCTTCAGAACATCACAGTGGAGAGTGTCTTTAACTATGAAGTATCTCAATTGTCTTCTAAATTAGTGGCAATCGTAGCTGACAATGCTGAAGTAGAAGCTGTTTCTGGAGGAACTGCCTCTCTTATCTTTGCGGAAACACCATTCTACGCGGAAATGGGTGGACAAGTGGCTGACCACGGTCAAATCTTGGACGTTACTGGAAATATTGTAGCTACTGTGACAGATGTTCAAAAAGCACCAAATGGCCAAGCTCTTCATACTGTTGAAGTTCTTGCTCCTCTTGCTTTGAACCAAGAATACGCCTTGGCTATTGATACTGACCGTCGTCTTCGTGTCATGAAGAACCACACGGCGACTCACTTGCTTCATGCGGCTCTTCACAATATCCTTGGTAGCCACGCAACTCAAGCAGGATCTCTGAACGAAGTCGAATTTCTTCGCTTTGACTTTACTCACTTCCAAGCTGTGACTCCTGAAGAATTGCGCGCCATTGAACAGCAAGTTAATGAGAAAATTTGGGAAGCAATTGCTGTAGAAACTGTTGAGACAGATATTGATACTGCTAAAGAAATGGGAGCTATGGCCCTCTTTGGTGAGAAATACGGTAAAGAAGTTCGTGTTGTGACCATCGGTGATTACTCAGTTGAGCTTTGTGGTGGTACCCACGTTGGCAACACTTCTGAGATTGGTCTCTTCAAGATCGTCAAAGAAGAAGGAATCGGATCAGGAACTCGCCGTATCTTGGCAGTGACTGGTAAGGAAGCCTTTGAAGCCTACCGCGAACAAGAAGACGCTCTGAAAGCCGTCGCAGCAACCTTGAAAGCACCTCAACTCAAGGAAGTTCCTCATAAGGTTGAAGGACTTCAAGAACAACTTCGTCAGCTTCAAAAAGAAAATGCAGAATTGAAAGAAAAAGCCGCAGCCGCAGCCGCAGGCGATGTCTTCAAGGATGTGAAGGAAGTCAACGGACACCGTTACATTGCAAGCCAAGTTTCTGTATCAGATGCAGGTGCCCTTCGTACCTTTGCGGATAACTGGAAACAAAAAGACTATTCTGATGTGCTTGTCTTAGTCGCAGCTATTGGCGACAAAGTCAATGTCCTTGTAGCAAGCAAGACAAAAGACCTTCATGCAGGAAACCTTGTCAAAGAATTGGCTCCAATCGTCGATGGACGTGGTGGTGGTAAACCAGACATGGCCATGGCAGGAGGAAGCAACCAAGCGAAAATACAAGAACTCTTGGATGCAGTAGCAGGTAAATTATAAGACATTAAAGATCTATCCCTTTGGGTAGGTCTTTTTGTGCATACAAAAAAGCCAAATCCGGTTGGATTTGACTTGTAACTGATAGGTTTATTTTGTTGCCCAGACACTGACTGAACCCGCTGCTACTGGGAATTCTCCATAACCTTCAGCATTGATTGTAACTTGATCGTGGTGGTTTCCAAGTAAATCTACGAAAGTTTGGTCAGCCCATTCTTGCCCGACAAACATAGACTTGCTATTTTCTTGGTCATTTGAAATCAAGACTGCGATTGGGGATTGATGTTCAGCACCTGAACGAACCCAACCGATACAGTTAGCATCGTCAAAGTAGTCTGTTTGCTCTCCATAGGCTAAATCTTTTCGGATGGCTAGGAGACGGTCAAGAACTTCTTTGAAATCTTGTTGAGCAAATTGCCCAGAAATACCATAATAGTCTCCGTAAAAGACACATGGAAGCCCATCTTGGCGTAATAGAATAAGGGCATAGGCTGCTGGCTTGAACCATTCTTCAACAGTAGACTCAAGGGCTTGTCCTCGTTGAGTATCGTGGTTGTCGACAAAGGTCACAGCCTTATCGGGCTTTAGTTCAACCAAGCTATCTGTGAAAATGTTACGAAGGTCGTAGCTTGCTCCAGCATGGCTAGCTTCAAAGAGGTTTTGGTGGAGGCGAACATCGACAAGGTCAAAACGTTCTTCTATTTTCTCGAGATAGTCTAGGTTAGCTTCCTTGTCAGGGTTCCAAAATTCTCCGAAAACATAGAAATCTTGACCGTATTTTTCCTTCATATCACGAATGAAATTGCCCATAAAGAAGGAGTCGATGTGCTTAACGGCATCCAAGCGGAAACCAGCTACACCAGTCGTTTCCATGAACCAGTCAGCCCAGTCATAGATGTTTTGGATGACTTCAGGATGCTTAAAGTCTAGGTCGGCATACATGAGGTAGTCGTAGTTACCGTTTTCGTTATCGACCAATTCCTCATTTGCCCAACCTTTATTGTCTCCCTGGATCAGGTAAATGCCAGACTTACGACGTTTGGCATCATAGTCTGTGCCAGTAAAGTGGTACCAGTGCCAGTGGAAGTCATTGTAGGTATTTTGACGACCATCGAAAGTAAAGTGAGTCCAGCCATTGATAGTGAAGGGCTCGCTTAGTTGAACGGTACGGTCCTCAGGGTCCACTTCAATAACCTGAAAGGATTCCATGTGATCGGCAGCAGCCTTGTGATTGAGCACCACATCGGCCATAGGTCGAATTCCCTGAGCCTTTAGGGCTTGAATGGCTTGAAGATAGTCTTCTTTAACCCCATACTTGGTACGGACAGTCCCTTTTTGGTGAAATTCACCTAGGTCAAAAAGATCGTAAACACCATAGCCGACATCTTTTTCGTTGGTTGCCTTGAAGGCAGGTGGCATCCAGACATGGCTGATACCAAGGTTTGCTAGGTGCTCTGCATCATTTGTCAGTCGCGTCCAGTGTTGGCCGTCGTGAGGCAGATACCATTCAAAGTATTGCATAAGTGTCTGATTTTGCATTGTTTTTCCTCTTGCTTATCAATGTTGTGTTTTATTCTACCATAAAGTTTAGAACTAGGCAAACGTTTGCGCAATTTTCTATACTCATTTCTAGAATTGTCTATTTTTAGCGAATAGAATCTCTCCTTCCATTATAAGGGAAAAGATGTTTTGGTGAAAAAGTAAATGGAATAAACTTGTTTTAACAAAAATGGCACTTAGTAAACTAAAGTAAAAATGGATAAGCGGTTTCTTTTTTGAGAATTGTCATAAAATTTGCTATAATAGTAGCTATGAATAGAATTAGGGTCAGCAGACATGTTGAAAAAAAGCTAGCTAAGGGTCTAGTTCTTTTGGAAGCAAGTGATTTAACAGATATTGATCTGACGGATCAGGCAGTAGAAGTTCTTAGTCAAGACGGGAAGTTTTTAGGGAGCGCCTATCTTTCTCAGCAGAACAAAGGCATCGGCTGGATGGTCAGTAAGGAAAAGGTTAGCTTTAACCAAATCTTTTTTGAAGCTCTGTTTCGTAAGGCCAAGGAAGTTAGAAAGCCTTATTATCAGGATGACTTGACTACTGCCTTTCGCCTTTTTAACCAAGAGGGGGATGGCTTTGGCGGTCTGACTGTTGATCTCTACGGAGATTATGCTGTCTTTTCGTGGTACAACTCCTTTGTTTACCAGATTCGGAAGTTGATAGTAAAGGCTTTTAAGGAAGTTTTTCCTGAGGTCTTGGGTGCTTATGAGAAGATTCGTTTTAAAGGTCTAGACTACGAGTCTGCCTATGTTTATGGTGAGGAAGCGCCAGACTATTTTACTGTTCTTGAGAATGGCGTGCTCTATCAAGTCTTTATGAATGATGGCTTGATGACAGGGATTTTTCTAGACCAGCATGAAGTTCGTGGGAGTCTGGTTGACGGTCTAGCCATGGGCAAATCCTTGCTCAATATGTTTTCCTATACGGCTGCCTTTTCTGTTGCTACAGCTATGGGAGGCGCGAGTGAGACAACTTCTGTCGATTTGGCCAAACGGTCCAGAGAGTTGTCAGAAGCTCATTTTCAGGCAAATGGATTTAGCACGGACAATCATCGTTTTATCGTTATGGATGTCTTTGAGTACTTCAAGTATGCCAAGCGAAAAGGCTTGTCCTATGATGTGATTGTTCTTGATCCGCCTAGTTTTGCCCGCAATAAAAAACAAACATTCTCTGTAGCTAAGGATTATCACAAGTTGATTTCCCAGAGCCTAGAGATTTTAAATCCGGGAGGGATTATCATTGCCAGTACCAATGCTGCCAATGTTTCCCGCCAGAAATTTACAGAACAAATTGATAAAGGTTTTGCAGGAAGAAGGTATCAGATCTTGAACCAATATGGCCTTCCAGCAGACTTTGCCTATAATAAAAAAGATGAAAGCAGTAATTACCTCAAGGTGATTAGTATGAAGGTTAGTACATGAAATTAGTCGTCTCAGTAATGCCAAAAAGTTTAGAAGAAGCGCAAGAACTGGATGCCACTAGGTATGAAGATGCCGACATCATTGAGTGGCGTGCAGACTTTCTTGCAAAGGACGCTATTTTACAGGTAGCACCCGCTATCTTTGAGAAATTTGCAGGACGCGAACTTGTCTTTACCCTTCGGACTCGCGCTGAGGGAGGAGAAATCGAACTTTCCTCAGAAGAGTATGTTCAAATCATCAAGGAAGTGACCCAACTCTACCAACCAGACTATGTGGATTTTGAGTATTTCAGCCACAAGGATGTTTTTGAGGAGATGTTGGATTTTCCAAATCTGGTCTTGAGTTATCACAATTTCCAAGAAACACCTGAAAACATGATGGAAATCTTGTCTGAATTAACCAGCTTGACTCCAAAAGTGGTCAAGGTATCAGTAATGGCAAATACAGCTCAGGATGTTTTGGATCTGATGAATTATACGCGAGGTTTCAAGACACTCAATCCTGAGCAAGAGTACGTGACTATTTCCATGGGGAAAATTGGTAAGGTTTCGCGTATCACTTCAGATGTGACAGGTTCTAGCTGGTCTTTTGCTAGCATGGATGCGGCCAGTGCACCGGGTCAGATTTCTCTATCAAGTATGAAAAAAATCAGGGAGATTCTGGATGAAGCTTGATGGCTATACACGTTTAGCTGCAGTTGTTGCCAATCCCATCAAACACTCTATTTCACCCTTTATCCACAATAGGGCCTTTGAGGCGACAGCTATTAATGGTGCCTATGTGGCTTGGGAGATTGAAGCGGGTGATTTGGCAGAAACAGTCGCCAATATTCGCCGTTACCAGATGTTTGGCATCAACCTGTCTATGCCTTACAAGGAGCAGGTTATTCCTTATCTGGATGAGTTGAGTGATGAGGCTCGTTTGATTGGGGCGGTCAATACTGTTGTCAATCATAATGGCACTTTAATTGGATATAATACAGATGGCAAGGGATTTTTTAAGAGCTTGCCTTCTTTTACAATCTCGGATAAGAAAATGACCATTCTGGGCGCAGGTGGTGCGGCCAAATCAATATTGGCACAAGCCATTTTGGACGGCGTCAGTCAGATTTCTGTCTTTGTGCGTTCAGCTTCCGTGGAAAAAACAAGACCTTACCTAGACAAGTTGCAGGAGCAAACAGGCTTTAAAGTGGACTTGTATGCTTTAGAAAATCTTTCTGAACTGCAATCAAGGATTGCCGAGTCGGACCTACTCGTCAATGCGACCAGTGTAGGGATGGATGGCAAATCATCCCCAGTTCCTGAAAGCATAGTCTTACCAGAAACTCTCTTGGTGGCAGATATTATTTACCAACCCTTTGAGACGCCATTTTTGAAATGGGCTAGAAGTCAGGGCAATCCAGCCGTCAATGGCCTGGGGATGTTGCTCTATCAGGCTGCTGAAGCTTTTCAACTGTGGACAGGTAAAGAAATGCCGACAGACGAGATTTGGCAGTCCTTAACAGAAAAATACCAATAAAGAAAGGGAGATTCTCCTATGAAAATCAGAATCGATATTCCTCATCATCCTTATGATATTCAGATTGAAAAAGGTTGTCTAGCCCATGCTGGTCAATGGTTGCGTGAACTCTGGCAACCACAAAAGGTAGTCATTGTGACAGATAACCATGTAGCCTCTCTCTATGCAGAGAAGGTTAAACTCAGCCTAGAAGATGCTGGTTTTCAGGTAGCTGTTTTTGACTTTTTAGAAGGCGAAGAAAGAAAGAATTTAACCACTGTTCAGAAAGTCTATGAATTTCTAGTTAAGCAAGGTCTGACTCGTAGTGATGGAATTGTGGCCCTTGGTGGTGGTGTCGTTGGGGACCTGGCTGGCTTTGTAGCCTCTACCTATATGCGGGGCATTCACTTTGTTCAGATTCCGACTAGTTTGACAGCCCAGGTTGATTCTTCTATCGGTGGAAAGACAGGTGTTAACACTCCATTTGCTAAAAATATGGTGGGAACTTTTGCCCAACCTGATGGGGTTCTGATTGATCCGCTTGTCCTTGAAACACTCGGAAAAAGAGAGTTGATTGAAGGAATGGGTGAGGTTATCAAGTACGGCTTGATTGAGGATCCAGAACTTTGGTCTCTCTTGACGGAGCTAGATGGTTCTATTGAGAGCATTCTGGAATATGCAGAGACTTTGATTGAACATTCTTGTCAGGTGAAGCGCAAGATGGTGGTTGAGGATGAGTTGGACAATGGTGTTCGCCTTTACCTCAATTTTGGGCACACTATTGGCCATGCCATTGAAGCGACTGCCGGTTATGGCAAGGTCATGCATGGAGAAGCCGTGGCCATGGGCATGGTGCAGATTTCCAAGGTTGCTGAGGAAAAAGGCCTCATGCCAGCTGGTATAACCCAGTCCATCAAAGAGATGTGTCAGAAATTTGGTTTGCCTGTTGACTATGAAAACTGGGATGTTGATAAACTTTATCAAGCTTTGACTCATGATAAGAAAGCGCGTGGGAACACCTTGAAATTGGTCTTGGTACCAGAGCTTGGTTCAGCGACCATTCACCCAGTTTCTCTGGAAGAGATGAAAGACTACTTGGTAAAATAAGGAGAACGTATGAGATATTTAACTGCGGGAGAATCACACGGACCCCGTATGACAACTATCATCGAGGGAATTCCGGCTGGACTTCCTTTGACAGCAGAGGACATCAATGAGGATTTGAAACGTCGTCAGGGTGGATACGGACGTGGTGGTCGTATGAAGATTGAGAGTGACCAGGTTGTCTTTACTTCGGGTGTCCGCCATGGGAAGACGACTGGGGCTCCTATTACCATGGATGTCGTCAATAAGGACCACCAAAAATGGCTAGATATCATGTCTGCAGAAGACATAGAAGACCGCCTTAAAAGCAAGCGGAAAATCACTCATCCTCGCCCAGGCCACGCCGACTTGGTAGGGGGGATCAAGTATCGTTTTGATGATTTGCGAAATTCCTTGGAGCGTTCGTCTGCCCGTGAAACCACCATGCGGGTGGCAGTTGGAGCGGTAGCCAAACGTCTCTTAGCTGAGCTGGATATGGAGATTGCCAACCACGTTGTGGTCTTTGGTGGTAAGGAAATCGATGTTCCAGAAAACTTAACAGTCGCAGAGATTAAGAAACTGGCAGCCCAGTCTGAAGTTTCTATTGTTAACCAAGAACGGGAACAGGAAATCAAAGACTATATTGACCAAATCAAGCGTGACGGCGATACCATCGGTGGAGTTGTTGAGACAGTCGTCGGAGGAGTTCCAGTCGGCCTCGGTTCCTATGTCCAATGGGACCGAAAATTAGATGCCAGATTGGCCCAAGCTGTCGTCTCTATCAATGCCTTTAAAGGGGTGGAATTTGGTCTTGGGTTTGAAGCTGGTAACCGAAAAGGCAGCCAAGTCATGGACGAAATTCTCTGGTCTAGAGAAGACGGCTATACTCGTCGCACCAATAATCTAGGTGGTTTTGAAGGTGGTATGACCAATGGGCAACCCATCGTTGTTCGAGGTGTCATGAAACCCATTCCCACTCTCTACAAACCACTTATGAGTGTGGATATCGAAACCCACGAACCTTACAAGGCAACCGTGGAGAGAAGTGATCCGACCGCCCTTCCAGCAGCAGGTGTGGTCATGGAAGCTGTTGTGGCAACGGTTCTGGCGCAAGAAATCCTTGAAAAATTCTCATCTGACAATCTAGAGGAATTAAAAGAGGCAGTTGCCAAGCACCGAGACTATACAAAGAACTATTAAGGAGTCCTTATGGCAAAAACCATCTATATCACAGGTCTCGGTTTGATTGGTGCTTCTATGGCACTCGGTATTAAGCGTGATCATCCTGATTATGAAATTTTGGGTTATAATCGCAGTCAGGCTTCGAGAGACATTGCCTTGGAGCGGGGGATGATTGACCGTGCGACGGATGATTTTGCCAGTTTCGCTCCCCTAGCAGATGTCATCATCCTGACCTTGCCAATCAAGCAGACCATTGCTTTTATTAAGGAGTTGGCAGATTTAGACTTGAAAGAAGGCGTCATTATCTCGGATGCAGGCTCGACCAAGTCAGCCATCGTGGATGCGGCGGAGGAACATTTAGCTGGCAATCCTGTTCGCTTTGTCGGGGCCCATCCCATGGCCGGTAGCCACAAGACAGGGGCTGCCTCTGCGGATGTTAATCTCTTTGAAAATGCCTACTATATCTTCACACCTTCGAGCCTGACAAGTCCTGACACACTTGAGGAAATGAAGGATCTGCTTTCAGGCCTTCATGCTCGTTTTATCGAGATTGATGCCAAGGAGCATGATCGGGTGACTTCTCAGATTAGCCATTTTCCTCATATTCTGGCTTCCAGCCTTATGGAGCAGACAGCAGTTTATGCTCAAGAACATGAAATGGCAAGGCGCTTTGCAGCGGGTGGTTTTCGAGATATGACTCGGATTGCAGAGAGTGAGCCAGGTATGTGGACTTCCATTCTCTTGTCTAATCGTGAGACCATTCTAGAGCGAATTGCGGATTTCAAGGAGCGTTTGGAAGCGATTGGTCAGTCTATCAGCAAGGGAGATGAAGAGCAAATTTGGAACTTTTTCAATCAAGCACGTGAGCAACGGCAGGCTATGGAAATCCATAAGCGTGGTGGTGTGGATAGCTTTTACGACCTCTATGTCGACGTTCCCGATGAAGAAGATGTCATCTTGCGGATTTTGGAATTGCTACGTGGAACTTCCTTGGTCAACATTCACATCAACGAAGAAAACCGTGAGGATGTTCACGGGATTCTACAAATTTCCTTTAAAAATGCTCAGGATCTGGAACGAGCTGAGCGCTTAATTACAGAAAATACAGACTACACAGTCGTCATCAAATAAGGAGAAAATCATGTCAAATATTTACGATAGTGCAAATGAACTCAGTCGTGGGTTACGCGAATTACCAGAATACAAGGCGGTCAAGGCAGCAAAAGATGCCATCCAAGCTGATGAACAAGCTAGCAAGATTTTTGCAGACTATCTCGCTTTCCAGCAAGAAATCCAAGTCATGGCGCAAACGGGACAAATGCCAGACGCCTCTTTCCAAGAAAAGATGCAGTCTTTCAGTAAGCAAATCCAAGAGAACGCTCTTTTGTCAGATTTCTTTGCCAAACAGCAACAATTGTCTATATACCTTTCAGACATTGAAAAAATTGTCTTTGAACCTGTTTCAGAATTGTTGAAATAGTATTTTATCTGTATAAAAGCCAGAAATTTCAGGAATTTCTGGCTTTTTTGTGATAAAATAAGAAAAAGTATTGCAAGTATGAGGTCAACTATGAAACTAAAAACAAATATTCGCCACTTACATGGCAGTATCCGGGTTCCAGGTGACAAGTCTATCAGCCATCGTTCGATTATTTTTGGAAGTTTGGCTGAGGGCGAGACTAAGGTTTATGATATTTTGCGTGGAGAGGATGTACTTTCAACCATGCAGGTTTTTCGTGACCTTGGTGTTGAAATTGAGGACAAAGATGGGGTCATTACCATTCAAGGTGTAGGCATGGATGGCTTAAAAGCTCCGCAAAACGCCTTGGATATGGGAAATTCTGGCACCTCGATTCGTCTGATCTCAGGTGTCCTTGCTGGTGCAGACTTCGAAGTAGAGATGTTCGGAGACGATAGTCTTTCCAAACGTCCTATGGATCGTGTGACGATTCCATTGAAAAAAATGGGCGTTAGTATTTCAGGGCAAACTGAGCGAGACCTGCCTCCTCTTCGCCTCAAAGGAACAAAAAATCTAACACCTATTCACTATGAGTTGCCAATCGCCTCTGCTCAAGTTAAGTCTGCCTTGATATTTGCAGGCTTGCAGGCTCAGGGGGAGTCCGTTATTATCGAGAAAGAATGTACTCGCAACCACACCGAAGATATGCTACAGCAATTTGGTGGTCATTTAAGTGTGGATGGCAAAAAAATCACAGTTCAAGGACCACAAAAACTGATCGGACAAAAGGTAGTTGTTCCAGGAGATATTTCCAGTGCAGCCTTTTGGTTGGTCGCAGGTTTGATTGTTCCAAATTCTCGTGTGGTGCTGCAGAATGTGGGCATTAATGAAACGCGTACTGGTATTATTGATGTCATTCGTGCCATGGGTGGAAAACTAGAAATAACTGAAATTGACCCAGTCGCTAAATCTGCTACTTTGACTGTTGAGTCTTCAGACTTGAAAGGGACAGAGATTGGTGGAGCCTTGATTCCCCGTTTGATTGATGAATTGCCTATTATTGCCCTTCTAGCGACGCAAGCCCAAGGTGTAACAGTTATTAAGGATGCTGAAGAACTCAAGGTTAAGGAAACCGACCGCATTCAGGTGGTGGCAGATGCTTTAAATAGCATGGGGGCGGATATCACTCCTACAGCAGATGGGATGATTATCAAAGGAAAATCAAGACTTCATGGCACTAGAGTCAATACGTTTGGTGACCATCGTATCGGAATGATGACAGCTATTGCAGCCCTCTTGGTTGCGGATGGAGAAGTGGAACTTGACCGTGCTGAAGCCATCAATACCAGCTATCCTAGCTTCTTTAATGATTTGGAGAGCTTGATTCATGGCTAAGGTATTACTCGGATTTATGGGGGCAGGCAAGTCGACAATCGCTAGAGGATTGGACCCAGACTACATTGATATGGACGCCTTAATCGAGGAAGGCTTAGGAATGTCCATTGCGGATTTCTTCTCTGAAAAGGGAGAAGAGGCCTTTCGTCAAGTAGAGTCAGAAGTGCTAGCTGACTTACTAAAAACGGATCACGTTGTGTCAACTGGCGGAGGAGTTGTCATTTCTCAGAGAAATCGCGATTTGCTCAAAACCAATCCTGATAACATCTATCTAAAAGCAGATTTTGAAACCCTCTACCAACGTATCGCAGCTGACAAGGACAACCAGCGTCCGCTTTTTCTCAACAAAAGTAAAGAAGAACTAGCCAGTATTTTCCATGAAAGACAAGCTTGGTATGAGGAAGTAGCCAGTCGGGTTCTAGATGTGACCAAGCTAAGCCAAGAGGAAATTATAGAGGAGCTGAGATGAAAATTGCCTTTCTAGGTCCCAAGGGATCTTTTTCTCATCATGTTGTGCAGACAGCCTTTCCCAAAGAGGAATTGCAGGCTTTTGCCAATATCACAGATGTTATCAAAGCTTATGAGCAAGGCTTGGTGGATTATTCTGTGGTGCCAGTTGAAAATTCTATCGAGGGTAGTGTTCATGAAACCTTGGATTACCTTTTTCATCAGGCTCGTATCCAAGCAGTTGCAGAAATCGTCCAGCCTATTCACCAGCAGTTGATGGTGGTTCCAGGTCACTCAAAAATTGAAAAGATCTTTTCTCATCCTCAGGCTCTGGCTCAAGGAAAGAGGTTCATTGATGCACACTATCCAGATGCTAAAATAGAGGTAACCGCTAGTACTGCCTATGCAGCTCGATTTATTTCAGAACATCCAGACCAGCCATACGCAGCCATTGCACCAAGAAGTTCTGCCGAAGAATATGGCTTGGAATTAATTGCAGAGGATATTCAGGAGATGGAAGCCAATTTCACACGTTTTTGGGTGTTAGGGGAAGAGATACCGAAGATTCCTTTGAACTCGCAAGCTGAAAAAATGAGTTTGGCCTTGACCTTACCAGACAACCTACCTGGTGCTCTTTACAAGGCACTTTCGACCTTTGCTTGGAGGGGGATTGACTTAACAAAGATTGAAAGTCGCCCCCTTAAAACAGCCTTGGGAGAATACTTTTTCATTATCGATATAGACTATAGTGACAAAGAACTGGTTCATTTTGCCAGACAAGAACTAGAGGCCATTGGGATCCAGCACAAGATACTGGGAACCTACCCGATTTTTACCATAACTGATATAGAAAAGGAGAGTCAATGAGCAAAGAAAATCCTTTAAGTCATCACGAGCAGTTACGTTATGACTATCTCTTCAAAAATATTCATTACCTCAACGATCGTGAACGGAGGGAGTTTGATTATCTGCAGCAAAAAATGACAGGTCCCAAGTCTGAAGTTCACCACTTCTCCCAAGAAGAAAAAGAAGAAACTTGGGGTAGAGATATTGATCTTCCGACTTATGGCAGTAGAAGTCGATCTAAGAGACGTGAAAAGGTAGCTCCTCTGCCTAAAGTCAAAAAGAAAAAAAGAAGAATTCGCTTCAAACGAATCCTGACTTGGTTCCTGCTGTTGATTACCTGTGTGCTTGCAGGGATGATTTTTATGTTTCTTCGAGGGTTCCAGTCAGCGGCAAATCCAACAAATAAACCAGCTGATGCTAAAGCAGCTCAGGTAGAGGTCTTTAACGGTCAGGATACCAAAGACGGTGTGAATATCCTAGTCATGGGGACAGATGGCCGTATCGGTCAAAATAGTGCAGAAACCCGTACCGATACGATCATGGTGCTGAATGTCAGCGGATCGGATAAGAAGATCAAACTAGTCAGCTTTATGCGTGACAACTTAGTTTATATCGACGGGTATAGTAAGATTGTAAATGGCCAGAAACAAATGGATAACAAACTAAACGTCGCTTATGAACTTGGGGAACAAGAAGGGCAAAAAGGTGCTGAAATGGTCCGCAAGGTTCTAAAAGACAACTTTGATCTGGATATTAAGTACTATGCTCTAGTTGACTTTCAGGCCTTTGCAACAGCCATTGATACCCTCTTCCCTGACGGAGTAACGATTGATGCCCAATTCTCAACATTGAATGGTCAACCTTTGACAGAAGCCACAGTTGGAGATGACCTTCATGCAACAGAGACAGAGTCGCCAACTCAAACTATCAAAGTTGGAAAACAGCAGATGAATGGATCCACCTTGCTGAACTATGCTCGCTTCCGTGATGATGATGAGGGAGACTACGGTCGTACCAAACGTCAGCAACAAGTCATGTCAGCTGTTCTTGAGCAAATCAAAGATCCAACCAAGCTCTTTACGGGATCAGAGGCACTTGGAAAAGTCTTTGGCATGACATCAACAAATCTACCGTATAGCTTCTTGTTGACCAATGGATTATCTGTCCTAGAAGGTGCTCAAAATGGAATTGAAAGACTCACAGTACCAGAACTTGGTGACTGGGTAGATGCTTATGATGTCTATGGAGGGCAAGGACTTCTTGTCGATCAAAATAAATACCAAACCAAACTCGCTCAAATGGGGATGAGATAAGAGGCGATAAATGAAAATCAAAGTTTGATTCACTAGTGAAATGGTGGTCTGAGCTTTGGTTTTTCTTACTATCTGATAGATTTTTAAGGCTTTTTTATGGTATAATAAAATGATATAACTCGTTATTGGACAGAAGAGGAGAGATATGAGTGATTTGAAAGCGATTCAGGCTCGTAGCCTGGAAATGGCTGAATATTTCGTCGCATTTTGTAAAGAACATGATTTGTTGTGCTACCTCTGTGGAGGAGGAGCTATTGGCGCCCTTCGTAATAAGGGCTTCATTCCTTGGGATGATGACTTAGACTTTTTCATGCCCCGCAAGGACTATGAAAAATTGGCAGAACTGTGGCCCCGTTATGCAGATGAGCGCTATTTCTTGTCAAAGAGCAAGAAGGATTTTGTAGACCGTAACCTTTTTATTACCATTCGTGACGAGGAAACAACTTGTATCAAGCCTTATCAAAAGGATTTGGATTTGCCATACGGTTTGGCCTTGGATGTTTTGCCTTTGGATTATTTTTTCAAATATCAGCTTTTTGCTCTAATAAAAAAGAGAATAAGTTGGAAATTTTCATTAAACTATAAGCACGTATATGAGGAGGTACTAAGATGGGTAGAAATTTTTTTGAAAAATTAAGATTAATTTCTATAAGAGATATTATTTCGCTTTTATTTATTTTTCCTATAGCCTATGTTATTTCTCTATTCTTTAGACGCAAGAATAAGAATCTAATACTAATATGTGAAAGTGAAAGAGAAGCTAGAGATAATGGCTATTGGTTGTTTAAGTATATTAGAGAAAATCACCCAGAGGAAAATGTAATATATGTTATTGATTTTGAATCTCCTGACGTTCATAAAGTCAAAGAGTTAGGAGAATGTATCCAATATTGGTCTTTGAAACACTGGATTTATTATCTAAGTGCAGGAGTAAATATAAGTACACAAAAAGCAGGGAATCCAAATGCGGCTGTTTTCAATCTCATGGAGGTATATCTAGGTTTAAAAACAAACAAAGTTTTTTTGCAACATGGAATTACAGTTTCTGATGCTAAATGGCTATATTATGAAAATACAAAGATGCGTGGCTTTATATGTGGAGCGGAAAAAGAATACAATGAAATTAAAGAAAAATTTGGTTATCCTAGTGGCTACGTACAATATTTAGGTTTTCCAAGATTTGATAATCTTCATAATAATAGTGTCAATAATAAACAAATTCTTGTAATGCCTACATGGAGAGAATGGTTAAACTTAAATACTAAAGCTAGAACTAGCTTTAATGAAGGTAATATTTTTACAGAAAGTGAATATTTTAAAAAATGGAATGAGTTTTTATTAAATAAGGACCTAAAAACTTTTTTAGAAGTAAATGACTTAACTTTAATTTTTTATCCGCATAGAAATATGCAAGGAAATCTACATGAATTCCAAACCTCATCAAAAAATATAATATTGGCAGATTGGAAAAAATATGATATACAAGAATTATTAAAAGAGTCAGCTTTTTTAATTACAGATTATTCTAGTGTATTTATGGACTTTGCTTATATGAGAAAGCCAGTTTTGTTTTATCAATTTGATTATAAAAAATTTAGGGAGGGTCAGTACGAAGAAGGATACTATGACTATAAAGATGGATTTGGAAGAACAATAGACACTCTAGATGAATTAATAATAGAAATTGAAAAGCAGTATTATAATAATTGGATTTTGGAAGATAAATATAAAGAAAAAATTGAAAATTTTTTTAGAATATATGATTCTAATAATTCTAAAAGAGTATATACATTTATAAAGGAAGTAATGGGAAAAAAGGAATGAAATTAACTATAGGCATACCAGTATACAACGGAGAAAAATATATATCCCGTTGTATAGATTCTATACTCAAAGAGTATGAGAAGGCAAAAGAAAACATAGAGTTAGAATTGTTAATCGTAAACGATGGTTCAAAAGACAATAGTGAAACAATATTAAAAGAGTATAGTGAAAAAATATCCTTGATAAAAGTAATAACACAAACCAATTCAGGTTTAGCTCATGTAAGAAGAGTAATTCTAGAAGAAGCTAGTGGAGATTATCTATGGTTTGTAGATGTAGATGATGAGATAGAAGAAGGGGCAATAGAATTTATAGCTAATCAAAAATTAGAAGAAGTAAATATATTTAATTATAGAGTAGGATACGAGAATAGTAAATTAGAGACTATAAGTATGGGAATACAAGAAAACATTATAGTTATTCCTAATAAAGAAAAGAAAATTTTCACTCTTCCAAATGCCGTTTGGCATTATATATATGATTTAGAATTTTTAAGAAAAACTAAAGTAACCTTTAAAAGTGGCTATTTATATGAAGATTTTGAATTTATGGCAAGATTATGGCCTAATGTAAGTAAAGCAAAATATTTTAATTTTAGCATATACAAATATTATTTAACAGAAGGTTCTATTATGCGTGGTGGCACTGCTATAAATAAAATAAGAGATATAGAAATTATGGTAAAGAGTGTAGAAGAATACTATGCAGAAAATTATCCAGGAGAATATAAAGAAGAGTTAGAATATTTTAACTGGTACCATATTTTATACGGAGGATACGCAAATATCTTAAGAATAGATGAAACCTCTCCTCTATTAGATGAATATCTAAAAAAAGTTAAAATTAAATATCCAAATTGGATAAAAAATAAATATTTAAAGAGTCAACCTTTAAAGAGAAAAATACTAATGTATTTGATAAAATATAATCAAAGAAAAATAGTGAAAAAACTTTTGAAATAGGTGAGATATGGATAAAAAGAAAATTTTGTTTATAACCTGGTCATTTAGTATGGGGGGCGGAGCTGAAAAAATTCTGGAAAATATTTCTAAAGGCTTAAGCGATGAATATGATATTGATGTTTTAGAGATAAATCATCATGGTATTGCAGTGAGTGACGATGAAAATATTAATGTATTAGAACCTGTATTCAAAAATTTAGAAAATACTAGTCTTTTTAAAAGTATTAAATGGAAGCTGTTCTTGTTCTTTCCAAAATTTTTTAGAAATAGGATAACTCGAAAAAAATACGATTATGAGATTGCTTTTAATTATCTTTATCCAGTTTATTTACTTAATGATGATGTGAAAACAATATCGTGGAATCATGGAACAATTTATAATTTGCAAAAGCATAAAATATCTAGGATTAGACAAGGCAAAAAACTAAGATCTGTTAACAAAATAATAGCTATTTCAGAAAAAACAGAAGAATCCATCAAAGAAATTTATCCTGAGTATAAGAAAAAAATAGAACTAGTATATAATGGATATGATTTTAATGATATCAATGCTAAATCTCTTGAAAATGCGGAAATTAAATTTGAAGAGGACAGTCTTATCTATATAGGACGAATAGAAGAATCAAAAGGCATAAAGAGACTGTTAGAAGTTTTTAAGAATGTGGTTGAAAAGATTCCCGATAAAAAATTATATCTATTAGGCAAAGGCGATTTAGAGGAATATGTCAGTAAATTTATACTTGATAATCAATTAGAGAACAATGTTTTTATGCTGGGCTATGTTAAAAACCCGTATCCATACATAAAAAAATCTTCTTATGTCATTTTATTATCAGAAGCAGAGGGCTTTCCTACCGTTTTAGTCGAAAGTTTAGCTTTGGGAAAGGGATTCATTAGTACACCTGTAGGGGGAACAAATGAACTATATAATTCTCAAAAATGTGGCTTTGTTTCGGATAACAATGAGGAAATTACCAATTATATTGTAGAAGAACTTAGTAAAAATAAGGAAAACAGAATTATTAAATCAGAAGTATGTAGAAAACATGTAGACAATTTTTCCTTAGATAAACAAATTGCTAGTATAAAAAAAATCATTAAAGAATTATAGGATGA
This sequence comes from Streptococcus oralis, assembly GCF_023109315.1. GTDB lineage: Bacteria > Bacillota > Bacilli > Lactobacillales > Streptococcaceae > Streptococcus > Streptococcus oralis_BS. Next base: position 297,295 of record NZ_JALDUF010000002.1, read on the forward strand.
TAAAAATATGGATAAAATCATAGTTCCTATGAGTTATATGGGAAGTGGATCTTCTGCTGTGACAGATTTATTAAAAGAATATGAAGGGATAAACACAAAAAATTCAGACTTTGAGTATGTATTCTTATATGCACCCGATGGATTATTTGATTTAGAATATAAATTACTATATAATAATAATGCTATAAGAAGCGATGAAGCCATAAAGAATTTTAGAAAACTCATGGAAAAGTTGTATCATTATGATGGTTGGGGAATAGCTAATTATAAAGATAAAATATCGCATAACTTCATGAATGTGGTAGAATCTTATTTGGATTCTATAATAACTAATAAATATCAGGGGATTTGGTATTATCATCAAAAACCTTCAAAAATTGCCTGGCTTATGAGAGTTATAAAGAGAATTATCTTTAAAAAGACGACAAAGCCAAAACAAGTGCAATTAGAAATGAGTATGGTATCGTCGGATGATTTTTATGAAAAAAGTAGAAAATTTATTTTAAATGTAATAAAAGAAATTTCGGATAAAGAAGAGTATATAGTCCTAGATCAGCTTTTATTGCCTCATAATCTTAATATAATTGATAATTATAAAATTGAAGAGTTATTTCCAATAATAATCTCTAGAGATCCTCGGGATGTATTTATAATGAATAAATACTTTTGGAAGCCCAGAAATCAAGAGGTGCCATATCCAACCGATGTTAAGGAATTTTGTAATTATTACAAAATGATGAGAGAAAATGAGAAAAAAACAAATACTTTAGCATTACGATTAAATTTTGAAGATTTAGTTTTGAATTATGAGGAAACAAAACAAGATATAGAAAATTTCATCGGTATAGATTCTATCCATCATAAAGCAAAGTTTGAGTATTTCAACCCAGCTATTTCTGTGAATAATTTACAAGTTTACAATAGAGACGATAAATACAGGGAGGAAGTAGAAGTGATAGAGTTAGAATTATCAGAGTACCTATATAATTTTAAGGAACGTATTGTTTCTACTGGGGATGTTTTTTAAATTATCATGTAAAGGAATGAGGTGAGTATTTGATATTAGATTGGAAAAGAGTGTATTATTTGATTACGCTATTTAGTTATGTTGTAACAATTTTTTTAGGAATTATATATATATACAATAATTCCATTGTTACATTATTGATAACTTTAGTTATGCTTATTATAAGTAGTGTTTTATATTGTTTTAATAATATAAAGTATTATATAATACACCTTATTTTTTACATTACAATTTTCCTTTTTTTAGTCTCTAGGCCAACAATAGATTATTTCAAATATGGGCTAATAAATACTTATCAGGAAGATGCCTATAGATTTTCATTTATAGCAGTTATTATTTCTATTATTGGGCTAACTATAGGAGGTTTATTAGTTTCTAAAAAAGAAAATAATAAAAAAGAGGGATATGAAACCCAAAAATCTAGATTATTCATACATAGTATAAGAAAGATATCTCTAACAGTATTTTTAATTTCATATCCGTTCTATTTAATTAGGTTAATCGAACGGCTATTGTATAGAATAAATGTATCATATTATGAATATTATGCAGAGTTCAAAAGTGAACTACCCTATTTTACATATACATTATCGACGTTTGTAGTTTATGCTATGTGTATTTACTTAGCTACTAAACCAAGTAAACGTCATTCTACAATAGTATTAGGCCTGTTTGTTACGGGTAATGTAATAAACCTTTTAATAGGAACAAGAAATCCATTTGTACTTAGTTTGATATTTTCATTTATTTATTATTTTATGAGAAATCAGACAGAAAAAGGAGTATGGATAGGTATTAAAGAAAAAGCTATGCTCTATATAGGTACACCAATCATGATGCTAGTTATGGGTTTTTTGAATTATGCCCGTGATGGGGCAGGAATTGGTAATATGAGTTTTTCTGAACTTTTGATAGATTTTATCTATAAACAAGGGACTAGTTTTGGTGTTTTAGCGAGAGGCTACTTATACGGAAGTAATTTGCCGATACGAGAATTTAGAAATTATACCTTTAGTCCCATAATTGAGTATATCACTAGGGGAAATTTAGGAATTTTATTTGGTGGGACTCCATTTGTTAGTGCTAATAATAGCATCGAGTTAGCTCTTGAAAGTGATAGATATGCTCATAATATCTCGTACATTGTTTTGAGACAAGATTATTTAGCAGGACATGGAATAGGCGGAAGCTATATAATGGAGATATATACTGATTATGGTATGATTGGAATATTTTTGCTGAGCATTATAATGGGAATATGTTTTATATTCATGATGAAAACTTCATATAAACCAGGGATACTGTTGTTTAGTATTACATTATTAATTTTAAATAATTTGTTCTTTATGCCAAGAGGGAGCTTTACAGAGAGTTTCTTTAATTTAGTTACATTGCAATATTGGGGGATAGTTATTGTTATATTTTTTGTAGCAGGTTTAATAAATAGAAAAGTAAAACACGTAATTAACAATAAAGGAGATGTATAATGTTTGATAATTATTCGATTGCAGATTTATTTGCAAATATTTATAAAAAAAGAGTATTAAATCTAGTTTCATTAGTCGTTCTATTTCTATGTTTAGCAGTTCCATACTCTTATAAAGTGCTTACAACAAAGTCTATTGTAAAGGATACTAGTAATTATTCTAGTTATCTTTCATATAAGATAACTGCGCCGTTAGAGGAGAACACAGTACCTAATAATACAATTGGAGGATACAGTGATTTCTATGGTCATTTAATTAAATCTAATTTAAATGGTGCTTATTTATTCAATGATCTACCTGAAGAAGATATGAAAAAAATTGCTTCAGAGTTAGGGACAAGTGAGATTACACTTAAAAATTCAAATTTTGATTTTTGGGACAAAAAAGTAGAAGTGAGTTCCTTATTAAACAATGCTGGGATCACGGTAAAAATATTGACACAGAGTAAATTAGCGAATGATAATATCGAACAGAAATTAGATTTGTTAATAGATAAATATAAACATGTATACTCTGGTGTCACAGTTGAAAAATTAGAGACAGTTTATTCAAAAGAGCTTAAAAATAGTGACAGAGAATCTGGAGTTAGTAAAGCTACTTTGTTTATTCGTTTGATTATACTAGGAATAGGTGCTTTGATTTTAGTATTATTTGCTAATATAGCAGTTTATATTTTCAATCCAACCATCAATAGGGCGGGCGATTATGAAAAATATGGTGTAGATTTTATTGTAAAAATAGATGATCAAGAGAATTTTAAAGACATTTTAGATTACAAAAATGGGAATAAGAATTTACTATTATTGGCAACAAATAAAAAAGTTATTGATAAATTCTCTAAAAAATATGCCAAAGTTTTACCAGAAAATATTCGAATAGGAAATATGAGTGATATTAAGTCAATACTAGAATCTGATAATATTTTATTTATTGAAGAATATGGCATAACTAAATATAAAAACTTTGAAGAAAGTTTACAGGTTATAAAAAATTTAAATAAAAAATTGTTAGGTGTTGTCACATATAGATTATAGCATATGTAAAAGATAGAGAGTGGTATACTATTTTTTAAAATTTAGCCATCTTTACAAACTGTTGTTGATTGAATAAAAGTTAAATCTGAAGTGGATAGAAGAAGTCTACTACATGAAAAGTCATCATTTGATGGCTTTTTTATGTGCAACGAGCACATCGGACATTGGCACTACAATTTTATCTTGTTATTTGTTTTCATTTATAAAAAAACTTTGAGAGTGCTTTAATTGACAGATACTTGCAAATTTTCAATTTCAATAGATTGCTGATAAAAGTTAGTTGTTAGTATTACAATGCTAACGTATAGATTACCTAAGTTTAGAGTCATCACTCAAGAAAGTTTTCAATCCGTAGTAGAATTAATGATTAAGGTAAAAAATCAAATTCGCCGTGGAGAGGTCAGTTGTATAAGATAGTCATAATTTTCACATCACTATTAAAATAATGGTTAATACATCCTATAAATTTAGAACAGTTAATCGTCTCCTTTCCATAGATAACTTTTACTAAGTAATTAGATAGTACAATTGTATGTATTTTAAAAAAAACTACGAAACTCTTGGCACTGCACCCATAAAATGAGACACAAGAAAACACTCCTGTTGAAATCTGGTAAACTAGAAACAGGAGTGTTTTGTTATGGTCAAAAAAGCATATTCAGTAGTAACTAAGCTAGCCTGTATCGAAATGAAGAAGGCAGGTAAATCAAATAAGGTTATCATGGATACCCTCGGTATCAAAAATGCTAGTCAGGTCAAGACCTGGTGGCGTTGGTATCAGAATGGTGAATTGTACCGTTTCCACCAACCTGTTGGGAAACAATATACTTATGGTAAAGGAATGAAACAATTATCTAAAGTCGAACAGTTACGTTTGCAGGTGGAATTACTAAAAGAGTATCAGAGCTTGGTAAGAAAATCGACAAAGTAAGTCTTATCAAGCTAGTGGAAGAGTATAAGAAAACGTGCCCTGTATCTATTATTTTAGAGTGTTTCGGCGTCAAATGCTCCACCTTTTATCGCTGGAAACAGGAGTGTAAGAATTCTCAGAAAAGAGACGAAATAGCGGATAAAATCGAACAACTCTGTATGGCAAATCGCTTTATTTACGGCTATCGAACCATCACTCGTTTACTAAAGAAAGTTTATAACCTCGTCGTTAATCGCAAGAAGGTCTATCGTATCATGAAGGAAAAAGGCTACATTTGCCGTGTCCGTCCCAAGAAGGGACCTAAATTAGGGAAGCCTTACCATGTAACAGACAATAAGCTGGATCGTGATTTTCAGGCAGACAAGCCTATGGAGAAGCTTGTCACAGATATCACCTACCTCTACTTTGGAAACTGTAAACTTTATCTATCTTCGATCATGGATCTCTATAATCGTGAAATAGTAGCTTATAGCATCTCCGAGTGTCAAGATACGGACTTTGTGCTCGACACACTTCATCAACTTGAGCTACCTCAAGGAGCACTCTTACACAGCGACCAGGGATCTGTCTACACCTCAAAAGCCTACTATCAAGCTTGTACAGAAAAAGGCATCACCCGCTCTATGTCCCGAAAAGGAACACCAGCAGATAATGCCTGTATCAAATGGTTTCATTCCGTCCTAAAGTCTGAAACCTTCTATCTCCATAATTGGAGAAACCTAACTAAAGATAGTATAACAGATATTGTTAAAAATTACATCATATTTTATAATGAAACTAGAATTCAACAGAGATTAAATGACCAGTCTCCTGTAGAGTACAGAAAACTGGTCGCATAAGAGGTTTTTTCTATTGTCCCATTATTGGGGTGTAATGCCCTTCTTTTGAGATTTTTTATATCTGTATGTGCTATAATAGTAATTAGAATTTCATATAGTAGAGAGGAACAATTTTTCCATGAAAAGTATTAAACTGAATGCTTTAGCATATTTAGGAATAAGAATACTAAATATTATATTCCCTATTTTAACGGGTACATATGTAGCTCGTGTATTAGATAAAACATATTACGGATACTTTAATTCTGTTGATACCATACTTTCATTTTTCTTACCTTTTGCTACTTACGGAGTATATTCATATGGTCTAAGGGGAATCAGTAACGTAAAAGATAATAAAAACGAGGTTAATAAGGTATTCTCCCAATTATTCTTTCTCTGTGTAATTTGTACAAGCTTATGTATCGTAGTATATGTATTTGCCTATCCTCTATTCTTTGAGAATAACCCAGTACTGAAAAAGGTATATTTAGTAATGGGTATTCAATTAATTGCACAAATGTTTTCCATAGAGTGGGTGAACGAGGCTTTGGAAAATTATGATTTCCTTTTTTATAAGACTGCTTTGATTCGAACCATTATGTTAGTTTCTATTTTTATATTTGTAAAAGAAGAAAAGGATATTATACCTTATACACTAATCATGAGTTTATCGACTTTTATAAATTATTTGATTAGTTATTTTTGGATAAAAAGAGAAATAAAATTAGTCAAAATAGATATTAAAGATTTTAAACCACTGTTTCTACCGCTTACTGCTATGCTTATTTTTTCAAGTGCAAATATGCTTTTCACTTTCCTTGATAGATTATACCTAGTTAAAATAGGTGAAGAATTATATGTCACATACTATACAATGGCACAAAGAATAGTTGGCGTCATCGCTGGATTAATTACTGGAGTTGTAAGTGTAAGTGTACCTAGACTTAATTATTATTTAGGAAAGGGTGATAAAACTTCTTATTATAATTTAGTAAATAAAGGAAGCCGTATGTTTATGTTTTTCATTATTCCGATAAGCATTGGATTAACAGTGTTAGGAACCGAAACAATACTAATATACGGAAGTGAAAAATATGTTGAAGGCGGGATGTTGACATCGCTATTTGCTTTCAGGACAATTTTCTTATCTTTAGATATTATTTTAGGAACTCAAATTATATTTGCTCATGGCTACGAAAAACAACTAACTATTTTCACTTTATTTTCGGGTATTATAAATATCCTATTAGATAGTCTATTGTTTATAAACAATATTTCAAAACCAGAATTGTACTTGATAACTACAATGGTTTCTGAAGTTATTTTATTAATAATCTATTCAAGATTTATTATAAAAAAACAATTAATATCGTTAAAAAATATATTTCACTATACTATGCGATATTTTATATTTAGCCTCACCTTTATACCGATTTACTATATAGTTAATATTGTTAATCCTACAGAAATGATAATAACTTCCAAATTAATTATGAATATAGCTGTTATTATTGTCCTATCAATAACAAGCTATTCGCTTTTATTATATATAACTAATGATGCTATCTTACAAGAAGTTTTTGAATATTTTAAAAAAATAAAAAAGAAATTTTGTTAATTTTGGAGAAGAAAATGAAAAAAATAACGGTAGAAGAAGCTAAAAATATTGAATTAGAGATTTTATCATATATAGATACTTTTTGTAAAAAAAATGATATAGAATATTTTCTTAATTACGGATCTCTTATTGGGGCTATTAGGCACAAAGGCTTTATACCTTGGGATGACGATATCGATATTAGTATGACGCGTGAAAATTATAACAAATTCATAAAGTTGTTTGAAAAAGAGAGTTCAAAGTATAAACTACTTTCATTAGAAACTCAAAAAGAATACTATAATAACTTTATAAAGATAATAGATCCATCCACTGTTATAGATAACACAAGAGTATATACAACTTATCCCACGGGTGTATTTATTGACATATTTCCTATGGATACCTTTAATGATAAAAAAATTATGAAATTATTTTATAGATTGGATAGTTTAAGATTACTAGCATCAAGCAAGAGAAAGAATATTATATACAAAGACAATCGTATTAAGGATATTATAAGGCAAGTTATTTGGTTCTTATTACTGCCGATATCACCGAGAATTTTTGCTATTTTTATGGAAAAACTTACGAGTAAATATTATGATCCAAATGGAAAATATATAGCTTTTCTTTCCTCGAAGTTAGGAGAAAGAGAGATATTTAAAAGAGAAATTTTTGAAGGAATAATAACTGTAGATTTTGAACATCTTAGACTACCAGCTCCTAAAAATTATGATTTCATTTTAACTCAATATTATGGTGATTATATGCAGTTGCCTCCGGAGGAAGAAAGAGGTTTTGGGCATGAGTTTGATGTCTATTTAATTGAAAACAAGAAACAATCGTAATTAGAAATTTGAACTCAAATCAGTATTACTCCCTTAAAGATGTAAGCTAATATCTAAGGAAAGATCATTAGAAAGAAAGTGTGATTCGCAGATGAATTTGAAACAAAAAAAATTAATCTTATTTATCTTTGTATTTTTCGCTATTGCAATAAGCCAATTACAGTTTGTGCAAGCAAATATAATCTCAACTGGTTCAGGAAATCGTATACATTTTATCAATACAAAAGGGGCAACAGGGAGTGACGCCATTATTTTAGAAAGTAACGGACATTATGCTCTAATTGATATGGGAGAAGACTACGATTTTCCGGATGGTAGTGATCCACGATATCCAAGTCGTGTTGGTATTAGTACAAACAATGGGTATGTATTAGAAGACAGACTTTTCCGACATATGAAATATTTAGGTGTAAAAAAGCTTGACTTTATTTTAGGAACTCACGTCCATAGTGATCATATTGGTGGTGCGGATGAAATTCTAAAACGTTATCCAGTCGGAAAACTTTATTTAAAAAAATATACTGATGAGAGAATTACCAGTAAATGGCGTTTGTGGGATAACCTTTTTAATTATGATAATGCACTCAATGTTGCTCGTGAAAAAGGAGTAACTATTGTTCAAGATATTAAGGAAGAAGATAGTCGCTTCAAATTGGGTGATATGGATATCCAACTCTACAACTATAAAAATGAGTATGGTCCAGATGGCAAATTGAAAAGAGTCTATGATGATAATTCAAACTCAATAGTTGCTGTTGTTACTGTAGCTGGAAAGAGAATCTATCTAGGTGGAGATTTGGATAATGCCGAAGGAGCAGAAGATAAGTTAGGCCCGGTTATCGGTAAGGTTGATATGATGAAATGGAACCATCATTATGATGCGACAATTTCAAATACAGTTAACTTTATTAATAATTTATCACCAAGTATTGTTGTTCAGACAAGTGGATCAGATATTAATCGTGAATCCACTAGAGCTCTACTTCGAGAAAAGAATATAAAAATAGTAAAAGCTTATAGTCATACCAAAGATGCGACTGTTTTTGATATAGATAAAGAAGGATTTACTAACGTTTCGGAAGTTTTTCCCAATATACCAATAGTTAGAGAAAAATGGTATAAAGAAGATGGTTACTGGAAATATCGCTTGTCCGATGATGAAATGACAATTGGTTGGCGAAAAATAGATGGGGTTTATTATTTCTTTAATGGACAAGGACAAATGCAAGCTGGCAAATGGTTGCATTTGAAAGATTCTAGAGAAAAAATTGATGGAAACTGGTATTACCTAAATAACAACGGTGACATGCGAGAAACTGGTTGGTTTAACCAAGATGGCAATTGGTACTATATCACATCAACGGGAGCAAGAAGCTATAATGAACTCTTAGAAATTGCGGGGCAGAAATACCTATTTGATAAAGATGGTAAGATGCTAACAGGATATCAAGTCTTTAATGGCAAGAAGATGTTCTTTAGCGAAAGTGGTGCACTACAAACAGCAGGTAATCCTTCAACTTGGCAAAAGATTGGCTCAGATTGGTATTTCTATGATGAGGATGGATTACGGACTGTCGGTAAAAAGAATATCAATGGGAGCACATACTACTTTAATCAAGAAGGTATGATGCAAACAGGCTGGGCCTTTGTTGATGGTCACTGGAACTATTTTGCAAGTTCTGGAGCTATGAAAACCGGTTGGGTCAAGGAACAGGAAACATGGTATTATCTGGATAAAGATGGCATCATGTTAACTGGCAGACAAGATATTAATGGTGTTCGTTACTATTTGAATGCTAGTGGTGCCATGCAGACTGGCTGGAAGTGGCAAGACAATAGCTGGTACTTCTATACGAACTCAGGTGCTATGAAAACTGGTTGGTTGAAAGATAAAGAATCATGGTATTATTTGGATCCAGAAACAGGTATCATGGCTGTAGGATCTAAAGAAATTGACGGTAAGAACTATCTCTTCAGCTCTGTAGGTACTATGCAAGTTGGATGGCAATGGTCAAATGATTCTTGGCATTACTACGCTACGTCTGGTGCACTCCAAACTGGTTGGTTGAAAGATGATGATGCCTGGTATTATCTTGAAGGTAAGGAAGGCGTTATGTTAGTCGGCCTCCACCAAGTAGATGGTAAGCAATATTACTTTAGTAGATCTGGAGCCATGCAAACTGGCTGGAAATGGTCTGATAATCATTACCGTTACTTTGAATCAAATGGAGCCATGAAAACTGGTTGGATAAAAGACAAAGGCGTTTGGTATTATCTAAATCCTGAAGATGGTATCATGTTGGTTGGCCTTCATAAAGTAAATGGTGAACATTATTACTTTGATGAAACAGGAGCTATGGAAACTGGTTGGAAACAGATTGATAGTAACTGGTACTATTTCCAAGCTGATGGTTCTTTATTGAAGAATGCAACGACACCTGATGGTTACAAGGTAAACGAAGAAGGAATTTGGAAAATAAGTCAAACCACTGTAGCAGTGGAACAAGATAAGAAAGAGCAGATAACTGAAACTTCTACTTCAGCTGAGAATTCATCTCATGTTGAGGATAATTCTTCACACCCTATGATTGAGGAATAAATGTGATGTGTAAACACCTTAGAATCAGGTAGGACTAAACCTGATTTTAAGGTGTTTTTTAAGTTTTATATTGACGCTGATATTATAAAGTTAACTCTAAATATACAATATTCTCGCTTCATTCTTTTGATAAAATCGTAAAAATCTAGTATAATAGATAGACTGAAAGTATGAGGTTACTAGATATGAAGATGAAACAAATTAGTGATACAACACTAAAAATCACGATGACTTTAGATGATTTGATAGATCGGGGAATGGAGATTGCAGACTTTCTCGTTCCTCAGGAAAAAACTGAAGAGTTTTTCTATGCTATTTTAGATGAATTGGATATGCCAGACAATTTCTTGGACAGTGGCATGCTGAGTTTCCGTGTGACGCCAAAACCTGATAAGGTCGACGTCTTTGTGACCAAGTCCAAGATTGACCAAAATCTGGATTTTGAAGATTTGGCGGATTTACCCGATATGGAAGAATTAGCCCAAATGTCGCCGGATGAATTTCTCAAAACCTTAGAAAAGAGCATTGCAGACAAGACCAAGGATGATATTGAGGCCATCCAATCTCTAGAGCAGGTCGAAGCAAAGGAAGAAGAGCAAGAGCAAACAGAAACGGAGACTGAGAGTAAGAAAGAACCTTATATCTACTATATCCTGCATTTTACAAGTCTTGCTGACTTAGTTGCTTTTGCAAAGACGGTTAACTACCAGATGGAAACATCTGAACTCTATAAGATGAATGGACACTATTATTTGACAATCTTAGTCGATGTGGAAAATCATCCAAGTCCATATCCAGCCTGGCTCTTGGCTCGTATGCGTGAATTTGCAGATGATAGTGACATCAGTCGTTCAGTTTTGCAAGAGTATGGGCAAATCTTGATCAATCACGATGCAGTTCTTAATCTGCAAAAGATTCATTCATAATTTTTAAAATCAGTTTTCATTTATCAAGAAAGACGAATCATGGGATTCGTTTTTTCTTTACTAGACTGAAATAGTGATTTACTATAATAGGAATTTTCACAAAATTCTGTTATAATGGCTATATCAGAAAATTTCTAGGAGACAAACATGACAGTTAAAATTGCTTTACTTGGATTTGGTACCGTTGCAAGTGGTGTGCCATTCCTCCTAAAGGAAAATGGAGAAAAAATCGTTCAGTCAGCTCATTCAGAGATTGAAGTAGCCAAGGTATTGGTCAAGGATGAAGATGAAAAGAACCGCTTGCTTGCAGCAGGAAATGACTTTAACTTTGTAACCAATGTAGACGATATTTTATCAGACAAGGACATTACTATCGTAGTGGAATTGATGGGGCGTATCGAACCAGCTAAAACCTTTATCACTCGTGCCTTAGAAGCTGGGAAACACGTTGTAACAGCAAACAAGGACCTTTTGGCTGTCCATGGCGCAGAATTGTTAGAAATTGCTAAAGAGCATAACGTAGCACTTTACTACGAAGCGGCGGTAGCTGGTGGGATTCCAATTCTTCGCACTCTAGCAAATTCGTTGGCTTCTGACAAAATCACGCGCGTTCTTGGTGTCGTTAACGGAACTTCTAACTTTATGATGACCAAGATGGTGGAAGAAGGCTGGTCTTATGATGATGCTCTTGCTGAAGCGCAAAGACTTGGTTTTGCCGAAAGCGACCCTACAAATGACGTGGATGGGATTGATGCAGCCTACAAGATGGTGATTTTGAGCCAATTTGCTTTTGGTATGAAGGTTGCCTTTGACGATGTAGCCCACAAGGGAATCCGTAACATCACACCAGAAGACGTAGCTGTTGCCCAAGATCTGGGCTATGTAGTGAAATTGGTTGGTTCTATCGAGGAAACTCCTTCAGGTATTGCTGCGGAAGTAACTCCAACCTTCCTTCCTAAAGCACATCCACTTGCCAGTGTGAATGGCGTAATGAATGCCGTCTTTGTAGAATCTATCGGTATCGGTGAATCGATGTACTACGGTCCAGGTGCGGGTCAAAAACCGACTGCAACCAGTGTGGTAGCGGACATTGTCCGTATCGTTCGTCGCTTGAATGATGGTACCATTGGTAAAGACTTCAACGAATATAGCCGTGACTTGGTTTTGGCAAATCCAGAAGATGTTAAAGCAAACTACTATTTCTCAATCTTGGCACCAGACTCAAAAGGTCAGGTCTTGAAATTGGCTGAAATCTTTAATGCTCAAGATATTTCCTTCAAGCAAATCCTCCAAGATGGAAAAGAAGGTGATAAGGCGCGTGTAGTGATTATCACTCATAAGATTAATAAAGCACAACTTGAGAATGTTTCAGCTGAGTTGGCCAAAGCTTCAGAATTTGACCTCTTGAATACCTTCAAGGTGTTAGGAGAATAGGATGAAGATTATTGTACCTGCAACCAGTGCCAATATTGGGCCAGGTTTTGATTCGGTCGGTGTAGCTGTAACTAAGTATCTTCAAATTGAGGTCTGTGAAGAACGAGATGAGTGGTTAATTGAACACCAGATTGGCAAATGGATTCCCCATGACGAGCGTAACCTTTTGCTTAAGATTGCCTTGCAAATTGCGCCTAACTTGCAACCGAGACGTTTGAAAATGATCAGTGATGTTCCCTTGGCGCGTGGCTTGGGTTCTTCTAGCTCGGTTATTGTTGCTGGGATTGAACTGGCCAACCAGCTGGGCAAGCTCAACTTATCTGACCATGAAAAGTTGCAGTTGGCGACCAAGATTGAAGGGCATCCTGACAATGTGGCTCCGGCTATCTATGGAAATCTCGTTGTTGCGAGCTCTGTTGAAGGGCACGTTTCAGCAATTGTGGCAGACTTCCCCGAGTGTGATTTTCTAGCTTATATTCCCAACTATGAATTACGCACTCGCGATAGCCGTGGTGTCTTGCCTAAGAAATTATCCTATAAGGAAGCAGTTGCAGCTAGTTCTATCGCCAATGTGGCCGTTGCAGCCTTGTTAGCAGGAGATATGGTGACAGCTGGACAAGCAATCGAGGGGGACCTCTTCCACGAGCGTTATCGTCAAAGTCTGGTCCGTGAATTTGCGACGATTAAGCAAGTAGCTAAAGAGAATGGAGCCTATGCGACCTATCTCTCTGGTGCCGGGCCAACAGTGATGGTCTTGGCTTCTCACGACAAGATGCCGGCGATTAAGGCAGAATTGCAAAAGCAACCTTTCAAAGGAAAATTGCATGATTTGAAAGTTGATACGCAAGGTGTCCGTGTCGAAGCAAAATAAAGAATAGAAGATAGGATGGGGAAACTCTTGGCCAGAGGGCTTCCTATCCTTTTTTTGAAAAGAAGTTTATACTCAATGAAAATCAAAGAGCAAACTAGGAAGCTAGCCGCAGGTTGCTCAAAACAGTGTTTTGAGGTTGTGGATAGAACTGACGAAGTTAGCTCAAAATACTGTTTTGAGGTTGCAGATGTAAGCTGACGTGGTTTGAAGAGATTTTCGAAGAGTATTAGTTAAAAACTTGATAAAGGAGAAATAAAGATGGCAGAAATTTATCTAGCAGGTGGTTGTTTTTGGGGATTAGAGGAATATTTTTCTCGAATTTCGGGAGTGCTAGCTACCAGTGTCGGCTACGCTAATGGGCAAGTCGAAACGACCAATTACCAGCTGATTAAGGAAACAGACCATGCAGAGACTGTTCAAGTGATTTATGATGAGAAAGCTGTGTCACTCAGAGAGATTTTGCTTTATTATTTCCGTGTTATTGATCCCTTGTCTATTAACCAGCAGGGGAATGACCGTGGTCGCCAATATCGAACGGGGATCTATTATCAGGATGAAGCAGACTTGCCTGCTATCTACACAGTGGTGCAGGAGCAGGAGCGTATGCTGGGTCGAAAGATTGCAGTAGAAGTGGAGAAACTTCGCCACTACATTTTGGCTGAAGACTACCACCAAGACTATCTCAAGAAAAATCCTTCAGGTTATTGTCATATCGATGTGACCGATGCTGAGAAGCCATTGATTGACGCATCTAACTATGAAAAGCCTAGTCAAGAGGTGTTAAAGGAAAGTTTAACTGAAGAGTCTTACCGTGTTACGCAAGAAGCTGCTACAGAGGCTCCATTTAGTAATGCTTATGACCAGACCTTTGAAGAAGGGATTTATGTAGACATCACGACGGGTGAACCGCTTTTTTTCGCTAAGGATAAGTTTGCCTCAGGTTGTGGTTGGCCAAGTTTTAGTCGTCCGATTTCTAAGGAATTGATTCACTATTACAAAGATCTGAGTCATGGAATGGAGCGAATCGAGGTTCGTTCTCGGTCAGGAAATGCTCACTTGGGTCATGTTTTCACAGATGGACCTCAGGAATTAGGTGGCCTGCGTTACTGTATTAATTCTGCATCTTTGCGTTTTGTAGCTAAGGATGAGATGGAAAAAGCAGGATATGGCTATCTATTACCTTACTTAAACAAATAAAACTGAGAGGGTGGGGCTTCCCACTTTCTTCATTTCCAGAATAAGAATAGAAGGGATTTATGAAACACTTACTATCTTACTTCAAACCCTACATCAAAGAGTCGATTCTAGCACCCCTGTTCAAGCTGCTAGAAGCTGTTTTTGAACTCTTGGTTCCCATGGTGATTGCTGGGATTGTTGACCAGTCCTTGCCCCAGAGAGATCAGGGACACCTCTGGATGCAGATTGGCCTGCTCCTTATCTTTGCAGTGATTGGCGTTTTAGTGGCCTTGATAGCCCAGTTTTACTCAGCTAAGGCAGCGGTTGGGTTTGCCAAAGAACTGACAGACGACCTTTATCGTCATATTCTTTCCTTACCCAAGGACAGCAGAGATCGTTTGACAACTTCTAGCTTGGTGATTCGCTTGACTTCGGATACTTACCAGATTCAGACTGGTATCAATCAATTCCTGCGCCTCTTTTTGCGAGCGCCCATTATCGTTTTTGGAGCTATCTTTATGGCCTATCGCATCTCGGCTGAGCTGACTTTCTGGTTTTTAGTTATGGTTGTCATTTTGACGATTGTCATTGTCGGTCTCTCTCGACTGGTCAATCCTCTCTACAGCAGTCTCAGAAAGAAAACGGACCAGCTGGTTCAGGAAACGCGCCAGCAATTGCAAGGGATGCGAGTTATTCGTGCTTTTGGCCAGGAAAAACGAGAGTTACAGATTTTTCAAACCCTTAACCAACTTTATGCTAGATTGCAAGAAAAAACAGGCTTCTGGTCTAGTTTATTAACACCTCTGACCTATCTGATTGTTAATGGAACTCTTCTCGTCATCATCTGGCAGGGCTATATTTCGATTCAAGGAGATTTACTCAGCCAAGGTGCTCTTATTGCCCTTATCAACTACCTCTTGCAGATTTTGGTGGAATTGGTTAAGCTCGCCATGCTGATCAATTCACTCAACCAATCCTATATCTCAGCCAAGCGAATTGAGGAAGTTTTTACTGAAGCTCCAGAAGATATTTTTTCAGAATTAGAACAAAAACAAGCTACCGGTGATCGGGTTTTGCAAGTCAAAGAATTAACCTTTACCTATCCTGATGCGGCCCAGCCTTCTCTAAGAAACATTTCCTTTGATATGAAGCAAGGGCAGCTCCTTGGTATCATTGGAGGTACTGGTTCTGGTAAATCAAGCTTGGTGCAAGTATTACTTGGTCTTTATCCAGCAGACAAGGGAAGCATTGACTTTTATCGAGATGGGCGTAGTCCTCGTAATTTGGAGCAGTGGCGGTCTTGGATTGCCTATGTACCTCAAAAAGTCGAACTCTTTAAAGGAACCATTCGTTCCAACTTGACTTTGGGTTTAAATCAAGAAGTATCTGACCAGGAACTATGGCAGGCCTTGGAAATTGCGCAAGCTAAGGATTTTGTCAGTGAAAAGGAAGGACTTTTGGATGCCACTATTGAGGCAGGAGGGCGAAATTTCTCAGGCGGACAAAAACAAAGGCTGTCTATCGCACGAGCAGTCTTGCGCCAAGCTCCATTTCTCATCCTAGATGATGCGACCTCGGCACTGGACACCATTACCGAGTCCAAGCTCTTGAAAGCCATTCGAGAAAATCTGCCAAATACGAGCTTAATCTTGATTTCTCAACGGACTTCGACACTTCAGATGGCTGACCAGATTCTCCTCTTGGAAAAAGGTGAGCTCCTAGCTGTTGGCAAGCACGAGGATTTGATGAAGACTAGTCAAGTCTATCGTGAAATCAATGCATCCCAACATGGAAAGGAGGACTAGCATGAAACGACAAACTGCAAACCAGACGCTCAAACGTTTAGCCGTAGATTTAGCAAGCCATCCCTTCCTCCTTTTCCTAGCCTTTCTAGGAACTATTGCCCAAGTTGGCTTGTCAATTTACCTACCTATTTTGATTGGGCAGGTCATTGACCAGGTCCTTGTGGCTGGTTCTTCACCAGTTTTTTGGCAGATTTTTATCCAGATGATCTTGGTGGTTATAGGAAATACACTGGTACAATGGGCTAATCCTCTTCTTTATAATCGCCTAATCTTTTCTTATACCAGAGACTTGCGAGAGCGAATCATCCATAAGCTCCATCGGTTACCGATTGCTTTTGTGGATCGGCAAGGCAGTGGAGAGATGGTCAGTCGTGTGACCACGGATATAGAACAGCTGGCAGCCGGCTTGACCATGATTTTTAACCAATTTTTCATTGGTGTTTTGATGATTTTGGTTAGTATTCTAGCCATGCTCCAAATTCACCTCCTCATGACCCTCTTGGTCTTGCTGTTAACGCCGCTGTCTATGGTGATTTCACGCTTTATTGCCAAACGTTCCTATCATCTCTTTCAGAAGCAAACAGAGACGAGGGGAATTCAGACTCAGTTGATTGAAGAATCGCTTAGCCAGCAGACTATTATCCAGTCCTTTAATGCTCAGACAGAGTTTATCCGAAGACTGCACGAGGCGAATGCCAACTACTCAGGATATTCTCAATCAGCCATCTTTTATTCATCAACGGTCAATCCTTCGACTCGCTTTGTCAATGCGCTCATTTATGCGCTTTTAGCTGGAGTAGGAGCTTATCGTATCATGATGAGGTCCACCTTGACCATCGGACGTTTAGTGACTTTTTTGAATTACGTCCAACAGTACACCAAGCCCTTTAATGATATTTCTTCTGTTTTAGCCGAGTTGCAAAGTGCTCTCGCTTGCGCAGAGCGCGTCTATGCTGTCTTAGAAAGTCCAGAGGTGGCTGAAACAGGTAAGGAAGTCTTGACCAGTGACCAAGTGAAGGGAGCTATTTCCTTTAAACAGGTCTCTTTTGGCTACAATCCTGAAAGGATCTTGATTAAGGATTTGTCTATCGATATCCCAGCTGGTAGCAAGGTGGCCATCGTTGGTCCGACAGGTGCTGGTAAGTCAACTCTTATCAATCTCCTCATGCGTTTTTATCCTATTAACTCGGGAGATATCTTGTTAGATGGGCAATCCATTTATGATTATACCCGAGCGTCATTGAGACAGCAGTTTGGCATGGTGCTCCAAGAAACCTGGCTCAAGCAAGGAACCATTCATGACAATATTGCCTTTGGAAATCCTGATGCCAGTCGGGAACAAGTGATTGCTGCTGCCAAAGCAGCCAACGCAGATTTTTTCATTAAACAGTTGCCACAGGGATACGATACTAAGTTGGAAAATGCAGGAGAATCCCTCTCTGTTGGGCAAGCCCAGCTCTTAACTATCGCCCGAGTCTTTCTAGCTATCCCAAAGATTCTTATCTTAGACGAGGCAACTTCCTCCATCGATACACGGACAGAAGTGCTGGTCCAGGATGCCTTTGCCAAACTCATGAAGGGGCGCACAAGCTTTATCATTGCTCACCGTTTGTCAACTATTCAGGATGCGGATTTGATTCTTGTCTTGGTAGATGGAGATATTGTTGAGTATGGTAACCATCAGGACCTCATGACTAGAAAGGGCAAGTATTACCAAATGCAAAAAGCTGCGGCTTTTAGCTCTGAATAATCCTTTCTATTTTGAAATATTATGGAAAAAAGTTGCCTTCGGGTAACTTTTTTGTTACAATAGCTAGAAAAATCAGGGTCTTAGAAGGAGAAAACAATGAAAGTCTATCAGCATGTAAATATCGTGACTTGTGACAAAGATTTCCATGTTTATTTGGATGGTGTCTTAGCCGTTAAGGACTCTCAAATCGTCTATGTCGGCCAAGAGGAGCCAGAGATTTTAGAGCAAGCTGAGCAGATTATAGACTATCAGGGAGCCTGGATCATGCCTGGTTTGGTCAATTGCCACACCCATTCTGCTATGACAGGCTTGCGAGGGATCCGGGATGATAGCAACCTCCATGAATGGCTCAATGACTATATCTGGCCGGCAGAAGCAGGATTTACTCCCGACATGACTACCAAGGCAGTCAAAGAAGCTCTGACAGAGATGCTCCAGTCAGGGACAACAACCTTCAACGATATGTATAATCCCAATGGTGTGGATATTGAGAGAATTTATCAGGCAGTCAAGGCATCTAAGATGCGTTGTTATTTCTCACCGACCCTCTTTTCTTCAGAGACAGAAACAACTGCTGAGACTATAAGTAGAACACGGTCCATTATAGAAGAAATCTTAGGATATAAAAATTCAAATTTCAGGGTTATGGTAGCTCCACATTCTCCGTATAGCTGTAGTAGAGACTTGCTAGAAGCGAGCTTAGATATGGCAAAAGAGCTGGACATTCCTATCCATATTCATGTGGCGGAGACTAAGGAGGAATCAGTAATTATCCTGAAACGATACGGCAAACGCCCCCTCGCATTTCTAGAAGAACTAGGTTACTTAGATCATCCGTCTGTCTTTGCTCATGGGGTCGAGTTAAACGAGCGAGAAATTGAACGCTTGGCAACTTCTCAAGTGGCTATCGCCCATAATCCTATCAGTAACCTCAAACTGGCCTCAGGGATCGCTCCAATCATCCAACTCCAAAAAGCAGGAGTAGCAGTCGGAATTGCGACAGACTCGGTTGCTTCCAATAACAATCTAGATATGTTCGAGGAAGGACGGATAGCAGCTCTTCTTCAGAAAATGAAGAGTGGAGATGCCAGCCAATTTCCTATCGAAACAGCCCTTAAGGCACTGACAATCGAAGGAGCTAAGGTTCTAGGAATGGAAAAGCAGATAGGAAGCCTAGAAGTCGGCAAGCAGGCAGATTTTCTGGTCATTAATCCTCAAGGAAAAATCCATCTCCAACCTCAGGGAAATATGCTCTCTCACCTAGTTTATGCAGTCAAAGACAGTGATGTTGATGATGTTTATATCGCTGGAGAACAGGTCGTTAAGCAGGGTCAAGTCCTGACAGTAGAACTTTAACAGAAAAATCACGAAAAATTTTAAAAAAAGTTTGCAAAAATCTTGCATTCTTTTTTTGTCTATGCTATACTTATATACGGTTTGAAAAAACTGCCTAAGACAGTAGGGGAGCTCGACTCATAAAGATCCTACCGAGGACAAAACGTATCATGTAAAAAGAAGCGTATTGTACTTTCGTGTCTAGGTTTGGGCGCGTTTTTCTTTTGAAAAAATTCCCCAAGCAAAATAATTACGGAGGTGAACACACTAATGAGTGAAGCAATTATTGCTAAAAAAGCGGAACTAGTTGACGTAGTAGCTGAAAAAATGAAAGCTGCTGCATCTATCGTCGTTGTAGACGCTCGTGGTTTGACAGTTGATCAAGATACAGTTCTTCGTCGTGAGCTTCGTGGAAGCGAAGTTGAGTATAAAGTTATTAAAAACTCAATCTTGCGTCGTGCAGCTGAAAAAGCTGGTCTTGAAGATCTTGCATCAGTATTTGTTGGACCATCTGCCGTAGCATTTTCTAATGAAGATGTTATCGCGCCAGCGAAAATCTTGAACGACTTTGCTAAAAACGCTGAAGCACTTGAAATCAAAGGTGGTGCAATCGAAGGCGCTGTCGCATCTAAAGAAGAAATCGTTGCTCTTGCAACTCTTCCAAACCGCGAAGGACTTCTTTCTATGCTCCTTTCTGTACTTCAAGCGCCAGTGCGCAACGTTGCTCTTGCAGTCAAAGCGGTTGCAGACAACAAAGAAGACGCAGCTTAATCTTAAGCTACGCAGCGTAGCATAGCTACGAAAAAACTATTATAATTAAAAACTTATTTGGAGGAAATAACAATGGCATTGAACATTGAAAACATTATTGCTGAAATTAAAGAAGCTTCAATCCTTGAATTGAACGACCTTGTAAAAGCTATCGAAGAAGAATTTGGTGTAACTGCAGCTGCTCCTGTAGCTGTAGCTGCAGCTGGTGCTGCTGACGCTGGTGCTGCTAAAGATTCATTTGACGTTGAATTGACAGCTGCTGGTGACAAAAAAGTTGGCGTTATCAAAGCTGTACGTGAAATCACTGGTCTTGGACTTAAAGAAGCTAAAGAACTTGTTGATGGTGCACCAGGTGTCATCAAAGAAGGCGTTCCAACTGCAGAAGCTGAAGAAATCAAAGCTAAATTGGAAGAAGCTGGAGCTTCAGTTACTCTTAAATAAGAGGCATATACCAATTAGAATTCGGAATACTATAGTATCAGCCTTTTAGAATCGTGAACACATTTTAGAAACTGATAAATTAATTTAGTTTCCTGCCAAAAACCCTACCAAAAATTAATTTGGCAGGGTTTTTCTTTTTAATAAAAATATTTTGGAGAACAGTTGAATATTGTTCTCCTTTTTTTATTTTCTGGAGGGAAAATGACAAAAGAATTACAATCATCACGCTATATCGTCATTTCATTTTTAGTACGTGAAATGGGAATTGACATTGTTGAAGCCATCTCTCTTATGGCTGAATTAGAAAAAAGTGGCTTGTTTCGATTGGAATCAAATGGCGATTTAATACTCAAAGAACTTGGAGGAGAGCTATGAAACGAATTACCGCAAATCAATACCAAACTTCAGAACGGTATTATAAATTACCTAAAATTCTTTTTGAGGATGAGAAATATATGGATATGAAACTAGAAGTAAAGGTGGCTTATTCTATTTTAAAAGATCGTTTAGAATTATCTCTCAGTCGTGGTTGGATAGATGAAGAAGGCGCGGTCTATTTAGTATTTTCTAATTCTAAACTGATGAGGCTGTTAGGTTGTTCGAAGTCAAAATTACTGTCCATCAAAAAAACTCTTAAAGAATATGACTTAATTGATGAAGTTCAACAGTCTTCAAGTGAGAAAGGAAGACTAGCTAATAAGATTTATTTAGGGGAATTATCTTCTACCCCAGTAGGTAATTCAAACAGGCCTAGTGTTAAAAAAAGACTAGGGCAGGTTGAAAATGAAACGGCCCCCGTCTCACATTCAGCCCCTAGTGAGACTGAAGTTAGTGAGACTAAATATAGTGAGACTGATTCTTTATTTATTGAGGATGAGGAGGATAGGAATACTCATCCTATCTTGAAAAGAAAAGTAGAAAAGGTCACAAAATATGATCGAGATTATATTTGGGGATTGGTACAAGATCAATTTAGACGAGAGGGTTTTTCTGAAACAGCCAGTGAAATTGCTATGACTGATTTTGAGAGAATCTATCAGTATGCTCTAGATAATGTCCGCTTTGTTAGACGTGCGGAAGTGCTTGGTGAATTTGTGTTTAACGGCTTGTATTCTGTTTGGAATAACCGTGTTAGAAAAGGAGGTGGTTAAATGTCGCCAATCGAGTGGATATTAGTTATGCTCATTTTCATTTCAAGTGGTTTGACTCTTTGGACATTAATAGTCGATCAGAAAGGGGTAATCAAGAAATGAAATTTATTGATTTATTTTCAGGTATCGGTGGTTTTCGACTAGGAATGGAAAGTGTCGGACACGAGTGTATTGGATTTTGTGAGATTGATAAATTTGCTAGAGAATCTTATAAATCTATTTTTCAAACGGAAGGAGAAATAGAATTTCATGACATACGAAATGTTTCAGATGATGAATTTAAAAAACTTAGAGGGAAAGTCGATATCATCTGTGGGGGATTCCCTTGTCAAGCATTTTCAATCGCAGGAAGACGATTGGGATTTGAAGATACTAGAGGAACTTTGTTCTTTGAAATTGCTCGGGCGGCCAAACAAATCCAACCACGTTTTCTTTTTCTTGAAAATGTTAAAGGCCTACTCAATCACGATAAGGGACGGACGTTCACCACAATCCTTACCACACTTGATGAGTTGGGGTTTGATGTTGAGTGGCAGGTGCTTAACAGTAAGGATTTTGGCATTCCCCAAAACAGAGAGAGGGTGTTTATTATCGGACATTCTAGAAAGAAAGGTACCAGACTCTTATTTCCTTTCAGACGAGAAGGTCAAGCAACTAACTCTGAGATTTTAAAAACATTAGGAAATTTGAATCCATCAAAAAGTGGAATGAGCGGTAAAGTTTATTATTCAGAAGGTCTTGCGCCAACCTTAGTGCGTGGGAAAGGAGAAGGATTTAAGATTGCGATTCCTTGTATGACACCAGACAGATTAGACAAGAGACAAAATGGTAGACGCTTTAAGGAAAATCAAGAGCCGATGTTTACTTTAAATACTCAGGATCGTCATGGCATTGTCGTTGTTGGAGATTTACCCACTAGCTTTAAGGAGACCGGTCGCGTCTATGGAAGTGAGGGCTTATCTCCAACACTGACTACGATGCAAGGAGGAGATAAAATTCCCAAAATACTGATTACAGAACCAATCCAATTTTTAAAAGTCAGGGAAGCAACTAAAAAAGGATATGCTCAAGCAGAGATTGGAGATTCAATCAATTTGGAAAGACCAAGTTCTCAGTATCGGCGTGGTAGAGTTGGAAAAGGTATAGCGAATACGTTAACAACTAGTGGTCAAATGGGAGTAGTAGTGGCTAGCTATGAAGGAGAAGATAAACAAGTTTATCATGTAGCTGGTGTCTTGATAGATGGACAATTTTACCGTCTGAGGATACGACGAATCACTCCTAAAGAGTGTTTTCGCTTGCAGGGCTTTCCTGATTGGGCTTTTGAAGCTGCGAGAAAAGTCTCTAGTAATAGTCAGCTCTATAAACAAGCTGGTAATAGTGTAACCGTTCCTGTGATTGCCGCGATCGCAAAGAAATTAAAAGAAATAGAGGAAAAAGATGAAAGCATTAAATAAAGAATCAATACTAGATTGTGATGAATTAGAAACAGAATTACATGATGCAGAAATCAAACAGCTGGATGAACAATTATTTTTGATGCCCAATTATCCATGTGAGTTTGAAGTAATATTTTTAGATGATTACCATAAAAAACACAACTACCCACTATTTTACGAGTCCTATCTTCAAAACGTTATGGAATTCCTTGAAAGTCATGACATAAAGAATGGGGTTGATGCCTTTGTAGATGATCATCAAAATCTTGTTTTTGTTTTATATGGACAAGGCTATCGAGCCGAGGGAGAAGAGGGAATACTTACAACCCAAGTAACTGTAAAAGCTTATGATGAAGACAAGAAATCGATTAACTTCTCAAATTCATTAGATTCCTTAATCGTCTCAGAATATCAAATGGAACCGAATCTTTGGGAGGTATCCCATGATTGATCTCTATCTAAGTAAAAATAGCCAAAGAAATCAACTTCTTTTGGATTTCTTTCAAAAGTATGGCATCGAGGTGTCTTGTCATTCGATTTCTGAAATGACAAAGGATAAATTAATTGAGATGATGAGCTATTCTTCAGATTGTTTTGAGTTTCTATCTCCCAATTTATTACGATTTAAGAACCGTGACAATCTAAGATTAACGGATTTCATTGAAATGATCTTAAAAAATCCTGAACTATGCATCAGGCTTCCTCTTGCGGTTTCAAATAAGCGGGTTTATCCAAATCTGAATTTGGAAGAGGCTAGAGCTCTATTGCCAAGAGATACGAAACAATTGATTTACATGGCACAAACACATTATTTATCTAGTTAAAGGAGAAGCAATATGGCTGAACGATTTTGGGAGAACTTGTCCATTATTTTGGCTGAAAGAAATATTAGCTGGATTGAGTTAACCAGAAAAATGTTTGCGGGAGAGTTTCACTATCCAAGTGAATTGAATCGTTTGTATCAAAAAATACGCCACTACAAGATGGAACAACGAATGCCTCAAAGTCCATGGGTAGAAAGGATTGTGCAGGTATTAGATTTAGATTATGAAGATTTATTTCGGAGGTAACTATGAAAAGAATAATTCCAGTTTATATATTCCAACAAGTAAATGTCTTATTGGTATCCCTATACTTACTGAAATTGTTTTGTATTGGTGAGTTAATCATACTACAGATTCTCTATTGTGCGTCGCTCATTTCTTTTTTATGGATGTATGGCCAACGAAAACAAGTGGTCAAGGTCAATATGAAAACTAGGATGAAATGGCTTGGTATTGGATTCGTTAGCCTACTGATTATAAGCCTATGTTTTAGTCTGATTCATGCTCAAGGAACCACGAATCAAGCAAACTTAATTGGCCTTCAACATCAGGTTCCTTGGTTTTCATTTTTATTGTTCTTAATCAATGCGAGTATGGTTGAAGAATTTCTGTATCGAGAAATTCTATGGAACCTGGTCAGAAAATTAGATATTCGAGTTGCTTTGACAAGTGTTTTATTTGCCTTAGTACATCATCCAGGAACCATTCTAGCTTGGTGTTTATATGTTTCACTTGGGATCCTTTTAGGGATGGTGCGCTATAAATCTGACTTATGGGGAAGCATGGGTCTACATTTGGTGTGGAACCTACTAGTTTATAGTTTGCTGCTTTTTTAGACCAAATTAGCTTGTTTTAGGGAAATGAAATGCTAACATTATGTAACAATGTTAGTCTTTTATTTCAAACTCTTTGATTAGTATGAATTTAGCTCTACAGAAAAATAAAAAATGTGATAAAAATTTCAACTACTCTTATCTATAATAAAGCTACCTGTTCTTTGAAAATTGAATCCACTCCGTCTTGATTAGCGTGCCTGTGTAAGTAGGGACTGAGAGTATTTCCCTGTGCAGGGCAACTGGCACAAGACGTGTGTGAGAATTTTCTAACAGACACGGAGTTTATCGTTACCAGACTTAAACGATGCGACAAACTAGATAAAGGAGTTAATCATGAAGGTAGTAAACTTGTATGATTTGAAACAAATGGGAAATAAAGGTGGTTGTACCATCCAATTGATTCATCACTTTCCTTTTGGTATGGGCTTAGGACATCTCAAAAAAGACTACATTGAATTTAAACGTGTTGGTATCTTTGATGGAAAAGCAGTAGAAGTTACTCTTCGAGAACCTTATTCGAGAGATCTACTGCAGGTTGTCAAGTCGATTAAGCAACGTCAGGAATTGATAGCTTATCGTTATAAAGAAGGAAAGCTGCTATTTGTGAAGAAGGAGGCCTCAGATGTCCTCTGAACAACAGGAACGAATGGCAGTTCAATATGCAGAGCGTAGTCTTTTATTTACTGTAAGAAGTCTCTTAAAGATTCTAGAATGGTCTAGACGTCAGGCTTTAGCACAGGATTCCGCCTATAAGATAGGGGTGCAGAAATTAGAAGAATTGCTACAATCTCCTTATTCGATTGATACGATTAATCTGAAAAAAGATTTTTTAGACAAACCAATTGATATAGAGAAGTTTAAAGCTTTTTTAGAAAAAGAAGAGATTCCTTTAGCCATCGCTTGGCAAGGGGATTCTCTGCATTTCTACACGAAAGACCGTTCGATTCTAGACAATCATTTAGACCATCTGTTAGAAAAAATGGTCAATGATCCGAAGAAATTAGCTGATTTTACCATGGATAAGTCATTAGACGATGCAATTGATGAGGCTAAATCCCAAATAACCTTTAGACAAGAAGGGGCCGTCAAACAGAAAGAGATGGTGAGATGATGTACAGTGGAAAGAAATTCCTACTATTCTCACTGTTAGGCATCTTACTAGGCTATGTCTTTCATCGTTTGACGCTTTTGTATGATTCCTATACTGGAAATACATTAGATAAATGGACTCATCTTCTGATGGAAGGTCAAGATGAAGTTCTTCAGTCGCCATGGAATGTTTCCTTTACTGGAAAATCAAGTGCTTTTTTTCTACTAGGCTTTGTGATGATGTTGCTGGTGTATCTCTATCTAGAGACTGGTAAAAAACAATACCGAGAAGGGGTAGAATACGGGAGCGCCCGTTTTGGAACTCTAAAAGAAAAGAAGCTCTTTTACGGCAAGGAATTTTCTCATGATACGATCTTATCACAAGATGTTCGTCTGACATTATTAGATAAAAAACCACCTCAATATGATAGAAATAAGAATATTGCGGTGATTGGAGGTTCAGGAAGTGGGAAGACATTTCGCTTTGTGAAACCCAATCTGATTCAGATGAATAGTTCAAATATTGTCGTGGATCCTAAAGATCACTTGGCCGAGAAAACAGGCAAACTCTTTTTAGAACATGGCTACCAAGTAAAGGTGTTAGATTTAGTCAATATGAAGAACTCAGATGGCTTCAATCCTTTCCGCTATATAGAGACAGAAAATGATTTGAATCGCATGCTGACGGTTTATTTCAATAACACCAAAGGCTCTGGCTCTCGTAGTGATCCATTTTGGGATGAAGCTTCTATGACATTGGTACGAGCTTTAGCCTCCTACTTGGTCGATTTCTATAATCCACCCAAAACAAGAGAACAGCTCATAGAAGAAAGTCGTTTAAGTCAAAAGGAATACCAAAACTTGTTGAAACGTCAAAAAAAAGAAGTGGAAGAGCGAAAAAAACGAGGGCGTTATCCAAGTTTTGCTGAAATCTCAAAACTCATTAAACACTTATCCAAGGGTGAAAATCAAGAAAAAAGTGTCTTAGAAATTCTATTTGAAAATTATGCTAAAAAGTATGGAACTGAAAATTTTACCATGCGAAATTGGGCAGATTTCCAAAATTATAAGGATAAGACTCTGGATTCTGTCATAGCTGTAACCACTGCTAAATTTGCCCTCTTCAATATTCAAAGTGTCATGGATTTGACCAAAAAAGATACCCTTGATATGAAGACATGGGGCCAGGAAAAATCAATGGTTTACTTAGTTATCCCAGATAACGATAGTACCTTTCGCTTTCTTTCAGCCCTCTTTTTTTCAACCGTATTTCAAACCCTAACAAGACAAGCAGATATTGATTTTAAGGGGCAATTGCCTCTTCATGTGAGAGTTTACTTAGATGAGTTCGCAAATATCGGAGAAATTCCAGATTTTGCTGAACAAACCTCAACAGTCCGTTCTCGGAATATGAGTCTCGTTCCTATTCTACAAAATATTGCCCAACTTCAAGGTCTCTATAAAGAAAAAGAAGCTTGGAAAACTATTCTTGGGAACTGTGACAGCTTAGTCTACTTAGGTGGTAATGATGAAGATACCTTTAAATTTATGAGTGGGTTACTCGGTAAACAAACCATTGATGTTCGAAATACTAGTCGTTCCTTTGGCCAGACAGGTTCAGGCTCCCTTTCCCATCAAAAGATTGCTCGTGATTTAATGACACCCGATGAAGTCGGAAATATGAAACGTCATGAATGCTTGGTTCGAATTGCCAATATGCCTGTCTTTAAAAGTAAAAAGTACAATTCCATTAAGCATCCAAACTGGAAATACCTAGCCAATCAAGAAACCGATGAACGGTGGTGGAACTATCAAATCAATCATTTAAATCAAAGCCAAGAAAATCATCTTGAAGGCCTTAGAATTCGTGATTTAACTTTTGAATCTAGTTTAAAATAAAAATAGAAAAGAGGAAATAGATGATTACGCATTTTAAAGGTTTTGTTTATGGAGTAGACGCAAGTGCTATGTTCGCACAAGCTATGTCTTTGTTACAGAAGGGATTGATTGCGGTTGGTGCCTTTCTCGTTGTTGTGGGGATTGTCAATCTTGCAACCAACATTAAAGATGGTGGACCAGGTGTTCGGAATGCCATTCTTGAAATTGTCGGTGGTGTTATGGTCGGGGCTGCTGGAGCCTTTGTAACCCAGATTTCAATTTAGGAGGATAAACAATGACATGAATCTTAGTTTAGTCTCACCCTTTGTTTACCTTGCATCTGAAAAAATATCAGCTGAAAATTTATTTGAAGGATTTAATGTGGATTTACAATCTACGGTAGATCTGATTAAATCTCTATCTAGCTATAATCCAACCGTTTGGACTTATATGTCTAGTATTACTAAAAGTGTCATGCAGCCCCTTGGAGTTGCGATTTTATCAGTTGTTCTCATCTTAGAATTTTCGAAGATGGCAAAGAAAATTGCTAACTCTGGTGGAGCGATGACTTTTGAAGCATTAGCGCCGATGTTGATTAGTTATATTATGGTCGCAGTTGTAATTACCAACACTACCGTGATTGTAGAAGCCATCATCGGGATTGCGAGTCACGCCATTGAACAAGTGGCCTCGATTGTGGCTCACGGTGGGGCAAAGTATGATACGCTCTCTGGATTAAAAGGGTCAGGATTTATTGGCCGAATGATTGTGGGCTTTTTCGCCCTCCTTATCTGGCTTGTTCGGATAGTAAGTGTAGCCATGGTTAATCTTTTGGTATCTATTCGATTTATTCAACTCTACCTTATGATTCCATTTGCCCCTCTTACGATTCCAACATTTTTAAGTGATGAATGGAAGTCTATTGGTATTGGCTATTTAAAAAATATTATGGTTTATGCGGTACAAGGGATTCTTATTTTTCTGATTGTTTCTCTTGTTCCTTTATTTGAATCAGCTGGAAAAATAGCTGTTTCAAATGGTGCAGGAGTCCTGCAATCACTTGCGATTATGTTTGGTAGTTTAATACAAGCTATCTTACTGATTATCGCCCTCGTTGATTCTCAACGTACGGCTCGCTCAATCTTAGGTATGTAATTAGATAAAGGCTAGGAAGTGATTGCTTCTTAGCCTTTTTAGAAAGGAAAGTCATGAATACACGTGTCTTTAAAGACATCTCAAAATACCAACACAGGGCTTGGTTAGGTTTCACCACAAGACAAATCATCTTTGTTTTACCAGCCTTTATTGTCACAATTATTGTTTTGGGCTTGAATCTCTTTTTCTGGCAATTTGGAGATTGGTTTGTTTACGGTTTTGTGTTTGCTTTTACCATCCCCCTCATGCTTTTTGGAGTCTATAAACCCAATGATTTATATTTTGAACATTATTTGAAATACCGTCTTCATTTTGAATTAACGGTTCCCCTACGCACAATTACAGGAAAGAAAGGACCTGAACATGAAAAGAAAATCAAATACATTAAAGAAACAAAAAACTTCAATGACTAATCAGAAAGAAGTAGTTAAAGGAAAAAAAGAGGAAGTGTTACCATCAACGGCTAATACTCTTTCCTATCAAGCCCTGTATCAAAATGGTCTGATGCAAGTGAAAGAAGATTATTTCTCACAAAGCTATTTACTTGGTGATGTCAATTATCAGACCGTTGGTTTGGAAGATAAGGGCGCAATCATTGAGAAGTATTCTGATTTGATTAACTCCTTAGATGACCAAACCAACTTCCAATTGACTATCTTTAATAAAAGATTGAATTTAGAAAAATTCAGACAAAGTGTTTTGTATGAGGAAAAAGAAGATGGGTATGATAGCTATCGTAAAGAATTGAATCGGATGATGAATCAAAATTTAGACAGTGGGGAAAATAACTTTTCAGCTGTGAAACTGATTAGCTTTGGAAGAAAGGATACTAATCCCAAACAAGCCTATCGTTCCTTGTCTCAAATTGGAGAATATTTCAAGAGTGGTTTCTCAGAAATTGATGCTCGCTTTGAATCCTTGGCTGGCGAAGAACGGGTGAACTTGTTGGCGGATATGCTTAGAGGAGAACACCATCTTCCTTTTTCTTACCGTGATTTAACGAGATCTGGTCAGACAACTCGTCACTTCATAGCACCTAATATCTTAGATTTTAAAAACAAGAATTACCTACAAATTAATGACCGCTTATTGCAGATTGTCTATGTGAGAGACTACGGCATGGAATTAGGGGATCAGTTTATTCGAGACCTCATGCAAGGAGATTTGGAATTGATTGTGAGCCTCCATGCTCAAAGTTCGACCAAGGCAGATGCTATGAAGAAACTACGAACAAAGAAGACCTTGATGGAATCCCAAAAGATTGGGGAACAACAAAAACTAGCTCGTACAGGTATCTATTTGGAAAAAGTAGGTCATGTATTAGAAAGCAATATCGACGAAGCTGAGGAACTCTTAAAAACCATGACAGAGACAGGAGATAAACTTTTTCAAACGGTCTTCTTGATTGGTGTTTTTGGTCAGGATGAAGAAGAACTCAAACAAGCACTAGACACTATCCAACAAGTGGCCGGCTCAAATGACCTAATGATTGATAAACTTCCATATATGCAAGAAGCAGCTTTTAATAGTTTGCTGCCATTTGGTTGTGATTTTCTAGAGGGAGTATCACGGAGTTTATTAACATCTAATGTAGCAGTGAACTCTCCATGGACTTCAGTAGACTTACAAGACCGTAGTGGGAAATATTATGGTATCAATCAAATCTCAAGCAATATTATTACCATTGATCGAAGCCTATTAAATACACCGTCTGGTCTGATTTTAGGAACATCAGGAGCTGGGAAAGGGATGGCAACCAAGCATGAAATTATCACGACCAAAATCAAGGAATCTGGTGAAAATACCGAAATTATCATCGTGGATCCAGAAGCAGAGTACAGTGTTATTGGACGGACTTTTGGGGGAGAAATGATTGATATTGCGCCCGATTCCCAAACTTATCTCAATGTTCTTGACTTGTCTGAGGAAAATATGGATGAAGATCCTGTAAAGGTAAAATCAGAATTTCTTTTATCCTTTATCGGAAAGTTATTGGATAGGAAAATGGATGGAAGAGAAAAATCGATTATCGACCGAGTTACCAGACTCACTTATCAGTCATTTAAAGAGCCTTCTTTGGAAGAATGGGTCTTTGTCTTGAGTCAACAACCAGAAGAAGAAGCGCAGAATTTGGCACTTGATATGGAACTGTATGTCGAAGGTTCTCTTGATATTTTTTCTCATAAGACCAATATTCAGACAGGATCTAATTTCTTAATCTATAATGTTAAAAAGTTAGGAGATGAGCTGAAACAAATCGCTCTTATGGTAGTGTTTGATCAGATATGGAATCGTGTTGTTCGGAACCAAAAATTAGGGAAGAAGACTTGGATTTATTTTGATGAAATGCAGCTTCTCTTATTAGATAAATATGCCAGTGATTTCTTCTTTAAATTGTGGAGTCGTGTCAGAAAATATGGAGCCAGTCCGACTGGAATAACTCAAAACGTCGAAACCTTATTGTTAGATCCAAATGGTAGACGGATTATTGCAAATAGTGAATTTATGATTCTCCTCAAGCAAGCAAAAAATGACCGAGAAGAACTGGTTCAACTCTTAGGCTTGTCAAAAGAACTCGAAAAATACCTAATCAATCCAGAAAAAGGGGCAGGACTGATAAAAGCTGGTTCAGTTGTCGTACCCTTTAAAAATAAGATTCCTCAAGGTACTCAATTGTTTGATATCATGAGTACGGTTCCTGATAAAATGGCTTCTAATTAAGGGGAAGGTAAATGAAGGATAAGAGAGAAATCATACGTGCCCGAAAGGCATTTAGAAGAAGTCTAAAAGATGAGAAGAAATTCTTGAAAAAAGGGAAGAAGGAGGTGAAGAAACAGAAAAAAGATTCCGCTGTACTGGATGAAAAAGCATGGGAAAAAGAGATAAAAGAAAAGCTAGAGGAGATGAGAGAAGCTTCAAAGGAGAGAGTAAAACAAGCAAATGAAGACTACAATCATATTCTTCAAAAAAGTCCTCCATCTCTTTTGAATCGGAAAGAATTAAGAGACAGACGGTTGCCTCATGCTAGGAAACGATTGAAAATAGCCAAGAAGCAATTTAGAGAAGCCAAGGTAGAAGCAAAAGAAGAAAGAAAAGAGAGTCGTAAAGAAAGAAAAATCAATCAAAAATTTCTCTACGGTCAGGAATCGAAACAAAAATCTAATTTTTTCTTTCAAGGGAAGAGTTTAGAAGAATTAAAAGCTAAGAAAGAAGTCAAGGCTGCAAAAGAGAATCTAAAATCTACTAAACAAACCTATAAGTCCAAAAAAGTCAGTAGGAAAGCCAAAACTTTTCTTTATGTCCTTGGACGTGAAGGTGGAGTGTTAGCTTCAGAAAATGGAGATTTAGAAGGTTATCGCACGCTACAAGAGACCATTAGAAAAGGAAAACGCTACAGTCGGCTTTCTTATAATCTTGGAAAAGCTAGTGTCAAAACAGGACAAGCAACAGGTCGTTTTACCAAGAAAAGACTGACCAACACAAAAGAGCGATACCATCATTTTAAGGATGGAAAAGGATGGAAACTAGCGAAAGATAACCCAAGTTCCTTTAAAAATCGGTATCGAAAATTAAAGAAACAAGGTCTTACAAGTGTCCGAAACATCTATCAAAAACTAAAAGCAGCCTTTTCCTTCTTTACATTTGCGGCTGGGAATCCTGCAACCTGGATAGTTGGAGGAATAGTCTTTCTTTTTTTACTTATGATGAGCTTCTTTTTAGGATTTTCATCTGCTAGTTTGATTCAACAAGATGAATTTGAATTAACAAAAGCTTATACCCACCTAACTTGGGAAGATGCAGAACATACTCGCACAAATGACAAAGGAATTACCTATTACACAAAAATTGATGATGTGATGGGCTATATGAACTTTAAATTCCATGACTATGAGTTACACAAACCAGTTCACTTATTTAGTTCAGAAACTTACAAGGATTATCTGTCTACTTTGTGGCATGATTTAAACGATGGGGATGATTTGAAATCCATGCAAGACCTCTATGAAACTCCTAAGTATAAACTATCGAAAGACGATCAAGAGGAAATGAAGGAACTAAAAGAAGAGGGTATGTATGCTTCCATGCAGGAATTGGACAATCCATTTGAAGGGAAAAGTAACGAAGATAGTTTAACCATGACTTATCGTTATGGATACTATGATTTAGACGGAAAACCTACTCTTCAGGAGTACATTCTACTAGAAGCTAAAGCTCACCAAGCAATTGTCGCACCAATGGATGGAGTTGTATCTCTAGATGGCGACAATGTTATTCTCACTAACGGAAAAGGAGAGAATGAGAGTCGCTTAACCTTATATTCCATTCATAATGGCCGTGCGATTGAGGGGACAAGAGTCCTAACGGGTGATGTTGTTGGTGAAACACCAGACGATACAGGTTTGAAAGTTTCCTATCAAAAATATAAGAACAAGAAAGAAAAATTGGTGTATGTCAATCCGCAATTTTATTTTCCAAAAGTCATTCAACTTCAGACCACTATCTTACCTGCCATTGGTCAGTTTGGTGGAGATGAGTTTGAACGAGCGAAACATATTTATGAGTTTTTGAAATCTCAAGGGGCAAGCCCCCAAGCCATTGCGGCCATTTTAGGAAATTGGTCGGTAGAGTCTTCTATCAATCCTAAACGAGCTGAAGGGGATTATTTATCTCCTCCTGTTGGCGCTACCGATTCCTCATGGGATGATGAAACCTGGTTAGCGATAGGAGGGCCAGCCATTTATAGTGGTGCTTATCCTAATATTCTTCATAGAGGTCTGGGTTTAGGTCAATGGACGGATACTGCAGATGGTTCAACACGTCATACAGCCTTATTGAATTATGCACATATCAAAAATAAGAAGTGGTATGATTTAGATCTCCAACTTGATTTTATGCTTCATGGGGATAGTCCTTACTATCAAAGTTGGTTAAAGGATTTCTTTGGAAATACGGGCAGTGCAGCCAATCTAGCCCAACTCTTCCTTACCTATTGGGAGGGAAATTCTGGTGACAAACTACTGGAAAGACAAACCAGAGCAACGGAATGGTATTACCAAATTGAAAAAGGCTTTAGCCAAACAAATGGAGGACAGGCAAAAAGTGACCCGCAATCCCTTGAAGGTGTTCGTGGAGACTTGTATGATCATTCTGTTCCTGGTGGTGGAGATGGTATGGCCTATGCCTATGGACAATGTACATGGGGTGTTGCGGCTCGTATGAACCAGTTAGGCTTAAAATTAAAAGGAAGTAATGGAGAGAAGATTTCAATCATTAATACCATGGGAAATGGTCAGGACTGGGTTGCGACAGCTTCAAGTCTTGGTGGAGAAACGGGTTCCACACCAAAAGCAGGTGCTATTGTTTCTTTTGTAGGAGGTACACATGGCACACCAGCTATCTACGGTCATGTGGCTTTTGTAGAGAAGGTCTATGATGATGGTTCTTTCCTTGTGTCTGAAACTAACTATGGTGGCAATCCTAACTATACCTTTAGAAAAATCTCGCAAGCAGATAGCGCCATTAGTTTTGCCTATACTACGAAATAGAAGAGTTTACACTTGAAATTTTAGCTATTTTCAGGTAAAATAAATAGTGTAGATGAGTGGTCGGCTCATGGTCAATCTGATAGTAATCTTGGACATAAGGGCCAAGCGGTGGCGGACACCAGAACGAAATCCGATAGCAATCTTGGACGTAAGGGCCAAGCGGTGGCAGACACCAGAATAAACCGACTGACTAGGTGGCTTACAGACTCTGTAAACCACCTTTTTTGTGAGGAAAATATGGCAAATTCTAGAGATTATCGTAATCCAAATTACACCGAAAAAATAAAACTTCAGCGTTTTTTTACTCAGTTACAAATTGCAGCTTCTTTTTTTAAAGAGCACTTCGTTGGCAAAATCATGTATTATGAAACTGAAATAGAAAGTGTTGAACTTCATTTTTCACCTACTAATTTCATGCACCTATGTGGTGTTGATTACCGAAAAGGTGCAGGCAGTTTCTTTGACGATTGTTTAAATAGACATGTCATAATTGATGAGTTGAAGATAAAAAAAGATGGAACCACGATGCAAAAGTTACAAGTTTTAGGATCCATTGAGGAGTTATTGGGAAAGCATGTTCATCTAACTGGTTCAGGACGTTATTTGTATTTGGAGTTTGATTATGCTCTACGTACAAGAAAACAGATACTAGCATTAACATTGAAAGAAACATCAAGGAAAATTGTTCCTCAATCTTTATTAGATTTGAAGAGAAAGACAGTATTTCCAAAAGGTCAAAAAGTAATTTCAATTTACTCAAAACATTTACAAACGTCGGAACTTTTTTATTATTCAAAAGATTAGTTTACATATCTTTTGTGGCATAAAATATATTTTTATCATTTTCAGGAGAACGCAGTTTTGGCTCGTTCTCTTTTTTGTTGTGATACTTCTTTCAAGGAATATTTGGTAGGATTGGAGTGAAAAAAGATTAACTAGGAAAGAAGGAAGTATATGGAAGCCATTTATCAACGTGATTCGGATCAAGATGGACTGACTGATGCTCAAGAATTTGCGCTAGGAACCAATCCTCTTAGCGCAGATTCTGATGGTGATGGTCGTTCAGATTTAGTGGAAGTAGAAGAAGGAACCAATCCCTTAGAAAAGGATTTACAAAACATAGATCAAATAAGTATAACTGAACCGTCTTCAGTATTTATGGAAATGAAACAAAAGATTTCAGATATGATGGAGAGTCACTACAAGGAATTTATACAGGCTATGATTAGTATTGAAACAGGGATTGAAAACCAACAGGACCTAGAAGACTTATATACTTACTACATGAGAACAGATGCCGTTTCTCTTTTGTCTAGTGATTTAGAAACCAGTCCTCAAGAGGTGGAAATGGAGATAGAGTTGTAGGGGAATCATGTGATTCTCCTATTTTCGTATAGATGAAAGGAGCGAGTATGGAAGTAATGCAATTATTGGCTATGTTTCGTGGAACAATTCCAAAAGATAGGGAGAAAATGGACCTATTTCTTCGTTATCAAGCGCAACATTTTGATGAGAAATGGCAGGACTTGGTAGAGAGTTTTTTGGCTGAAGAGGGCAGGATAGAAGAGATACCTCATGTGTATTCGTTTCATCAAGATATTATTTCTTTCCTAGAGGCCAGTTCTGAAAATAATGACCAAGATTTAGAAAGTTACACAAGAAATTTTGGACAAGCAGGTCTAAGTAAATTATCTCAATTAAGTAATTTTGAGAAAAACTTGGTGCTAGAAGTCGCAACCTATAACCTTTCCACTCGATTTTACATCCAATCTGAAAAAGAGAAGTTAGAACCATTAAGTGAGCTTGTATGTCATCAGAATCAGGATGTCAATTTAGTCAATGTCTATCGGGTTGCGAATAATCTATCTGACCGCATTAGTAGAGATATAGAGGAGTTTCTTCTAATGGTTGATTCCAAAGAACTAAAAAAAGAGGTTCTTGAGATTCATTTTGAAGAAAAAGAGGGAGATGTTCTAGCCTATTTAGGTTCAGAATTGATGGCTACTTTAGATACCGTTACGGATCTTGTCCATCATGAAGAAAACTACACACAACTCCCACTGACACAAAAGCTGAAGATAATTACTCATTTTGATGAAGTAAAAGCTAAAAGCGAAAAGTCTAATCAAGTAGAGGAAGTTTTATCTCCTTCAAGTGATATTGAAAAGGGAACGGAAGAAACTAACTCCTTTTCTAATGTCGATAAAATTGTAGAAGAAGCTTTGAGGGAATATCCAATCGGTTCTCAAGTAAGTTATAAAGGACAAGTATTTCAGTTGGTTTCGATTGAAAATGCACAGTTAAATGACTTAGTTCGCCTAGA
This sequence comes from Streptococcus oralis, assembly GCF_023109315.1. Lineage (GTDB taxonomy): Bacteria > Bacillota > Bacilli > Lactobacillales > Streptococcaceae > Streptococcus > Streptococcus oralis_BS. The sequence continues at coordinate 334,392 of NZ_JALDUF010000002.1, forward strand.
GCTATTCAATGATTCCGACCAGTTATTTGAAGAGAATCCTATCTTATACTTGAACAGTTTGGAAGAGATTGAACAAGTATTGTCTCATGTAGAACTTGAAAAAGAAGATTCAGAGATTGAGATTGATTCATCAAGTGAAAGTCAGGAAATAGATTTGTTTTCCTATCTGGAAGAAGAAAATGAAAATGAAAAGGATAAGGAAACAAAACCTTTAATTTCAAGTATAGAAGAGAAGGATGTCCCCGTTCAAGATTTTGATTTTCCAGATGATTTAGAGGACTTTTATCCTAAGACAAATCGAGAAAAAATTGAAACGAATATAGCCGCAATTGAACTTGTTAAAAGATTAGAAAAAGAGAAACGACAAGCGAATCCAGAAGAACAAGAACTACTAGCCAAGTATGTCGGCTGGGGTGGTCTTGCCAATGAATTTTTCGATGAACTCAATCCAAAGTATGAAACAGAACGTTTAACTCTTAAGAGTTTAGTAAGTAAATCAGAATACTCCACTATGAAACAAAGTTCTCTCACAGCCTATTATACAGACCCAATGATTATTCGCCAGATTTGGCAAAAGTTACTGGATGATGGTTTTGAGGGAGGAAGGATATTAGATCCTTCTATGGGGACTGGGAACTTCTTTGCGGCGATGCCTAGAAGTATACGAGATAAATCAGAACTCTATGGGGTTGAATTAGACAGTGTGACTGGCGCAATCGCAAAACAACTCCATCCAAATGTCCATATTGAAGTTCGAGGATTTGAAGAAGTTCCCTATCAAAATAATAGTTTTGATTTAGTCTTAACGAATGTTCCTTTTGGAAATTTTCGCATTGCCGATAAAAACTATGATAAACCTTATATGATTCATGATTACTTTGTCAAACACTCACTTGATTTAGTAAGAGACGGAGGACAAGTATCGATTATCTCATCTATCGGGACAATGGATAAGCGAACAGATAATGTCTTACAAGAGATTAAAACCAACACTCATTTTTTAGGGGGAGTTCGTTTGCCGGATACGGCTTTTAAAAAGATTGCAGGTACTCGAGTGACTACAGATCTCCTCTTCTTTCAAAAGGATCAAACAAAGAATCTTAATGAAGAGGAGCTTGTCTTTAGTGGCTCTATTCCCTTTGAGGAGGATAAACGTGCCTGGATCAATCCTTATTTTGATGGGAAATACAATACACAAGTTTTGGGTGAATATGAGGTACGTAATTTTAATGGAGGAACCCTCAATGTTAAGGGGGTATCAGAAAGATTAGCTACTGACATTATGGAAGCATTAGAGAATGTGGAAGCACCTAAACAAATTGACAATTCTTTGAAAGCACCTGTTTTTATCCAAGAAGAAGTGGATAATTCTATTCCAAGTCGTATACGTGAGAACTTAGCGCTCTATTCTTTTGGATATGAGGGGAATCAAATTTATTACCGAGATACGCATGGCATTCGGAAAAGTTCAAAAGTAGACGAAATTAGTTATTATGTAGATGAGAAGGGAGATTTTAAAGCTTGGGACAGTTCTTTGTCTGAACATAAAATAGACCGATTCGTGCAACTTCATTTGACAGATGAGAAAGCACTAGATGTTTACAAGTCAGAAGAAGCGAGTAAAAGAGGGAAATATAAGGGACTGTTCAAAAAAACTGTCTTTTATGAAAGTCCCTTATCGGATAAGGATATTAGTCGCATTAAGGGCATGGTTGATTTGAGAGAGACCTATCAATCCTTAATTGAAATTCAACGTCATCCAGATTATAGTCGGACAGATTTTCAGGCGTTGCTTAGTAAATTGAATCGTGACTATGACCGTTTTGTAAGTCAATTTGGATACTTGAATGCCTCAGTCAATCGGAACTTATTTGATAGTGACGATAAGTATTCTTTACTAGCAAGTTTAGAAGATGAGTACATTGATTCTAAAGATCAGAAAGTAAAATATAAAAAATCTTTAGCCTTTGAGAAAGCATTGGTTAGGCCAGAGAGAGTGATTGCAAGAGTTTCAACGGCTCTAGATGCCTTAAACTCTAGTTTATCGGATGGTAGAGGGGTTGATTTAGACTATATGGTATCAATTTATCCCGAACATAGCCAAGCTGCTATTTTAGATGAGTTAGGTGACCAGATTTTAATAGATCCAGAAAGCTATTTAAGAGGGGAAAGAAAATATCTTTCTAAGAACCAGTGTTTATCAGGAGACATTCTCAACAAGATAGAAGTAGTTCAACTATTAGTGGAGGAAAACAACCAAGATTATGATTGGAACCACGTTTTAGATTTGTTAGAATCTGTTCGCCCTCCAAGGATTCATCTGGCAGATATTGAGTTTAAAATAGGGTCACGTTGGATTCCTCAATCCGTTTATGGTAAATTTGCCTTTGAATGTTTTACCAATCGTGAATTTGAATTGTCTTCGCCTGATGTTGAACAAGTCATTGAAGTGAATCCTGTCGATGGCCAGGTTCATTTAAGGACATCATTTGCTTATCGCTATCCAAGTGCCAAAGATAGTAGTCTTGGAGTTAGTGGGTCACGTTATGATACAGGAAGAAAGATTTTTGAGAATTTACTAAATTCGAACCAACCGACGATTACTATGACTGTTACGGAAGGAGAAAAGAAAAAGACCATCACAGATTTGGAAAAAACCTCTGTTCTAAGAGCAAAAGAGCAGCATTTACAAGAGCTCTTTCAAGAATTTGTCTCACGGTATCCAGAAGTCCAACAAGTCATTGAGGAAAGCTATAATCGTCTTTATAATCGAACGGTTAGTCGAGAGTATGACGGTAGCCATCTAGTTATTGATGGATTGGCACAAAACATAAGTCTTCGTCCTCACCAAGAGAATGCCATTCAAAGAATCGTAGAAGAAAAAAGAGCCTTATTAGCTCATGAGGTAGGTTCAGGAAAGACCTTGACCATGCTTGGTGCTGGGTTTAAATTAAAGGAGTTAGGGATGGTTCATAAACCCTTGTATGTGGTGCCCTCTAGTTTGTCTGCTCAATTTGGCCAAGAAATCATGAAATTTTTCCCTACTAAAAAGGTCTTTGTGACCACTAAGAAAGATTTTGTGAAGGCGAGAAGAAAACAATTTGTGTCACGTATTATTACAGGAGATTACGATGCCATTGTCATTGGGGATTCTCAATTTGAAAAAATCCCTGTCAGTAAGGAAAGACAGATGAATTATATCGAGGATAAACTCAATGAACTACGAGAGATTAAAACACATTCTGAAAATAAGTATACCGTTAAAGAAGCAGAGCAATCAATAAGTGGTCTAGAGAAACAATTGGAAGAACTCCAACGCTTTAATCGTGATAGTTTTATTGATTTTGAGAACTTAGGAATTGATTTTCTCTTTGTGGATGAAGCACATCACTTTAAAAATATTCGTCCAATTACTGGACTTGGAAATGTAGCAGGAATTACCAATACAACTTCTAAGAAGAACGTGGATATGGAAATGAAGGTTAGACAGATTCAGGAAGAACATGATTTTAAAAATATTGTCTTTGCGACAGGAACACCTGTTTCCAATTCTATTAGTGAGTTATATACTATGATGAACTATATTCAACCAGATATCTTAAAACGCTATCAAGTTGATTATTTTGACTCTTGGGTAGGTGCTTTTGGAGAAATTCAAAACTCTATGGAATTAGCTCCTACAGGGGATAAGTACCAACCTAAGAAACGATTTAAAAAGTTTGTCAATCTACCTGAGTTGATGAAAATTTATAAAGAAACAGCCGACATTCAAACACAAGATATGTTGGATTTACCTGTTCCAGAAGCTCATATTATCCCTATTGAGAGTGAGTTAACTGAAAACCAGAAACTCTATTTAGAAGAATTAGTTATGAGGTCAGATATGGTCAAATGTGGAACAGTTGATCCAAGCCAGGATAACATGTTAAAAATTACGGGTGAGGCACGAAAACTAGCTATTGATATGCGTTTATTGGACTCCAGCTATAGTCTAGCAGACAATCATAAACTGCTTCAGGTAGTGGATAATGTTGAGAGAATTTATCGTGAGGGAATGGAAAATAAGGCTACTCAGATGATTTTTTCAGATATTGGCACACCTAAGAAAAAGGATAATGGCTTTGATGTTTATTCTGAGATTAAGGCTTTATTAGTTGATAGAGGAATCCCTAGTAAGGAAATTGCCTTTGTACATGATGCCAATAGTGATGAAAAGAAGAATAGTTTGTCTCGAAAGGTTAATGCAGGAGAGGTGCGGATTCTCCTTGCCTCAACTGAAAAAGGAGGAACAGGTTTAAATGTTCAGAGCAAGATGAAAGCAGTTCATCACCTGGATGTCCCTTGGAGACCAAGTGACATTCAGCAACGCAATGGACGTATTATCCGACAAGGAAATGAAAATAAGGAAGTGGATATTTACCACTATATTACCAAAGGTTCATTTGATAATTATCTATGGGCAACTCAGGAGAACAAACTCCGTTATATTAAGCAGATTATGACTTCTAAGGAGCCGATTCGTGCTGCAGAAGACATTGATGAGCAGACCATGACAGCTTCTGATTTTAAGGCACTAGCAACAGGTAATCCTTATCTCAAATATAAGATGGAACTAGAGAATGATCTAACTCTATTAGAAAATCAAAGACGCGCCTTTCAACGCAGCAAGGATCACTATCGTCACACAATCTCCTACTGTGAAGAAAATATGCCCATTCTTGAGAAACGATTAAGCAAGTATGAAGGCGATATTCAACAGTCTGAAATATCGAAAGACCAGGCATTTTCTATGACAGTAGGCAAGCAAGTTTTTGAGCAACGAGCTGAAGCAGGTGAATCCCTACACCGTCTTGTCCGTCATAATCAAGCTGACAGCAAAGAATTCCGAACCCTAGCAAGCTATCGAGGATTTGACATTAAAATGCTTAGCCTTCCAACAAATCAACCTCTTCCTGAAACCTTCTCTGTTAAGATTGTAGGAGAAAATCAGTATTCTGTTAGTTTAGATTTGTATTCCCCTTTGGGGACAATTCAAAGGCTTCAGCATACGATTGATCACATTAAAGAGGACCAAGTGAAAACTCAGAACTTATTGGATGAATTAAAGGATAAATGGACTACTGCTAAGGTAGAAATTGGGAAAAATTTTCCAAAGGAAGAGGATTATCAAACAAAAAAGGCCGAATACGATGTACTCGCGCCATTGATTGAAACAGAAACGGATTTAGATATTATTGATCAGGCCTTAAGACAATTCCACGAAAAAGGAAAAGAAAAGCAAGAACAACTTTCTTTTGAATTAGATTAAAAAATATATATAAATAGCGGACAAGAAAAGAAAAGCGCGGTAGAATAAAGATAGAAAGAAACGAGGTAACGATTATGATGGAAGATACCTATTATCAATTAGAAGAGGCCTTAGTACAGGGATTTCAAACACCTGAAGAATACAATGCCTACAAGGAACTAAAGGAACATTATGAGGAAGTGACGGGGGATTACAGCTTTTCCAAACGAGAACTCACTAGTCAATTGGAAATCGGTCTTCAGAATCATCGAGGTGTGGACTTTGAAGAGCATGAAAAAGAGGAGTATTTGGACTTGGTTCAAAAGCTAGAGGAATTTGATTCCTCTCTTGCCACCCATTATCGTCAATTGATTGACTAGAAAGGAGAAAGTCATGAATGATTTACTCCTTATCCCAGTAATTTTTTTAGCAGTAGGAGGAATTCTCATTCTTTTATGGAGACTCTTTCTTATTGCCAGTGGACTTTTCCTTATTGGTTTTGTCAGTTTTCTTATTTTCGTAGAAGTCTATGGAATTTATTTGTTCTTTACTGAACCTAGTTTATATTTTGATGATATCAGACAACATGGTTTAACTAGTTTTACGGCTGTGTACCTTTTCATCAATCTGATGTTGATTCTAGGATTCAGTTGGCGCTTCATCAACTCCATAAATAAGAAAAAAATGTGAACTTTTTAGATTGTCAAAAGACTTTATCTGAATCTAAATTTGGATAAGGTTTTTTATTTGCCTTGATTCTTTCATATACTTCATAGCTAAATTGGAGTAATAATTTATGAAAATCATTATCCTCACTGTTATTACTTGTATTTATGGCTTGTTTATGTCGTTCAATATGAGAAAGAGCTCTTCTCAAATTTTCTTCTTTTAATTTGTTCATATTTATATTATAAACTGAAGACAGCTAATTTTGATATTTTTCTCTGAACTGTACGATTTTGCGCCTGAAATGTAGGAATTACCTTTCGTTGTGATGTGATAAAACTTACAAGTTCTTTTTGTTATTCTTGACCTAGTTTTTATAGAAAGAAGGTCTAAGATGTTAAATAAAGTCAAAACTAAAGCCTTAATTAGTGTTGGAGCAGTAGCTGCAACTAGCTTTATTCTCATGATGGGATATACTGTTGGTCAACATTCTACTGCTAAACAAAATCGCAAAGAAATCGAATTGGCTGCAGCTAAACTTGTAGAGGATAAACAAGCAGAAGATAAAGCCAGCATTTTGTCATCGAATACTGTAAAAGAATTTTTGACGCAGTACTATACGAAAGAAAAGCTCGGAGAAAATAATACACGTATTCAACCTTATATGACTGAATCGGCTTATTCTCAAGAATTGTCAAGTCAAAATGATGCCATGAACCAAGTGTATAAGGATTATATTTTGGATTATCATTTTGAAAAAGCAGATATCTTTGTCAATCAGACTACGAATCAAGCCATTGCCATGGTCTCTTATAATGTAACCTATGTATCCGATTTAAAGAATGCCAACCAATCAAAGACTAATCAGACAGAAACAAGAACTGTTAAATTGTCCTATTCTAAACTACCTGGTAAGTTATTGGTCAATCAAGTGCAGGTTTGGAAATCTGGGTTAGATGATTTAGATAAGGCCACTCCTAAAACTTTAGAAGAATCATCATCAATACCATCACTGCCAAATACTACGACAAAATGATGATATTGCATGGAAATAGAAGAATGTAAGCAAATTTCAATTCTTGATGTAGCGAGTCGTTTGGGTATCTCTTTTAAACAAGTTTCGAACAGTGTCTATGAGCATTCTGAACACGATTCATTTCGGATTTTTTCAACTACCAATACTTTTAAATGGTTTTCAAGAGATATTCAAGGTGATGTCATTGATTTTGTTCGACTTGTTAAGGGAATTTCCTTTAAAGAAGCTCTAGCCTTTCTTTCTGAAGAACCTTTTCAAAAAGAAGCTGTTCAAGAAAAAAGAGAGAGACCATTTTATTATCCTTTAAAGAGAATAGAAGATTCTAACTGTAGTCTGGTCAGATATTATTTAACAGAATGTAGAGGAATTTCAGAAGAAATCATACAAAAGATGATTCAACAAGGTTTGATAGCACAAGCTAGTTGGAAAACAAATGAAACAGTTGAACCTGTTATCGTTTTTAAAAGCTTTGATCATCGTCACAAGCTGCAGGCAGCAAGCTTACAAGGAATTTATAAGAGTCATTCTCTTCCAAGAGAGAGGTTAAAAACGATTCTAAAAGGAAGCCATGGACATGTTGGGATATCCTTTGATATTGGTAAACCTAATAGACTGGTCTTTTGTGAATCGTTCATTGACTTAATGAGCTATTACGAACTTCATCAACAAAGTCTAACTGATGTTCGTTTGGTATCTATGGAGGGATTAAAAAGATCTGTTGTTGCTTATCAAACTTTACGACTGATAGCTGAAGAAAATCAGAAGTTGGAATTTTTAGATACAGTAATACCTTCAAAGTTATTGCCTTTGATTAATACAATTCGTGATACCACTACTTATTTTGATAATCATCCTGATTTATTGACACTGGCAGTAGATTGTGATGATGCTGGAAAAGATTTTTCTGATAAGTTATCTCAATCAGGATTTCCTGTTTTCCTGAATTTTCCTGATAATGAATCAGGGAAAGAAAAAGTAGACTGGAATGATGTCCTTAGAGAAAAGAAATCAGATTTACAATTGATGCTCGAGACTGCAAAAGAGACATTGGGGAATCAACCAGTAAGACAAATCTCTCAATGTTTAGAATTGTGATAACAAAATCAAGATGTTTTAGCTAATATTAAAATGAAGGAGGATCGTATATGACCATAATCGAACGCTTAGAAGAAAAGGTCACTAGGCAAGAAAGCAAGGTAGCAAGAGAGACAGAAAAACTCGCTGCTTACAAAGAACAACTGGAGACAGCGATGTTTACGACGTTCAAAAGGCGTCAAAGCATCAGTCACATGAGTTTTGAAGAAGCTCTTGACCATGCCTTTGGTAAAGAAAGACAATTCGATGATTCTGAATTTAGAAAGGATGAAATGAGTGAATGACAAAAGATTGGAATTTTAATCAACCATTAGAAAGTAAATCAGAAAATCAAGGGGATTCAGATAAAATTGCGGCCTTATTTGGAAATCATCAAGGAGGTAATGATGTAAATTATGAAGCAGCTTTTCAAAAGCGAAAACAAGCACCTGTGACGGAATCAAATTCTAGTTCTAAACCCAAAGTTACAGAGGTTAGAACAGGAAAAGAGACAGATATCACTACAAGTTATCAGCAACATCTTAAAAGACTTATTGCAGATAACAATAGCGATATTCAAAGTAGTCAAAAGAAAATTGAAGATCTACATACGTTGATTGACACAAAGAATAAAGAAAATAAGAAATTGCAGTCCATTTATGATGCGATTTCGGAATTACACTAAGCAGTCCTGATAGGCTGCTTTTTTTGAGAGGTTATAGATGTTTACAACATTTTTTAAGAAAAACCAAGACAATGGTGATATATTTAAGAAACTAATTCATCGACTATCTGATATGTCTGCCCAAGATCTTGAAAAAATAGATCGATTGCTAGATATCATTTTCACTCCAGATCAAGAATCAGAACAACTAAAAACAGAATCAACTTACAGAGAAGAAACTTTGGACGACACATTAAAGGAAGCTAAGAATCAACTTCATAAGGAACAATTGGAGAAGAATTTAGAGAGATTTAGGAAAAATAGTCAATAACGCACCAAAATTGGTGCGTTATGCTTTTTTATGCTATAATGGAATTATAAAAATAAAGGAGTTTACCATGATTGGAAAGAACATAAAATCCTTACGTAAAACACATGACTTAACACAACCTGAATTTGCCCGAATTATAGGAATTTCTCGAAATAGCTTGAGTCGTTATGAAAATGGAACTAGTTCAGTCTCTACGGAACTAATAGACATCATCTGCCAGAAGTTTAATGTATCTTATGTTGATATTGTAGGAGAAGATAAAATGCTCAATCCTGTTGAAGATTATGAATTGACTTTAAAAATTGAAATTGTGAAAGAAAGAGGTGCTCATCTATTATCTCGACTCTATCGTTATCAAGATAGTCAGGGAATTAGCATTGATGATGAATCTAATCCTTGGATTTTAATGAGTGACGATCTATCTGACTTGATTCATACGAATATCTATTTAGTAGAAACTTTTGATGAAATAGAGAGATATAGTGGCTATTTGGATGGAATTGAACGTATGTTAGAGATATCTGAAAAACGGATGGCAGCCTAATGGAAATCCAAGATTATACCGATAGTGAATTCAAACATGCTTTAGAGCGAAACCTTCGCTCACTGACAAGAGGAAAAAAGTCCAGTAAGCAACCTATAGCGATTTTGCTTGGAGGGCAAAGTGGTGCCGGTAAGACTACAATTCATCGTATTAAACAGAAAGAATTTCAAGGAAATATTGTTATCATAGATGGTGATAGTTTTCGTTCTCAGCATCCACACTATTTAGAACTGCAGCGAGAATATGGCAAAGATAGCGTTGAATACACCAAAGATTTTGCGGGAAAAATGGTAGAGTCTTTAGTAAGAGAATTGAGTCATTTGGAATACAATCTTTTGATAGAGGGAACTTTACGAACAGTTGACGTTCCAAAGAAAACAGCACAACTATTGAAAAATAGGGGATATGAAGTACAATTAGCCTTGATTGCGACCAAGCCTAAGCTGTCCTATCTGAGCACTCTTATCCGATACGAAGAACTGTACGCTATCAATCCAAATCAAGCACGCGCAACTCCAAAAGAACATCATGATTTCATTGTAAATCATCTAGTTGATAATACACGACAATTGGAAGAACTAGCTATCTTTGAAAGAATTCAAATTTACCAACGAGATAGAAGTTGTGTATATGATTCAGGAGAAGATAAAACTTCAGCAGCAACCGTTCTTCATGGCTTACTATTTGGAGAATGGAATCAAGTTGAGAAAGAGATGCTTAAGTCTGGAGAAGAAAGATTGAAAGATTTAACTAATTGAAATGATTGTTAGATCAAAATTTTAAAATAAAGTCTATTGGGTCGTCATTTAAAAAATAACGATCCTTTTATTTTCTCTATTTGCTTGTTCTTCATATTTTTTCAAAAGTTTTAGCATTCTTCAGTGATGATTTCCTAACAATAAAAGTACGAATTTAGCGCAGTTTATGATTATTTTAAATCTTGAGGGTTATTAAACTCTTGATTTTTTCAACAAGCTATGGTATCCTTTTTGTTAGTTAATAAACTTACAAAAGGAGAACAAATGTTTTCACCTACTAAATTAAAAAGAAAAAGAGAAAGTCAAGGATTATCTCAATCTCAACTTGCATCCAGTTTGGGAATTAGTAGAGCCTCATACTTTAATTGGGAATCAGGTAAAACAAAGCCTAATCAAAACAATTTAAGCAAATTGAGTGAGATTTTGAATGTAGATCTTCGATATTTTGAATCAGAGTATGAAATAGTTGAAACCTATCTCAAACTAACGGAAAGGAATCAAGAAGCAACACTTCATTATGCTACTGAATTGTTGAACAAACAGAATACAAAGGTTGTAGACATTCCTCAGCTTTTTGCCTATAAGGTCTACGAAAAATTATCAGCTGGTACAGGAACAGCTTATTTTGATGATGGTAATTACGATACAGTTTACTTCGATCATCAATTTGATTATGATTTTGCATCGTGGGTGTTTGGTAATTCAATGGAACCGACATATGAAAATGGTTCGGTAGCCCTTATTAAGCAAACGGGATTTGATTATGACGGGGCTATCTATGCGATAGATTGGGATGGTCAAACCTATATTAAGAAAGTGTATCGTGAAGAAAATGGGCTTCGGTTAGTTTCACTCAATCGGAACTATTCAGATAAGTTTGCGCCTTATGATGAGAATCCTCGTATCATAGGGAAAATCGTTGGAAACTTTATGCCTTTAGAGGATTGAGTATGACTTGGTTTGATTATAGTCTCGAACCAAAGAGTGACGTTGCATTTATTGATATGAAATCTTTTTACGCAAGTGTAGAGTGTGTAGATAGAGGCCTGCATCCACTTAAGACTTCACTTTGTGTTATGAGCCGTGCAGATAATTCTGCTGGGTTAATTCTTGCTTCTTCTCCCATGTTTAAAAAGGTCTTTGGAAAATCGAACGTTGGACGTTCCTATGATTTACCATTTGATATAAAGACTCGCAAGTTCTCTTACTATAACGCTAAGAAGCAAGGTTTACCGACAACAATAGATTATGTACGTTTTATTGAGGAATGGGCAAAATCAACTGTGATTGTTCCTCCGAGAATGGATACTTATATAGCAGTCAATATGGAAATTCAAAAAATCTTTCAAGATTTTGCGGCACCAGACGATATTTATCCTTATTCAATTGATGAAGGATTTATTGATTTAACAAGTTCATTAAATTATTTTGTGCCAGATAAAAGTATTAGTCGGAAAGATAAATTAGATATTATCTCGGCTGCTATTCAAAAAAAGATTTGGAGAAAAACAGGAATCTATTCAACGGTAGGTATGTCTAACGCCAATCCCTTATTAGCTAAGTTGGCACTTGATAATGAAGCTAAAAAGACTCCGACAATGAGAGCTAATTGGTCCTATGAGGATATAGAAAAGAAAGTATGGGCTATTCCTAAAATGACAGATTTCTGGGGAATTGGAAATAGAATGGAGAAGAGATTACATAATCTAAGTATCTTTTCGATTAAAGAATTGGCACAGGCTAATCCTGACTTGATTAAAAAAGAGCTTGGGATTATGGGACTAGAGTTGTGGTTTCACGCTAATGGTATTGATGAAAGCAATGTTCATAAACCTTATAAGCCGAAGTCAAAAGGGATAGGGAACTCTCAAGTTTTACCTAGAGATTATGTCAAACTAAGAGATATTGAAATTATACTTCGTGAAATGGCAGAACAAGTTGCAGTTAGATTGAGAAGAGCTGGTAAAAAAGCGACTGTGGTTTCTATACACTTAGGATATTCTAAAGTGGAACAGAAACGATCTATTCATACTCAAATGAAGATTGAACCGACCAATCAAACAGCATTACTGACAAATTACGTTTTAAAGTTATTTCACACTAAATATACTTCAGGAGCTATTAGGAATGTTGCGGTTAATTATTCTGGTTTAGTAGATGAATCCTTTGGGTTTATTTCATTGTTTGATGATATTGAGAAAATAGAAAAAGAAGAAAAGCTCCAGTCCGCAATTGATGCTATTCGAACAGAATTTGGTTTTACTTCACTATTGAAAGGAAATGCCCTGGATCAGGCTTCTAGAACAATTGCAAGAAGTAAACTCATTGGTGGTCATTCAGCTGGAGGATTAGATGGGTTAAAATGATGAATCGTTCTTATTTGCCGTTTTTATCTGCAAGAGAGTATCAAGATCGTGGGATGGCTAAGTGGATGGGATTCTTTTTGTCAGAACATTCAAGTTCTCTTTGGGAAGAAAAAAATAAAGAAGATGTCTCAATTACTTTATCAATGGAAGAGAAAGTTTTACTTGTTCGTCAACTTTATACGAATACATTCCCTGCAACGTTTATTTTGAAGCACTCAAATAGAAGAAAAGTAGTATCGGGTATTGTTAAAGAAATTGGGAAAGAGTTTATATCTATAAAATCAGACATTGGATTTCTTCGATTAGAATGGTTAGATATACTTGATATCCAGATAGAAGGTGAGGGGTTACATGAATCGTAAAGAATTATATGACGATAAATTGCAGCTGGACTATTTTTCTGATTCTTATTTAAGGTTTGAGTCAGATTTTTATAAGTATTCTGCTTTAGACATACCATTAACATTTATTACCGATGATATTTTACGTACAATGGCTATGTCTCAAAAACATTATTTTAAACTAAACAAAAGTAAATCTTTAGACTGTCGGGACCATTACTTTGTTTTTTCTATCAAGATGAATAAAGATAGTAGTGGGATTAGGCAGTATGAATATCAGAGACATTGCTTTAGTTTATGAAAATTATTGAACAATTGAAAACAAAAATCAATAGATAAAATTAAAGATTAATAAAATCATTTTAATTGTGAAACAAGAAATATAGTAGTTGAATAAATAAATTAAAAAATATCACGACTGTTTTAATACTATAATTAAAAACTATATCATACTAATATTGACAACATCCAAAGAATAATAGGAGGTGATGAATTAACTATTTCGTTTGACATGATTATAAAGGAAAAATTAGGACTCCAAGTAATTCTATAACAATACTGGAGGCTGGGTAAAACTCAATTTAAAGAGAAAATGAAGTAAATCTTTCCACAAGAATGCATATTATTAAGGTTTTAGATACCTGATAATATGCGTTTTTTGATTTTAAAGACTTTTTACCAATCGTTCTTTTTATGTGACTATTAGTCCGTCTCACACCTAGCGGAGCGAGACGGACTAATAGTCACATAGTGAAAGCCAGCGTCTTAAGACGCTAGCTGGTAATCTGAACTTATAGCTCTGGTACAGACCACCTGTTTGATGGGTGATCATGATTTTAAATTATAATTAAAAGATTACGACTTTTATTAAATAGAATTTAGTGATATTTTAGAAGATTTTATCTTTGAAACAATGAAACTATTATCTCAAACTAGAAATGTTTGGAATATTAATGGTGTATAGTTTGGATATATAATTCATTAGATGATTGCGTTTTCAAAAATATTGTCTTTTGTTGTGTTATTTCTTGACAATTCAAATTTTAAAATATATTATAAAGATAATGACAGCGGTGTCATTTTATCAATTTTAAGAAAAGTAATAATAAATTGTAAATAAATAAAAATATTGGAGGTCTTTATGAAACACATTTTTCATAATGAAGTATTTAGCATTCGTAAATTGAAAGTTGGAACATGCTCAGTTTTATTGGCTATTTCAATTTTGGGAAGCCAAAGTATTTTAGCTGATGAAGTTGGCACTACTACACCACAGATTGATACAAAAGAGATTTCTAATGTAACTACTAATGATTTAGGTTACTCTCAAAATATTTCTAATAATGATTCTATTGGAAGTATCGATACTAATTCATCTACTAATAATTTAGATAGTTTGTCAAGTGTTAATCGTGATAACTCTAAAGATACTATTCATTCTGATTCACAAGATAATAAAACAGTTGAATCTACAGAAAAATCTAATAATGAAAGTAAGAACAATAAAGAAGATATTGTAAATGATAGCACTATAAAAAAAGATTTTGAAAAAATTGCTTTAAATGTAAAAGATTATGGTGCAGTAGGCGATGGGGTTAATGATGACCGACAAGCAATTCAGGATACAATAGATGCAGCTGCTAAAGGATTAGGTGGAGGGAAAGTATATTTTCCTGAGGGGACTTATTTAGTTAAAGAGATTGTCTTTTTGAGAAGTCATACACACCTAGAAGTACATGAAAAAGCTACCATATTAAATGGTATCAATATCAAAAATCATCCTTCTATTGTATTCATGACAGGTTTATTTACGGATGATGGTGCGCAAGTAGAATGGGCCCCAACAGAAGATATTAGTTATTCTGGTGGTACTATTGATATGAACGGTGCTTTGAATGAAGAAGGAACTAAAGCAAAAAATCTACCACTTATAAATTCTTCAGGTGCATTTGCTATTGGGAATTCAAATAACGTAACTATAAAAAATGTAACATTCAAGGATAGTTATCAAGGGCATGCTATTCAAATTGCAGGTTCGAAAAATGTATTAGTCGATAATTCTCGTTTTCTTGGTCAAGCTTTACCTAAAACTATGAAAGATGGGCAAATTATAAGTAAGGAGAGTATTCAGATTGAACCATTAACTAGAAAAGGTTTTCCTTATGCTTTGAATGATGATGGGAAAAAAT
Organism: Streptococcus oralis; assembly: GCF_023109315.1. GTDB lineage: Bacteria > Bacillota > Bacilli > Lactobacillales > Streptococcaceae > Streptococcus > Streptococcus oralis_BS. Next base: position 349,648 of record NZ_JALDUF010000002.1, read on the forward strand.
CTGAAAATGTTACTATTCAAAATTCATATTTTGGTAAAAGTGAAAAATCAGGTGAATTAGTAACTGCAATTGGGACACATTATCAAACTGCAACAACTGAAAATCCTTCAAATATTAAAATTCTAAATAATCATTTTGATAATATGATGTATGCGGGCGTTCGCTTTACAGGATTTACTGATATTTTAATAAAAGGAAATAGGTTTGATAAGAAAACTAAAGAGGAAAGTGAACACTATCGTGAAAATGGTGCTGCTTTAGTTAATGCTTATAGTTATAAAAATGTTAAAGACGTATTAGATCTGAATAAACATGTGACTATTACTGAAAATGTATTTAATATTGCTGATGCTAAAACAAAAGCAATACGTGTTGCAAAAGATAGTGCAGATTATCTTGGAAAAGTAACTGATATTACTGTAACAAAGAATATCATTCATAATAATTCGCAAAATACTGAACAGCCAAATATTGAATTATTAAGAGTCAGCAACAATTTGGTAGTATCTGATAATATCATCTCGGGAGGTAAAGACGGAATCGTAATTGAAGAATCCGCTGGAACTATCACTGTCCTAAATAATCAACTTTCCAATTTAACAGGAAATCATGTTTCTTTACTTAAAACTGATTTTAATGGGACCAGCTCAGACACAAATAATAGTGTCGGTGATTTTAATATTATAACTGAGAATGAAAGTTATAAAATCTTTTCGCAAAATTCAGGTAATCACTCAGACAACCACTCAGATAAGCATGTAGAGGAAATAAAACCTGTAGCTGAAAACAAAAATAATTTAGCTAATAATTACTCAGTAAATAGTGTAGATGATAAAATTGAAAAATCAAATCATGATTCAGGTAATGTAGTAACAGGAGAAATTTCACAAAAACAATATGACGTAACTAATGTTAGTGAAGTAGTTAAGACAAAAAATAATCAACATGCATTACCAAAAACTGGATTAAATAAAATGGTTGAGTTGCTTTTAACTATTATTGGAATTTGCCTTCTATTTGGACAATGGAGTTTAAAACGTCGTTATGAAGATAGATAGAATATGCTCAATACAAGGTAGTGCTAAAGAGAACGAAGATAGCGTAGATTACAAAAATCAATATTTCTGGATTATAGATGGAGCAACAGATTTATTTAATTCAAAAGATTCTATAGGTTATTCAGTTTCGGAAGTATCTCATCTTATTTCTGAGTGTCTCAAGCAGTATTGTAACGATTCTTTATCATTGAAGAGAATTTTCGAGCTTGCTTTAGATGACGTTAGAAAAATAATAGAGATAGATAAGTGTGAGTTTGATGATTATTACCAGTTACCAACTTTTGCCTTTATTTTTGCGAAATTATCTGGTTTAAAATTAGAATACATAATGATTGGCGATTGTGTTATGATAGTCAACAATCAAGTGATTACAGATCATAGAGTAGATTGTCTTTTTGAGCAAGGAAAATTTACAATCAAATCTAATGATGAAGCTGATAAAAAGACTATATTACAAAATATTAGGAAGCTAGCTAATAAACCAGATGGATATTGGATAGGTTCACTAGACAAAAGTAGTATAAATCATGTTATCAATGGTAGTTTGGAAGTAACTAGTAATCATATTGTTTTAATGACTGATGGTTTTTACGATTTTTATACTCAAAATTCAGGCTACAATTTTGGAGAGTTAATTGAAATGAGAAAAGAATCTACAAATATTGATCCTATTTATGGTAAAAAAGATGATGCAAGTATTTTGATAATTGATGTTTAAAATAATTTCATCATATGATGAACTATAAAGACAGTTATCTATACGAGTTCTTTATAGTGCAATTGATTATTGAGGTTAGATAATGTTGAGAAAGCATTTTGACAATGAAATTATTGAGTTGTCTAATAATCTAGAAGATATATGGATTTCTATAATAAAAAAATATGAAATTATATTTGATGACTTAACCGAAGTTCAAAAACAAAGTATTATAGATAATGATTTAGTTATTAATGAAGCAGTTGTTACAATAGATATGAAAGGTATTGAACTCATCTGTTTACAACATCCTGTTTCTGTTGATTTGAGAAGAATTATAACTATAGTAAAATTATCCACAGATATTGAACGTATTGGTGATCGAATCATTGAAATAGTTAAGAATTTAAAAAATATTCATACAATGCATGAATGGGGACCATTATTTTATGAAATGCTAAAAATACATCTTATTATAGGGGATCACTTAAAGAAAACTCTAACATGGTATAAGAATAGAAACTATGAACCTGACGTATATGACTATAATAAAAAATGTAAGTTGATATCTGGTCTATGTCAAAAACTAGGAGACAAAGTAGTAGAGAACTTTCTTATTGAATTCTCAAATGTTGATGAAGCTATTGTATTTTTAGAAGTTATTAATATTCTTGATAAGATATCCCATACAACACAATCTATTTATAAATGGTTAGATTATCAGGAAATTGGAGTATTATAGTTAAAGAGGAGTATATATGCAGACAATAGTAGATAATTTTGCTAATAAAATTATTGAATATGGAATTTATAAATCGATGGACCAAATATATATAAAAAATAGAATATTGGCTTTAATCGGTGAAGAAGGAACTGATAAGATTTCAAATGAGAGTGATCTTAAAAAATTAAAAGACAATTTAGTAGAAATAGCTTTAAAGAATGGTAAAATTGCTGATTTAGCTGAGGCAAAGGAATGTTTAGGTGCAGAGCTGATGAATTTTATCGTTCCATTACCAAGTCGCCTTAATGATATTTTTTGGAGTTCATATGATGTTTCGCCACAGGAAGCAGTTGAAGAGTTCTATCAGTTAAGTAAAGATAGCGACTATATTAAATTGTCAGCTATCGCTAAAAATATAGCTTTTCATACTGAAACTAATTATGGTTCACTTGAAATTACAATCAATTTATCAAAACCGGAAAAAGATCCGAAAACAATCGCGGCAGAGAAATTGGTAAAGTCATCTAATTATCCAAAATGTTTACTTTGTATGGAAAATGAAGGTTATCAGGGGAGAATAAATTATCCAGCACGTGCAAATCATAGAATTATTCGGTTGGAACTGGGAGACGAAGTATGGGGTTTCCAGTATTCCCCATACTCATATTTTAATGAGCATGCGATATTCTTGAATAGTCAACATGTACCAATGGCTATTACGTCCAAAACATTTGAACAATTATTGGAGATTGTTGATATTTTACCAGGGTATTTTGCTGGTTCAAATTCTGATCTTCCTATCTCAGGAGGTTCTATTCTTAGTCATAATCACTACCAGGGAGGAAAACATATTTTCCCAATGGAAAAAGCAAAATTTGAGAGAGAATTTCTTTTTAAAGACTTTGAGGATGTTAAAGCAGGTATTGTAAAATGGCCGATGTCAGTGATTAGGCTACAAGGTGAAAATAAAAATCGTTTGGTAGAATTAGCTACTAAAATCCTAAATATCTGGAGAGAATATTCAGATTTAGAAGTAGACATCATTGCTAAGACTGAAGATATTCCACACCATACGGTGACTCCTATTGCTCGTAAAGTGGATGGAAGATATGAATTGGATATTGTTCTGAGAGATAACCATACTACTAAACAATACCCAGATGGTGTTTACCACCCTCATCAAGATGTACAACATATTAAAAAGGAAAATATTGGGTTAATCGAAGTGATGGGACTTGCGATTTTACCACCTCGTTTGAAAACAGAGTTAGAAGAAGTTGAGAAATATCTTTTAGGAAAAGATAACGCAATTGCTGATTATCATTTAGAATGGGCCGTTCAATTGAAAGAAAAATATCCTGGACTTAAAGAGGAGGAGGTTCATAGCGTAGTTCAACATGAAGTAGGGCAAGTATTTGCGAGAGTTCTCGAAGATGCAGGTGTTTATAAGAATACTCAAACCGGACATGAAGCATTTATGAGATTTGTTAAATCGGTTGGAATTAATTAGGAGGAAGTAAAAATGGCAATATTGGTAACAGGCGGAGCTGGTTATATTGGTAGCCATACCGTAGTAGAATTATTAAATTTAGGGAAGGAAGTCGTTATTGTCGACAACCTTTCAAACTCAAGCATTTTAGTATTAGATCGTATTGAAGCAATTACAGGGCAACGTCCTGCGTTTTACGAATTAGATGTTTGTGATAAACAAGGATTGAGAAAAGTTTTTGAACAAGAATCTATTGAGGCTGCAATTCATTTTGCAGGATACAAAGCTGTCGGCGAATCCGTGCAAAAGCCTGTAATGTACTACGAAAATAATATTATGAGCACATTAGCTCTTGTTGAAGTGATGTCAGAGTTTAATGTTAAAAAGATTGTGTTTTCATCGAGTGCGACTGTATACGGCGTTCACAATCAGTCTCCCCTTATTGAGACGATGCCGACAAGTGCAACGAATCCGTATGGGTACACAAAAGTGATGCTTGAACAAATTTTAAAAGATGTTCATGTAGCAGATTCAGAGTGGAGTATTGCGTTGCTTCGTTATTTCAATCCGATTGGTGCTCATGAGTCGGGGTTGATTGGAGAAGATCCATCAGGAATTCCTAACAACTTAATGCCTTTTATTGCACAAGTAGCGGTAGGTAAGCGACCAGAGCTAAGTGTTTTTGGAGATGATTATGATACGGTAGATGGTACTGGTGTTCGCGATTATATCCATGTAGTGGATTTAGCGATAGGGCATATAAAAGCTTTAGAGAAAGTATCTGAAAAAACAGATGTTTATATTTATAACCTTGGTTCAGGAGAAGGCACAAGTGTATTACAACTTGTAAATACATTTGAAAGTGTCAATAAGGTTCCAATTCCTTATAAAATTGTTCCAAGACGATCAGGAGACGTTGCGACTTGTTATGCAAATGCGGATAAGGCGTATAAGGAATTAAATTGGAAGACTACAAAAACAGTCGAAGACATGTGTAGAGATACATGGAATTGGCAATCAAAAAATCCTAATGGATACAATAAATAAAAAAGTTCGAGTAGTCTTGTAATATGTATATATTAAAAAAATTAAAAAAAAATAATGAAAGCGCTTGACAAAGTAAACGATTACATTGTATAATATAAACATGAATGACACCGATGTCAAAAAATAAAAAAGAAGGTCTTTTTATGAAAAACTTAACAAAAATTAAGTTCAAAGAGAACGGGGAATTTAATCATTTCCCGGGGAATACAGTTGTAGCAAATCTTTATACTAATTCAGATTTGATGGAAGTTGTTGATATCATTCAATCACGCTATAGAGAGTTACCATTTATAGATAAATTCACATTAACTCCAAGAGATTCTATTCATATGACTGTAATTGAATTGCTTTGCCATGAAAATCGTGAGCCAGAATTTTGGAGTAGCCATCTACCATTGGATACGCCATTACAAGAAATTCATGATTACTTTGCAAAACAACTAGAAATTTTCCCATTGCTAAACGAAGATATTCATATGCGTGTGACTGAAATGGGAAATCAAAACATTTTAGTAGAACCAGCCGATGAGAAATCAGCTAAACGATTAGAAGAAATTAGAACATATGTTTCTGAAAAAGCAGGTGTTCGATTCCCTAATCATGATCGCTATCAATTCCATATCTCAATTGGATATCTTCGAGTTCCATTAACTGAAGAAGAAAATGAAGAGTTTACTAAAGTGAAAAAGGAATTAACGGAAGTTCTGCTTGAAAAGATTCCTGTCATTACAGTAAATCGTATCGATTACACAGTATTTGAAGATATGAGACGTTTTGTTCCGTATTGTGAAAAATTTTAAAATAAAATTATAATTAAAAATAAAAAGGAGATTTCATATGAAAAAATCTAAATTATTATCGTTTTTAGCTGCAGGGGTTGCGGTTACAACATTGGCAGCATGTTCAGGTGGTTCAACTAATTCATCAAATTCTTCGAGCGATACACCTCAATCAGAAGAAAAAGCTGACAAGAGCCAAGAATTAGTAATTTATTCTAACTCTGTTTCAAACGGACGTGGGGATTGGTTAACTGCTAAGGCTAAAGAAGCTGGTTTCAATATTAAAATGGTTGACATTCCAGGTGCTCAGTTGGCCGATCGTGTTATTGCTGAAAAAAATAATGCAGTAGCTGATATGGTATTTGGTATTGGAGCTGTTGATTCAAATAAAATTAGAGATCAAAAATTATTGGTACAGTACAAACCTAAATGGTTAGATAAAATTGACCAATCTCTATCAGATAAAGATAACTACTACAATCCTGTAATTGTTCAGCCATTGGTCTTGATTGGTGCTCCTGATGTTACTGAAATGCCTAAAGATTGGACTGAGTTAGGCAGCAAATATAAAGGTAAATATTCAATTTCTGGACTTTCAGGGGGAACAGGGCGTGCGATCTTGGCAAGTATCCTTGTTCGCTATCTCGATGATAAAGGAGAATTAGGCGTTTCTGAAAAAGGTTGGCAAGCAGCTAAAGAATATTTGGAAAATGCGTACACTCTTCAAAAGGGTGAAAGTTCAATTGTTAAAATGTTAGATAAGGATGACCCAATCCAGTACGGTATGATGTGGGGTTCTGGTGCATTAGTTGGACAAAAAGAACAAAATGTTGTATTTAAAGTAATGTCTCCTGAAATTGGTGTTCCGTTTGTAACTGAACAAACAATGATTTTGAATACTAGTAAGAAACAAGCTTTAGCTAAAGAATTTATTGATTGGTTTGGTCAAACAGAAATTCAAGTAGAGTACAGCAAAAACTTTGGTTCTATTCCTGCAAATACTGAGGCAGTGAAAGAGTTACCAGAAGCTACTAAGAAATTTGTTGATCAAGTGAAACCGCAAAGTATTGATTGGGAAGCTGTTGGAAAACATTTGGATGAATGGGTTGAAAAAGCTGAACTAGAATATGTAAAATAGGACATAAGTGTAAATTTTAAAATTCCAGGTCTCTCTAAAGTTTCTAAACCTACATGAGAAATTAAGAGAGACTTTTCATTTATAAGTAAAGGAAGTTAGTAATATGATTAAATTTGATAACATTCAAATTAAATACGGTGATTTTATCGCGATTAATAATCTAAATTTAGATATTAAGGAAGGAGAATTCTTTACCTTCCTTGGACCATCTGGATGCGGTAAATCAACAACTTTGAGAGCTTTGGTAGGTTTTTTAGACCCTTCATCTGGAAGCATTGAGGTTAATGGGAAAGATGTTACTCATATGGAGCCAGAAAAACGTGGAATCGGGATCGTATTCCAATCTTACGCACTATTTCCAACAATGACAGTTTTTGATAATATTGCATTCGGTCTAAAGGTTAAAAAAGTTGCTCCAGATGTTATTAAAGCCAAGGTTTCTGCAGTGGCTGCTAAAATTAAGATTTCAGATCAACAATTGCAACGTAACGTTTCAGAATTATCTGGAGGACAACAGCAGCGTGTAGCTTTAGCTCGTGCTCTTGTTCTGGAACCTAAAATCCTATGTTTGGATGAACCCTTGTCAAACCTAGATGCAAAATTACGTGTGGATTTGAGAAAAGAGTTGAAACGTCTTCAAAAAGAATTGGGAATTACGACTCTATATGTTACACATGACCAAGAGGAAGCGTTAACGCTATCTGATAGGATTGCTGTTTTTAATAATGGTTTTATTGAACAAGTGGGAACACCAGTAGAAATTTATCATAATTCTCAAACAGAATTTGTATGTGATTTCATTGGAGACATTAACGTACTTACAGATGAAACTGTTCACGGAATTCTTCTAAATAATGCTCATGTTCTTTTGGAAGATAAAAAAGGTTACATTCGTTTAGAAAAAGTTCGCTTCAAACGTGAAACGGATCAGGATTTTGTCTTAAAAGGTTCAATTATTGATGTGGAATTTTCAGGAGTTACAATTCACTATACTGTTCAGGTATCTGAAAATCAAATTCTTAATGTAACAAGTATCGATAGTCAGTCAGCTATTAGATCTGTCGGAGAAAGTGTGGAATTATTTATCACACCATCAGACGTTCTGCAATTTTAAGGAGGTGCAGTATGCGTCATAAATTAAATTGGAAAGATTGGCTCATTCGTTTAGGCTTAATCTGGTTCTTGGTAACTTTCATCATTTATCCAAACTTTGATTTAGTAGTTAATGTATTTGTGAAAGGTGGGGAGTTTTCACTTGATGTCGTACAACGAGCTCTTAAATCTCAACGTGCGATTCAGAGTATTATGAACAGTTTTAAGTTAGCATTCTCACTAATTATAACTGTTAATGTTGTTGGTGTACTTTGTGTATTGTTTACAGAATATTTTGATATTAAAGGAGCTAAAATATTAAAACTAGGATACATGACGTCACTAATCTACGGTGGAGTAGTTTTGGCTACTGGTTATAAATTCGTTTATGGACCATATGGAATGATTACCAAATTTTTACAAGGTATTATTCCATCTTTAGATCCTAACTGGTTTATTGGTTATGGTGCAGTTCTATTTATTATGACATTTTCTGGTACTGCTAATCACACCTTATTCCTAACTAATACAATTCGTAGTGTAGACTATCATACTATTGAAGCTGCACGTAATATGGGTGCAAAACCATTTACAGTGTTTAGAAAAGTAGTATTGCCAACTCTTATTCCTACTTTATTCGCTCTGACAATTATGGTTTTTCTAAGTGGGTTATCAGCAGTAGCAGCACCTATGATTGTTGGTGGGAAAGAATTCCAAACTATTAACCCAATGATCATAACATTTGCTGGAATGGGAAATTCTCGTGACTTAGCCGCCTTTCTAGCAATTATTTTGGGTGTTGCCACTACGATTTTGCTTACTATTATGAACAAGATCGAAAAAGGCGGAAATTATATTTCTATTTCTAAAACGAAAGCACCTTTGAAAAAACAAAAAATCACATCTAAACCATGGAATATCATTGCACATATTGTTGCTTATGCTTTGTTCACTGTTTTCATGTTACCATTGATTTTCATTGTATTGTATTCATTTACTGACCCAGTTGCAATACAGACAGGAAACTTATCATTATCAAACTTTACTTTAGATAATTATAAGTTATTCTTTAGTAATAGTGCTGCGTTCTCTCCATTCTTAGTCAGCTTTATATACTCTATTATTGCTGCAACTACTGCAACAGTTCTTGCTGTTGTGTTTGCGCGAGTAGTTCGTAAACATAAAGCTCGATTTGATTTCTTGTTCGAATACGGAGCTCTTCTTCCTTGGCTATTACCAAGTACACTTCTAGCAGTTAGTTTATTATTCACTTTCAACCAACCTCAACTTTTAGTCTTTAACCAGATTCTAGTTGGTAGTTTAGTAATTTTGCTAATCGCTTATATTGTTGTAAAAATTCCATTCTCTTATAGAATGGTACGTGCAATCTTATTTAGTGTTGATGATGAGATGGAGGATGCTGCTAGAAGTATGGGGGCTTCACCATTTTACACAATGATGAAGGTTATTATTCCTTTCATCTTGCCGGTTGTTCTCTCTGTTATCGCACTGAACTTTAACTCTTTATTGACCGATTTCGATTTATCTGTATTCCTTTATCATCCATTGGCTCAACCATTAGGTATTACGATTCGTTCTGCAGGTGATGAAACAGCAACATCTAACGCACAAGCTCTTGTATTCGTTTATACAATTATTCTAATGATTATTTCTGGAACTGTGTTATACTTCACACAGAGACCACGCGGTAAGAAAAGGAAATAGTAATGCAAACATCCAGCATAGGACTATCGAACATCGAAATTATAATTAGAGTCGTATTATCTTTGGTCATTGGAAGTATTATTGGCTTAGAAAGAGGAAGTAAATCTCAACCAGCAGGTATTCGTACACATAGTATTGTTTGTATGGCTGCTTGTTTAATTATGATGACTAATGAATTCGTATCTTATAAGTTTGGAACAGGAGATCCGACACGGTTAGGTGCTCAGGTTATATCTGGTGTTGGTTTTCTTGGAGCTGGAACAATTCTAATCACAGATAAAAAGAAGGTTACGGGTCTGACAACTGCAGCAGGAATCTGGGCTTCAGCAGGAATAGGTTTAGCTATTGGAGTAGGTTTTTATGAAGGTGCTCTGTTAGTAGCTATTTCTGTTTGGAGTGTGATTTCTATGTTTCAGCCTTTAAAAAAATATCTTCAAAGTCGTTCAAAAGTTATTGAATTATATATTGTAGTTAAATCTACTGAGGCATATAATCGAGTATTAGTTTATTGTGCAGAAAATGGAATTCGATTGAATGATTCAAGAACTGCTTTTGGAGATGTTAATTCTGAAAGAATTGAATATTTTGATGTTCCAGACAAAAGAATAGCATCATTTATGACTCTAGAACTTTCAGGTAAGTTTGAACATCTTAAACTGATGGAAGAAATAGCAAATATTGTTGGTGTTATTTATGTTGAAGAAGTTAGTTGATATAGAATAAACAAAGGGGCAGTTATTCTTGTCCCTTTGTTTTTTAGGTGATAATTGACTCAAAATTATTTGCAAAGTATAAGGATAAACATAAATGAAGGTATATAATATTAATTTTGACTGTGGAAGAATAACGTATTTTGAATATAATTCTTTAGTGCAAGTATATAGATTTCATTCTTTTTATGATATTTGTGAAATTGTATTTTCGGCTTCTTTACCTGCTGATGATATACTATCAAAAGTTATTGTTAAGGAAAAGATTATTCCGATCTTAGACTGCTATGTCCAAATGTTATTAGATACTTTTATAGTTTCAATGGATTTTACCGAAAATGATTTTTTATATTTTCGTGGTAAGTTATTTTCATACAAGTTTATCAGTTGTGAAGTAGAAAAAATAGTAAAGAATAAAAATTTTAATTGTCAATGTTATTTTTTTGAATCGGATGAATAGAGTATAAAATAGAAAATTTTGAAATTAAAGTTTTTGTTAAGATACATTAAAATATTTTTCTAAATTCTCTTGTTAAAAAAAGTAAATATTGTATAATAAAATTAGATAAATCATAAATGGAGGACTAAAGTGAAAAATTTAAACGATAAAAAGGTAACTATTTATGATATTGCGCATTTATCAGGTTTTTCTCCAAAAACTGTTTCACGTGTTATTAACGGTGGTGAAAAGGTAAGAGAAGAAACTTATCGAGCTATTCAAAAAGTCATTGATGAGTTGTCGTATGTTCCAAATGCATATGCAAAAAATTTGACTAAGAAAGAAACTACAAACATTTTGATTTCCGTTAAAAAGATTGATTCTTTTCCCTTGATTTGGTTTCAAACTTTACTAGATAGAGTTCTACAAACTTGTAAAGAGTTTGGTGTAAACGCTATTGTTGAATACTTTGGTGAAGAAGATACGATTAGGAATTCAATAATTTCAAGCACAGGAAGCTTAATAGATGGAGTAATAGTATTTTATGAAAGTAAAGACGATATTCGGATTAATTATTTACAGAAGAATAATATGCCTTTTATAGTTTTTGGAGAATCTCGAACACCTGATGTTGTTTATGTATCTAATAACAATTTTCAAGCCACTTATGATATGATGGAATTAGTAACAAAAGAGAGTATTAAAAGTATGTTGTTACTTATGGGAGGGGAATCTCTTGTTAATAAGGATCGTGAAAAAGGTGTTCGTACTTTTTTGACTGATAAAAATTATTTAATGGATTTGCAAGTTATTTATGGTTTAACTACAATTGATTCAGTTTATTCATATGCTATAAATAATTTATCTAATCAAAATCATCCGGATATGATATTTGTTTCTGGGGATGAGAAGGTTCAAGGGCTGATTCGTGCGTGCTATGAGAAGGGGATTACCATTCCTGATGATATTTCAATAATTGGATTCGATAATATTCCTATTTCGCAATATTATACTCCAGCTCTGTCTACTATTTCTCCTAATTATGCTATGTTAGCCCAAAAAATGATAGAAGGTGTTTTAGCAATCATTAACGGTGAAAATATAGAATCCGTTGAAATATCTTCAAAAATTATTAGAAGACAAAGCTTTTAATCGGTAGAAAATACCGATTTTTTATTTGATAAAATATTAAAATAGTAGTAGAATATAACTTATGACACCGATGTCATTTTAGAATAGGAGGGATTAATGTCTACAATTTTTAATCATTCATTTAATAGTATTGTCGAGTTAAGGCATGTTATTTCAATATTAATCGCTTGTGCATGTGGGTGGGCAATTGGTTATGAGCGTAAGGCACGTAACAAGCAAGCAGGAGTCAAAACGCATATAATTGTTGCTTTAACTTCGGCTTTAATGATGATTCTTTCAAAAGAAGCATTTTTAGATACACCATCTTATGATACTTCTCGGGTTGCAGCTCAAATTGTTAGTGGTATTAGTTTTATAGGTGGAGGAATAATTTTTACTCGAGATAAGAAAATTAGTGGAATAACTACTGCTGCTGGTATATGGGCTACAGCTGGTATTGGTATGGCAATTGGTGCTGATTTTTGGATATTTGGTTCTTTTTGTAGTTTTATAGTTGTTCTGGTGCAATTAGTGACACACAGTAATGGTAGAAATCATGAAATTTATCAAGCAAAGATAGTGTTAGAAACAATTTATATTTCTTTACTTGGTAAGATTTATACTAATCTAGGGACACTTGATTTCAGAAAATATAATGTTGAGTTAAAAGAACAGTCGTCTAATAATTCTTATGATATTTTGATTTCAATTGAGAATGATAAGGAGATTTCGATTATAGATATTGAGGATTTTTTACTTAGTGAAGATAAAAATATAAAAATAAAAGAGTTTAAATTAAAAAATTATATGAAGAGTTAAATTTTCTATTTAAAATTTTTATTTTTCTAAAGAAAAAGTACAACTACGTTTTGTTATTAATAGATTTAAGTTTGTAAGAGTCCGTTAGGGCTCTTTTATTCTGTGATAATTTTTTCAAATAGTATTTGTTATACTTTTTTTAATTTAGATTTATGTTGGGGGTTTGGGGGCTAGCCACCATATTTTCATATCGTTTGTCTTTTGAACAGTATGGTTTGAAATGGCAAGCGATATGAATTTTGGGATATTGTGGACACAATATCTGAGCTCGCAAAGCCTTACAAAAATGTTGAAGCTATTTTGAAAAATGTACTGACAGTGTCTGTAAGCTTACATTGTCAGTATAGGTATCAATAAAGGAGGAAAAGTCATATGAAAAGAGATATACGTAGTATTCGGAAACAATTTCGCTTAACAGAAGAGGAGGAAAAACAAATACTAGATTTAATGAGAGAGAAAGGAGAGGATAATTTTTCTGATTTTCTCCGTAAAAGCTTACTATTGTCTGATGGACAAAAACAGATGGAAAAATGGTTCAGTCTTTGGAAACAGCAAAAGTTGGAACAAATTTGTCGCGATGTTCATGAAGTTTTGATCATTTCTAAAAGCGATCATCAGGTTACTCAAGAACATGTTTCTATTTTGTTAACTTGTATTCAGGAATTAATTAAAGAGGTAGAAAATACAAGTCCTCTTAGTGAAGATTTTCGTAACAAATACATGAGGTAGTAGAGTGGAACATCGATATCGAACGAATTTAAAAAAAGTCTTTTTATCTGATTTAGAATTAGTCAAATTGAATGAAAATATCTGTAAAAGTCACTGTTTGTCTTTTTCGGAATATGCTAGACGAACCCTATTAGATCCTGGTATGAATTTCATCACCATTGATACAAATAGTTATCAAGATTTGGTTTTTGAATTAAAACGAATAGGAAATAATATTAATCAAATAGCCAGGAGCATAAATTATTCTAATTTAATAACGGAAGTTGAATTAGATGAATTGAGAAAAGGTATAGAAGAGTTAATAGTAGAAGTGGAGAAAGATTTTCTTATTCAATCTGAAAAATTGAGGAAATTTTATGGTCATCACTAAACACTTTGCGATTCATGGAAAAAATTATCGTAGTAAACTAATCAAATATATTTTGAATCCAAATAAAACAAAAAACCTAACACTAGTTTCAGATTTTGGAATGAAAAATTATTTAGATTTTCCTAGTTATGAAGAACTAGTGAAGATGTACAATGATAATTTTTTAAGTAATGATAGTCTTTACGAATTTCGTCATGATAGGCAAGAAGTAAATCAACGAAAAATTCATTCTCATCACATCATTCAGTCCTTTTCTCCAGATGACCATCTTACTCCCGAACAAATCAATCGGATTGGTTATGAGACAGTTAAAGAGTTGACAGGTGGTAGATTTCGTTTTATTGTAGCAACTCATGTCGATAAAGATCATATCCACAATCACATCATCCTAAATTCAATTGATAAGAATTCTGATAAAAAATTTCTATGGGATTATAAAGCAGAAAGTAATCTAAGAATGGTTTCAGATCGTCTTTCAAAAATTGTAGGCGCAAAAATTATAGAAAATCGTTATTCTCATCATCAGTATGAAGTTTATCGCAAAACAAATTACAAATATGAAATAAAACAACGAGTATATTTTCTAATCGAGAACTCGAAAAATTTTGAAGATTTCAAGAAAAAAGCAAAAGATTTACATTTAAAAATTGATTTTAGACACAAGCATGTTACTTTTTTTATGACTGATTCAAATATGAAACAACTCGTACGTGATAATAAATTGAATAGAAAACAACCTTATAATGAAACATATTTTAAGAAAAAGTTTGTTCAAAGGGAAATCATAAACATCTTAGAATTTTTACTTCCGAAAATGAAGAATATGAATGAATTGATTCAAAGAGCAGAATATTTTGGATTAAAAATAATTCCGAAAGCAAAACATGTTCTATTTGAGTTTGATGGTATTAAGTTTTCAGAGCAGGAATTGGTAAAATCGAATCAGTATAGTGTTAGTTATTTTCAAGACTATTTTAATAACAAAAATGAAACTTTTGTCTTAGATAATAAAAATTTAGTTGAACTTTACAATGAAGAAAAGCTAATTAAAGAAAAAAAGTTGCCGACAGAAGATATGGTATGGAAATCCTATCAAGATTTCAAGAGAAATAGGGATGCTGTTCATGAGTTTGAAGTAGAGTTGAATCTTAATCAAATAGAAGAAGTAGTAGACGATGGAATTTACATTAAGGTACAGTTTGGTATCCGACAAGAAGGACTTATTTTTGTACCAAATATTCAAATCAATATGGAAGAAGAAAAAGTTAAAGTATTTCTCAGAGAAACTAGTTCTTATTATGTATATCATAAAGATTCAGCAGAAAAAAATCGCTTTATGAAAGGTAAAACTTTGATTAGACAATTTAATCTTCAGTATGAACCGCAGTATATGTATAGAAGAATTTCTCTTAGCAAAATTAAAGAAAAAATAGAACAATTAGATTTTCTTATATCTGCGGAAAATAGTCCGAATGATTTTGAAGATATAACAAATGATTTCATTGCCCAAATATCATATCTAGAGAATATGATTGAACAAGTCCAAAATAAAATTGATGATTTAACTAATTTAGAGGAAGTATTGTTGAAAGATACGACAAATAGTTCTAGCAATTTAGAAAATAGTATTCAAGGTAAAAGTTCAGTAGATACAATAGAGAAGGATTTATACATATATAAAGGAAAGATTGAAACACTGAAGGAACAACATAGAGAAGCAATAAATTTATTTGAAATGTTTAATAAAACAATAAAGAAATATAAGAAAAAACAAAATATGAAATCTATTGAGGAAAATGAGATACATTTAGAGTAAACAGTTTCCTAAAAAGTATATATAGAATAGTTTCATGTGCCAATTTGTCACATATTTAAAAACAAGAAAATAACTATATTATACTTGTTTTAGGAGACAATAAATGTTGAAAAGGATTAGAGATTTACGTGAAGATGATGATTTGACACAAGAATATATTGCGAAAATCGTTTTGAATTGTACAAGATCAGCTTATTCTAAAATGGAAGCTGGTAGCAGGTTAATCTCTATAAATGACCTTATTAAACTTGCAGATTTTTATAAGGTGAGTCTAGACTACCTTGTAGGTCGAGTGGATAATAAAGAAGACCATTACTCCAAAAAGTAGTAGGTTAAGAAAGCACATTGACAATTGAATAGTCCAAAATGGTACTTTCCTCATTTGTGGAGCAGATTTGAATGGTTCGCCATGATAAGAGCGATTTTAAAACCATCAATAAAATAGAGTGATACTTTATATGCCATGATACAAATGATATACAATGATACTTCTGACCGTTCAGGCTGCCACCGTGAAAGAGCAGCAAGTGAAATTCTTATGATGACTTCATCAGTCATGCCATGGAGGTGAAAAAATCTAGGAAAGGAAGTAGTAAAATCATGGAAACAGTAAATTATAAAGATTTAGTTGCGATTGGTTTTCCAGAGCACACATCGAGAAATATTATTAGACAAGCAAAAAAGATTGCTGTAAAAAAGTTTGAAGAAGCTAGAAAAAATGATAAGAATGCGGTACAATTAGGATGTTCACCTTTCGATAATAAAAGGTTAGGTATTGCTCCTAAAAATATTGTAGAAAATTTAATTGGTATTTCTTTTTCAGATATAGAAGGTGAGAAAAATGGTTATATCAAAGACAAAGAAATATAAAGGTGTATACAAAGATTCAAATGGAAAAATTTATTTTCAAATTGAATTAGGAGTTGATCCAATAACTGGGAAAAGAATTCAAAAGAAAGGAAGGAAAAATCAACAGGGACTACCGTTTAATTCTTTTAAGGAAGCATATGAAGAGATACTTCGTTTAAAACATGAATTTGTGAACTCTACTATTAATAATAGTTATCTAACTTTTAGAGAGTTTATGGAAGAGATTTATTTAAAATATTATCAACAAAAAGTTCAATTTGTAACTTATCAGACCGCTTTACCACATCATCAGTTTTTTATTAAGCAATTTGGTAGTAAAAAATTATCAGATATTAGTACTATTGACTGTGAAAGATTTCGCTTAGCTATTATAGACAAGTATTCTAGTAACTATGCTAAAAATATGTGGTCTAGATTTAAAGCATGTCTGGGCTATGCAGAAAGATTGGGTTATATTGATAGAGTTCCTTTTAAAGGATTAGATAATCCTAGAGGAAAGCACCCTGATACAAAATTTTGGACATTTGATGAATTTAAGAAGGTAATAAACTCTTTTGATATTAGTGAGTATGAGGGACTCCATAATTACATGACGATCTGGTTATATTTTATGACTGGCTTAAGAGTTAGTGAGGGTATTGCTCTTAAATGGGAAGATATTGATTTTGAACGTAAATGGATTCATGTTCATTCGACAATTGAGAAAGATAAAAACGGTGTATGGTATGCTAAACAACAAACAAAGACAGTAGCAGGGAATCGTAAAATTGATTTAGATGATTTTACAATTACAATACTTAAAAAATGGCGAGAAGTTCAAATCAAGAATGATGATAAAGATTATGTAATATCACGTTTTGGTGCGCCCTTATGTAAGTCTACAATCTCCAGGATAATTAAAAGGCATGCTAGGGTTACTGGTGTACCAGAAATTACAGGGAAAGGATTAAGACATAGTCACGCATCCTACCTTATAAATGTGTTACATAAGGATACTTTATACGTTTCATATCGATTAGGACATGCTGATAAGTCAACTACGTTGAATACATATAGTCACTGGTACTATTCAGGTGATTCAACAATTTCAGAAGAAATTACAAACAGTTTAGATAATCTTGGATTATCAATTTACCTACCAAATTCCTGCCAAAGTTGAAAATTGAGGAATTAACCCACTAATACTGGGAGAAAATAAGATTAGCAAATTGTTACTCTTAAATAATAGAGCAACTACATTAGTAGCTTAAAAACATGATTAAACCGCTATTCTTAGGAGTAGCGGTTTTTCTTTATAATTGAAAAGAGAAAATTTATAAAGTGTCTCCAGTTGTTCCATAAGATTTTCATCATAAAGTTCTGGAGTTTGATTAGAGAACCATATCAATCAAACTCCAACGCTCGATAAAGCGATGATGTATCTGTGGAAGGAGATTATGTTTGCTAAGGTATTTTTTGCAGAAATAGTGGTACAATATCCTTAGAATAGTTCAAAATTTATCTTTGCTAGGGGAAAGGGAGATTGAACTCCCTGATGCATCCGTCTTAGTATGGGATTAATGTCCTATAAAAAGGAAATGTTATAAAGGTGATATTGATGGAAAGATATGAATTTACAGCGACAACAGCAAAATCAGATATAATAATTGGTATCCTTTTTCCCATGTTCCTCATGCTTCCTGTATTGGGAATACAGTTGGCTATATTCTATTTAAAACTGAATGATTTTTTTAAATCACAACCTCTTTTTCTTTATACGATAGTATTAGTATTTTTTGGTATTAGTTTTCTTTTAATTAAAAAAATACAAGGTAGTCTAGTGAAGAATTTTGTCGTAGAATTATCTGGAAGAAATATTAGGATTCGGTGTGATGGAAAGGAGATTGTATCAGGAGAAGTTATTTTCTGTAGGATAAAAAATAAGGAGCCTAAACTGGGGGCGAGAGCCTTAAATGTAGACATAGACACCAAGGGGAATAACATTAAATTTCGAGTTCGGTCTAAGGAATATGAAAATTTATCATCTTCTACTTGGAATCCTCTCGGGACAAGCAAACCCTCTGATGTAGAAACGTTATTATCTTTGAGCAAAAAAATAAAAAATGCTATGGAAGAAGAAGTTTTGATAGAAGATAAAGCTTCAAAAAAACCTCGATCGTTTTGATTGAGGTTTTTAGCATATTTCTTAAACAATACCTTGTGCAATCATAGCATTGGCTACGTTTTCGAAGGCAGCGATATTTGCTCCTGCAAGGTAGTCAGTACCAAGACCGTAAGTTTCAGCGGTTGTTTTAGCTGTGCTGAAGATATTGGTCATGATGTCTTTGAGACGGCCGTCAACTTCTTCACGGGTCCATGAGAGGCGAAGGCTGTTTTGGCTCATTTCAAGTGCTGATACAGCTACACCACCAGCGTTGGCAGCTTTGGCAGGCCCGTAAAGGATTCCGTTTTCTTTGTAGACTTTAATCGCATCAAGGTCGCTAGGCATGTTGGCACCTTCTGATACGAAATACCAAACTCAACATATTCCTCTGAAAGCCAAGTATCCCGGAGGATTTGATGCTTTGTTCCTACTTGGTTTTATGAATCAGCTACCCGGAACTCTGTCAGAGAAGGATAGACCAGCTATCGACGCTCTGAGCTCTGATCAACTCTGGCAAGATTGTCAGGATACTATCAAGAGGAGTATCGGTCTTTTTGAACAGGCTGGCTATGATTTAGAGGTTGAGAATTACCATTTTACTATTTTATTGGGCAATCCAGACAAGCCTATGCTACAGCTCAATAAGGGTTACAGCGGAGATGGTGGAATCCCAGGCTACCTCATGCTTAGTCTACTACCAAATGACTATACTTTGCCACGTGTGCAGGCGGCATTAGCCCACGAGTGCAATCACAATGTCCGCTTCCAATTTATCAAATGGAACCAGCAGACGACATTAGCAGACTGGGTAGTTAGTGAAGGATTGGCAGAGTCTTTTGCAGCTGAACTCTATGGCAAGGAGCTCATCGGACCTTGGGTCACTTCAACTAGTTCCGAGCAGATAGAAGAGATTAAGCCCATCATCTCAAGTCAGCTTCAGCTAACGGGGATGGCGGAAATGGCTCCATATCTCTACGGTGATGAAATTGCAGAGATACAGGGTCAGATACCAGTTGGAATGCCTTATGCTGCAGGCTATGCTTATGGCTATCATCTGATACAAGACTATCTTAAAAGGACAGGTAAGAGCATCATTGAGGCCACAGTAACATCGACTGAAGAGATTTTAGAGGCGACTAAAGACTTTTGGAAATGACACTTTTGCTTGAAAATCTGCCAAAACTTGATATAATGTAGGTGATTTCTGGAGGTGATAGTATGCATTATAAAAGAATTGAATTAAAAGTTACAAATCAAGGTATCCATGAGCGCAAGATTTTTCAAGGGGTTAAGATTTTCAGCCGCAGCAAGTTATCCAAAGATCAGAAAAGCATTTTGACACAGAAGATTTACCTGACACCGAAGCAAAACATTGTTTACTATCAACGGACAGATGTCAACTATGACCAGAACTGGCATCATAAGAAGGATTATTATGAACTAGCTTATGGTCAGTTGGACAGAGAGACTGTTTTTAAGGTTTGCCAAGATTTTGACGAACTAAGTCCTTTCCTGGAGAATAAGCTGTTAGAGAAGCTAAAAGAAAAGCAGATAGCAGGCAAATTTTTTGAAAAATTAGATATATAAAAATCCGGCTGCTTTGATAAGCAGTCGGATTTCTCTAATTTATAGTTTGATAATCTTTCATAAGGGAAAATAGATCTTTTTTTATTATGAACAGCAAACTTAGTTAGAAATTGTGGAAACAGTATAGTTGAAATCTATGAAGAATAGGTGTATAATCAAGAAAAAATAATTGAGTGCTCACTCAATTTTGTAGATGTGTAAAGGAGTTCATACAATGGTTGTTCAAGCAATACAATATAGCCGTTTCGGTGATGAAGAAGTGTTAGATTTAGTGAACATTAAATCTGATTCTTTGAAAGTGAATCAAGTTAGGATAGAAGTTCATGCTGTTGGTTTAAATCCTATTGATTATAAGACTTTTGAAGGTGCAAAGCCACTCCGATTTCTATCTTTTATGACAAAACTAAGGAAGCCAAGTCGTTGGTTTGAGTCAAAATCATCTCTTTTTCCAAGAGGTGTTGGTCGGGATTTTGCTGGAGTTATCATAGAAATCGGTGAAGGAGTAAGTAGGTTTGCAGTAGGGGATAAGGTTTTTGGAACAATGATCAGTGACCCTGGATTGGGAACCAAGAGGGGAGCTTTGGCAACAGAAATTTGTGTCAATGAATCAGAAATTGTGTTGAAGCCAGAGATGATTGATATGAACCATGCAGCTACTATGGGTGTAGCCTCTCTAACAGTGGGAGGTGCTTTTAGAAAGATTGAGCTAAACTCTAAAGATGTTGTAGTTATTTCAGCAGCAGCAGGAGGTATTGGAAGTATCGCAGTACAGTATGCGGTTGCTAAGGGTGCAACAGTTATCGGAATTGCAAGTAAGAAAAATTCAGATTATCTGAAGTCTTTAGGTGCTATACCGGTAGCCTACGAAGAGAACATCCAGAATGCTCTTCTATCAGCAAGTGCAAATCCAATTACAAAATTCTTGGATTGCTATGGAAGGGATTATGTTAAATTGGCTTTCAGTTTAGGATTGAAGGGCACGGCTATTGGAACGCTAGTACCTTCACCATATGTTATGATAAGAGGAGCTCAGTTCACGGGTCCGAGACATTCCACATATGATGATTTTAGAGTTCTAGCGGAAATGGTCTCAGATGGGAAGGTTCGGCTGAATATTGATCAGGTTTATGATTTTTCTCTAAAGTCTGTTAGAGAGGCATATCGTAGTCTGAAGTCGGGACACACTCGAGGTAAGAAGGTTGTAAAAGTAAGAGAGTAGCAGAGAGGTGCCAGCAATGGAAAGTTTAGAACAAAAGTATGCTCAGACATTAGAAAATAGCAACTTGAGTTTAAAACAACGTCAAGTATTATTATCAAGTCTAAAGCTATTTTCAGAAATTGGCTTTGAAAATACAACAGCCAGCCTTATTGCTAAGGAGGCTGGAGTTTCAGAGGGGACAGTTTTTAGTTACTTTAAAACCAAGGAAGGAATATTAGAAGCTATTCTGTCAACTTTTCTCGAACAAGTTATTCCAGATGTAATTGCTGATTTTTCTGAGAAGAAATTTACAGCAAACCAAGAGTCTTTTCCACTATTTTTGAGAAGCATTGTTCGAGATAGACTAGTTTTCATTCAGAAGAATCAAATGCAAGTTAAAATTCTCTTGAGTCGTTCTTTTATTGATAAAACTATTTCTGACCAGTTAGGGAATGTTATTATTCACTCTATCATTAAGCCAATTAGTCCAGTTCTGAATCAGTTTAAAGAAAATGGTGTTATCCGAGATTGGTCAAATGAAAGAATTGTTCGCTATATTTTAGCTTTGAGTCTTTCTTATGCTCTTCCAATGATGTTGAATAATAATGAGGACCTAGACATAGATGAAGCAGTAAATGAAATAGTTGAATGCCTGTCTTTTGCCTTAGTAGAGGTAAAATAAATCTTGATTTTAAGCTTACTATTTTAAATGGTGAGCTTTTTTGAAGCCAACATAAAAATCCCCAATCATAACGATTGAGGATTGAGCAAATGAATTTTAAACAATACCTTGTGCAATCATAGCGTTTGCTACATTTTCAAAGGCAGCAATGTTAGCTCCTGCAAGGTAATCAGTACCAAGACCGTATGTTTCAGCGGTTGTTTTAGCTGTGCTGAAGATATTGGTCATGATGTCTTTGAGACGGCCGTCAACTTCTTCACGTGTCCATGAGAGGCGAAGGCTGTTTTGGCTCATTTCAAGTGCAGATACAGCTACACCACCAGCGTTGGCAGCTTTGGCAGGTCCGTAAAGGATTCCGTTTTCTTTGTAGACTTTAATCGCATCAAGGTCACTCGGCATGTTGGCACCTTCTGATACGCAGATAACACCTTGAGCAACCAAACGTTTAGCTGCTTCGCCGTTGATTTCGTTTTGGGTCGCACATGGAAGAGCGATGTCGTAGTTTCCAGCATAAGTCCATACAGACCCTTCATGGTAAGTAGCAGTGGCTTTTTCGGCAGCGTACTCAGTCAAACGTGCACGACGGTTATTCTTCACATCTGCTAGAAGATCGAAGTCAATACCATTTTCGTCTATGACATAACCGTTTGAGTCAGATACAGAGATAACAGTAGCGCCAAGTTCAGTCGCTTTTTGAAGAGCGTATTGGGCTACGTTACCAGAACCTGAAATCACAACCTTCTTACCAGCAAAGCTGTTACCGTTGGCTTTGAGCATTTCTTCAGTATAGTAAACCAAACCGTAACCAGTTGCTTCTGGACGAATCAAGCTACCACCGAATCCAAGAGGTTTACCAGTCAAGACACCCGCATCAAATTGGTTAAGACGTTTGTATTGTCCGTAAAGGTAACCAATTTCACGTCCACCAACACCGATATCGCCAGCTGGGACGTCAAGTGATGGTCCGATGTATTTTTGCAATTCAGTCATGAAGCTTTGGCAGAAGCGCATCACTTCAGCATCAGTCTTTCCTTTAGGATCGAAGTCTGATCCCCCTTTACCTCCACCGATTGGAAGTCCAGTTAAGACGTTTTTAAAGATTTGCTCAAATCCGAGGAATTTCAAGATCCCTTGGTTTACAGTTGGGTGGAAACGAAGTCCGCCTTTATATGGTCCAACAGCTGAGTTGAATTGAACACGGTAACCACGGTTGACTTGTACTTTACCTTCACGGTCAACCCAAGGAACACGGAAAGAAATCACGCGCTCAGGCTCGGTGATACGTGCCAAGATGTTTTCTTCAATATACTCAGGGTGTTTTTCAAATACAGGTTCCAAAGTGCTGAAGAATTCTTCAACCGCCTGGAGAAATTCAGCCTCATGCCCGTTACGAGCTTTTACAGTTTCAAACACGCTTTGGATATAGTCTTTAGCAGATGTCATATCGTTCTCCTTTTGTTGTCATATTTTATTACATGAGCCATTATAGCAGAATTTTTTTTCACTGTAAAGAAAAAAACGAAAATTTTCTAAAAATTCTTTCAATTTACATTTAGTCAATACTAAGAGCATTATCAAAAAACGAACGTTTTCTCTAGAAATAACTTTCTCAAAGAGAAAATCTTAAAGTATGGTATAATATTAGAAATAAAAGGAATCTGGAGGATCAGAATCATGGTATCAACGAAAACACAAATAGCTGGCTTTGCGTTTGACAATTGCTTGATGAATGCGGCGGGTGTGGCTTGTATGACGATAGAAGAGCTTGAAGGAGTCAAAAACTCAGCGGCGGGTACTTTTGTCACGAAGACAGCGACCTTGGACTTTCGTCAGGGCAATCCTGAACCACGTTATCAGGATGTTCCACTTGGTTCTATCAACTCCATGGGCTTACCAAATAATGGTTTAGACTATTATTTGGACTATCTTTTGGACTTGCAGGAAAAAGAGCCAAACCGTACTTTCTTTCTATCTTTAGTCGGCATGTCTCCAGAAGAAACGCATACCATCTTGAAAAAAGTGCAAGAGAGTGGATTCAAAGGACTGACAGAGCTTAATCTTTCTTGTCCAAATGTTCCAGGAAAACCTCAGATTGCCTATGATTTTGAGACAACAGACCGGATTTTGGCAGAAGTCTTTACCTACTTTACCAAACCTCTTGGGATTAAATTGCCACCATATTTTGATATTGTTCACTTTGACCAAGCAGCTGCTATTTTCAACAAATATCCGCTCAAGTTTGTTAACTGTGTTAACTCTATCGGAAACGGCCTTTATATAGAAGACGAATCTGTCGTTATTCGGCCTAAGAATGGTTTTGGTGGCATTGGTGGAGAGTATATCAAACCGACTGCTCTAGCCAATGTGCACGCTTTTTACCAACGTCTCAATCCGCAAATCCAAATCATCGGAACGGGTGGTGTTCTAACGGGTCGTGATGCCTTTGAACACATCCTCTGCGGTGCGAGTATGGTGCAAGTAGGGACTACCCTTCACAAAGAAGGCGTCGGTGCTTTTGAACGCATTACCAATGAACTAAAAGAAATCATGGAAGAAAAAGGTTATGAGAACCTAGAAGATTTCCGTGGGAAATTGCGCTATATTGATTAAGTTTAATAAAAAATCAGAAGAAAGGAGAGAAGATGCTAGCCATAGAAGAGAGTCAAAAGGTATCTCTATCAAATTTATCTAGCCTGAATCTATTTACAGGGACAGATCAGGGCCAGTTTGAAGTTATGAAGAGTCAAGTGTTGAAGCAGATTGGTTATGATCCAGCTGATCTCAATTTTGCTTACTTTGATATGAAAGAAGTAGCCTATAAAGACTTAGAGTTGGAGTTGGTCAGTCTCCCTTTCTTTGCGGATGAGAAAATCGTGATATTAGACCATTTTGTCGATATCACAACAGCCAAGAAACGTTTTTTAACAGATGATGAGCTCAAGTCATTTGAGGCATACCTTGATAACCCTTCGCCAACAACAAAGTTGTTGATTTTTGCAGAAGGAAAGTTAGATAGTAAAAGACGGCTGGTCAAATTGCTCAAACGAGATGCGACTGTCTTTGATGCTATTGAACCTAAGGAACAAGAACTCCGCCAGTATTTCCAAAAATGGAGTCAGACACAAGGTCTGCAGTTTGTGGGGCAATCCTTTGAAAATCTCCTCGTCAAGTCTGGTTTTCAATTTAGCGAAATCCAAAAAAATCTCCTTTTTTTACAGTCTTATAAGTCAGATGGCCTGATTGAGGAGAAGGATATTGTCGAAGCTATTCCAAAGACTTTGCAAGACAATATTTTTGATTTGACTCAGTTTATCTTGGGTAAAAAGATTGACCAGGCGCGTGACTTGGTTAGAGATTTGACCTTGCAAGGGGAGGACGAAATCAAGCTCATAGCTGTCATGTTAGGACAGTTTCGAACCTTTACTCAAGTGAAGATTTTATCAGAGACTGGTCAGATGGAATCGCAGATTGCAAGCAGTCTGGGAACTTACTTGGGGCGCAATCCTAATCCTTATCAAATCAAGTTTGCACTGAGAGATTCGAGAGGGATTTCCTTGGCCTTTCTCAAACAAGCAATTTCTTATTTAATTGAAGCAGACTATCAGATTAAAACAGGGGTCTATGAAAAAGGCTACCTTTTTGAGAGAGCGCTGTTACAGATATCTAGCCAAGCGTAATGAGCATAAAACTTGAAAAAAAAGGATGATTGCGTTATCATCTTCATATAGAAAGAAAAAGAGGTATTACAGATGGCTATTATCTTACCAGACCTTCCATACGCGTATGACGCCTTGGAACCATACATCGATGCTGAAACAATGCACTTGCACCATGACAAGCACCATCAAACCTACGTCAACAATGCGAATGCTGCTCTTGAAAAACACCCTGAAATCGGTGAAAACCTTGAAGCTTTGCTTGCTGATGTAGAATCTATTCCAGCTGATATCCGTCAAGCACTTATCAATAATGGTGGCGGACACTTGAACCACGCTCTTTTCTGGGAATTAATGACTCCTGAGAAAACTGCTCCATCAGCAGAACTTGCAGCAGCAATCGATGCAACATTTGGTTCATTTGAAGAGTTCCAAGCAGCATTTACAGCAGCAGCTACAACTCGCTTCGGTTCTGGATGGGCATGGTTGGTTGTCAACAAAGAAGGGAAGCTTGAAGTAACTTCAACAGCAAACCAAGACACTCCAATCTCAGAAGGTAAAAAACCAATCTTGGGCTTGGACGTTTGGGAACATGCTTACTACGTGAAATACCGCAATGTGCGTCCTGACTACATCAAAGCTTTCTTCTCAGTGATCAACTGGAACAAGGTAGACGAGCTTTACGCAGCAGCTAAATAAAAAATAGGAAGGGAAGAGTCAATCTTCTCTTTTTTGGTTTATATGGCAGAAGTCTGACAAAATCGTCAGACTTTTTTCATTTTTATGAGAAACGTGCTAACTGCTAGAAATTATGGTAAAATAGAGTGTTAAGTAATCGTGGAAAAGGAAGACTATGCGTAAAGAAATTGCACCTGAATTATACAACTATAACAAGTTTCCTGGCCCAGAATTTCAAGTAAATGGGGAAAAGGTTGAGACTGAAGGAATCGCTTTTACCTTGGTTGAAAATATCAAGGATGCTTTCGATGTGACAGTCTTTAATCAACGCTTCTCAGAAGTGTTGACCAAGTTTGATTATGTCGTGGGGGACTGGAGCAATGAACAGCTCCGTCTACGTGGCTTTTATAAAGACGACCGAACAGAGGAAAAAAATGAAAAGATTAGTCGTTTACAGGATTATCTTTTAGAGTACTGTAGTTATGGTTGTGCTTATTTTGTCCTAGAAAACCAAGCACCGAAGCGGGCTTCATTTGACAAGAAAATGCGTAAAAAAGAGGAGGAAAACCTTTCTAGAAAAGGAAAGAAACCTTCGCAAAACAAGAGAAGACCAAATGCGGATAAGCGAAATAGACGTCGTCATAAGGACCAAAAGTCTCAGAAAGAGGACAAGGGACAGCGCCATTTTGTCATTCGTCAGAAATAGATAGAGAATAAGGAGAAGAGATGAAACCGTCTATTTATAGTTTAACACGTCAAACCATGCAAGAATGGGTATTAGAACAAGGAGAAAAGAAATTCCGAGCAGATCAAATCTGGGAATGGCTCTACCGTAAACGTATCCAGTCATTTGAAGAAATGACCAACCTTTCTAAAGATTTGATTGCTAAGCTCAATGACCAGTTTGTGGTCAATCCATTGAAACAACGGATCGTACAAGAGTCTGCTGATGGTACCGTTAAGTATCTTTTTGAGTTGCCAGATGGCATGTTGATTGAGACAGTACTTATGCGTCAACACTACGGTTTGTCAGTCTGTGTGACCACTCAGGTTGGCTGTAATATTGGTTGTACCTTCTGTGCGTCAGGCTTGATTAAGAAACAACGTGACCTTAATAACGGTGAAATTGTAGCGCAGATTATGCTGGTTCAGAAATACTTTGATGAGCGTGGTCAGGATGAACGTGTCAGTCATATCGTTGTCATGGGAATTGGTGAACCATTTGATAACTACAACAATGTTTTGAATTTTGTCCGTACCATCAATGATGACAAGGGGATGGCAATCGGTGCTCGTCACATTACGGTTTCAACCTCAGGTTTGGCCCATAAAATTCGTGACTTTGCTAATGAAGGCGTACAGGTCAATCTCGCTGTTTCCCTTCACGCACCCAATAATGAATTGCGCTCAAGCATCATGAAGATTAACCGTGCCTTTCCGATTGAAAAGCTCTTTGCAGCTATTGAGTATTATATCGAAACAACAAATCGTCGTGTGACCTTTGAATACATCATGCTCAATGAAGTCAACGACGGAGTAGAACAAGCCTTGGAATTAGCGGAATTGCTCAAAAATATCAAGAAATTGTCTTATGTAAACTTGATTCCCTATAACCCAGTTAGTGAACATGACCAATATAGCCGTAGTCCTAAAGAGCGCGTGATGGCCTTCTACGATACCCTCAAGAAAAAAGGGGTTAACTGTGTTGTCCGTCAAGAGCATGGTACAGATATTGATGCAGCTTGTGGACAATTACGTTCCAATACAATGAAACGTGACCGCCAGAAGGCAGTCGCAGCGGTAAATCCATAAAATGACTAAAAAAAGAGAATTAATCTTAAGATTGGGAGTGGCTGTTTACAGCCTATGCATTGTCTGTTTTTGTTTTACTCCCCAGCCTCAACTTCCTACAGGAGTGGAAACTCCAGGTATTCAAACTTTTGGACGCCTGGTTTTTCTTTTAACTCCCTTAAACTCCCTTTGGAATCTAGGTGAAGTGACCAGTTTGGGACAAGTCATTTGGATCTTTTTGCAGAATATTTTAAATGTCTTCTTGCTTTTCCCTCTGGTCTTTCAACTGGTCTATCTCTGTCCAAACTTGCGGCAAACCAAAAAAATCCTCCTTCTCAGTTTTCTACTGAGTCTAGGAATTGAGTGTACGCAACTGGTCTTAGACTTTTTCTTTGATTTTAATCGCGTCTTTGAGATTGATGATTTGTGGACCAATACCTTGGGAGGCTATCTGGCTTGGTTCCTCTATAAAGGACTGCATAAAAACAAGATAAGGAATTAGAATGAGTATTTTAGAAGTTAAAAATTTAAGTCACGGTTTTGGTGACCGTGCAATTTTTGAAGATGTGTCCTTCCGTCTCCTCAAGGGAGAACATATCGGTCTAGTCGGTGCCAATGGTGAAGGGAAATCAACCTTTATGAGCATCGTGACTGGTAAGATGTTACCTGACGAAGGAAAGGTGGAGTGGTCTAAGTATGTGACTGCTGGCTATCTGGATCAGCATGCTGTGCTAAAGGAAGGTCAAACTGTGCGTGATGTCTTGCGGACAGCCTTTGATGAGCTTTTTAAAGCAGAAGCTCGTATCAATGACCTCTATATGGAAATGTCAGAAGAGGGTGCTGATATTGATGCGCTAATGGAAGAAGTTGGTGAGCTCCAAGATCGTTTGGAGAGTCGTGACTTCTATACTTTGGATGCTAAGATTGATGAAGTGGCGCGTGCTCTCGGTGTCATGGACTTTGGTATGGATACGGATGTAACTGCCTTATCAGGCGGTCAAAGAACCAAGGTCCTCTTGGCCAAACTCCTCCTTGAAAAACCAGATATCTTGTTACTGGACGAGCCAACCAACTACTTGGATGCTGAACACATTGACTGGCTCAAGCGTTATCTCCAAAACTATGAGAATGCCTTTGTCCTTATTTCGCACGATATTCCTTTCCTAAACGACGTAATCAATATCGTCTATCATGTTGAAAATCAACAGCTGACGCGTTACTCTGGTGACTACTACCAGTTCCAAGAAGTCTATGCTATGAAAAAATCTCAGCTGGAAGCAGCCTATGAACGTCAACAGAAAGAGATTGCAGACCTCAAGGATTTCGTGGCTCGAAACAAAGCGCGTGTTGCAACGCGTAATATGGCCATGTCCCGTCAAAAGAAACTCGACAAGATGGATATTATCGAACTCCAAAGCGAGAAACCAAAGCCGTCCTTTGATTTTAAACCAGCTCGTACGCCAGGGCGCTTTATCTTCCAAGCCAAGGACTTGCAGATTGGTTATGATCGTCCTCTGACCAAGCCTTTAAACCTTACTTTTGAACGCAATCAAAAGGTTGCCATTATTGGGGCCAATGGTATCGGGAAAACAACTCTCTTGAAGAATCTCTTAGGCATTATTCCACCGATCGCTGGAGAAGTCGAACGTGGAGATTACCTAGAACTTGGTTATTTTGAGCAAGAAGTAGAAGGTGGCAATCGTCAAACACCTCTTGAAGCTGTCTGGAATGCCTTTCCTGCCCTTAATCAAGCAGAAGTTCGTGCAGCCCTTGCCCGCTGTGGTTTGACGACCAAGCACATTGAAAGTCAGATTCAGGTCTTGTCAGGTGGGGAACAAGCCAAGGTGCGTTTCTGTCTCTTGATGAACCGTGAAAACAACGTTTTAGTCCTAGACGAGCCGACCAACCACTTGGATGTAGATGCCAAGAAAGAACTCAAGCGCGCGCTTAAAGAATACAAAGGAAGCATCCTTATGGTTTGCCACGAACCAGACTTTTATGAGGGCTGGATGGACCAAATCTGGGACTTTAACAAGCTAACTTAAAAATGAGAAAAAAGAAATACAGTATCGAATGCGGATACTGTATTTTTTAGGTTATTTAGGATTTAAAATCGTAATCTTTTATCACTTCGATACTATCGATAGTGATAGCAGTAGTTGGTTTGTCTTTTTCATCTTTTTCAGCCTTAGCAATCTTGTCAACAACATCCATGCCCTCGATGACTTGGCCAAAGACTGGGTGTTTACCATCTAGACTAGGATTTCCACCCTCTTTATAGGCTTCGATGATCTTCTTTGGATACTTACTTGTAGGGAGTTTAGCAGAGGTATCTGTAGAGTTTTGGTTGATGAAGAACTGGCTACCGTTGGTGTTTGGCTGACCAGTGTTAGCCATAGCAAGGGCTCCGCGGATATTGTATAGGTAAGGAGAAATTTCATTTTTGAAACCAGTTCCCTTGTCCTTCGTTTTATCCTTATCATGCCAGATAGATTGACCCCCTGTACCATCTCCCTTAGGATCTCCAGTTTGGACCATAAAGCCATCGATGACACGGTGGAAGGTGATGCCGTTATAGTAGCCTTCTTTAGCGTGAGTAAGGAAGTTTTCAACCGCAAGAGGTGCTATTTTTGGAAAGAGTTTGATACGGATATCGCCTTGATTTGTGTGTAAAATGACCTCAGCTTCGTCTTCAGCAACTTCCTTAGAAAGTTGAGGGAAGTTGGCATTGTCATTGGTCAATGCGTCATTCAAATCTTTGGCAGCCTGAGCAGCTGTTTTAGAACTTTCTTCAGCTGAGATACTGGAGTCGACATAGTCATCGCCACGCAGACTACGTTGGATACTGCTACATCCAGCTAGGGCAACAGTTGATAGTAAAAGAAGGGTTGCTAGTTTTTTCATTGTTAACCTCTCAAAAATTCATTTCTATCATTGTACCTTAAAAGGAAGTGGATTTCAAATGTAAAAGATTTTACTAAAAGTTTCTAGTAGCTGAAAAAATTAAAACTCTGTCAAGTTTTTTTCTTGACACCTGTCAGAAATCTGCTATAATAGAACATGTGCTAAATAGCTCAGCTATTTCACCGAAATAAAAAATAAGAAAAGAGACATTAAAAAATGGCAGTTAAAATCCGTTTGACTCGTATGGGTTCTAAGAAAAAACCTTTCTACCGTATCAACGTAGCAGACTCACGTTCACCACGTGACGGACGTTTCATCGAAACAGTTGGAACTTACAACCCACTTGTTGCTGAAAACCAAGTAACTTTGAAAGAAGACCGCGTTCTTGCATGGTTGGCTGATGGAGCTCAACCTTCAGATACAGTTCGCAACATCCTTTCAAAAGAAGGCGTATTGAAAAAATTCCACGATTCTAAATTCTCAAAATAAGTTTAAAGTAGGTTGACAGATGGATACGATTGAAAATCTCATTATTGCGATTGTGAAACCTTTGATTTCACAACCTGATGCCTTAACTATCAAGATTGAAGACACACCAGAGTTTTTGGAGTATCACTTGGATCTTGACCAAAGCGATGTCGGTCGTGTTATCGGTCGTAAGGGTCGCACTATCTCAGCGATAAGAACGATTGTCTACTCTGTCCCAACTGAAGACAAAAAAGTAAGAATCGTTATCAATGAAAAATAAAAAAAGCGGGACAGATGTCTCGCTTTTTTGTGGAAAGCAGAAGATGAAAGATTTAACGTTTAGACAATTACAAGATTATTTACTCGAACATTACCAGCAATCTCGAACTGAGGAAGGCCTCTTTATCAAGCTAGTGGAGGAAGTCGGAGAAGTAGCAGAGGTCTTGAATGGGCGCTCTGGTCGAAAAGAGGGTGTCCAGGACTCAAATGAGGAACTAGCCAAAGAACTGGCTGATATCATTCATTACACCGTCGCAATTGCAGCTATTAATGACATAGACCTAACCAAAACCATCTTTGACAAAGATAAGAAGGCTGCCATTAAGTATCAACATGAAAGAGATTTGGAAGGATTTTTGAATGGGAAGGAGAGTTGATGTCCTCTTTCTTCAACTTGTGAAAATCCCTGGAACGTGATAGAATAAAGGATAAGGGTTTTTAATAAATCATTGTTATAGAATGAGTGGATTTCTTTATGAAACGGTTTGAAGTAACTACAAAAATTGGCAGTCTCTTTGTTACTTATAAAAAGAAAAAGAAAGTGCTTGTTTGTTTAAATGGCGCAGGTTTGCTACCAAGTTATGAAAATTTTTCACTTATACTTGAAAAACTTCCTTCAACAATTGGTTATTTGACAATTGATTTTCCAAACACAGGTAGGAGTCCGATTCATGACCAATCTGGAAAAAATCTGGACAATCTTGTAGACGCGGTTTATGAAGTACTTGAAGAATTGGCAATTTCTGAATATATACTTTGTGTACATAGTTTGAGTGGAATTTTGGTTTTCAAATTGATGAGCAAATCAATTAAGTGTCAGGCTTTAGTAGCAATTGAACCAACAACTAAAAAAGTAATGTTTTCTGATTTTTCAGAAAATCCTTATCCAGAAATGGAAGAGCAGATGAGACTGATTGAAGAGTGTGGCCCCGAAGTTTATTTTAAGAACATAACTCAAGCAGCATTTAGCTCTGAAACTAATGAAGAAATCTGGGATTTAGTGCAAGAAAAAGATTCAGAGTTGGAAAGACAAGTTCCAGAATTTCATATATATTGTGAGATTACTGAGAAAGATTTTAAGAATGTATCTATAGAAGCTCATATTCCCGTTTTTATTTTTTGTCAGGCTTATAGAGAAAAAGAGTACAGAGAATCAGAGTATTGGACTTCCAATACTAAGCTCATTTTAGGAGGGAATCACCATTATTTACAATGGTCAGAATCAGAAAAAATTGCAGCCATCATTCGAGAATTGTCAGAATAAGATGGAAAGAAGGAGAGTACAGGAGACAAGATGAACTACTTTAATGTTGGAAAAATCGTCAATACGCAGGGTCTACAAGGTGAGATGCGCGTCTTGTCTGTGACGGATTTTGCTGAGGAACGGTTTAAAAAAGGGGCAGAGCTGGCTTTATTTGATGAAAAAGATCAGTTTGTCCAAACAGTGACCATCGCTAGCCACCGTAAGCATAAGAACTTTGACATTATCAAATTCAAAGACATGTATCATATCAATGCGATTGAAAAGTACAAGGGTTATAGTCTCAAGGTCGCTGAGGAGGATTTGAACGACTTGGACGATGGGGAGTTCTATTATCACGAGATTATCGGTTTGGATGTTTACGAGGGTGATAACTTGATTGGAACTATCAAGGAAATCCTGCAACCAGGTGCCAACGATGTCTGGGTGGTCAAGCGAAAAGGCAAGCGTGATCTGCTTTTACCTTACATTCCGCCAGTAGTTCTCAATGTTGATATTCCAAACAAGCGGGTTGATGTGGATATCTTAGAAGGGTTAGACGATGAAGATTGATATTTTAACCCTCTTTCCTGAGATGTTTTCTCCATTGGAACACTCGATCGTTGGAAAAGCTCGAGAAAAAGGTATCTTGGATATCCAGTATCATAATTTCAGAGAATACGCTGAAAAAGCTCGTCATGTTGATGATGAGCCCTACGGAGGCGGTCAAGGGATGTTACTCCGAGCCCAACCTATTTTCGATGCTTTTGATGCTATTGAAAAGAAAAATCCCCGTGTCATCCTCCTTGATCCTGCTGGGAAACAGTTCGATCAGGCTTACGCTGAGGATTTGGCCCAAGAGGAAGAGCTAATCTTTATCTGTGGTCACTACGAAGGGTATGACGAGCGCATCAAGACCTTAGTAACCGATGAAATTTCTCTAGGAGACTATGTTTTGACTGGTGGTGAGCTGGCAGCCATGACCATGATCGATGCGACCGTTCGCCTGATACCAGAAGTAATTGGCAAGGAGTCTAGTCACCAGGATGATAGCTTCTCTTCAGGTCTTCTCGAATATCCTCAATACACACGCCCTTATGACTATCGAGGCATGGTGGTACCAGATGTGCTCATGAGTGGACACCATGAAAAGATTCGTCAGTGGCGACTGTATGAGAGCCTAAAGAAAACCTATGAGCGTAGACCCGACCTGCTAGATAACTATCAACTAACAGCCGAAGAAGAAAAGATGCTGACTAAAATTAAAGAAAACAAAGAATAAAGGAGAACCTTATGCAAGTAATCAAACGTAATGGAGAAATTGCTGAATTTGATCCAGATAAAATTTACCAAGCTGTCCTAAAAGCAGCTCAAACCGTTTATGTTTTGACAGATGATTTGCGTCAAAACCTTGCACAAGTTACTAAAAAAGTCGTTTTGGACTTGGAAGAAGCAAAAGTGGAACGTGCGACTATCAGCATGATCCAATCAATGGTTGAGCACCGCTTACTTGGAGCTGGCTACATTACCATTGCAGAACACTATATCTCTTATCGCTTGCAACGCGATTTGGAGAGAAGTGGTTATGGTGACCATATCGCCGTTCATCTTCATTTTGAACAAATCCGTTAAGAAAAAGAGTGGGATGCAAAGAACATCTCACTCTTTCTTAAATAGACTTTTCTGAGCTCTCTGAACAGTAGATGGGACAAAGCGTAGTCTTTTAATATCACTGATACGAATGATTCGTGTCACATTTTTTGTAAAATTTTTGACGATAATTTGTTGGCGATTAGCATCGTGTTTGAGAATATCACCTGTAAAACTTGTCTCAGCAAGTATCACATGAACAGCCGTCTTTTTCTGGATGGCTTGTTCAATCAAAGCAGTAAGGGAGTTGTCCTCGATTTGAGGATGATCATCATTCCCATTGAGAAAACTATGTAGTTTATCTAGAACTAGTTGGAATGCCTGTCTCATAGAATCCTCCCTTCTTATATATCCACATTATATAAAATTTTCTTAAAAACCACAAGATTTTTCGAATAATCTAATGAAAACTAAAAAGGAGAACAAAATGGCAGAATTTACATTTGAAATCGAAGAACACTTGCTAACCTTGTCCGAAAATGAAAAAGGATGGACCAAGGAAATCAACCGTGTCAGCTTTAATGGAGCACCAGCAAAGTTTGACATTCGCGCTTGGAGTCCAGATCATACTAAAATGGGCAAGGGAATTACTCTTACAAATGAAGAATTTCAGGTAATGGTGGATGCCTTTAAAGGTGGAAAATGAGAAAAGGATAGTGAATTTTACTCACTATCCTTTTCTTGTAAAATCATATAGTCTCGAAGAGATATTGTTGTTAATAGGAGAAATGTTTTTTTAAACTTTTCTGGTGGAGTAGGGTTCTCTTTTCGTATCCAAGCTTCAATAAAAGTGATAATCATGTTTGCGATGACATAGGTCATGTCATCTTCACTAAAGTCGAATTCCTTGTTGTAGTGGACATTCTTTAGAATCCATTTTGAATAAGTATCTCTTAGGAACTCCTTCCAACCAGGATCTGCTTGAGTTACAAAAAGTGTTCGAATGATATTCCTATTTTCATAGATCAAAGGAATTGCAAAATTCGCAAAACACTCAATCGGATTTCCATCCCTTCTCGAACAATAATTATTAAATATCTGGAAAATTTGTTGATCGGCCCGTTCATGAATATATTTGATAATATCATCATAGTTATGAAAATGTTTTTGATAAATCGCTTGTCTTGAAATACCCGCTTGTCTAGCAATTTCACTCATTGTGAAGGAACTACGTTGAGGATTTTGTTTAGCCAGTGATATAAAAGCAGAAATGATAGAATTTCGAGTATCTTTAGTCATAAGTGTCCTTTCTATGAAATAAATTGTGAATAGGTATCAATTAAAATATTAGATAAAATTGACAACTTAAAAGAAACTG
The DNA here is from genome assembly GCF_023109315.1 of Streptococcus oralis. Lineage (GTDB taxonomy): Bacteria > Bacillota > Bacilli > Lactobacillales > Streptococcaceae > Streptococcus > Streptococcus oralis_BS. The sequence goes on from NZ_JALDUF010000002.1 coordinate 385,875, forward strand.
TTTGTAAAGAATTACAGCGATAAAATATCTTAATATTGTTTATATTACTAAATAAATTATAACATAGAATCAACAATTCTCCTAATGAATGATATAAAAAGTGTCTATTTTGCTAAACTATAAGAGGAAAAATAATGTAATAAAAACTTTAAAATGATGTATAAAGAACAAAGTGTGTATTGCATAATATATAATTTAAAACTATCCATCCTCCATGAGCCTATTCTAGATCGTATTTTAGAAAATGATAATATACCTTGAAATTTATAATGTTTGAGAACTTTTATAATCCAAATACTTTAATTACCAATATGAACTCATTATGTATGCCATGATGAAAGTAGACAAACTGTAAATTTTTTCTTTAAGGAATATTCATAAAAAATTAATATAATACTTGAGGTTATGATATAATAAGATGAATGATATTTTGCGAGTTTTCATTCATAAGTGAGTAAGAAATCCTATTAAAGATTAAATTAAATCATTACTTTGAGCAGTATTACTAGCCATAGCAAGTAACCGTCGCAGCTACCATAGGAAGAGTCTTGTGGTAAATCTAGCAATTGAAAGGAGTGTTGCCTATTGAACAGATGTGACGTACTTCTCAATTAATTAAATTTAATCAAATAGAAAGGATTTTTTATGGATAAACTAAAGAAAGTACTAGGTTTTCTAGTATTTCCTCTTTTGCTATTGCTGATGTTCTTCCCGACAGGTGAAGCACAGGCGGCAACTGACGTTACCAATAAAGCCCATTTCGAGAAGTTGGAGATTACTATAGCATCTACAGGAAGCAAGACTGAAGGAATTCATGGTTCAAATGATACTTCGATGAAATTGAAATATTCAGGTGAATTCTCATTTCCCAATGTGGCAGCTAATGAAATCAAGGCTGGTGATTACTTTATCGTAAAGGCTCCAGATAACTTGAGTTTGACGGATGGTAGTCTGGATTTGATTGATTCGACGTCAAATATCAAAATGGGGACTGTCCAAGTGGATAATGCTAACCATCGGCTGGTATTTACCTTCAATGACAAGGTGAAGGACAAGCAAAATATCCGTGGGGACTTTGTTGCAGAAGCAACTGAAACACTCCAAAAAGAGGGGAAAACGGTTACTTACGTTTTGCCAGATGGTAAAACACAGACCATCACGTATAAAGTGAATAAATATGAACAGACTGACGTGATAGGAGAAACCATTACAAAGTACGGTTATAACGATAACAATAAGGCGAGAGCACATTTTCAGATGAAGATTAATCGCGCTAAGAAAGATATGACTGGACATGTGGTGAAGATTACAGATGACGTTTCAAAGGGAGCTTTTGCTAACTATGTGGAAGGTACTTTCTATATGTATGAAGCGGAATTTGAAACGACGAATACGAATTCATCTGCTCTTAAACATTTAGGTGATAAATACGAAATCACAACCGATCCGGAGGTATACAAGGCTAACTCAGACAAAAAAGCTTTGTTGACCTTTGTCAACGGGAAACGAGGATTTGAGTTGCTCATGCCGACCAATATGGGAACAAAGAGCTTTTTCTTAACGTATGATACGTCCTCACCAGCAGATACTTCAACGATAAGTAACTCAGCGCAGTACTTGATCGATAACCAACCACAACTTATTTGGGAAAAATACGGAGGTAGTACTGGAACCAGAACAGAAGCAACGTTTAATTTAAAGACGGTTAAATCTGTAGGTGCATCAGTCACAGCTGATATTGCTGGTAAGATCAAAATCACAAAATACGATGAAGCGGATGCAACTGTTAAGTTGGCAGGCGTTGTCTTTGAAATCCGTGAGAAAACCACTAATAATTTGGTTGATACCGTTACAACAGATGCGGATGGGATAGCTGTCTCAAAGGCTCTCAATAATGGTAAGTATATCGTTAAAGAAAAAACTCCTAAATCAGGCTATCAGGTAAATAGTCAAGAGTTTGAAGTTGAGATGAAAGATGGAAAAGGTGTTCCCCTCAACATCTCCAACAAACGTGAGACAGTTGACTTTGAAGCAACCAAGACTTGGGTAGGTGGTAAGAAAACTGACTATAAAGAAGTCAAACTCGGTTTGTATGTGCATAAAAAAGGACAAACTGTTGCGGACTCCAAACCTGTTTCAGGAAATTATACACCTGAAGTGACAGAGTCCAATGGTGTTTATACTTACAAGTGGAAAAATCAACTACCTAAGTATGATGTTGATGGAACTACAGAGTTAGTCTATTCTGTTCGCGAACTTGAAGACCAGACTAATCTTCCTTTGGCTGAAACAGAAACAGTTGCAGGTGGAACAAGTGATTATGTCGTATCTTACAACGAAGATAAGACAAAAATTACTAATACCTATAAACCAGCAAAAATTAGCGTGACTGCTAAGAAAGTCTGGACTGGTGGTAAGGAAACAGTTCGTCCAACAGTTTACTTCAAATTGTACCGTACGCCAGAAGGTGGAGCGATTGAAGAAGTAGTTGGTGTTAGTCAAAAAGAAGTTCCCAAAACAGATGGAACTGTAGAATGGACAGACCTTCCTGCGACAGATGATCACGGCGTGAAGTACACTTACAGTGTGATGGAAGTTGATGATGAAGGCAATCTTGTCACTAATGTGGATGGTTATACAGCCAATCAAACAGCTGATTTGACTGTTACAAACACCTATGGTACTTCACCAACTAAGGCTGATATTGAAGTCAAAAAAGAATTAACGGGTGGTCGTCCAACACCTCTTCAAAACGAAGAATTTGAATTTATCTTGAAAGACAAAAATGGTCAAGAAGTTCAAAGAGCTAAGAACGATGCAGCTGGTCGCGTAGTCTTCAAAGATATTCCTTTCGATAAAGCGGGTGAATACGAATTTACTGTTGTTGAAGTGAATGCTGGTCAAACCATCGATGGTGTGACTTATGATGGTAGAACAGTACCAGTCACAGTAAGTGTAACAGATGATGGAAAAGGTAAACTGGTTGCGACAGTATTGTATCATCCTATTACTGCTGTGGCACTTCCGTCAGCTAATTTGGCCTCTTCAGCACCTAGTTCTAATCTTGTACCACCACTTACTGGTGCAGTGAATAGAGCTACTGATGCTGGAATTCAGACATTCAAAAATACCTATAAAGCAACTAATGCTAAGGCCGTTCTTGAAGTAACTAAGCAGTTGACTGGTCGTACGACAGGAGCTCAAGAAAATGAGTTCGAATTTACGTTGACAGACCAAGCTGGTAACGTTGAAACTAAGAAAAATGATGCAGCTGGAAAAGTTAAGTTTGATGAATTGACCTTCGATGAAGCAGGTACTTATACTTACACCATCAAGGAAGTAAAAGCTGGCATAACGGAGAATGGTATCACCTACGATTCTAAGACAGTCACAGCTAAAGTAACTGTAACAGATGACGGTCATGGTAAACTGACTGCAGTTGTTGATTACAGCAGTGATGGTACAGCTAACAGCACAACCTTTACTAATGTCTATACACCAGCAGGAGCTACAACCGCAACTCTTGGTGCTAAGAAAGTTCTTGAAGGAAAAGCTCTTGAAGCAGGTAAATATAGCTTTGTCTTGAAGAAAGAAGACGGTAGTGTTGTCGAAACAGTGAAAAACGCTGCTGACGGAAGTGTTACTTTCGCACCAATCTCATATGATGAGAGCCAAGTGGGAACTCACAAGTACACAATCTCAGAAGTTGCTGGCTCTGAAGCAGGAATCACTTACGATAAGACAGTTCAAGAAGTTGAAGTTAAAGTTGAAAAAGTAAGTGCAACTGAATTGAAAGCAACTGTTTCGAAAGAAGCAAAAGACCTAGTCTTCACAAACAAATACACACCAGCAGGAGCTACAAGTGTAACTCTTGGAGCTAAGAAAGTTCTTGAAGGTAAGAACCTTGAAGCAGGTAAATACAGCTTTGTTCTGAAAGAAGGCGACAAAGAGCTTGAAACAGTTACAAACGCTGCTGATGGAACAGTGACCTTCTCACCAATCACATACGATGAGAGCCAAGTGGGAACTCACAAGTACACTATCTCAGAAGTTGAGGGCTCTGAAGCAGGAATCACTTACGATAA